>NZ_JAPLAI010000048.1:0-42207 GCF_026393345.1 Microbacterium sp.
CGCCGTCGCGTTCGACGAGGGCGAGTTTCTGGGCGGGGGTGAAGAGGCGTTTCGCTCTGCCCCAGTCGAGGATGTCGCTGTTCCCGCCGAGGACGCAGGGGATGATCTGCGCGTCGGCGGCGAGGCGCCGGGCGGTGGGGATGCTGACCGGGGCGGGGATCCCGTCGATGGTCGCCGACCCGGTCCCGGCCTGCAGGTCTTCCAGGGTCATCCGCACCACGACGGTGGTGGCGGGGTGTTGCGGGATGCTGTCGCACCCGAGGGCATGCCGGCACAGGTCCGCGAGCGCATCCGCCCGCATCTGCGCCACCGTGCGGGTGTCCTCGATGACCGGGCCGGCGTCAGCGTCACCATCCCGTGCCGCATCCCGCCGGCGGCGGAGCATCCCGGTGACGAGTCCTTCGACGGCGGCTTTGACGGGTGCGGCGGTTTCGGGGTCGAGTCGGCCGGAGAGGACGAGCATCCCGTCGCGGTCTTCATGGATGGACAGGGCACGGTTGCTGCGTCGTTCGGTGTCGCGGGGTTCGACACCGTCGGGGTCGAGGTGCGCTTCGGCGCGAAGGATCAGCTTCTGCAACTGATCCAGCGTGAGCCCCGGGGCGCGGTTCACCAGCATCCGCTCCAACCGGTCGAGGGCTGCCGGGTCGGCGCGTAGCGCGAGCCTTTCGCACGCGGCGACGATCACCCCGGCCGCGAGCGCCCCGATCGTGGTCGCGTTCAACGCGGCGGCGACGTGCGGGTACTTCGGCGGGGCCTGATGCCCGGTGAGCGTCACCCGCGGTGTGGTGGACTCACCGATCCGCATCGCCCGGGCAGCTTCCCCGGTCGTGGTGCCCACCACGGTGGAGATCATCACCGCCGCCGACCGGAACCCGTTCTTCCGGGCCAGGGAATCCGCACCCAACTCCGTACGCGACTGCCGGCCGATCTCCGCCGCCACCGGCGCGAGCGCCGCATCCGCTGCCCGCCGAAGCGTGCCGAGCGCCTCGCTCAACGCCACCAGCTCACCCGCACCGAGGCCCTCCGGCCGCCCGGTCGGGCACAACTCCCGGGCCCGGTCCAGGGCCCGGTGTGCGGTGGTGAACAGATCCTCCATGGGAACAAGTGTACGAACGACCTCCGACATTGAATCGAAGAAATGTTCGCAAGGACGCGAGAGTCACCCACCGGACACAACGGCGGAGATCATGCCCGGAACGGGCCCGGGGGGCCCGAAACACGACCTATCCCGCACGATCTCCGCCGTTGTGCCGCGCATCGGCGTCCGGCCGCGCGCCTCGGCGCCCGAACAAGGACGGAGATGCTCAGCGACCCCGGGTGATCGAGCTCAGGCCTTCCACACCGTCTGCAGATTGCAGAACTCGCGGATGCCGGCCGCTGCGAGCTCGCGGCCGACGCCGGAGTCCTTCACGCCGCCGAACGGCAGCTCGGGGTACGACGCGGTCATCCCGTTGATGAAGACGGCACCCGCATCCATGTTCCGGATGAACCAGTCTTCCTCGTCCGCATCCTGGGTCCACACCGAGGAGCTGAGGCCGAAGGTCGTGCCGTTCGCGATCCGCAGCGCCTCCTCGCGGTCGGCGACCCGGTACACCGTGGCGACGGGGCCGAAGGCCTCCTCCAGGTGGAGCCGCATCTCGGGGGTCACGCCGGTGAGGACGGTGGGCTGGTAGAACCAGCCGTCACGGTCCGGCACATACCCGCCGACGACCGCGGTCGCACCCTTGGCGACCGCATCCGCGACCTGGCCCTCCAGCTCGTCGCGACCCGACTCGGTCGCGACCGGACCCACGTCGGTGCCCTCATCGAGCGGGTCGCCCACGGTGAGCGCCGTGACCTTCTCGGCGAACAGGCGGAGGAACTCGTCGTACACGTCGGTGTGCACGATGAAGCGCTTGGCGGCGATGCACGACTGGCCGTTGTTCTGGTTGCGGGCGGTGACGGCGACGGATGCGGCGCGCTCGATGTCGGCGGAGGGCATCACCACGAACGGGTCGGAGCCACCGAGCTCCAGCACCACGTGCTTGACCTCGGATCCGGCGATCGCGGCGAGCGACCGCCCGGCGGGCTCGGAGCCGGTGAGAGTCGTGGCCTTCACCCGCGGGTCCCGCAGCACCTTCTCCACCCGGGACGCGGGAATCAGGAGGGAATGGAACGCCCCCACCGGGAAGCCGGCCCGCTCGAACAGGGTGTCGAGATAGAGGGCCGCCTGCGGCACGTTCGATGCGTGCTTGAGCAGGCCGGTGTTGCCGGCCATGAGTGCCGGGCCGGCGAAGCGCAGCACCTGCCAGAACGGGTAGTTCCACGGCATGACCGCGAGCACCACGCCGATGGGCGAGTAGCGGGTGCCGGCGGCGGAGGCGCCGACCGAAGACGGGTCGGCCAGCTGCTCGGGCGCGAGGAACTCCTCCGCGTGGTCGGCGTAGAACCGCAGACCCTTCGCGCACTTCAAAATCTCGGCGCGGGCGCCGGCGATGGGCCGGCCCATCTCGATCGTGATCATGCGGCCGAGCATCTCGACGTCGTCCTCGAGCAGCTGTGCCGCCGCGCGCATCCATTCCGCGCGCTGCGCGAAGGTCGTGGCGCGCAGTTCCGTGTACGCGGCGTGGGTGGCGGCGATACGGCGTTCCACCTCGGCGTCGTCGTGCGCCTCGAACTCCTGCTCGGTCTGTCCGGTGAACGGGTTGACGGTGGCGATGGGCATGGTGAGGCCTCCTCATCGAGCGGGCGGGACGTGGCGAGCGTACGACGGTATCCGAAGCGGCGTCCACCTCTCGACAACGATGGCTCCCATGGTGCGGGCAACTGGACGTACGCCCGGATATTGGATATTCATGGCAGATGACCCCTCTGACGCCCCGGCGCATGACGGACGAAGTCGCGCGCATCCTGCGCGATCGGATCGTGCGCGGCGAACTGCCCGCTGGAAGTCGACTAGAACTTGCGACGCTCGCGATCGAACTGGGCGTGAGCCGAACTCCCATCCGCGAGGCAATCTTGCAGCTGGAGACCGCCGGACTGGTCCAGCGACAGCCCTATCGCGGAACCGTGGTCGCGGGGGTCGACCCGCTGCGTCTGGAGGAAGTCACCGCCCTGCGAATCGACCTCGAAGGACGGGCGGCTCTCCTGGGCGTGCCGCGCCTGACCGACGACGACGTCGCGCGGATGACCGCCATCCTCGATGAGCTCGAAGCGCGTCATGACGACGAGGACTTGGCGACGGTCTTCAACGAGCTCAACCGCGCCTTCCATGACGTGCTCTACCGCGCGGCCGGCGCACCGGTCCTGACCCGTCTCATCGAGACGCTGGGGGCGGAGGCGGACCGGATTCGCCTGCATTTCGACCTCCGCTCACCGCTGGCGGAAGTCTTCCACCGCCAGATCCTTGCGGCGTGCCGGGACCGGGATGCGGATGCGGCGGCCCGCGCCACACGCCTGCACCTGTTGGAGTCCTATTTCGGCATGCGGAACCAAGGGCGTGACGTCACGCCAGGCATCCTCGCGGACGTCCTCCACGAGCAGGGCATCGTCGTTCCCGAGTAGCTCGCCAGCGGGTGATGGTAGCCATCACGCTGAGCGCTGTGCGGATAATTGATATTGGATATTCTTCGAGGAAACCTTCCAACGGAGCAAGGAGACTCACACATGACTCGCACCACGACACGGCGCGTCGTCTGGCTGGGCGTAACGGTTGCCGCCGCCATCGTCGCCACGGGATGCAGCGCGTCCACCGGCGCGGCTTCGACGGGCTCCGGACCCGCGGAGCTCGTCGAGCTGGCCGTCGGCGTCACCCCCATCGCGAACGCCGCGACGTTGTATCTCGCAGATGAACTGGGCTATTTCGAGGACGAAGGCCTCGACGTCACCCCGACGCTCGTCCAGGCCGCCGCGGCCGCCATCCCGTCGCTCCTGAACGACGAGTTGCAGTTCGCGCTCATCTCCCCGGTGCCCACGCTCACCGCCGCGTCGAAGGGCCTGGGGGTCGCCATCGTGGCTGCCAACGACCGGTACGGATCCGGACCCGACTACCTGGACGCCGCGGCGATCGTCGCGGCGAGCGGCAGCGGACTCACGAACGTGAGCGACCTGGCGGGCAAGACCATCGCGGTCGTCGGACTGAAGTCGGCGCCCGAGCTTGCGACCCGCCTCGCGCTAGATGAAGCAGGCGTCGACCCCTCCGGTGTCGAGTTCGTCGAGATCGCCATTCCGGACATGCTGTCCGCGCTGCAGTCGGATCGCGTCGACGCAGCGCTCATCACGGACCCCTTCCTGTCCCAGGCCAAGGCCGCGGGGCTCACCGTGCTGTCGCAGCCGTTCGTCGAGGGCATGCCGGATCAGGTGGGCACGACGTGGGTGACCAGTGCCGGCTTCGCGCAGGCGCATCCGGATGAGGTCGACGGGTTCACCGCGGCCATCGCGAGGGCGGTGGACTACGCCCTCGCGAACCCCGACGCCGTCCGCGACATCATGGGCGAGTTCACTCAGCTCTCCGACGAGGCTCGCGCTCAGAGCCTGCTGCCGAAATACTCGTCCTCGCTGATCGAGGACGCGAGGACGATTTGCAGTGGATCGCCGACGCGATGCACGCGCAGGGCTTCATCGCCGAGGAGTTCGACGCGACAGGTGTCCTGTGGCAGCGATGACCGCGGCCGGTCGGCGGCACAGCGCCGTCGCTTGGAAGGCGGGGTTCGTCCTCGTCCTCCTCGCGGCGTGGCAGCTGGCCGCCGCAGGCGGTCGGCTCGGTGCGGTTCCCACACCCGTCGCGGTGTCCGTCTCGCTGGTGCAGATCTTCGCCGACGGAACGGTGTGGTCGCCGCTCGCGATCACGCTGGGGTCGTGGGCCGTCAGTTTCATGCTCGCGACCGTCATCGGCGTGCTGGTGGGCTTCGCCTTGGGGATGAGCCGGCTCGCGTACCGCATGTCCGCTCCCCTGCTGGACTTCCTGCGGACCATTCCCGCTCTCGCTCTCGTGCCGCTGATCGTTCTGATGTTCGGCACGGGGATGGAGAGCACGGTCTGGCTCGCCACGTTCGCCGCGGTGTGGGCGGTGATGCTGCAGACCATCTACGGCGTCCGCGACATCGACCCGGTCGCGCGCGACACGTTCCGCTCCTTCCGGGTCCAGCGGATCGACTCGCTGGCGCGGCTGACGCTGCCCACGGCGGCGCCGTACATCGCCACCGGACTCCGCCTGGCGGCTGCCATCTGCCTGCTGCTGACGTTGAGCGTCCAGATCGTCATCGCCGCACCGGGCATCGGTCAGCAGATCGTGGTGACGCAGCTGGGCGGGGCGATCCCGCAGATGTACGCCTACATCGTCCTCAGCGGATTGCTCGGGATCGGTATCAATGCACTGTTCGTGGCGGCGGAGCGCTCGGCACTGAGATGGCACGTCTCGTTTCGGCGGGTCGAGCAATGAGCGCTGTCCTGCGCAACGTCGGTCTGGGCCTCATCCTGCCCATCGTGCTGGTCGTGGTGTGGTGGTTCGGAAGTGAGAACTCGACGTCGTTCTACTTCCCGCCGCTCACCCGGATCCTCGAGACCTTCGTGGATCTGTGGGTCTTCGACCTGTTCCCGGTGCACGTCGTCCCCAGCCTCATCGCGATCGGTCTGGGGCTGCTGGTCTCGATCGTCGTCGGCGTCGCACTGGGGGTGGCGCTGGGGCTGTTCCGTGTGGCCGCCGAGGCGACCAGCCCGGTGCTGCAGTTCCTGCGGTACCTCCCCGCGGTCGCGTTGCTGCCGCTCGCGATCCAGCTGATCGGGATCGGGCTGGAGATGCGAGTGACCATCATCGTGCTGGGCGCGGTCTGGCCCATCCTGCTGAACACCATGGACGGAGTGCGCGGCGTCAGCCCCGCCCTGCGCGATGTCGCCCGATCGGTGCGCCTGCGCCGGGTCGACTGGATCTTCCGCATCGTGCTGCCCGCCGCCAGCCCGCAGATTTTCGCGGGCATCCGCGCGAGCCTCGCCGTCTCCGTCGTCCTCATGGTCGCGAGCGAGCTGCTGGGGTCCAGCCGGGGAATCGGCTACTTCATCCTCGAGGCTCAGCGGCAGTTCTCCATTCCCGAAATGTGGTCCGGGATGATCCTGCTGGGCCTGATCGGCTACATCCTCAATGTCTTCTACGGCGTCGTCGAGCACTACGTGCTCGCCTGGCACCGACTGTCGCGTGGTTGAAAGGTTGTGACATGAGCGACTCCGCTCCCCGAACGATCCTCTCAGTGGAACATCTCAAGAAGGGTTTCGGTGACCGTCTCGTCCTCGAGGATGTGACGTTCACGGCGCAGTCCGGTGAGTTCGTCTGCATCGTCGGACCCTCCGGTGTCGGCAAGACGACCCTGCTGCGCGCTCTCGCGCAGCTCGCCACCCCCGACAGCGGGCGCGTCGTGCTGGACGGCCGCGAGGTGAACGAGCCGCCGGAGAAGATGGCGGTCGTCTTCCAGGACTACAGCCGTTCCCTGATGCCGTGGATGCGTGTCGAGGCCAACGTCGCGCTGCCGCTGCTGCGCTCCCGCCTGTCGAGGGCGGAGCGGCGGGTACGCGTCCACCGGGCGCTGGCGGACGTCGGGCTCCCGGACGCCGCCGGGCTGTACCCGTGGCAGATGTCCGGGGGGATGCAGCAGCGCGTCGCCATCGCGCGGGCCCTGGCGTATCAGCCGGAAGTGCTCATCATGGACGAGCCCTTCGCCTCGGTGGACGCGCAGACCCGCGCAGACCTGGAAGACCTGATGCTGGACCTACGCAATCGCCTGGGGGTCACCATCGTCCTCGTGACCCACGACATCGACGAGGCCGTGTACCTCGCCGACACGGTGATCGTGATCTCCGGCCGCCCGGCATCCGTGGCCGCGACCGTCCGGGTGCCCTTCGGCACGGATCGGGATCAGATCGCCACCAAAGCCACGCCCGAATTCCTCCGGCTTCGAGCGGAGATCCACGACCTCATCATGCGCCCGCAGGCGCCCGCGGCTGCGGGCGCTCGCGCCTGACCCTCACAGAGAAGAGAACGCACATGGCCAGCTACACCAAGTCCGAGGCCCGGGAGTGGGCGCGCGAGCGGCTCGTCGGCGCCGTCAACTGCACCATCCCGTCCTTCACGAACGACCTGACCCGTCTCAATGAGAAGGGCATCCGGCACGACATCAGCCTGGCGAAGGAACACGGGTTCCTGGGCTCGCTCGCCGTATCCGAGGTCAACATCACCCTCCCCGAATACCTGCAGTTCCTGGAGATCGCCGCGGACGAGGCGAAGTCCGACATGGTGATCGTGCACCACGCCTCCTGGAGCACGCTGGAACAGAACATCGCCGCCGTGAAGGGCGCCGAGGCCGCCGGAGCCGAACTCGTCCTCCTGGCGTACCCGCCGAACTTCTACCCCGAATCAGAGCAGGAGATCTACGACTACACGAAGGCGGTCTGCGACGCCACCAACCTCGCAGTGATCCTCTTCCCCATGTTCCTGTGGGGCTTCAGCACCCGCATCCACCCCTCCGACATCCCGGCCCGTCTCATCCGTCGCCTGCTGGACGACGTGCCGAACATCGCGGTGATCAAGGCGGAGGGCGGCTTTCCGAGCATCATGGGGATCGTCGAATGCCACCGCCTGTTCGGTGAAGAGGTCGTCATCTCGTGCCCGATCGAGGGTGAACTGCTGCCGCTGGGCCAGCTCATCCCGCTGCAGCTGTCGGCTACCAGCGACCACGAGTTCTGGGGGCCTACGATCCCGGCGGCGATGAGGCTCCTCGCGGAGGGGCGGTTCGACGACGTCACCGATCTGTACTGGAAGATGCATCCCGCGCGGAAGGCGAAGTCGGCCGTGTCTCAGCAGCTCAACGGCGGTCATTTCATCGACCGACAGCTGTGGAAGTTCCAGGGGTGGCTGCGCGGGTACAACGGCGGTCCGCTGCGTCTTCCCACGCAGAAGATCCACGACCCGCAGATGAATCAGCTCCGGAAGGGCCTCATCGACTCCGGCTTCGAACCGAGCATGGACCCCTTCCGCGACTTCTTCGTCGGACGCAACCCCGCCTGACCCGTTCATCGCCATCGCCCGTCACCTCCGAGGAGAGACCATGATCCGTTCCACGCTCCATCCGGCCCCGTCGGCGGACTCGGAGGCCGGGCGATGAGCGACGACGGCTTCGTCGCCGACCCTCCCACACTGCTGCTCACCGATGCGGACGTCGCCGCCCTCGCCGACGTCGATGCGGCTGTCGCCGCGCTGCGAGACGCCTACAGCCGGCCCGAGGTCGCCTCCTCCACTCCGGAACGTGCGGTGGCGACGACGGCAACGGGATGGCAGCGGGTGATGACCGCCGCCCCTCCGGGGGGCGCATACGCCGGGTCGAAGACCATCTCCGCATCCCTGCAGAACGGGCTCGTCAGCTATCTCATCACGCTGTTCGATCAGCGGGACTCCCGGTTGGCCGCCCTCATCGACGGCAACCGCATCACGGGGCTGCGCACCGCGGCGACCGCGGCGGCAGCGCTCACCTCACTTCTGCCCGATCGTCCCGTCAGCGTTGCCGTCGTGGGATCCGGATTCGAAGCCGGAGCCCAGCTGCGCGCCGCCGCCCGTGTGGCCACGATCGAGCGGGTGTGCGTGACGAGCCCCACACCGGCCAATCGTGAGCGTTTCGCCGAGGAGCTCTCCGCCGAACTCGGGATCCCCGTCGACCCGGTCGGTGCGGCCGCGGAGGCCGTGGCGGGTGCGGGTCTCGTGCTGTGTGCGGCGCGGTCCCGGGACGAGACGCCGACCGTGCTGGCCGATTGGGTCGACCCCGATGCGACCATCGTGTCAGTGGGATCGACGACCCCCGCTCAGCGCGAGCTCGACCCGGCACTCATCGGTCGCGCGTCGTTCATCGTCGCCGACGCCCTCGCCGAGGTCCTGCATGACAGTGGCGACATGATCGCCGCGCGTGCAGCGGGCATCGACCCGGATGCCGTCACTGTGTCGCTGCACGACCTGCTCGGTGGGCGCGCCATCCGGCCCGAGCGCGGCATCGCGATCTACAAGTCCACCGGGAGCGGCTTCCAGGACATCGTCCTGGCGTCGCTGATCTATGAGCGGGCGCGCGCCGACGGCCGCGGCATCCCGCTGCCCTCGGGCATCCTCACCATCCGCAAATAGCGCACACCTCCATCCCTCGTCTCAACGGAGAGAACCCATGACCACACCCGACTTCCTGCCCGCCGTCCGCAGCCTCATCCCGGCCGACACCGTCCGCCAGGCGCTGGCCGAGATCGCCGACACCATCGGCGCCGACCGCGTCCTGGACGCGCCGGCGGCGGCAGAGTTCCGCGACCCGTTCCAGCCGGCAGGGTGGGATGCGTTCGCCACCGCGGGCGTCGTCCAGCCGGAGAGCGTCGGCGAGGTGCAGGCCATCGTCCGCATCGCGGCCGCGCATGGCGTGCCCATCTGGGCGCAGGGGCAGGGGCGGAACAACGGCTACGGCGGCGCTGCACCCCGCGTGTCCGGGGGGATCACGCTGAACTATCGGCGGATGAACCGGGTTCTCACGATCGATGAGGACCTCGGCTACGCGCTCGTCGAACCGGGCGTCAGCTTCCAGGACATGTACGACGCGCTGGAGACGGCCGGGTCCGGGCTGATGGTGTCCGTCCCCGACCTCGGATGGGGGAGCCTCGGGGGGAACTCGCTCGACAACGGACTGACCTACCTGCCCAACGGCAAAGACTTCGCGGCCGTCTGCGGAATGGAGGTCGTCACCGCCGATGGCGAACTGCTGCGCACCGGAATGGGCGCCATGGACGGCAACGAGTCCTGGAACCTCTACAAGCGCAGTCTCGGTCCCTCGCTCGACCAGCTGTTCATGCAGTCGAACTTCGGCGTCGTCACGAAACTCGGCATCTGGCTGCAGCCCAAACCCGAGGTCATCACGCACGTGCACATCGACGTCCGGCGGGACGAAGACCTCATCCCGCTCGTGGACACGCTGCGCCGGCTCCGACTGGACGGCACCGTCGACGGCGTCCCCTGCATCCTCAACACGCTGTTGATCGCCTCGACGATCGCACCACGCTCGCACTGGGACGATTCCGACCCCTCGGTTCCCCTGACGGACGCAGCGATCGACTCGATCGCCGCGCGGATCGGCATCGGGCGGTGGCATCTCCGGCTGGCCCTCTACGGGGATCGCCCCGTCAACACCCACCAGCTCGAAAAGATCGAGCTGGCGTTCGGGACGATCCCCGACGTCTCCATCCGCTCCACCACGACCACGCCGGAGGAATGGCCGACCCTCCCCGACCCCTCCGACCGGGTGTACGCGGGTGTCCCTAACCTTGACTGGAAGGATATGGGTGGATGGTATGGCGGCTCGCACGGCGGTCACATGAGCTTCGCGCCGGTGGCCCCCCTCACCGGGCAGAAGGTGTTTGAGCTCCAGCGCTGGTTGCGCGGACGATTCGAGGCGCGCGGCATCGACCACACCGCCGACCTCATCGTTGTTGGTGCGCGATCCCTTGTCAGTGTGGCGGGCATCACCTTCGACTACGACGACGAGGCGGCCACCGCGCACGCATACCGCACGATGCAGGACCTGGTCGCCGAGGCGGGGCAGATCGGCTACGGCGAGTATCGCGCGCACCTGCAGTTTATGGACCTGGCGCAGGAGCAGTACGCCTTCAACGACCACGCCTATCGGCGCTTCGTGGAACGCATCAAGGATGCGGTGGACCCCCAGGGCATCCTCAACCCCGGCCGCCACGGAATCTGGCCTGCTGGCCTGCGCAACCCCGTCTGAACCGCATCCGTCTCCGCGACACCCTCTCCCGCCGATGCCAGCTATGGGCGGGGGCAGGTGTCGCGGACACGGTCGCGCCCACAGGATGGAGGCGCTGACAAAGGAGTTCCCATGCGTTTCGTCGACCTGTCGATGCCCCTGGACGACGTCATCCCCGTCGATCCGCCGTTCCTGCGGCCGAAGATCGAGTACAAGGACCACATCGGTGGCCTGAAGGACATGTACGCGATGTACGGCATCCGGCCCGATCAGCTGCTCGACGAGCAGGGCCTCGCGGCGGAGACCGTGACCATCACGACCCACGCCGGCACGCACGTCGACGCCCCCTGGCACTACCACCCGACGATGAACAACGGAGAGCGGGCCTGGACGATCGACGAGGTGCCGATCGACTGGTTCTTCCGCCCGGGCGTGAAGCTCGACCTGCGCCACCTGCCCAGCGGCCACCTCGTCACCCCGGACGACATCGATGCCGAACTCGACCGCATCGGCTACACGCTGCAGCCGTTCGACATCGTGCTCGCCAACACCGTGGCAGCCGCCGCATACGGCCGGGACGACTACATCGACACCGGCATCGGGTTCGGCCGCGACGCGACTCTGCACCTCACCGGCCAGGGCATCCGCGTCGTCGGCACCGATGCCTGGGGCTGGGACCTCCCGATCGCCGCGAACCGCCGGCTCTTCGAAGAGACCGGGGATCCCTCGGTCGTCTGGGAGGGTCATAAGGCGGGAGCCGAGGTCGGCTACTGCCAGATCGAGAAGCTCCAGCACCTCGAAGACCTCCCCGCCTTCGGCTTCACCGTCGCCTGCTTCCCGGCCAAGGTGCGCGGCGCCTCCGCCGGCTGGACCCGCGCGGTCGCCCTCTTCGACGAATGACTCCGGGCAGCATCCGCTGACCGTCAACCCACCCTGAAAGGACCACTCATGGCCTTTGTCTGCACCGCAACCTGGATCGCCAAGCCCGGCGAGGAGGAGACCGTGCGCTCCGCGCTCGAAAAGCTCTCCCCCGCCTCCCGCGAGGAGCCTGGCAACATCTACTACCAGGCGCACCAGAACCCGGACGAGCCGAACATCTTCCGCATCTTCGAGGTCTACGACGATGAGGAGGCGTTCAAGAAGCACGCCACCTACCCGCACTTCGAACAGTGGGCGCTCGGACAGGCGATCCCCGCCCTCGAGACGCGGCAGCGGGACTTCTCCCACACGCTGGACTTCTGATGCCCCGCTACGCCCGCTACATCGGGGACAACGGCCTCACCCACACCGGCATCATCCAGCACGGCAGCGTCCAGGACCTGCCGGGTGACCCCGACATCCTCGCACTGCTGCAGGGTCCCGAGGATGTCCGCCGCGACGTCCTGGTGCGTGCCGGCAAGCAGCAGCGCCGGCCGATCGCGGACGCGACGTTCGCGGTGCCGGTGCAGCCGCGCGCCATGCGCGACTTCCTCGTGTTCGAGGCGCACATCGCCGGGATGAAGAAGAACGAGCCCGGTGACGGCACGGTGCCGCCGCAGTGGTACGAGGCGCCGGCGTTCCTGTTCATGAACCCCTGGTCGGTGGTCCCCGCGGGTGCCGACATCCCGATGCCGCCGTTCACCCAGAAGCTCGACTTCGAACTCGAGGTCGCCATGATCGTCAAGGACACCGTCCGCGACGTTCCGCTGGAGGAGGCATCGCAGCACATCGCCGGGTTCTGCCTTTTCAATGACTGGAGTGCACGCGACATCCAGGGCAACGAGATGCGGGTGGGTCTCGGGCCCAACAAGGGCAAGGACTTCGCCAACACCCTCGGCCCGTGGATCACGACGCCCGAGGAGCTCGAGCAGTTCCGCGAGGGCGACCGCTACGCGCTGGAGATGTCGGTCGCCATCAACGGCGAGGTCGTCGGCACGGACAACCTCCGCAACATGTCGTGGTCGTTCGAGGAGATGCTCGTGCACGCCTCCCGCGACGCCTGGGTTGGCGCGGGTGACGTGCTCGCGACGGGCACCGCATCGCAGGGTGCGCTGTCGGAGCGCTGGGCGCGAGCGGGCGGGGAGCTCATCATCCCGCCGCTGCAGGTCGGCGACGTTGTCACGATGACCGTCGAAGGCCTCGGCTCCATCTCGAACCGCATCGTCGAGACGACGAGCCCGGGCTACCGGGTCCCGCCGGCCCGGCGCACCTACGGTCCCGACCGCCTCTGACCCGTCGCCGAGCCACCCCTGTGCGTGCGACACGTACAGGGGTGGCTCGCGTGTAATGGGGTGGCTCGGCGTGGAGGGATGCGGATGCGGGTCGGTCGATATGCTGGGGCGGGCGTGAAGGGGCGTTTACGAGAGCATGGATGATCTGCGCGGCATCGACATCAACCTCATCGTCGTGCTCGATGCCATCCTCACCGAACGCAGCCTCACCCGTGCCGGGGAGTCCATCGGTCTCACCCAGCCTGCGGTGAGCGGCGCGGTGGCCAAGCTGCGCAAGCTCCTCGACGATCCGCTGCTGGTCCGCAACGGCCGCACCTTCGACCTCACCCCGCGTGCCCTGGCGCTGCAACCGGTGGTGAGTGAGGCCATCATCGAGGTCGGCCGCACCTTCAACCTGCGGCCGATGTTCGATCCGCGCACCAGCGACCGGCAGTTCCGGCTGACCGCATCCGACTACGCCCTGTCCGTGATGACGGCACCGCTGTTGCGGGTGCTCGA
Source organism: Microbacterium sp. (assembly GCF_026393345.1). GTDB lineage: Bacteria > Actinomycetota > Actinomycetes > Actinomycetales > Microbacteriaceae > Microbacterium. Next base: position 13,457 of record NZ_JAPLAI010000048.1, read on the forward strand.
GGAGGCGGCGCCGAATGTCTCGGTCGAGTTCGGGTCGCTCAACAACATCGGCCCCGTCGATCTGCTCCGCGAGGATGTGGCCATCGCCTCCGCCGCGCACGGCGTGCCCGGAAAGCGCCAGTCGCTGTTCTCGGACAGCATGGCGTGCATCGTGCGCCGCGGGCACCCGCGGCTGAAGGACGGGGCCCTCGACCTCGTCGACCTCGCCGAGCTGCCCTACGTCCAGGTCGCGTTCGCGGAGCACGTGGTGATGTTCGCCGACGACGCGCTCGAGGCCGCCTCCGTCCGCCCGCATGTGGCACGCAGCGTCCCGGGCTTCCTCCCGGTTCCCTTCCTCGTCTCCGGCACCGACATGTTCGGCTTCGTTCCGACGCGCGTCGCGGAGCTCTACGGCGCGCAGCTGGATCTGACCGTCGCCCGCATCCCGCTGCCGCTGGCGACCCTCGTGGAATCCGCGTTCTGGCATCCCTCGCGCAACAGCGACCCGGCCCTGCGGTGGCTCCTCGGCATCCTCCGCACCGTCGCGGAGCTCGTCGAGTTCGACACGGACGTCCAGCCCGCCTGAGTCCCTCCGGGCAGCGTCCGGATGCCTGGTATGCCGGTCGCGGTCTGCACCCGGCCCGCATCCCGGCCCTAGCGTGGGCGTGGTGGCATCGCCGCCGCCGCCGAAAGGGGTCCGAGATGACCGAACGCACCGCCGTCGTGACCGGAGGAGCGCGGGGGATCGGCGCCGCCATCGTCGCGCGCCTTCGCACCGCAGGCCTTGTCGTCGCGAGCCTCGACGTCATCGACCCGGCGGCGCCCCGCGACGGCGTGATCGACGTGCACGCCGACATCTCCGACCCGGATGCGGTCGCCTCGGCGATCGAGCGGGTCGGGCGGGAGTCCGCGCCGCCGGCCGTCGTGGTGCACTGCGCCGCCTTCCAGAAGGCCGTGCCGTTCGACGAGCTCAGCGCGGCCGACTGGCAGCGCACCTTCCGCGTCAACGTGGACGGCGCGTTCCATCTCATCCGCGCGGCGCTTCCTGGGCTCCGCGCTGCGGGCGACGGGCGCATCGTCGTCATCACCTCCTCCAGCTACGTCACCCCGCCCGCAGCGATGAGCCACTACATCGCCAGCAAGGGCGCGCTGACCGGCCTCGTCCGGGGCCTCGCGACCGAGCTCGGACCCGACGGGATCACCGTGAACGCGGTGGCTCCGGGTCTCACTCGCACCGAGCACGCCGTCCACGACATCCCCGACGCGCACTTCGCGCTGGTGCGCAGCCGGCAGGCGGTGCCGAGATCGGGGGAACCGGACGACATCGCCGCGGCCGTCGCGTTCCTCGCCTCACCGGATGCGGCTTTCATCACCGGTCAGACCCTCCTCGTCGACGGAGGTGAGGGCAGGATCTGAGCGGCCGAAGCGATACGCTCATCGAACTGGGCGATGCCACCCATCGCAGCCCCCGCGTTCCCGAACCCGCGGCGGGCTGGTGTGATGAAGCGCTGGCATGGACGCCAGTACCCGAACGAGGCGAAGGCGCCGGCACCTCGGCACTCGCCTCCTGACACAGCAGGAGTGTCTCGTGAGATCACAGAAGAAGTTCGCGATCGCGACAGCAGTCGTCGCCGTCGCCGTCGCCCTCGCCGGTTGTACCACCGGTGACACCACGGACCCCGCCGCCAGCGGCGACACCACGGAGCTCAGCGCCGAGGCTCAGACCGCGCTGGACACCGCGTACGAGGGCATCGGCTCCGACCTCGCCGACCTGACCCCCGTAACGCCCGAGGCGGGCCTCAACTTCTACGTCATGTCGTGCGGCGAGTCGAACCCGACCTGCTCCGCGCCGGCCGCCGCCATGGCCGAGGCCGCCGAGACGGCCGGCTGGAACGCCACGATCGTCGACGGCAAGCTGAGCCCCGAGGGCTTCGCGACCGCGATCCGCCAGGCCGTCGCCGGCGGCGCGGACGTGCTCGTCCCAGTCGGCATCAGCTGCAGCGCGGCGCAGGCCGCCTTCCAGGAAGCCCACGACGCCGGCGTCACCATCGTCGGCGGGGGTGGCGTGGACGACTGCGACCCGAAGCTGTGGGACGCCGAGCGTCTCTGGCTCGAGGACGCGCCCGTGCCCAGCCCCTTCATGGCGATCGGCAAGCTGCAGGCCGACTACGTGTTCGGCAAGACCGACGGCGACCCGAAGACCGTCGTCGTGAACATGACCAGCAACCCGTGGGGTGGCCTGGTGACCACCGCCTTCGAGGACGAGATCACCGCCCTCGGTTCGGGTGAGGTCGTCGAGGTTGTCGACGTCTCCGACGTCGAGAGCGCCGACGGTTCCATGAACCAGAAGATCGTCAGCGTGCTGCTGGCCAACCCCGACGCGAACTCGCTGGTCATGCCGACCGACGGTTACCTCGTCAACGGCCTCGCCGCCGCCATCGACCAGGCCGGTCTCGCGGACAAGCTCACGGTCGTGGGCGGGTTCGGATCCGAGGGTGCGCTCGACATGATCCGCAACGGCCAGCCCGGCATCACCGCCACCGTCGGCCAGGCGCAGATCTGGGAGTCGTGGGGTTCCATCGACACCGCCATCCGCGCGCGTGCCGGTGAGGACGTCGCCTTCATCGGGCAGTCGGTGCAGGTGGTCGACAAGGACCACAACCTGCCGGACTCCGGCCCGTACGACGGCAGCATCGACTGGAAGTCCAAGTTCCTCGCGGCGTGGGGCAAGTGACCGACGCCCTGGCGAACCCGGGAGCGGCAGGGGTAACCCCTGCCGCTCCCGGCGCGCCGGACCGCGGGGGTCTGGCGCTGCAGATCCGTCACCTCGACAAGAACTTCAGCGGGACCCGTGCGCTCAACGACGTGTCCCTGGCCGTCCGCCGCGGCACCGTGCACGCCCTCCTCGGCGGCAACGGGTCGGGCAAATCGACCACGATCAAAATCCTCGCCGGCGTCTACACCGCGGATGCGGGTGAGCTTGAGATCTTCGGGCGACCGATCGATCTGCACGGCTACACCCCCGCGACCGCCCAGAGCTCGGGCCTGCGCTTCGTGCACCAGGACCTGGGACTGTTCGACGACCTGTCGATCGAGGAGAACTTCGCCCTCGACAACGGGTATCCGCGCCGCGGCCCCGGGATCGACTGGAAGAGCCTGCGCGCGCACGTGTCGCGCCTGCTCGCCGAGTACGAACTCGACATCGACCCGCGCACGCCGGTGCGCAAGCTCCGCCCGTCCGACCAGACGATGGTCGCGATCGCGCGGGCACTGCAGGACCAGGATTCGGCGCAGGAGCTGCTGCTCGTCCTCGACGAGCCCACCGCGCGGCTCGCGGCGCAGGAGTCCGAGCTGCTCCTCGAGCGCGTGCGCCGACGGGCCGAGCTCGGTCAGACGGTGGTCATCGTTAGCCACCGGTTGCGCGAGGTCCTCGCGGTCTGCGACGACTTCACGATCTACCGCGACGGCCGTGTGGCGGGCGAACTGGTCGCCACCACCCCCACCGAGGACGAGCTCATCGAGATCATGGCCGGCCGTTCGGTGCGGGCGCTGCGTCCGACCGGCGAGGCCGAGCACGCCGACCGGACGCCCGTGCTGAGCGTCGCCGGGCTGCGCGGCGGACCGGTGCGCGGCATCGACCTCACCGTGCACACCGGCGAGATTCTCGGACTCGCGGGCCTGGTCGGCTCGGGGCGGTCCAGCGTGCTGAAGATGATCTTCGGCGAGCACGCGCCCGACCAGGGCACCATGACCCTGGAGGGGGCGCCCTACGCTCCCGCCGCGATCGGCGACGCCATGCGCGCCGGCGTCGCGCTCGTCCCGGAGGACCGAGCCGGGGAGGCCGCCTTCCCCGACCAGTCCGTCACCGAGAACCTGGCACTGGCGACCCTCTCCGAGAACTGGACGGCGGGCGTCATGCCGCGCGGTCGCGAACGCAGCGCCGCGCAGACCCTCATCGCCGACTTCGGGGTGAAGGTCGCCGGTCCGGACGCGCTGTTCTCGTCCATGTCCGGCGGCAACCAGCAGAAGGTCGTCCTCGCGCGATGGATGCAGCGGCATCCGAAGCTCCTACTGCTCGACGAACCCACGCAGGGCGTGGACGTCATGAGCCGCGCCGACATCTACGCCATCATCCGCCGTGCGGCGGCGGAAGGCTGCGCGGTCATCGTCGCCTCCAGCGACCTGGGCGAAATCCACGCCCTGTGCGATCGCACTCTCATCCTCAGCCGCGGCAAGATCTCCGACGAGGTCGCCGCCGGCACTCTCGACGTGGACGGGCTGACCAGCCTCGTGCTGCGCGAGAAATCCGTCACCGACGCCCCCACGGAGGCACAGCCATGACCCAGACGAGCACTCCGCCCTCGACGGCGACCGTCTCCATCCCGGTGAAGCGCACCCCGGCCCCGGTGCGGCTGCTGGAGAACTTCGCGCTGCCGCTGCTCGCGGTGGTCGTCTACGCGTTCTTCTCCTTCTTCCCGCTGTCGTCCACCTCGTTCCCGACCATGAACAACCTGAACGTCATCCTGGGCAGTCAGGCCGTGGTCGCCCTCATCGCGATCGCCGCGCTGTTCCCGCTGATCTGCGGGTACTTCGACTTCTCGCTGGGGGCCACCGCCGTCATGGCGCAGGTCATGACCGCCGGCCTGATGTCGGTGTTCGGCCTGCCGCTGTGGCTGTCGATCCTCATCGCCCTGGTCCTCGGCACCCTCGTCGGCGTGGTGAACGGCTTCTTCGTGACCCGGCTCCACATGAGCCCGTTCGTGACGACCCTCGGTATGTCCATGCTGCTGGCGGGTCTCATGAGCTGGTTCACCGGCGGTCAGACCTTCGTCAGCGGGATCGACCCGGCGCTGATCAAGTTCGGTTCCACCCGCCTCGCCGGCATCCCGGTGGCCTTCTTCATCACCCTGATCGTCGCGGCGATCGCGTGGTACTTCTTCACCCACACCCCGTACGGGCGGTCGCTGTACGCGATCGGGTCGAACGCGACCGCCGCGAAGCTCGTCGGCCTGCCGGTGAACAAGAACGTGTGGTGGAGCTTCATCATCGCCGGCTTCATCTCCGGTCTTGCCGGTGTCCTTCAGCTCGCTCGGGTGGGCAGCGCGACCGCATCCGACGGGGGCACCCTCCTGTTCCCCGCCCTGGCTGCGGTGTTCCTGGGTGCGACCGCCATCCGTCCCGGCTTCTTCAACGTGATCGGCACAATCGTCGGCGCCATCTTCGTATCGGTGTCGGTCAGCGGCCTGGCGCTGTCGGGCGCGAGCGGCTGGGCGTCGAACGTGTTCAATGGCGTCGCGCTGCTCGCCGCCGTCGGCCTCTCCACGTACCTGGGCCGCCGCCGCCGCACCGGCAGCTGACCGCACCTCGGGTGGCAGCCCGGGCGGGGTCGCGGATGCTGGTTCCGCCGTTGCTGCCACCTGAGCGTGCGTGTCGCGGCGCGCCCGAGCGGCTGACGGTCAGCGCGAGGCGGCGATGCGCGTGGAGAGCTGGTGCGCGTGCGCGAGCAGGATGCGGCCGAGCTCGGCGATCCGCTCCGGGGTGTACCGGAACTGCACCCCGGTCAGGCTCAGCGCCCACTGCGGGTCGCCCTCACGGGTGAAGACCGCGGCACCCAGCCCATAGCTGCCCTCGACGATGAGCCCGGGGTTCACCGCGAACCCGCGGGCGGCGGTCTCCGCCAGCCGCGCCCGGAGCCGCGCCTCGCCGTGAGCGGCGCCCCATTTGTCGGGCAGCTCCGGATGCCGATCGAAATACGCGTCCACATCGTGGGGCGGCAGGAAGGCGAGGATCGCGAGACCGGCCGAGGCGACGCCCAGCGGAAAGCGCACCCCCTCGGACAGGACGAAGGAGCGGATCGGGAAGCTCCCCTCCTCGCGCAGCAGGCACACCGTCTCGTCCCCGCGGCGCACCGACAGGAACGCGCTCTCCTCGGTACGCACCGCAAGCGAGCGCACGATGTCGCGGGCGGTCGCGGTGACGTCGTACCGCGCGGCGGCGACAGTGCCCATGAGATACAGCTCGGGGCCGACGACCCAGTGCCCTGTCGCGTCGTCCTGGTCGACGAGGCCCTCCTGTCGCAGCGCGCTGAGGATGCGGTGCGTCGTCGGTCGCGACAGCCCCGCGGCCGACGCCAGCTCGCCGGTCGCCGCGCCCCCGGTCCCGCCACCGGTGACCAGCCGCAGCAGCCGTGCCGCGCGCCCGACCGCCTGCGCGCCCGCCACCTGCCCGTGTGTGTCCACGATATGGACGCTACGCGGCGAGGGTTCCACATGGCAAGCGTGTGCTGTGCGCGCGGCATCGTGTGCGCGCAGGCTGGAGCGGAGCCATCCGGCTCGACCCGGCACGAAGGAGTCCGCGTGATCGACAAGCAGGTGTCCACCGCCGCGGCGGCCGTGGCCGACATCCCCGACGGGGCGAGCATCGCGGTCGGCGGGTTCGGGCTCTCCGGCAACCCGATGATCCTCATCGAGGCACTGCTCGCGCTGGGTGCGACCGACCTCAGCGTGGTCTCCAACAACTGCGGCGTCGACGACTGGGGGCTCGGCGTGCTCCTGAACGCCCACCGCATCCGCAAGATGACCTCGTCGTACGTCGGTGAGAACAAAGAGTTCGAGCGGCAGTTCCTCACCGGCGAGCTGGAGCTCGAACTCACCCCGCAGGGCACGCTCGCCGAGAAGCTCCGCGCCGGCGGATCGGGCATCGCCGCGTTCTTCACGCAGACCGGTGTCGGCACCCAGGTCGCCGAGGGCGGGCTGCCCCGCCGCTACGCCTCCGACGGCTCGGTCGCGGTCGCCTCCCCGGTGAAGGACGTCCGCGCCTTCGACGTCGACGGCACCGCACGCGACTACGTGCTCGAGGAGGCGATCGTCACCGACTTCGCGCTCGTGCACGCCGCCGTCGGCGACCGGCACGGCAACCTCGTCTTCCACAAGGCCGCCCGCAACTTCAACCCGCTCGCCGCGATGGCCGGGCGCGTGTGCATCGCCCAGGTCGAGCGCCTGGTGGAGCCGGGGGAGATCGACCCCGATGCGGTGCACCTGCCCGGCGTCTTCGTCCACCGCGTCGTGGAGGTCGGTCCCGACATCGAGAAGCGCATCGAGAAGCGCACCGTCCGCACCGAAGGAGGGGAGTGACCATGGGACTCACCCGCGAACAGATGGCCGCCCGTGCCGCGCAGGAGCTCCGCGACGGCGCCTACGTGAACCTCGGGATCGGACTGCCGACACTCGTGCCGAACCACGTGCCGGCGGGCGTCACCGTCGTACTCCAGTCCGAGAACGGCATCCTCGGGGTCGGGCCGTATCCGACTGACGACGCGGTCGACCCCGAACTCATCAACGCCGGCAAGGAGACCGTGACGGTGCTCCCGGGCGCGTCGATCTTCGACTCCGCGACGAGCTTCGGCATGATCCGGGCCGGCAAGATCGATGCCGCCATCCTCGGCGCCATGCAGGTGTCGGCGACCGGGGATCTCGCCAACTGGATGATCCCGGGAAAGATGGTCAAGGGCCCGGGCGGCGCCATGGACCTCGTGCACGGCGCCGGGCGGGTCATCGTGCTGATGGAGCACACCGCCCGCGACGGCTCGCCGAAGATCGTCAACGACTGCTCGCTGCCGCTCACCGGGCGCGGGGTCGTCGACCGCATCATCACCGACCTCGCCGTCATCGACGTGACCCCCGACGGGCTCGTGCTCGTCGAGGTGGCACCGGGCGTGAGCGTCGACGAGGTGCGCGCCGCGACCGAGCCGGATCTTCTCGTTCGCATCGAATCTAAGGTGGAGGCATGAACACCGACGACGTCGTCATCGTGGCCGCGGCCCGCACCCCGCAGGGGCGCCTCAAGGGTCAGCTGTCCGCTTTCACCGCCCCGCAGCTGGGTGCGTTCGCGATCCGCGGCGCGCTCGAGCAGGGCTCGATCCCCGCGGATGCGGAACGGTCAGCACCCCGCCCGGCAGGCCGCGATCGGCGCGGGCCTCGGCTGGGATGTGCACGCCGCATCCGTCAACAAGGTGTGCCTGTCCGGCCTCACCGCGGTGATCGACGCCGCACGCATGATCCGCTCGGGGGATGCCACTGTCGTCGTCGCCGCCGGAATGGAGTCGATGACCCGGGCGCCGCACCTGCTCATGGGCTCGCGGGAGGGCTGGTCCTACGGCACCGTCGAGGTGCTCGACCACATGGCCTACGACGCCCTGACCGACGCCTTCGACCACGAGAGCATGGGCGCCTCGACCGAGCGGCACAACGAACGGTACGAGATCACGCGCGCGGAGCAGGATGCGGTCGCCGCGCGTTCGCATCAGCGCGCCGCCGCAGCGTACGACGCCGGGGTCTTCGACGCCGAGCTCGTTCCCGTCGAGGTGCCGCAGCGGAAGGGCGATCCGATCCGGGTGACGCGTGACGAGGGCATCCGCCCGGACACCACGGTGGAGACCCTCGCGGGTCTGCGCCCCGCGTTCGCGCAGGGCGGGTCGATCACGGCCGGCAACTCCTCGCAGATCTCCGACGGCGCCTCGGCGGTCGTCCTCACCACCCGTGCCCACGCGGATGCGGTGGGCTGGCCGGTCCTCGTGGCGATCGGTGCCGCAGGTCAGGTCGCCGGCCCCGACAACTCGCTGCACGCGCAGCCCGCCCACGCCATCGCGCAGGCCTGCGAGAAGCAGGGCATCACGCCGGCGGACCTCGACCTCGTCGAGATCAACGAGGCGTTCGGTGCGGTGGTCGCCCGGTCGCAGCGCGAGCTCGGCATCAGCGACGACGTCGTCAACCCGCACGGTGGCGGCATCGCCATCGGGCACCCGGTCGGCGCCTCCGGCAACCGGCTCGTCGTGCACGCCGTGCACGAGCTGGTCCGTCGTGGTTCCGGCACCGCTGCGGTCGCTCTCTGCGGCGGCGGCGGGCAGGGCGACGCCCTCATCCTCACCCGCTGAGCGCGCCCGCGCCCCGCTGCAGGGTTTGCGTCCGCTTCGGCGGCTCCGCATCCGTCACACCCGTGCACAACGGCGGAGATCATGGCCGCGACGGTCACTGCAACCGGTTGCGCAGCGTCACCGGATCACGATCTCCGCCGTTGTGTCTGAGCGGGTCGGGGAAAGGTGGGCGTCAGTGGCGGTACTTCACGGCCGGATGCGGCGCGGCGAGGCGCGGCGTCGCGGAGGCGGTGAGCCGCTCCCGGAGGCTCCCGCCGCGCGGCTCCGCCGGCAGGAGCCCCCGCTCGCGGAGGATCGGCATGACCTCGGCGATGAACCGGCGGTGGCTCTCGATCCCGCCGTAGGTGCATTCCATCAGGAATCCGTCGATGTCGCCGTCGCGCGCGATCGCTTCGAGCTGGTCGGCCACCTCGAGTGCCGTCCCGGTGGCCTTGAATCCGCCGGACTCCGAGGTGATCTGGTCGAGCAGGGCGCCGACCGTCGGGGTCGCCGGGTTGTCGCCCCAGAGCGCGAACGTCGTCTTGCTGCCCTGCGGGTCGAGGTCGGCGAGCAGGGTGTCGTGGCCGAGCGCGGAGAGGTCGACGCCGGTCCAGCCGAGGAACAGCGCCGCCGCCGCATCCCGTGAGGGCGCCGCATCCAGGTCCGCCCGCTCCGCCTCCGCCTCCGCCGTCGTGTCGCCGACCACGACCGACACCCCGTTGAGCACGACGAGCTCCCGGCCGTCGGTGCGGGCGCGAGCGCGCAGGTCGCCGATGTGCGCGGCCGCCGAGGCGGTGTCGCGGTACGACGTGAAGATGCATTCCGCGTAGGCGGCGGCGAACTCCTTGCCCCGGTCGGAGGTGCCCGCCTGGAACAGCGTGGGCGTCCGCTGCGGCGACGGCGTGGCAGGGAAGTATCCGTCGAGCGAGAAGTAGCGGCCGTCGTGCCGGATGCGGTGCACCTTCGCCGGATCCGCGTACACCCGCGCGGCCTTGTCGGCGACGACGGCATCGTCCTCCCAGGCGCCTTCCCACAGCTGCAGCACGAGCTCGACGAACTCGGTCGCCCGGTCGTAGCGCTCGCCATGCGGGACGACGGCGTCCATGCCGAGAAGGCGCGTGAGCGCGTTCTGCTGGTCCGTGGTGACGATGTTCCAGCCGATCCGGCCGGCAGTGATGTGGTCGAGCGTCGTGAAGGTGCGGGCGTGCAGGTACGGCACCTGCGAGGTGGTGGATGCAGTGACCACGAAGCCGAGCCGGTCCACGGTCGCCGCGAGGGCGCTGATGAGGGCCACCGGGTCGAGCACCGGCATCTGCACCGCCTCGCGGATGACGGCATCCGGCACCGCGCCGTCGTCCGTCATCGGGTAGCCGAGCGCCTCGGCGAGGAACAGGAAGTCGAAGCCCGCCGCATCCAGCTCCCGTACGTACTCCTGCCAGAAGCCCAGCTCGCTGTAGCGGTGGGAGATACTGCGCGGCAGGTGCCACGTGTGGTTCACGAAGTTGGGGGTGAACTCCTCGTACGCGGCGAGGACGAGCTGTTTCTCCGGCATCCGCTCATGCTGGCCTACGCGCGTTTCGGCGTCGTTTCGACCGCCCGCGCCGGGGTTCTCAGCGCACCCCGCGCATCAGCGCGAGCACGGGCTTCACGCACAGCAGCAGTGCGATGCCGAGTGCCACGGCAATGAGCGCGAGGATCGTGAAGTACGGCACCTCGTTGCTCGGGTCGTAGTACTGGCCGAGCCATCCGGCGATCGCGGTGCCGAGCGCCACCGACAGGAAGAACAGCGCGACCATCTGAGTGTGGAACACGCGCGGGGCGAGCTTGGTCGATACCGACAGTCCGATGGGGGAGAGAAGGAGTTCCGCCACCGTGAACACGAAGAGGATGCCGATGATGCCGAGCAGCGGCGTGGTGTTCGCCCCTCCGTTCGCCCACGGCAGGAACAGCAGGAACGCCGCCCCCATGATGATGGCGGCCAGGGCGAACTTCACCGGCGTCGACGGCTGCCTGCGGCCGAGCTTCGTCCAGAGCGCGGCGAACACCCCGGAGAGCAGGATGATGAACACCGGGTTGATCGACTGCACCCACGACACCGGCATCTCCCAGCCGAACAGGTCGCGGTTGAGTCGCTCGTCGGAGTAGATCGTCAGCACGGTGAACTGCTGCTGGTACAGCGACCAGAACCCGACGCTGACGATCCACAGCGGGATGAACCCGAACACCCGGGAGCGCTCGACCGGATCCAGCCGCTTCGACGACAGGATCACGGCGTAGTACGCGATCGTCGCGCCGATCGTGACGAGGATGACGACCGGGGCGAGGGTGTCGGCGCGGATCACGCCGAGCAGCACCAGCGCCACGATGACCACGAGGCCTCCGGCGCCGATGGCGATCCACCGTGCGTACGCGGTGCGGGGCAGCGGGTTCGGCACGGTGCGGGCGACGGCCGGTAGCCCGCGTCGCCCGATCGAGTACTGGATGAGGCCGAACGCCATGCCGACCGCGGCGAGACCGAACCCGAAGTGGAAACCCCAAGTCTGCTGCAGCAGACCGGTCAGCAGCGGACCGACCAGCGCGCCCAGGTTGATGCCGAGGTAGAACAGCGAGAATCCGCCGTCGCGGCGCGGGTCGTCCTCGGCGTACAGCGAGCCGACCACGGAGGTGGCGTTGGCCTTGAGGCCGCCCGAACCGACCGCGACCAGGATGAGCCCGACCGTGACGCCCGCAATGCCCGGCAGCAGGGCGAGGGCGATGTGCCCCATCATGATGACGATCGCGCTGAAGAACAGCACCCGTTCCGCACCCAACAGCCGGTCCGCGATCCACGCCCCGAGGATCGTGGACAGGTACACCGCACCGCCGTAGGCGCCGACGATGCCGGTCGCCACGGCCTTGTCGATGCCGAGTCCGCCCTCGCTCGCCGTGTAGTACAGGTAGATGAGCAGGATGCCCTGCATGCCGTAGAAGCTGAACCGCTCCCACATCTCCACGCCGAAGATGTGGGCGAGCGCCCACGGCTGGCCGAAGAAGCGGGTGTCCGAAGTCGAGGATGCGGCCGCGGTGCCGTCCCCGGTGTGCGTGCTCATGCGCTCAGGGTAGCGTCGGGGCGCCGGACGGCGGGGTGATCGACGGTGCCAGACTGGGGCGATGAGTGGGGTGCCCGCATCCGTCCGGATCCACCTGATCGACGATGTCGACGAGGTGTTCGCCGCATCCGCCGTGCTGAGCGAGGTGTGGGGCGGCGACCGCACCGGGATGCCCGCGAATCTGCTGCGCGCGCTCACCCACGCCGGCAACTACGCCGCGGGCCTCTACGACGGCGACACGATGGTCGGCGCCTCGGTCGCCTTCTTCGCCGCGCCCGCCGCGCGCTCGATGCACTCCCACATCACCGGCATCCTCCCCTCCCACCGTGGCGGCGGGCTCGGGCGGATGCTGAAGCAGCACCAGCGCGAGTGGGCGCTCGCGCGGGGCGTCGAGCACATCACCTGGACGTTCGATCCGCTCGTCGCCCGGAACGCGCATCTGAACCTCGCCGTGCTCGGCGCGAGAGCCGTCGAATACCTCATCGACCACTACGGCCCGATGGACGACGGCGTCAACCGCGGGGATGAGACCGACCGCATCCTCGTCGACTGGGACCTCACCACCTCGCCCGCATCCGTCCCCGCATCCGAGCGGGTGGTGGCGACCGTCGAGGCTCCGCCCGATATCGAGGCGCTGCGCCTCGCGTCACCCGCCGAGGCGGCCCACTGGCGCCGGCGCGTGCGGCAGGAGCTCACCGGGCACCTCGCCGCAGGCCGTGCGATCGGGGGTTTCGACGCGGCCCGCGGTGGCTACCTGCTCATCGAGCCGTGACAGGCGTGCCACACTGAGGCCATGGAACGCACTGGGGCGGACGTCGGGACGGCGATCGCGAAGACCACGCCCGCCGCCCGCCGTCGGGACGCGGAGACGATGCACGCGCTGATGGCCGAGGTCACCGGCCGAGAGCCCGAGATGTGGGCTGGGGGCATCATCGGCTACGGCGCCTGCCACTACCGGTACCCCACCGGCACGCAGGGGCACTCGCCGATCATCGGCTTCGCCCCCCGGAAGGCTGCCCTCACGGTGTACCTGCTGGACGGCGTCTCGACCCATGCCGCCGCGCTCGCCGACCTCGGTCCGCATCGCACCGGGGTGGGATGCCTGTACTTCCCGGATCTCGCCGGGGTCGACCTCGACCTGCTGCGGACGATCCTCGTCGACTCCTACCGCCGGATCCTCGACGGCGGCACGAGCGAGTACGCGACCCTGACGCTGGTCGACTGAGCTCCGCGGCCTAGCGTCGCGGCGGGGCGGGTTCCGCGTCGAGCGGCGATGCCGGGGGCATGAGCGATGCCGGGGGCGCGGGCGGTGCGGGTGAGACCGGGGGCGGCGTCGCCCGGCGACGGCGGAAGAGACCGGTGGTGACGGCCACGCCCAGGAGCAGGACGACGCCGCCGATCCCTTCCGTGAGGGTCGGCGTCTCACCCAGCACCAGCCACGCCGCGGCGATCCCGACCGGCGGCACGAGCATGGTGAACGGCACCACGGCGGATGCCGGGTGGCGGGCGAGCAGGGTGTTCCAGATGCCGTAGCCCACGAGGCTCGCAAGCCACGCCGTGTACGCCGTCGACAGCAACTGCGCCGCGGTGAGGTGCGTGAGGGCGAAGCCGACCGCATCCGGTCCGTCGACGAGCAGGGACAGCCCCAGCATGGGGATCGGCACGACGAGCGCCGACCACACCGTCATCGACAATCCGGAACCGGGCCCGGATGCGGAGCGGCCTCCCCCTCCGCCGCCCGCCCGGCGGGCGATGACGTTGCCGGTCGCCCATGACGCGGCGGCGGCGAGCGAGAGGAGGAACGCGAGCGCCGGGACATGCGCCGCGCTGCCGCTGCCGACGACGATCAGCCCGCCGAAGCCCACGGCGACGCCCGCGACCTGCCAGCGGGTGGGGACCTCGCGGAGGGCGAGCGCCGCGAGCAGGACGGTGAACACCACCTGCGCCTGCAACACGAGCGAGGCGAGCCCCGCGGGCATCCCGAGGGCGAGGGCGGTGTAGAGCAGGCCGAACTGGCCGAGGCTCATGAACAGCCCCACGAGGAGCACGTCCCGCATCCGGGCCGCCGGGCGCGGGACGAAGAAGATCGCCGGCAGGATGACCGCGGTGAAGCGGAGGGCCACGAACAGCGTCGGCGGCATCCCGTCGAGGCCGAGATCGATCGCGACGAAGTTCACGCCCCAGATGAGGGCGACGAGGACGGCGGCAAGCGCGGAACGAAGGGGCACGGGTCCAGCATGACCCGAGGGATCGTGCAGCACCAGCGAACGATTCTTCACACCATCCGGTAGCTGCGCTAACTGGACGGAGGGTGCAGACTGTCGCCATGATCGACCTCTTCGCCGTCGACGCGCTCCTCGCGATCGCCCGCACCGGAACGGTTCACGCCGCCTCCGCCGAACTGGGATTCACGCCGTCCGCCGTGTCGCAGCAGATCAAGCGCCTGGAGCGGGATCTGGGCGCGCGCCTGCTCGACCGTGCCGGTCGCGGTGTCGTGCTGACCGCCGCGGGCCGACGGGTCGTCGACGAGGGTGCGCTGCTGCGGGAGCAGGTCGAGTCGCTGCGTTCCCGGCTGCACGACGCACAGGCCCGGCCGACCGGAACGATCCGGCTCGGTGCGTTCGCCACGGCGGTCCGCGGCATCGTCCCCGGCCTCGTCCTGCGGGTGCGGGATCAGCATCCGGACCTCCGGGTCACGGTGCAGGAGCTCGACCCGTGGAACGCGGTGGATGCGGTCGCCGCGGGGACCCTGGACGTCGCGATCGTGCACCACTGGGAGGGGGTCGGGCTCGCGCTGCCGCCGAGCCTGCGCAGCGAAGAACTCTTCCGCGACGTTGCCGACGTGCTGTTGCCCGCGGACGATCCGCTCGCCGGAGCCACCGCCGTCACCCCCGCCGACATCCGGGACCGCACATGGGCCTCCACCCCCGACGGCACCATCTGTTACGAGTGGTTCTGCCACATGTTCCGTGGTGAGCCGTCGCCGCCGCGGATCGACTACTGGTGCCTGGAGTTCGCCTCGCAGGGCGAGCTCGTGGCCGCCGGCGTCGCGGTGGCGCTCGTCCCCCGCCTCGGCCGGGGGCGGCTGCCCGACGGCGTCGTCGCGGTGCCGGTGCACGATCCGGTGCCCACCCGTCCGGTCACGCTGGTGTGGCGCGCGACGATGACCGAAGCCCCCGCCATCCGCGCCCTCCGCGAGCTGCTCGACGCTCGCTGACGCCGCTCCCGACCGCCGGCGGACCGCGGCCCTGACCGTGGCCCTTGACCGCGGGATGGGTTCTGGGCCCCGAAACCGTGGGGTTTCCCCCGGGTCTCGGGGCGCAGAACCCATCTCGGCGTCAGGGGCAGGGCGTCGCGACCCGCGTGGGGCCGCGGCCCGTCCTACAGTGAGACGGTGCGGCTGCGCTTCTTCGGCGGGTTCGCCGTCGACGACGCCGACGGCGCGCTGCGCGACGTGCGCGGACGCGGCCAGCAGGCGCTGCTGTTCCGGCTCGCGCCGGCTACCGCGCACTCGCCGAGGACGTCTGGCCGTCCGATCCGCCGGTGGACCCGCGAGCGGCGTTGCAGTCGCTCGTCTCGCGCCTCCGCCGGGTGCTGCCCGCCGGCGTGCTGCAGGCCGTGCCGGGCGGCTACCGGCTGGCCGTCGCGCGGAGCGACGTCGACATCGTCGCGTTCGCCGATCGGGTGGCCCGGGCGCGGGAGGACCACGCGCCAGGGGAGGCCCGTGCCGCGCTGGCGCTGTGGCGCGGCGACCCGTGGACGCCGGACGGGTTCGACTGGGTGGTGCGGGACTTGCTCGAGGACCGCGCGCACGCCGAACGGCTCGCCGCGGCGGCGCCCTCGGACATTCCCGCCGCGGCACCCGTCGAGGCGGATCCTCACCCGGCTGTTCCCGCCGCCGTGACCGCGCTCATCGGCCGGACCGCCGAACTCGCGCTCATCGACGCGCAGCTCGCCGACGAACGCCTCGTCACCCTGCTCGGCCCGGGCGGGGCCGGGAAGACCACCCTCGCGCTCGAGGCCGCCCGCCGCGCTCCGGCGGCGGTGTTCGTCGAGCTCGCGCCCGCAGCGCCCGGGGAGGTGTGGGATGCGGTGGCGACGGCGCTCGGGCGCAGCATCCGTCTTCCTGACTCCGCCGCGGCACGCACCTCCACCCGGGAGCGGGTGCTCGAGGCGGTGGCCGGCCGCACGCTGCTGCTCGTGCTGGACAACGCGGAGCACGTCGCGGCGGAGACCGCGGCGGTGGCGGCCGCGTTGCTGCAGGCAGCGCCGACCACCCGCCTGCTCGTCACCAGCCGCGAACCGCTGGGCGTCGCTGGCGAGGCGTTCGTCGAGGTCGGCGCGCTCGCCGACCAGGATGCCGTCGATCTGCTCGCCCGCCGCATCCGCGCCGCCCGCGGGCGTGCCGTCGAGCCGACCGAGACGGATGCCGTCGCCCGCATCGCCCGACGGCTGGACGGCCTCCCGCTCGCCCTGGAATTGGCGGGGGCGAAGGCGCGGGTGCTCACCGCGGCCGAGATCGAGACGGGACTCACCGACCGGTTCGCGCTGCTCGACCGCGGCCCCCGCACCGCCGCACCGCGGCATCAGACCCTCCGCGCCGTCATCGACTGGAGCTGGGACCTGCTCACTCCCGACGAGCGGGACACCCTGCTCGTGCTCGCGGTGTTCCCGGACGGCGTCGGGGTCGCGGATCTCGACGAGGTCGCCACGGCGTTCGGCCGGCGCGCGGCGACCGTCGACGATCTCGTCGACCGGTCCCTGGTGCAGCGTCGACCGGGTGACCCGGAGCGGCCGGCTGGCGGAGTTCCGCGGACGGCAGGCCGACGTCATCGCCCGGCTCGCCCTGTCGCGGGACGCGCTGTTGCGCACCAGCCGCGTCCGGGAAGGCGTGGCCTGGTACGACGCGAACGACGAGAACCTCTCGTCGGCGCTGCGGTGGTGCGACACCCACGACGATCACCTCGACACCGCGGTCCTGCTCGTCCGGGCGCAGTTCTGGGTGTGGCTCATGCGCGAACGCGGCGACCTGCTGACCGAGGCGCTGCAGCGGTTCTCGCCGCCCGCGCTCGACTCCGAGCCCGCCGTGCTGGTGGCCGGTACCGCGTTGCTGCTGCGCGTCTTGACCGGTGACGACGACATCGCGGCCATCGACGAGCGCGCGCGAACGGTGGCGGAGGCCGCCGTCCAGCATCCGTCCGAGCTGACCGCGGTCCTGCCGGCGGTCCTTCCCGCCGCGGTCCGGCTGCTCGAGAAACGGGCGGCCGAGGAATCGTGGTCCGCCCGGATCGAGCTCGACGAGGCCGACGTCGCGGACGCTCCCGAGTGGAGCCGGGCGTTCGTCGCCGTCATGCGCGCCGCCGTCGCCCAGAACAACGGCGACATCGAGCCCCTGGGTGAGTGCAGTGGTCGCGCGCTGGAGATGTTCCGCCGGGTCGGAGACGTGTGGGGGATCGCCCTGGCCAGCCAGATGCGGTCGGAGTGGCTCCTGCTCGACGGACGGCTCGAGGAGGCGCTGCAGGTCGCCGATGCGTCTACCGAAGGACTCGAGGGGCTCACGTCGCTGTCTGACCTGCTGCAGCAGCGGAGCCTCGGAGTCTCGCTGCTCATCCGTCTCGGCCGGATCGACGAGGCCCGCCGGCGCGTCGCGACGATGATGACGGCGGCGCTCGCCGACGGGTCGGACCGCGTGGTGGGGCAGGCGGTGACGACGGCGGCGACCATCGATGTCGCCGTCGGCGACGGCGCTGCCGCGCTCCGCGCACTCGCGCGACTCGACGAGGCCGAGGAGCGTGACGGCAGCGGCTTCCCGCGGCAGATCCTCGCCTGGCGGGAGGGCAAGCGGGCCGAGGCCCTCGTTCTGGTGGGCGATCTCGATGCGGCCGCCGAGAGTCTGCGCCGCGCCGCCCCCATCGCGGTGCAGACCGGCGACTTTCCCATCATGTCGGAGGTCGCGGTGGCGGTCGCCGCCTGGTTCGCGGCCGCCGACCGCCTGCCCGATGCGCGGCGGGCGCTCGCCGAGGCGGACCGGCTGCGCGGTCGCCCCGACCTCACCGACCCGGTGATCGTCGCGGTGCGCGCCCGGATCGAGGCAGCGGGGCCGGATGCGGCAGCATCCGACCCCGTGGATCTCACCGCGCTGGTCGCGCGGATCTGACTCAGGCCTTGCGCATGTACGCCCGCACCGTGAGCGGGGCGAACACGGCGACGATGACCGCGGCGCCGAGGAGCGACGCCCACAGGTCACCGCCGATCGCACCGTTGTTCGCGAGCTCGCGGACCGCGGTCACAAGGTGCGAGACCGGGTTGATGTTCGCGAACCAGCCCAGCCAGCTGGGCAACGTGTCCACCGGCACGTAGGCGTTCGAGAGGAACGTCAGCGGGAACAGGACGAGCATCGAGATGCCCTGGACGCTGGACGCGGTGCGCGCCATCACCCCGAGGAACGCGAAGATCCAGCTCACCGCCCAGGAGCAGACGATCACGAGCAGGGCGGCGCCGATGACGGCGAGCAGCCCGCCCGCCGGGCGGTATCCCATGATGAACCCCATGACGAAGGTCAGCGTGGTCGCGATGGCGTACCGCAGGGTGTCGGCGAGCAGTGCCCCCGACAGCGGGGCGATGCGGGCGATCGGGAGCGAACGGAACCGGTCGAACACCCCCTTGTCCATGTCCTCGCGCAGTTGGGTGCCGGTGACGACGGAGGTCGTGATCACGGTCTGCACCAGGATGCCGGGGATCAGCTGCGGCAGGTAGTTCTGTACGTCCCCGGCGATCGCGCCGCCGAAGATGTACGCGAACATGAGCGTGAAGATGATCGGCTGCAGGGTGACGTCGAGCAACTGCTCCGGGGTGCGCCGGATCTTCACCAGGCCCCGGTAGGCCATGGTGAAAGTGTTCTGCAGCGTCTGGGACACGCTGGTGTGGTTGTGGAGCGTGCGGTCGGTCGCGGGGACGATGCGACCGGCGGTGGGGGCGAGGGTGCTCATGCGGACACCGTCTCTTTCTCGTCGGGCCCGGAGGGCGTGGTGTCGTCGGTCGCGGTATGACCGGTGAGGGTGAGGAAGACCTCGTCGAGGGTGGGCTTTTGCACGCTCATCTCGGTCAGGTGGATGCCGGCTTCGCGCAGGGTGATGAGGAGTTCAGCGACCCGGTCGGCGTCGGACATCGGTGCAGTGAGCCGGGCGGCCTCGGGCGACACCGTGGCCTGCACCCCGAGCACCCGCTCGATCGCACGGAGGGCGTCCGTGGTGTCGGCGGGGTCAGCGAGCCGGAGCTGGAGGCTCGCGGTGCCGACCGAGGCCTTGAGCTCGTCGCCGGTGCCCTCGGCAACGACGGTGCCGTGGTCGATGACGGCGATGCGGTCGGCGAGCTGGTCGGCTTCGTCGAGGTACTGGGTGGTCAGGAGGACCGTGGAGCCGGTTGCGACGAGCTCGCGGATGGTGTCCCACATCTGACCGCGCGTGCGCGGATCCAGGCCCGTGGTCGGCTCGTCGAGGAAGAGCAGGGGCGGCTGCGCGATGAGGGATGCGGCGAGGTCGAGGCGCCGCCGCATCCCTCCGGAGAAGTGCTTCAGCGGGCGGCGGGCGGCTTCGGTGAGTCCGAACCGGTCGAGCAGGTCGGTCGCGCGGAGGCGGGCGTCGGTGCGCGACAGGCCGAGCAGGCGCGCGAAGATGATGAGGTTCTCGGTTGCGGAGAGGGACTCGTCGACGGAGGCGTACTGGCCGGTGACGCCGATCAGCTGCCGCACGATCTGCGGGGAGCGGACCACGTCGTGGCCGAAGATCTCTGCGCGGCCGCCGTCCGGGCGCAGGAGCGTGGCGAGCATGGAGATCGTGGTGGTCTTGCCGGCGCCGTTGGGTCCGAGCACGCCGTAGACGGTGCCGGTGGCGACGCGCAGGTCGACGCCGTCCACGGCGCGGTTCGCGCCGAACGTCTTCACGAGCCCTTCGGCGAGCACCGCGGGAGGGGTGGAGGAGGTCATGGTGGGGGCCTTTCTGTTGGCTGATCCCACTCTGCGCCGCGACCACCGTCACGCCGCTGTCACCGCATCCGTCCCGCTGTCACCGCGCTGTCACGCGCGCCCCGCTAGCGTCCCTGACCGCGAGTCTCGATGAGCGGCGGTCGATGCACGGCGGTCAGTGCACGGCGGGCGGCAGCGCCAGCTGCGCGGCGACGAGGCCCCTGTCGCGGCTCACGATCTGCGCGCGACCCGGCACCGAGGGCACCGGCTTCACCCGGCCGATCAGCGCACCCTCTTCGGGGTTGCCACCGAGCAGGATGCCGGTCGCGCCGAGGTCGGTGAACCGCTGGATGATCGGGTCGTACGCCGCGCGGCTCGCGCCGCCGGTGCGACGGGTGAGGATGACGTGCAGGCCGAGATCCGTCGCCTGTGCGAGGAGCGGCTGCAGCACCGCGATCGGGTTGCCCTGGCTGGTGGCGACGAGGTCGTAGTCGTCGATGAGGATGAACCCCTCCGCGCCCTTCCACCAGCTGCGCTCCCGCAGCTGCTCCGGCGTGATGTCCGGGCCCGGGATGCGGCCGGAGAAGAACGCCGCGAGCTCCGCCATGCCGCTCGCCGCCATGTCGTGGGACGTCAGGTACGCGCCGAGATACTCCTGCGGGATCTCGCCCAGCAGCGCACGACGGTAGTCGACGACGAAGATTTTCGCCTCGGTCGGACCGTACAGGCGGGTGATCTCGTGCGCGACACCACGCAGGAACGAGGACTTCCCCATCCCGGCGTCGCCGTAGAGGTAGAGGTGCGACTCGGTGCGCACATCGATGCCGAACGGGGCGAGCTGCGCCTCGTCGACGCCCAGCAGCATCCGCCGGTCCTCCGGACCCGCTTGCTCGCGCAGCTCGGCGAGCGTGAGGTGCTCCGGCAGCAGTCGCAGCTTCGGCCCCGCGGGGCCCTGCCACGCCTCTGCGATGCGCGCGATCATGGCGTCGACCCCGTCCACCAGGCTCGACGGGCTGCTGTCGCCGTCGATCCGCGGCAGCGCGGAGAGCATCTGCAGCTTCGCCGGGCTGAGGCCGCGACCGGGCTGACCGGTCGGGACGTTCGCCGCCTGCTTGCGGTCGATCTCGGAGTCGGACGGATCGCCCAGTCGCAGCTCCAGCCGGGTCTGGATGAGGTCCTTCAGGCTCGCCCGGATCTCCAGCCACCGGTTGGCGGTGACGACGACGTGGATGCCGAAGCTGAGACCCCGCGCAGCGATCGTCTGCACCCGGGTCTCGAGGGCCTCGTAGTCGCTGCGGAGCGTCGCCCAGCCGTCCACGACAAGGAACACGTCGCCGTAGCCGTCGTCGACGAGCCCGCGGGCACGCCGCTGACGGTAGGTGTCGATCGAGTCCACCCCGTTGGCGCGGAAGTACTGCTCGCGCGCGTCGATGATCGACTCCACCTCGGCCACCGTGCGGCGCACCGCCTCGGCCTCGGTGCGCGTCGCGACGCCCGCGACGTGCGGGTGCCGCTGCATGCCGGTGAAGCTGCCGCCGCCGAAGTCGAGCACGTAGAACTGCGCTTCCAGCGGCGTGGTCGTCAGCGCCAGTGCGGAGACGAGGGTGCGCGCGAGGGTCGACTTGCCGCTGAGCGGGCTGCCGACGATCGCCACGTGTCCCGCCGCGCCGCCGAGCGACACCACGAGCTGCTCGCGGCGCTGCTCGAGCGGCACGTCGACGATCCCGAGCGGCACGGTGAGGGCGCCGGCGGCACGCCACGTCGGCGACACCAGGCCCAGCTGCGGGTCGGCGGTGAGGTCGGGCATGAGTTCGTCGAGGGATGCGGGGTCGGACAGCGGCGGCAGCCACACCTGATGGGCGGCGGGTCCCCGGCCGGCCATCCGCTCCACCGCGATCTGGAACGTGGACCGTTCCTCGACCGGCGCCGCCCGCTCCGGGGCGACCGGGGCGGACGTCTCCTCCACGACCTCCAGGGGCTGCGCGGCGGCGGTGAAGAGCTCGATGCTGGCGGAGGTGTCGACATCTGCCCCGGCGTGTGCCGGACCGCGGCGCATGGTGGTCTTCGGCGGACCGGAGACGTACGCGGCCTTGAACTGGGTCAGGTTCTCGGTGTCCGCCTTGAGGAAGCCGACACCTGGTTCCTGTGGCAGCGTGTAGGCGTCCGGTGTGCCGATGATGGTGCGCGACTCGGCCGCCGAGAACGTGCGCAGGCCGATCCGGTACGAGAGATGGGTGTCGAGGCCGCGGAGCTTGCCCTCCTCCAGCCGCTGCGACGCCAGCAGCAGATGCACCTGGAGCGATCGGCCGACGCGGCCGATGTTGATGAAGCTCTCCACGAACTCGGGCTTGGCCGCGAGCAGCTCGGAGAACTCGTCCGCCACGATGAGGAGGGCCGGGAGCGGTTCGAGGTCGGTGCGTCCGCCGCGCCGCGCCTTCTCGTAGTCCAGCACGTTGGAGAAGTTGCCGGCCGCGCGCAGCAGCTCCTGCCGCCGCACCACCTCGCCCTGCAGGGCGTCCTGGAACCGGTCGACGAGCGCGAGCTCACTGCCGAGGTTCGTGATGATCGCCGAAACGTGCGGCATCCCGGCCATCCCGGCGAAGGTCGCCCCACCCTTGAAGTCGACGAGGACGAAGTTCAGCTGCTCGGGCGAGTGGGTCAGCGCGAGCGCCAGCACCAGGGTGCGCAGCACCTCGGACTTGCCGGAGCCGGTGGCGCCGATCATCACGCCGTGCGGGCCCATGCCCTGCTGGGCGGATTCCTTGAGGTCGAGCACGAGAGGGAAACCGTCTGTGTCCTGACCGATCGGCACCCGCAGCCGGTCCCGCTCCAGGCGGCTGGCCCAGGCCCGGTCGAAGTCGATCTCGCGCACGTCCGGTAGACCGAGGAGCTCCACGAGCTCTCGCTGTCCCTGCTGCGCGCCCGAAGTCTCGGCCAGCGCGGTGGGGCTCGAGTACAGCGGCATGAGCCGTCGGGCGGTCGCCTCCACCTCGGCGACGGATGCGGCATCTGCGGTGAACGGGGTCGAGCCGCTGGCGAGGTCGATGAGTTCCGCACGACGGTCGGTCGCTTCTGCCGCAGGCAGGGCGATGCGCAGCACGTCCGGGTTCTCCAGCTCCGCCCAGCGGGTGGGAAGTTCCAGCACGGTGACGCCCAGCATCCCGTCGCCACCGACGACCGGGTCGCCGATCGGCAGCCGCACGCCGTCGACGACGAGCAGCACGTGCGGGGTGACCCCGCCGCCGCGGCCGAAGCGGGGACGTTCCCGAAGCCCTGCCGGCAGCAGGTCCTCGAGGTCGTCGAGGGAGGATGCGATCATGCGGGCGGGGCCGAGACGATCTTCGCCGCGGGCGGACATGGCGTGCGGCAGCCACTTCACCCAGTCCCAGGCGGGCTGCTGCGCGGCACCCGCGAGCACCGCGACCACGACGTCCTCGGGGTCCTGCAGGGTCGTGACGCTGGCGATCATGGAGCGGGCGAGCGAGCGCACCGCCTCTTCATCGGGGCCGACGATCTCGATCTTGGCGTGGTCGGTGAGACGCACCCCCAGCGGCAGATCGGGCTGCGTCTCGTGCGTGAGCATGAAGCGGTGCGCGGCGGAGGCGGCGACCGGGTCGAGCTGCGCGAGCGGCGGCAGCTCGGGGGCCTCCAGAGTGACGCACAACGGCTGGTCGGAGGTGCCGATGCGGGTGAGGAGGAAGTTCTCGTCGCCCGGCTGTCGCTCCCACACGCGGGTGCGCTCCTCCGCGATGAACGGCAGCGCGGCGGGTGCGGGGGTGACCCAGGCGCCATAGCGCCGTTGCTTCTTCGCGGCGGTGCGGACGGTGTCCCGCAGCTCCGCCAGGTACGCGAGGTACTCGCGGCGGTTGCCGAGCACCTGGGCGGTGCGCTGGGAGCGCTGCCGCCACCCGTTGACGGCCACGAAGCCGAGGGAGGAGAGCAGGAACATGCCGCCCGTGATGAACCCGGTGGGGCCGGCGTTTGAGATCGTCACCATGACGATGGCGCCGACGCTGCCGAGCATCGGCAGCAACGATGTCAGCAGGCTGCTGCCGCCTTCGCTCGGCACCAGCTCCGGCGGCGCCTGCACGACGATGCGGCCGCTCGGCACGGTGGGTGGGGCCAGACGGGGTCCCTTGCTCACGACGTCGCTCCCATCAGCCGGCTCACGGTGAACGTCCGATTCCCGATGCGGACCCGCACATCGTCGTCGACCCCGGTGCGACGGCCGGGCTCGACCGCCCGGGTCGAGCCGTCGTCGTCGACGAGCTCGGTGCCGTTCGTGGAGCCGAGGTCGGTGACCCACAGGCCGCCGCGGTCGTACTCCACGCGCAGGTGGTCCTTGGAGACGCTCGCATCGGGGTCCTCGACCCCGATGAGGACGTCGGTGTCCTCGACCGGGGCGGGATTGCGACCGAGCACCGCCGCATGGCGAAGGCTCAGATGCTCCCGCTGGCCGGTGTCGAAGATGAGCAGCAGCGCACCGGTGGCGTCGTCGGGAACCGGGGCGGATGCCGCATCCGTGGTCTCGGGTGCCGGCTGCTGCGCGCCCCACACCGGGGCGGCGGGCGGTGCCGGGGGTGCGGGCGGCGCCAGGGGTTCGTGGATGCGGGCGGCGCCGCGCGGCGCGACCGGACCGCGGCTGCCGGTCGAGGCGACGGCGGCGGGGGTCCAGGGTCGAGCGACCACCGTGGGTTCGGGAACGGCGAGCCGGGCCGGGCCGGGGCCGGGGCCGCCGGCACGTTCACGCGCGGACGGCCGGGCGGGGGCGGCGACGACGACGGTCTGCGCGGCGCGGTCCGCCCACGAGCGACGGGCGCCGGAACGGTCCCAGGCGCCGGATGCCTCGACGACCCAGGCGCCGGCGGCGAAGACGAGACCGCCGATCGCGACGAGCGAGCCGCGCACGAACGAGCGACCGGCGCCGGGGGAGAAGGGCGCGTCGATCCGGCTGACCCGCAGACGCAGCAGGGCCTTGCCGGGGCTGACCCCGGCGCGGGACTGCAGGATCCACAGGGCGAGCACGGCCTCGCCCGCCAGCAGCATCCCGAACGCCGGTGAGCCGGTCAGGAGCGCGGTGACGACGGCGACGACGAGAACGATCGCCGCGTCGATGCTGAACGCGGCGAGGCGGGTTCCGGTGCGCGCCGGTTCCCCGGTGAACTGCGGCGGCAGGGTCATGCGGCCATCATTCCACGGAGCACGTCGACGGCATCCGCGGCCAGCAGGGCCGCCGGCAGGGACAAGGCGATCGCGATCCATTCGAACGCGTCGCCGAGCCGCGACCAGAACAGCGATCGTGCACCGCGCCCGGCGGGCACCACCGCGAACGCGACGGCAGCGCCCGCCACGAGGCACACGCCGGCCGCGAGGGTGAGGCCCCCGGCGTCGCCGACCCGCACCGCGGCGAACGCGACGACGAGCAGGATGACGGCGGCCGTGCTCCGCGGCAGCCACCGCAGCAGCGGCGTGGAGAAGCGGCGGGCGCCGAGCAGGAGGGCGAGCACCGTGGTGATCACGAGGGCGATGCGGCCCGCCAGCACCAGCGGATCCGAACCGTCGAGACCCGGGAGGGCGGCCGGGATGCTGAGGGCGGTGGCGACGCACAGCACGACGGTGCCGGCGACGAGTCGTCCGGTCGATCGGGCGACGAGCCGGCGCGCGTCTGCGGCGCCGATCCCGTGCACCTCGGCGGGGAGCTGCTGACGGACGCTCCATCGCGTGGACTGGTACCGGGCGTAGTCGATGAACAACCCCGGCGGTACCTCCATCAGCGTCGACAGCAGGGCGCGGAGCGCGACCGGGGTGAGGCCGACCGTGACGGCGGCCGCCGAGGCGGCAGGGAGTCCCAGCAGCAGGGTGAGTCCCCACACCCCCGCAAGGACGAGGAGGAGCGTGGTGGACGCGGTGAGGGCGGCGTGCAGCCCGGCGGGGCGCGCGATCAGCCCGAGGACTCCGGCGATCACGGCGGCGGTGAGCAGGCCCGCGAACACGCCGAGCACATCGGCCGCGGCGGGCAGAGCGGGCACGGCGGTGGCGCCGGCGGCGAACGCCAGGGCGAGGAGGGCGACGAGCGTCGGCGTCGCGCCGGAGCGATCGGCGCTCGCGCGCAGGACGTACTGCAGCCCGGCCGCCAGCGATCCGACGGCGGCGATGACGGCGAGCCAGGTGTGCGCGACGGGTGGGAGAACCTCGGGGGCGAGCAGGGAGACCCCGGCGAGCAGTGCCGCGACGGCGAGTACCGTCCACCAGGCGGCAGCCGCATCCGACCGGTCCGCGCGTCCTCGGAGGCCGCCGCGACGGCGCGGGGGACCGGGGGTCAGGTCGACGAACGCGAGAACCGCACCGTCTTCGAGATCCTCGGCCCGCATCAGGGTGCTGACTTCCCGCCCATCGGGTTCCACGAGCACTTCGCGCCCCACGTGCGGGCGGATGCCGATGCTGGTCAGGGCGTCCGTGAGCGTCACGTCGAAGGGCAGGCTCAGGTCGTGGCGCGTCGCACCATCGACGATCGCCACCCGACGTCGCTCTGTGACCGTCCCCATGACCTCAGCATCCCCCCGACGTGATTCGACGACGTCGCAGTCGGATGCTGCGACGTCGCTGCTGTGCTCGGCTCAGCGTAACCGCGAGCCGGGTCACCGCCGGAAGAGCTTGGCAGACCGCTTGTCGGCCTCGACGTAGTTCTCCCCGATCTGCTGCGTGGCCTCGGCGATGCTCGCCAGCACGCTCTTCATGTGGGCGAACGTCGTCGACCACTCCCGCTGGGCGAGGTCGTAGGCGACGCGTGCCGCGCCGTCCCAGTTACCGCGCAGCCGGTTGGCCTCCTGCTCGAGTCCCGCGAGCACGGCTTCGATCCGTGCGCTCTCCTGCTTCAGCGCGGCGGCGGCGGCGCTCAGTCCCTCCGGGGACACCTTCAGGTCAGCCATGGTCACTCGCCTCCCATGATCGCGCCGAGACCGCTGATGGTCTGCTGGTGCTCGGTTTCGAGCGTCACCTGGTCGTTGTGCGTGGCACGCAACGCCTCCTCCAGGCGGATCAGCGTCTGGTTGATCCGCGCCGCGCCGGTCGTCCACGTGGTCATCATCTCCGTGTACGCCTTCGCCGCCTCGCCGGACCACAGGGACTGCAGCTCGTCGAGCTCGTCGGTCACCCGCCGCGTGCTGTCGGTGACGTCCGCGTGGGCGCCGGACACCGCCTCGGCACCGCGGAGCAGGGCTCCTTCGGTGGCTGAGATCTTGTCGCTCATCGCATCTCCTCGATCCTCATGGCCGCGTTACTCGCGTCCGCCGGCGCCGGCGTTCTCCGACAGCGGACCGAACTCTTCGTCGTCTTCCAGGCGGGGAGCAATCGGTCCGCCGAGGCCGCGGCCGCGCTGCTTGCCACCGCGCCCTGCGCCCTGGCCGCCGGCGCCGCCCGCGCCGCCTCCGGCCATCCCGGTCGCGCCGCGACCCGCGGCACCCTCCGCCGCGCCGGCGGCCGCACCGGCCCCGCCGCGGCTGCCGAGGAGGCCGCCCGTCCGGCCGGCGTCGGCGCCGAGGCCGCCTGCGGCGCCACGGACGCCGCCGATGCCACCTGCTCCGCCGATGCCGCCCGCTCCGCCGAGCCCGGCGAGCTTCGCCAACGTCGCCGCACCCGCGCCGGAGAGCCGGCTCAGACCGCCGAGCGCCGCCGCGCCGCCGGCACCTGCCATGAGGCCGCTGCCGACACCGCCGCCCGAACCGCCGCCGAGCAGCCCTCCGCCCGTGCTCCCGCCCGGGTAGGTGCCCGTCCCGGTGATCGGCCCGTCGGGGGTGGGGATGATGAGGGGCGGACTGCCGGGATCCCGCGGGATGTGGATGTCCGTGGGCTCCCCGTTGTCGATCAGGTATCCGCTCTCGTCGATGATGGCGTACCCGACCAGACCCTGCCCGGAAGAGCCGCTGCCGCCGGGGCCCTGCGGCGAGCCGCCTCCCGGGGCGGTCGGCGTGCTGCCCCCGGGGACGTCCGGGGTCTCGCCGGCGGGTCCCGGGTCGCCCTCGGGCGCATCGAAGTAGGTGCCGGACGGGGCCATCGGGATGTTCATGCGTGCGCTGTTGAGCTTCGTTGCCACGACGTTGACGGCGGCTTTGGCCTCCTCTTCGCGCTTGTTGCCGAAGAACGCGTTGGCGGCGGCGATGGCTCCCTCGCCCACGACGACCGCGACCGGACCGACGACCACGGTCGCGCCGGCCTCCGCACCGCGGATCAGGGCTGTCTGCTCCGAGCTGAGCGACCCGGCGCCGAGATTCGCGAGCTCGGTCTGGGCGGAGGCCTGGATCTCGTTGGCCTCTTCGATGGCCTGCGGCAGGTCTTCGGCGAGGTAGTCGATGAGGATCTGGGTCTGGGCCCGGGCCTCGTCCAGCGTGAGGCTGGCCTCCATGCCCGTCGAGCCGGTCAGACCCGTGTCGGACGCGACCTTCTTCAGGATGGTCTGAAGCTGTTCCAGCGAGGCCTTGGTCTGCTCGACATGCGGCAGGTCCCATGGCTTGCCCTCGGCGAGCTTCCGGAGGCGATCTTCCCATTCGCTCATTGCAGACTCCTCGGACGGTTCTTCCGGTTGTTCCTGGTGATGATGACGATCGTGACGACGGCCGCGGCGACGAGCAGCACGATCACCACGATCACCGCGACGATGGCTCCGGACAGCATGCCACCGTCGTCCTCGGCCGCGGCGGGCTCGGCCGACGGGGCCGGGGTGGCCTCGGCGGCGACCCTTGCGACCGCGGCGTCGAGTTGCTCATCGGTGGGCTCAGTGCCCCCCGCGATCCGGCTGCTCTTGTCCAGCAGC
>NZ_JAPLAI010000048.1:42255-108866 GCF_026393345.1 Microbacterium sp.
CCCGGTCGGGTCGACGTTCAGCATGTGCGTGAAGGAGGCGAGTCCGTAGCCGTAGCCGTCCGTGTCGCTGAACTCCAGCGGGTGGTCGGTGGGGCCGGTGTTACGGATCAGCGACTGCAGCAGCTGGTTTCCGGTGGCCTCCGGGTACTTCTGCGATGTCGCGGCGATCATGCCGGCGACGAGCGGAGCCGCGAAGGAGGAGCCCGTTCCCACCCCCGCCGCGTTCCAGTCGCCGTCGTGACCGATGACGGAGATGTCCACACCGGCGGCGACCGCCGTGGTCCCGGGCACGATGTGCGGGATGCCGAAGTCCGGGTCGATCGGCAGGGCACCGTTCTGATCCATGGCATTCATGGCGACGACGCCGCGGTACCCCCAGGGGTAGACCTGCGTGTCGAGGAAGTCCGCGCCGCCGTTGTACACCGCCGCGACCATGACGATCCCGCGCGCGATGGCCTCGGCGACGATCTCGGCGTCACCCTCCTCGGGGTTCGCGCCGATCGACATCGAGATGACGTCCGCGCCGGCGTCGATGGCCTGCCGGATGCCCCAGCCGAGCTCCGTGACCCCCTCACCGGCCTCGGCCGGAGGGTCGCACGTGTCGGTCTCGGAGCCTTCCGGCTCCGGCCCGAGACCGAAGAATGTGACCTCGGCATCCGGCACGATGCCGCGGATGCCGGCGGCGCCCTCGCCGTTGCCGATCAGGAGCGCGGTGATCGTGCTGCCGTGCTGGGCGGTGGCGACGTCGGTGGACGTCGCGGAGCGCCCCTCACACAACGCCTCCGGGGCGACGGTGAGGTTCGTCCCCGCGAAGACGGGAAGCTCGGGATTGATCTGCTCGTCGATGACGGCGATCTTCACGCCCTCCCCGGTCCAGCCGTCGGCGTGGTTCTTTTCCACCTGGTACGTGTCGTACCACCACTGATCGCCGGCTGCCGCGGCGGGGGCGGCGGTGCCCACGCCGATCACGGCGGCGAGCGCGAGCGCGCAGGCGGCCGCCGCCCGTCGCGCCAGGGGAATCGTCATCCGGTGGTCCTCGTGGTGGTCGATCACAGTCCCGAGACGCCGCCGGACGAGGTGCCCGGTCGCGACGTGCCGGATGCGGTGCCGCCGTCGGCGTTGCCGGTGGACCCGCCGCTGTTCCCGCCGTTTCCGGTGTTCCCCGGCGTCCCCGAACCCGCCGGGGTGGAGGCGACGATGGAGTCGATGAACTCGGTGGCCTGCGCGGCGGCCTGATCGCCCTCGGAATCCGTGGCCTCGAGCGCAGCCGCGGCGGTGTTGAGGGCCTCGGCGTTGGCCGTGACGAAGCTGCGGATCTTCTCGATCCGCAGCCCGAGGTGGGTCATCACCTGCTCGAGACGGGCCGTGTAGTTCACCTGCGCGGTGTCTTCGCCCCCGCCGGTGACCTTCTCCACGGCGGAGGGGTCCAGCATGCCGTCGGCATGCTCCTTCATGGTCGAGACGTTCTTGGCGAGGATCGCCAGGTCGTAACCGATGGTGCCGGCGTCAAGCATGATGGTTTTCCCCCGTGGTGCGTAGAACTGGGTGCGGGCCGGGGCCGGATGCATGCATCACGACCCCGGCCCGGGTGAACGAATCGTCAGAGGGCGAAGCGTCCCGCGGCCGACTTGTCGGTCGAGACGTAGCCCTGCGAGATCTGCTCGGTCTTCGAGGAGATCTGCTCGAGCAGCGCCTGGAGCGCCGTCAGCGACTGGGTCCACTTGCGCTGCGCGTCATCGTACGAGGTCTGCGCTTCACCGTTCCAGGAGGAGCGGAGCTTGCCGACCTCGGACTCCAGCTGCTCGAGCTGGGACTTGATCCCGGCCGCGCCGTTGCGGATCTGACCCGCGAGCGCGACGACCTGCTCGGGACGAACTGACATCGACTGCATATCGAAATCCCTTCTCTTCCTGCGCCGCGCGGCGTCAGGAGCCCATCATCGAGGTGAGACCGGAGATGGTCTGCTGGTGCGACTCTTCGGACGCCGCCTGGTCGCGCTCGGTGCCCTTCAGGGCATCCTCCAGCGTGACGAGCACATCGTTGAGCTTCGTCGTCTCTTCGTTCCAGCGCTGCATGAGCTGGGTGTAGGAGCCGGCTGCGGCCCCCGTCCAGAAGCCCGCGACCTGCTCGATCTCGCCGCGAACCTTCTTGACCTGCTGATCGATACCCGCCTTCGCGGTGTTTACTGCCTCTGCGCCGCGCTTGAGCGCGCCCTCTTCGGCGGAGATCACATCTGCCACGACATCCCCCTCTTTCTGTGCGATGGGTCGTGATGGCCGCCGAGCATAACCCTCGAGCGGAGTCGGCCACCCGGGCCTACCGCAGTCCACGGTAGATGTGGTACTTCCGCTGTGACGGTGAAATCGCAAGTCTGTGGATAAGAGTTCTCTCCCGGGGGCTGGTGTCCACAGGCTCGGCACCGTCGGAGGGGTGCACGCAGACCGCGCACTAGACTGACCGCGCGAACCGGGTCGCCACCGCGTTCGGACAAGCTCGAGGGGGATCCGCACCGTGGCCCAGACGATCACCGCGCCGCGCTCGCTGCTTCGCATCTCGGTGCAGAGCGAGGGCCGACGGCTCGACATCGGTGTGCCGGCGCAGGTGCCGCTGATCGAATTCATGCCCGGCTTCGCCCGCAGCTTGGGCGTCCTCGACCCCACGATGACCTCGAACGGTTACGCACTGCTCACGGCGGACGGCAAGACCCTCGACATCTCCCAGGGGGCGGCGGCGCAGGGTGTGGAGGACGGCGATGTGCTGACGCTCGCCCGCGGCGGGCTCGTCACCCAACCGCGCGTATACGACGACATCGTGGAGGCGGTCATCGATGCGACCGCGGAGCAGACGAGGCCGTGGAGCCCCCAGGACAACGCCCGCACGGCGCTCGCTGCCAGTCTCACGCTGCTCGGGATCTGCGCCATCCTCCTTCTCGCCGTGGGTCCGGGCCTCGGCCTCGGATCGCTCATCGCCGCCGGTGGTGCGGTGGTTCTGCTCGTGGTCGCGGCGGTCGTATCGCGACTCGGTCAGGGGGAGGCCGGCCACGGGCTCGGTATCGCCGCCGCCGTCTTCTCCGGCCTCGCCGGCTACCTCGCCACCCCGCCGGGCGCCTCGCTGTGGGGGTTCCCGCTGGCGATGGCGGGCATCTCCGCGCTGGTGTGCGCG
Organism: Microbacterium sp.; assembly: GCF_026393345.1. Lineage (GTDB taxonomy): Bacteria > Actinomycetota > Actinomycetes > Actinomycetales > Microbacteriaceae > Microbacterium. The sequence continues at coordinate 45,418 of NZ_JAPLAI010000048.1, forward strand.
GGCATCGCGATGGCGCTCATGCCCGAGCGGGGCGAGATCCAGCTGGTTCCGCTCGTCGTGGCCGGAACGCTCGCGATCTCCTCCGGTATCGCGGTCCTCATGCCGGGCGGCGAGGCGGCCGTGTACGCGCTGACCGTCGCCGTCGTCGGCACGCTCGGCGGCGCGCTGCCGTGGCTCGTCCTCAGCTCGACCCGCATCCGGGTCATCTCGCCGCAGAGCGATGCCGAGATGTTCGCCGACCCCGTGCCGATCGATGCCGAGGACGTTCGTCGCCGTGCCGCCCGCGGGCGACGGATGCTGGTGTGCCTCCGCCTCGCCGCCGGTCTCGTGCTGCTGGCGGCGGTGCCGCTCGTCGCCGCCAGCGGGCCGGTCGGCGCAGCGCTCTGCCTGCTCGCTTCCCTCGCCATGATGTTCCCCTCGCGGCAGGCGTACTCCCGGGCGAGCGTGCTGGCCGTCATGGGCGTCGGCACCGTGGGGCTCGCCGCGACCGGCATCACCGTCGCCCTCACTCAGCCGGGCCTTCGCACGGCTCTCCTGGTCGTCGTCGCCGTGGCCACCGTCATCGTCGTCACCCTCACCCTCCTCTCCCCGAAGGCGCGGATGCGGCTCACCCGCCTGGCCGACACCGCCGAGCTCGTCATCCTCGCGCTGCTGCTGCCGCTCGGGGCGATCGCCGCCGGATGGGCCTGAGCCGGGATGGCCACCAAGAGCGACCTGATCGAGGCGCAGAACTTCTCCCGTCGGCGCCTGCTCACCGCCTTCGTCAGCGGTGCGCCCGGTGGCAAGGAGATGGAACCCACCGCTCCGTTGCGCGCGGTCATCGCCGCGATCGCACTCACCCTCGGCGTGGTCCTGGTGGGGGTCTTCTACGGGCTCATCAAACCGGGCCTGCCCTCCGGGTGGGATAACGGCAAGCTGATCCTGGTGTCCGACACCGGCGCGCGCTTCGTCACGATCGAAGGTGAGCTGCATCCGGTCATCAACACCGCCAGTGCCCGGCTGCTGCTTCCCGCGAGCGGATTCGAGGTCATCACAACCGATCAGCAGAACCTCTCCGGGGTGAGCGTGGGGGACACGCTCGGCATCGTGGGCGCCCCCGATGAACTGCCGCCCGCCGACAACCTGCTGGCCACCGGCTGGAGCGCGTGCGTCGCCGACGACGCAGGCGTGGCCGTGCGCATCGGCAGCGGCGCACCGGCCGTCACCGAGGGCGCCGTCGTGGTCGACGTCGACGGGGAACGGTTCGTGGTCGACGGCGAACGCAGCTTCGCGGTGGACGCCGCGAGCGGTGACGCCGTGCTGCGTGCCGCGGGGATCACCGCGGTGAACCCGGTCGAGGTCTCCGCCGCGTGGCTCAACCTCTTCATCGCCGGCACCCCGCTGGAACCCCTCGTCGTCGAAGGCGCCGGCGAACGGCTCTCGGGCACCGACCTCGCCGTCGGCGACGTCGTGCACATCCGCGGCCAGGCGGACGACGAACGACTCCTCGTGCAGTCGGACGGCACGCTGGCCCAACTCACCCCTCTCGCCTGGCAGCTGTACCAGCTGGGCAGCGGGGCGGACCTCGACGGCGTGACCGAGGTCTCTTCGGCCGCGGTCGCGGACATCCCCTCCGCACCGATCGGGGCGGGCGGCGCCGATTGGCCCGAGACCGGCTTCACCGCGATCCCGACCGATCAGCGTCCGTGCGCGCTCCTGGACGGCGACGGGGCCGCAGGCTCCCGTACCGTGCTCGCCGCGCAGGATGCGGACGTGACGGTGTCGGCGGGCGTGCGCATCGCCGCAGGTCACGGGGCGCTGGTGTACGCGGGCGGCCGTGGCGAACAGAAGACCGGCATCCTCACCCTGATCGACGCCACCGGTACCGCGTATCCGCTGCCCGGAGCGACCGAGGAGACCGTGAACCGGCTGGGCTACGACCTCGACGACATCGGGTCCGCCGCCCAGGGCTGGATCGCCCTGTTCGAGACCGGTCCGGCGCTGACGGAGGAGGCGGCGGGGACATCGCCCGCCGTCGACGAGGAATGAGAACGGCGCGGAGGGCCGCCGCAGTGACGGTCCTCGCCGTCCTGCTGTCGGGCATGGCGCTGCCGGCGCAGGCCGAGACCGCCGAGGGCGAGTGCACGGCCTCCACCCGCCTTGACCGGGCTGTCCCCGCCCTGCAGGTGCTGCAAAGCGACCTGGCGTGGAGCGTCACCCGGGGGGCCGGGGTGACGGTCGCCGTCGTCGACTCCGGCGTCGCGGCGTCGAACCCGCACCTCAGCGGGGCGGTCATCGGGGGGGCCAATCTCGTTCCCGACGGCACGGATGCGGCGGGGTTCACCGACCTCTACGGTCATGGCACCGCCATCGCGGGTCAGATCGCCGCGCGCGAGATCGCGGGATCCGGCGTCGTGGGCCTCGCCCCGGAGGCCCGCATCCTGTCGGTGCGGGTGTTCGCCGGGATCGAGGACCAGCAACGCGAGGCCGGCATCGGGCCCTCGGTCGCCCGGCTCGCCGAGGGGATCCGCTTCGCCGCGGACCAGGGCGCGCAGGTCATCAACGTCTCACTGAGTGCGAACGCCGCCGATCCAGCCGTGACCGCGGCCGTCGCCTACGCGACCGAGCGGGGGTCGCTGGTGGTGGCCAGCGCGGGCAACCGCGACTCGACCCTCTCGGTGGAGGAGGACGACCAGGACGGCACCCGCTACCCGGCGGGCGACCCCGGTGCCCTCGGCGTCGGTGCCGGCGATCTCGACGGCGTCGTGGGCGACTGGAGCATCCATGGCCCGCACGTGGCCGTCACCGCGCCCGGCCAGGTCGTCCTCACGACCTCCGCCGTGGGCGGCGACTGCATCTATGCCGCGGAGGTGCCTGCGACGAGCTACGCGGCGGGGTACGTCTCGGCCGCGGCGGCGCTGGTCGCCGCGGCGCACCCCGATGAGACGCCGGCGCAATGGGCCTACCGGCTCGAGGCCACCGCCGTGCGGGCGGATCCGGACGCGCGAACGGATGCTTCCGGATGGGGTGTGGTCCAGCCCTACGACGCGATCATGCTCGCTCCCGGAACGGGTCTGCGCGGACCCGCGAGCCCGTTCCTCGACGGCGCGCAGACACCCCCGCTCGTGTCGGATGCGGCACCGGTGACGGTCTCGTCGGACCCGCCCGCGAATGCCGCGGCCGTCGCCTGGGCGACCGCGAGCGCCGTCGGCGGCCTCGTGCTGCTCGGCGCCGTCGGTGCGCTGGGTGTGTTGATGGCTCGGCGACGCGCGGGCATCGGCACCGCCGTGGGCGATCACCCCGGCGGCGGACTGTACGGCGACACCACGCGCATCGACTGAGGACTCAGGCGGAGCGGCGGAGCACCACGGCCGCATCGCCGAGGGCGAAGCCGTCGGGCACCGGCACCGGCGTGCCGGGTGGCAGCATCCGCGGACTGCCCTCGACCGTCACCGAGACGCCGTTGGTCGAGTCCAGATCGGTGAGGGTCCAGGTGCGGCCGTCCCACTCCAGGCGGGCGTGACGCTTCGACACCGTGCGGGTGGTGTCCGCGACCGGCACCACCTGCGCATCGTCCTCGGCCTGCGGGTTGCGCCCGAGGATCACGACGCGGGAGGTGAGCGCGACAGTGTCCCCGGCGGGGAGCACCAGCTCCCACCCGGCGGGGGCGCGGACGATCGCCGTGGCGTCGTCGACGCCGTCGCGGCGGAGCGCCGCCGCACGACGCGTGAGCGGAGGGCCAGCGGGCACCGCATCGGCCGGCGTACCCGGGGACGGAGCGGACGATGCCGCGGGCGCGGGCGCGGGTGGTGCCGGGGGCGCCGCGGGTGCGGGAGCCGACGCGTCGGCGCCGGCGACCGGACCCGGTGCCGGCGGCAGCGGCGGAGTCGGCGCGATCGGATCGGTCGGGCGGACCCCGGCCGCGACGCCCGGGACGGGAGCGGCCACCGGGGCGGAGGTCGCCGTCGTCCGCGGTCCGCGAGGAGCCGCGAGCAGCGTCGCCCACAGCGGCGGCAGGACGACGGCCAGGGCAACGAGGGCACCGGAACGATCCTCCGCGCGGCCGATCCGTGCCGCCGCGATCGCCTTCAGCACGATCGCGTAGAGGTTCACCACCGGGACGAGGAAAAGTGCCGCCTTCACCGGATCCTCACGACCCAGTCGCAGCAGCTCGGCCTCGTTCAGCACCGGGACCCAGGCCCGCCACGGCTCGGTGTCATGGGCGACGAAGACGCGGCTGAGCGCCAGGGCGTACCAGACGTGCCACGCGGCGAGGATCGCCAGTGCGAACAGCACACCGGTTCCCACGAGGGCGAGCACGACGGCAGGAAGGTCGGTCACGGGGCTCCTTCGAACGACGTGCTCCTGGCGAGCGATGTGTCCTCGACGTTAGCGCGTGCGGCCCGCCGGAGCGGGCAGACGGCCCAGGCCTGTGAGCAACGGCTCTGCGCGACCGGCGAAGCACACCCGGATCCAGCCCTCCCCGGACGGGCCGAACGCCGACCCGGGCGCGACGGCCACCCGCTGCGTGAGCAGGAACCGCTCCGCCCACCCGGCGACATCGCCGCCGGTCTCGTGCGACATGTCGATCCACAGGTAGAACGCGCCGCCCGGGACGAGGTGCCGGATGCCGCGGGAGTCGAGAACCGCGCGGGCCGCCGCGAGGTTCTCGGCGTAGTGCGTCACCGCATCCGTCACCGCGTCCTGCGGGCCGTCGAGGGCCGCGACCGCCGCCCACTGCGCCGGCTCGTTGACGCAGCTGACGGTGGCCTCCTGCACGGCACGGACGGCCGAGGTGAGGCCGGGCGGGGTGACCAGGTAGCCGACGCGTCCGCCGGTGAGTCCGTACGTCTTCGAGAGCGAGTACACGCCCAGCACCCGGCTCGGGTCGATCGTCGCGGCGCTGACGAAGCGGTCGTCGTAGGACAGGTACTCGTAGACCTCGTCGCTGATGACCCACAGGTCGTGCCGCGCGGCGAAGGCGAGGAGGTCGCGCATCACCTCGGCCGGGTAGACCACGCCGAGCGGATTGGACGGGCTGTTGATCAGCAGTGCCCGGGTGCGGTGCGTCACGCGGCGCTCGAGTTCCTCGATCACGGGGACGAACCCGTTCTCGGCGTGCAGCGGATAACCGACCGGGCTCGCCCCCACGAGGCGTGGCACCATCGCGAAGGTCGCGTAGCCCGGGTCGGGGATCAGCAGTTCATTGCCGGGACCGAGGGCGAGGCTCGCCGCGAGGTGCAGTGCCTGCGACCCGCCCGCCGTGACGTGCACGCGGTCGATATCCGCCTCGTACCCGTTGTGGCGCGCGAGCTTGGCGACGATCGCCCGGCGGAGCGCCAGGATGCCGGAGTTCGGGGTGTAGGCCGTCGCGTCCCGCTCCCACGCGGCCGCCCCGGCCGCGAGGATGTGCGGCGCGACCGGGAGCTCCGGCTCGCCGACCGCGAGCGGGATGACACCGTCGATGCCCTGCGCAAGCTCGAACACACGCCGGATGCCGGACGCCGGCACCGACCCGGCGATCGAGGAGAGCGCCGGCACGTCTCAGGCGCCGCGGAGTCGTTCGGCGAGGTAGGTGTGGAGCTGGTCGAGCGGCACCCGCTCCTGACCCATGGTGTCCCGGTCGCGGACGGTGACGGCGTGGTCGTCGAGCGAATCGAAGTCGACCGTGACACAGAACGGCGTACCGATCTCGTCCTGGCGGCGGTAGCGGCGGCCGATGGCGCCGGCGTCGTCGAAGTCGACGTTCCAGTTGCCGCGCAGGTCGTCGGCCACCTGGCGCGCCAGCGGCGACAGGCGCTCGTTGCGGCTGAGGGGGAGCACCGCGACCTTGACCGGCGCCAGACGCGGGTCGAGCCGGAGCACGGTGCGAGTGTCGGTGCCGCCCTTCGCGTTCGGCACCTCCTCCTCCTCGTACGCATCCACGAGGAACGCCATCATCGAGCGGGTGAGACCGAAGGACGGCTCGATCACGTAGGGGGTGTAGGTCTCGCCGGAGGCCTGGTCGAAGTACGACAGCTTCTGGCCTGACGCCTCGGCGTGGCTGGAGAGGTCGTAGTCGGTGCGGTTGGCGACGCCCATCAGCTCGCCCCACTCCTTGCCGGGGAAGCCGAACTTGTACTCCACGTCGATCGTGCCGGCGGAGTAGTGGGCGCGGTCGTCCTCGGGCACGTTGTAGCGGCGCATGTTGGCCGGGTCGATGCCGAGATCGATGAACCAGTTCCAGCACGCCTCGACCCAGTGCTCGAACCACTCCTGCGCCTCCGCGGGCGGGGTGAAGTACTCGATCTCCATCTGCTCGAACTCGCGGGTGCGGAAGATGAAGTTGCCGGGCGTGATCTCATTCCGGAACGACTTGCCCACCTGGCCGATACCGAACGGCGGCTTCTTGCGGCTGGCGGTGAGCACGTTGGTGAAGTTCACGAAGATGCCCTGCGCGGTCTCCGGACGCAGGTAGTACAGGCCGCTCTCGTCGTCCACGACGCCGAGGTACGCCTTGACGAGCCCGGAGAACGCCTTCGGCTCGGTGTACTGACCCTTGGTGCCACAGTGGGGGCAGGGGACATCGGCCAGACCGTTCTCGGCGGGGCGACCCTTACGGGCCTCGAAGTCCTCGATGAGGTTGTCGGCGCGGAAGCGCTTGTGGCAGTGCAGGCACTCCACCAGCGGGTCGGTGAAGGTGGCGACGTGACCCGATGCCTCCCAGACGCGCTTGGGCAGGATGATCGAGGAGTCCAGGCCCACCATGTCGCCGCGGCTGCGCACGAACGTCTGCCACCACTGGCGGCGGATGTTCTCCTTCAGCTCGGTGCCGAGGGGGCCGTAATCCCACGCGGAGCGAGAACCGCCATAGATTTCACCGGCCTGGAAAACGAACCCGCGGTGGCGGGCGAGGGCGATGACTTTGTCGAGACGGGACTGCTCGGCCACGGTGGCTCCAATGGTCGGGAACGGGGCGCGGAGATCGCGGATGCCGCGAGCCGGCGGCATCCGTCGATTCTAGCCGCCGTGTTCCGTCGGCACCCCGCGCAGCCGGGTCAGCGGCGGACGGTCTCCCGGGCGACGGTGAACTCCTCCAGAGCGAGCGGGTCGATCTCGACGCCGAGGCCGGGACCCGTCGGCACCCGCACGTGGCCGTCCTCGAGCACCGCGGGCTCGGTCACGATGTCGCGATGGTAGAACCGGTCCGACGCCGACACGTCTCCCGGCAGGGTGAAGCCGGGCAGCGCCGCGAGCGCCGCGTTCGCGGCACGGCCGATGCCGGTCTCCAGCATTCCGCCGCACCACACCGGGATCCCCGCGTCTCGGCACAGGTCGTGGATGCGGACGGCCTCGAGGTACCCGCCGACTCGACCCGCCTTGATGTTGATGACCGAGGTGGCGCCGAGCGCGAGCGCGTCGGTGGCGGCCTTCAGCGAGGTGATCGACTCGTCGAGGCACACCGGCGTGCACAGCATCCCCGCGAGCGCCGCATGGTCGACGAGGTCGTCCTCCTGCAGCGGCTGCTCGATGAGCAGCAGATCGAAACGGTCGAGCTCGGCGAGGGTGTCGGCGTCGGCGAGCGTGTACGCGGAATTCGCGTCCACCTGCAGCGGGATGGTCCCGAACGCCTCCCGGACGGCGGCGGTGTCGGCGACGTCGCGGCCGGGCTTGATCTTGATCTTGATGCGCACGTAGCCCTCGTCGAGGTAGCCCCCGACGGCGTCGACGAGCGCCGATGGGTCGGCCTGGATGCCGACCGAGACGCCGCTCGGCACCCGGTCGCGGACGGCGCCGAGGTAGCCGCCGAGGGGGCGCCCCTGGGAACGCAGTGCGGCGTCGAGCACCGCGAGCTCGAGGCCGGCCTTGGTCATCCGGTGCCCGACGAACGGGGCGAGGACGCCCGCCACCTGTTCCGGTGCAAGGGTGTGCGCATCGAGCAGCGCCGGGATGAGGTAGCGCCGGGCGACATCCCACGCGCCCTGGGTGTACTCGCTGGAGTACAGCGGTGCGGACTGCGTGACGATCTCGCCCCAGCCGTCGCCGTCGGGGGTGTGCGCACGCACGACGATGACCTCGCGCACCGCCTCGGTGCCGAACGAGGTGGTGAACGGGCTCACCAGCGGGATGTGCAGCACCCGCAGTTCGAACCCGTCGAGGGTGACGGATGCGGCCGGTTCGCGTGTGGGCATGCCGCCAGGGTAGCGGCGCGCGCGCGAGTGGTCAGTCGTGGCGGGAATCCGCGCCCCCAAAGTCGCCACGAGTGCCCACTCGCGCAGTGGGGGTCAGGCCTGCTTCGCGGCGGCCTTCGCGGCGCGCTTGGTCTCGCGCACCTTCCCGAGCGCCTCGGGACTCGTGATGTCGGCGACCGAGCGGAACGAGCCCTCCTCGCCGTACGGGGCGGATGCGGCCCGCCAGCCCTCGCCGGTGAATCCGCACTGCTTGCCGAGCAGCGCCAGGAAGATCTTCGCCTTCTGCTCGCCGAACCCGGGGAGCGCCTTGAGGCGCGTCAGCACCTCCGCGCCGGTGGGGTCGCCGTCGGTCCACAGTGCCGCCGCGTCGTCGTGCCAGTCCTCGGCGATGGCGGTGCACAGTGCCTGCACGCGTGCCGCCATCGACCCGGGGAAGCGGTGCACCGCGGGCGTCTGCGAGAACACGGCCGCGAACTCCTGCGGGTCCATCGCGGCGATCGTCGCCGCATCCATGCTGCCGGTGCGCTCGAGGATCTTCCGGGGACCCGCGAACGCGGTTTCCATCGCGATCTGCTGGTCCAGCAGCATCCCGATCAGAAGGGCCAGCGGGTTCTCGCTCAGCAGCTCGTCGGCGTCGGCGTCGTCGGTGATGTGCAGGGCCATGGGTCAGCCGGCGAGATCCTGGGCGTCGTCCGCGATGTCGGGCTCGGTCGCCGCAGACACCTGGATGCCGAGGAGGGCTTCGAGTGCCTGCACGTAGTCGTCGGCGCGGCCGTGCTCGGCCATCTCGTGTGCCCGCGTCGTGGGCGTGTGGAGGAGCCGCCCGACGAAGTGGCGCAGGGCATGCTCGGTGCGGCCGTCGTCGCCCTTTGCGCGGGCGCGTTCGATCTCCTCCTCGAGCAGGTCGAACGCGTGGCGGCGCAGGGCCACCACGGCCGGGGCGACCGCGCGTCGCTCGCCGGCGACGAGGAAGCGGTGGGCGGCGTCCTGCACCAGGGCGCGGGCGGCGTCCGTCGCCTGCAGCTCCTCGAGCGGCGCATGCAGCCGGATGGTCTCGAGGTCGAGCACTTCGGTGCCGGTGACCCCGGCGACGTCGGGGTCGACGTTCCGGGGCAGGCCCAGGTCGATCACGAGACGGCGCGGCACGGGGGTGCCCACCGGGCACCGGGACGGCCCGGTCGACTCGCCGCCGAGGATCGCCGCGTCCAGCACGTGATGCTCCGCGGTGGTGCAGGTGATGATGAGGTCGGCGCGGCGGGCGGCGGTGGCGTAGGCCGCCTGCTCGACCCAGTCGATCGCGTGCTTGTGCGCGAAGCGCTCGGCGCGGCCGGAGGGGGAGTACACCGTGATGTCGGTGGCGCCGCGGTCGCGGAGGGCAGCGAGGGTCGCGGCGGCGTAGGCGCCGGTGCCGACAAGCAGCACCCGCAGCATTCCCCAGTCGGCGACGCGGCTGGCGGCCAGGTCGAGGCCCAGGCGCACGAGGGAACGGCCGGCGCGGCCGAGCGCGGTGGTGTTCTTGATCTCGCGCTGCGCCTCGGACGCGCGCTGGAACAGGCGCTCGAGTTCGGCGGAGGTGGTGCCCTCGGCGCGGGCCTCGGTCAGCGCGCGGCGCACCTGCCCGGCGATCTCACCCTCGCCCACGACGACGGATTCGAGCCCGGCGGCGACGGCGAAGAGGTGCTCGGCGACCGCGGGGCCGGAGATCACCCGGTACGAGCCTTCGAGGTCGGCGGCGGTGACGCCGGTGGCGGATTCGATGGCCATGAGGGCGGCCTCGACGCCGACGGTTCCGGCGGCCGTGACGGGCTCGTCCATGTCGACGTAGGCCTCGAAGCGGTTGCAGGTCGCGACGACGACGGCACCCTGTACGCAGTCGTCGTGCGCGGCGATCATCGGGGCGATCGGGGCCGGGGGTGCGCTGAGCCGCTCGAGGAGGTCGAAGGATGCGGTCTTATGACTCGCGCTCACGCACAGCAGCACGAGGAGTGAGTCTACTCCGCCCGCTCCCGTGCGCTCCCTGAACCCGCGCGCAGCTGCCGTGAAGGACGCGGGTGGGAGGATGGACGGCGTGCCCACCGCATCCCTTCTGCTGCGCGCCCTGACGGGCGACCGTCCCGATCGTCCGCCCGTCTGGTTCATGCGACAGGCGGGCCGGTCCCTGCCGGAGTACCGCGACCTGCGCGTCGGCACTCGGATGCTGGATGCCTGCCTCACCCCGGACCTCGCTGCCGAGATCACGCTGCAGCCGGTGCGCCGCCACGGCGTGGACGCCGGCATCTTCTTCAGCGACATCGTCGTGCCGCTGCGCTTGGCCGGCATCGACGTCGAGATCGAGCCCGGTCGGGGGCCGGTGTTCGCGAACCCGGTGCGCACCGCATCCGACGTCGCCCGCATCACCGCCGTCGACCCGGGCGAGGTGGCCGCCGCGGCAGAACCCATCCGCGCCGCCGTCCGCGCCGTGGTGTCGGAGCTCGGCGACACCCCCCTCATCGGCTTCGCCGGCGCCCCGTTCACCCTGGCCGCGTACCTCGTCGAGGGCGGTCCCTCCAAGGAGCACCTCCGTGCCCGCGCCATGATGCACGCGGACCCGGCGGCCTGGCATGCGCTGGCCGGCTGGCTCGCGCAGGTCTCCGCCGCGTTCCTGCAGGCGCAGACGGATGCGGGGGCCTCGGCCGTGCAGCTGTTCGACTCGTGGGCGGGCTCGCTGTCGGTGGCGGACTACCGTGCGTTCGTCGCGCCGCACTCGCAGGCAGCGCTCGCCGCCGTCACGGTTCCCCGCATCCACTTCGGCGTCGGCACCGCGCACCTCCTGCCCGACATGCGCCTCGGCACCACCGCGGACGCGGTGGGCGTGGACTGGCGGACCCCGCTCGACGAGGCGGCCGCCGCGCTCGGGCCGGACGTGACGGTCCAGGGCAACATCGACCCGGCGCTGCTGCGCGCCCCGTGGGAGGTGCTCGCCGCACACGTGGACGATGTGCTCCGCCGTGGCCGCGCCGCCCGGGCCCACATCCTCAACCTCGGCCACGGCGTGCCGCCGGACACCGACCCGACGGTCCTCACCCGCATCGTCGAGCACGTGCACGCCACGGCGTCATGACCGAGCCGCTCGACACGCTGGCCGCCCACGCGCACGGCATTCGCGTCGCCGTCGTCGGCGGCGGGATCGGCGGAATGGTCGCCGCCCTCGAATTCGCCAAGGTCGGGATGACCGTGACGCTGTTCGAAGCCACGGAGCGCCTCGGCGGCGTGCTGCGCGCCGCCGACGTCGCGGGACTCCGCCTCGACGTGGGGGCGGAGAGCTTCGCCACCCGCGGTGGCCACGTGCGTCGCTTCCTCGACGAGCTCGGCCTCTCCGACGCCATCGTCCGCCCGACGGGCGGCGGAGCGTGGGTGGCGGGCGTTCCCGGCGTCGGCGCCGCGCCGCTCCCGCGCGGCGGGGTCCTCGGCATCCCGGAGAACCCGTGGGATCCCGCGGTGCGCCGCATCCTCGGCTGGGGCGGCGCCTGGCGTGCCTACCTCGACCGGCTGCGCCCTCCGCTCACGATCGGTCACGACCGCAGTCTCGGACACCTGGTCCGCAGTCGCATGGGTGACAAGGTGCTCGACCGGCTCGTCGCCCCGGTGACCGCCGGCGTCTACTCCTCCCGCCCCGATGACATCGACGTGGATGCGGCGGCTCCCGGCCTGAACGCCGCACTGACCCGCACCGGCTCACTCAGCGGCGCGGTGGGCCAGCTGCGCGCCGGACGCGCCGCCGTGCCGGGGAGCGCCGTCGAGGGTCTCGAGGGCGGGATGACCCGCCTGGTCGACGCGCTGGCCGCACGTCTGGGCGAGTTCGGCGTCGACGTCCGGCTGAACTCCCCGGTGGACCGGCTGCAGCGCGGGCGCGCCGGATGGGACGTGCACGCTGTCGCCCCGCCCGCCGAGATCGAGGCCGACGGACCGTCCGATCAGAGCACCACGGTGGACGTCGTGGTCGTCGCCACCACCGAGGCCGCCGCCCGCCGGCTGCTCTCCCCGGTGGTCCCCGGTCTCGCCCCCGCCGCCGGCACCGCACCGGTCGTCGAGATCGTGACCCTCGTCGTCGAGGCGCCGGAACTGGATGCGGCCCCGCGCGGCACGGGTGTCCTGACCGTGCCGCACGCCTACCCCGCCAAGGCCCTCACGCACTCCACCGCGAAATGGTCGTGGGTCGCCGCCGCGGCGGGCGCCGGTATCCACGCCCTGCGGGTGTCGTTCGGGGCACAGGGCGAGGAGCCCGCGACCGCGTCGCTGTCGGACGAGGATGCCGCAGTGCTCGCGCTCGCGCAGGCGAGCGCGCTGCTCGGCGTGCCGCTCGAACGATCGCAGCTGCGCGGCGCGCACCGGGAACGGTTCGTCCAGTCCCAGCCCGCCTCCGTCCGCGGTCGGGCGGCCGCCGCCGCTGCAGATCGCGCCGCCGTCCGTGCGGTGCCGGGCCTGGTTGCCGTGGGTGCCTGGCTCAGCGGCACCGGACTCGCACAGGTCATCCCCGACGCCGTCGACGAGACGGTGGCCGCGCGGCGCGCCGCTCTCTGGGACGGCTCCGGCGACGCCTAACCCCGCATGACGCTCCGGGAGACCGGGGGTCAAGGTCCCAGGCGTCGAGTGGTTTGTCAACCGGATGCCGATAGCGGCATATGGCACTACTGTAAAACCACCTTTCCGCTCCACCGACATCATCGTGAGGAGACCCCATGAGGGGCAAAGCAGGACTCATCATCGGTTTGGCCGCAGGGTACGTTTTGGGTACCCGTGCCGGGCACGAACGCTACGAGCAGATCAAAGAGCAGGCCCTGAAGGTCTGGAATCTTGACCCCGTGCAGAAGCAGGTTGCCAAGGTCGAGCAGTTCGGCAAGTCCGCCATCATGGCGCTGCCGTCCACCCTCTGGAAGGGTGCGCAGAAGGTCACCGCCGCGGCGACCACCAAGGGAACTCCCGGTCAGCGGCTCGATGCCGCGATCGACGCGGGCGAGGACGCGGCCAAGGATGTCGCCGATGCGGCGGAGACCTCGGCAGAGGCCGTCAAGGACGCCGCCGAGAACACGGCGACCGCCGCGAAGAAGGCCGCATCGAAGGCGGGTTCGACCGCATCGAAGGCGGGATCGACCGCATCCGATACCTCCTCCACCGGGAAGTGACATGACGACGCCCCGAGGCTTTCGTGACAAGGCCGACGAGGGTCTGCTCACCCTGATCGGCGAGATCCCCGAACTCGTCCGCAACCTGATCGTCGCCGAACTCAACGCGGCCAAGAAGTGGGCCGCCGCGGCCGGCAAGAACGCCGGGATCGGCGCCGGCTGGGTACTCGGCGCGCTGTTCCTGCTGTTCTGGTCGATCCCCGCGTTCGGCACCTTCGTGATCGCGGGACTGTCTTCGTGGTGGCCGGTCTGGCTCTCCGCGATCGTCGTCTTCGGCGCGATGCTCGTCATCGCCGTCGTGCTCGCGCTGCTGGGCTTCTTCCGGTTCAAGCGCATCGGTAAGGGGAACCCCGTCGCCTCCGTTTCCGAGGATGTACGGGCCGTCAAGGAGGTCACCACAGATGAGTTCTGACGTTCCCGTGCCCCGCACCGGTGTGGCGCTCGGCATCACCGACCCGGTCGAGAAGGCGCGTGCGGAGCTGAAGGCCACCCTCGCCGCCATCGAGGTCAAGGCCAATGTTCCCAAGCGCGCCAGCCGCGCCGTAGAGCAGAAGGCTGCACAGTTCCGGCACTTCTCGCGGCAGAATCCGGCCGCCGCCATCGCTACCGCAGCGGGTGTCGCCGTGGCCGTCGGCGCGGTTGTCTGGGGCGCGGTGCGCCTCTACACCCGCTGATTCGGGATCGGCGGCGTTTGCCGCATCCGTTCCCGAGGGCGAAACTGGAACAATGACCGATTCCGAGGGAACAGCCGCGCAGTACACACTCTGGGCGGTCTTCCGCCGTGACCCGAACCGCCCGGTCACCGAATCCGACGACACCGAGCTCGCCGAGATCGTCCAGCTCATCGAGGCCGGCGGCGTCACCGTGCGCGGCTTCTACGACGTGAGCGGGCTGCGCGCCGACGCCGACCTGATGGTGTGGCTGCACGGGCCGGATGCCGACGGACTGCAGCGGGACCTGCGGCGGCTGCGTCGCACGGAGCTCCTCCGCCCGCTCCTCCCGGTGTGGAACGCCATGGGGGTGCACCGCGACGCCGAGTTCAACCGATCCCACGTGCCCGGATTCCTGCGCGGCATCGAGCCGAAGGAATGGCTCGTCGTGTACCCGTTCGTGCGCAGCTACGAGTGGTATCTGCTGCCGGAGGAGGACCGCCGCCGGATGCTGGCCGACCACGGCCGCAAGGGTGCCGCGTTCACCGGCGTCGTCGCGAACACGGTCGCGAGCTTCGCGCTCGGCGACTACGAATGGGTGCTGCCGATGGAGGCCGACGAGCTCACCGACCTCGTCGACATGATGCGCGAACTCCGTTACACCGAGGCCCGCCGCCATGTGCGGGAGGAGGTGCCCTTCTACACCGGCCGCCGCATCCCGACCTCGGCCATCCCGGAGGTCCTGTCGTGATCAGGCTCGGCACCCGCCGCAGCGCCCTGGCCACCGCCCAGTCCCAGCAGACGGCGGACGCGCTCGCCGCCGTCGCCGGTGTGCCGGTGGAGCTCGTGCCGATCACGAGCGAGGGCGATGTCTCCCGAGCCTCGCTGTCCGAGCTGGGCGGTCAGGGCGTGTTCGCCACCCGCCTGCGCGAAGCCCTCCTCGCCGGCGAGTGCGACCTGCTCGTGCACTCGCTGAAGGATCTCCCCACCGCCCCCGCTCCCGGCCTCGTGATCGCGGCGCTCCCGGTGCGCGAGGATGCCCGGGACGTCGTCGTCACCCGCGATGGGACGGCGCTGCACGAGCTTCCCGCCGGCGCCGTCGTCGGGACGGGCTCCCCGCGGCGCGTCGCGCAGCTCCACATCCGGAACCCCCGCATCACCGCGCGCGACATCCGCGGGAACGTGGACTCACGTCTCGGTCGGGTCCGTGACGGTGAGCTGGACGCGGTCATCCTCGCCGCGGCCGGTCTCGTCCGGTTGGGCGGTCTCGCCCTCGATCTGTCGGGTGAGCCGCTCGGCCTGTCGGAGTGGCCGACTGCTCCGGGTCAGGGCGCCCTCGCCGTCGAGACCCGTGACGATGCACCGGCCGAGCTGCGCGCGGCTCTCGCGCAGCTGGACGACCTGCCGACCCGCGTCGCCGTCGCCGCGGAGCGGGCGGTGCTGGCGGGCCTCGAGGCCGGCTGCCACGCGCCGGTGGGGGTGCACGCCGAGGTGATCGACGGGTACCTGCGCGTGCGTGCGGTCGTCTACGCCCTCGACGGGTCCGCCCGGGTGGGGACGGATCGGACGCTTCATCTCATGGACGGGTATGCTGAGATCTCAGGCAGCGGCAATGGTGCGATTGCTGCCGGCGACGCGGACCCGGAAACGCGTGCTCGGCGCACCGGAGAAGACGTCGCTCGTGAGCTGCTCGATCGCGGAGCAGCGGACGTCTCATCATGAAAGCCGACCTGATGCACGAAGATTCCCCCCGGCACGACCCCAAGCCGCTCGGCGGCTGGCGCGTCTTGGTGCCCCGCGGAGGCCCCTGGGGCGACGGTGTCGCCGCCTCCCTCCGCTCGCAGGGCGCCGTCCCGGTCGTCGCACCGCTGATCAACTTCGCGCCGACGAACGACATCGCCACGCTCGAGACGGCCCTGGCCGACCTCGCCGCCGGTGCATTCGACTGGCTGACGGTGACGAGCGCCACCACCGTCGATGTGCTCTTCGCCTACCGTGCCAAGATCCCCGCGTCGACCAAGGTCGCCGCGGTCGGTGAGACCACCGCCGCGGCCCTCCAGGCCGCCGGCTACCGTGTCGACCTCGTCCCGGACCGCGACAACTCCGCCGCCGGGATGGCCGACCAGCTGATCGGGCTGGAGCCGGAACCGCGCGACATCCTCACCCTCCGCAGCGAGATCGCGAAGCCGGTGCTCACCAAGCGTCTGGTCGAGGCCGGACACCGTGTCCGCAGCGTCGTGGCCTATCGCACCGTGGGGGTGCCCGTCACCGAGCGCATCGCGCACGATGTCGAGTCCGGACGCATCAACGCCATCCTCGTGACGAGCGGATCGGTCGCCGAGCAGGTGTACCTGCAGTTCCCGAACATCCCCGAGGGCACCGTCATCGCCGCGATCGGGCCGCGCACCGCCAAGGATGCGCGGCAGGCCGGGCTCGACGTCGACGTGGTGGCCGACCGGCAGACGGTGGACGCCCTGATCGATGCGGTCTCCCAGTTCGCGCTGCCGCACGCCGCGGACGAGTTCCAGCCGTGAGCTTCCCGACACACCGGCCCCGGCGGCTGCGGCAGTCGCCCGCGGTCCGGCGTCTCGTCCGCGAGACGCACCTCGTCCCCTCGCAGCTGGTGCTCCCCGCCTTCGTACGCGAAGGCCTGAGCGAACCCGTCCCCATCGGGTCCATGCCCGGCATCGTGCAGCACTCCCTCGACTCCCTCCGGCGGGCAGCGGCGGATGCGGCCGAGGCCGGCGTCGGCGGGATCATGCTGTTCGGCGTGCCCGCGGTGCGTGACGCCGTGGGCTCCGGTGCGGACGATCCCGACGGCATCCTGAACGTCGCCACGCAAGCTGTCATCGCCGAGGTGGGCGAGGCGATCGTGGTGCAGACCGACCTGTGCCTGGACGAGTTCACCGACCACGGCCACTGTGGCGTGCTCGATGCAGACGGCTCGGTCGACAACGACGCCACGCTCGAGCGCTACGCGGCCATGGGTCTCGCGCAGGCCCGCGCAGGGTCACACCTGCTCGGCCTTTCCGGGATGATGGACGGCCAGGTGGCGCACGTGCGTGCGGCGCTGGATGCCGAGGGCTTCACCGACACGATCATCCTGGCGTACGCGGCCAAGTACGCCGGCGCGTTCTACGGTCCCTTCCGCGAGGCCGTGGACTCACAGCTCAAGGGCGACCGCCGCACGTACCAGCTCGACCCCGGCAACCCCCGCGAAGGGCTGCGCGAGGCGCTCCTTGACGTGGAAGAGGGCGCCGACATCGTCATGGTCAAACCCGCGCTGCCCTACCTCGACGTGCTCGCCGAGGTCCGCGCGTCGGTCGATGTGCCGGTGTGGGCGTACCAGGTGTCGGGCGAGTACGCCATGATCGAGGCCGCCGCCGCACACAACTGGATCGATCGCCGAGGCGCGATCACCGAGTCCCTTCTCGGCATCCGTCGTGCCGGTGCCGATGCCATCCTCACTTACTGGGCCCTCGAGGCGGCGGAGTGGCTCCGCGCCTCTCTCTGACGCCCTCCCCCCTCCGCCGAGACTTCACGTATGTACCGGAAAACGGCGGAATGCGGGACATACGTGAAGTCTCGCGAGCCCCGATGGAGACAACGATGAACGACCGCAACGACGACCTGTTCGAGCGCGGGCAGGCCGCGATTCCCGGCGGCGTGAACTCGCCGGTGCGGGCCTACGGCTCCGTCGGTGGCGCGCCCCGGTTCCTCGCGTCGGCGCGCGGCGCATACGTGACGGATGCGGCCGGCACCGAGTACGTCGACCTCGTCGCCAGCTGGGGCCCCGCCCTCCTCGGCCACGCCCACCCCGAGATCGTCGAGGCAGTCCGTGAGGCCGCCGGCCGCGGGCTCTCGTTCGGCGCCCCCACCGAGGGCGAGGTCGAGCTCGCCGAGGTGATCGCCGGCCGCGTGCAGGTCGGCGACGCCGCCCCGGTCGAGAAGGTGCGGCTCGTGTCCACCGGCACCGAGGCCACCATGACCGCCATCCGGCTCGCCCGCGGCTACACCGGCCGCGACCTGCTGGTGAAGTTCGCCGGCCACTACCATGGCCACTCCGACGGGCTGCTGGCCTCCGCCGGCTCCGGCGTCACGACCCTGGGCCTGCCTGCCTCCGCCGGCGTTCCCGCCCCGATCGTGGCGCAGACCCTCGTCGTGCCCTACAACGACCTGGACGCGCTGCGCGAGGTCTTTGCCGTGCACGGCGACCGCATCGCCGCCGTCATCGTCGAGGCAGCCGCCGCGAACATGGGCGTCGTCGCGCCGCTCCCCGGCTTCAATGCCGCGCTCACTGAGCTGGCCCACCAGCACGGCGCGCTCCTCATCCTCGACGAGGTGCTGACCGGCTTCCGCGTGCACTCCGCCGGCTTCTGGGGCCTGCAGCAGGAGGCGGGCGAGACCTACACCCCCGACCTCTTCACCTTCGGCAAGGTCGTCGGCGGCGGGATGCCGCTGGCCGCCCTCGGCGGACGCGCAGACGTCATGGACAAGCTCGCCCCGGTCGGCCCCGTCTACCAGGCGGGCACCCTGAGCGGGAACCCGCTGTCGGTCGCGGCGGGACTTGCCACCCTCCGCCTCGCGACGCCCGACGTGTACGCCCGGGTGAACACCGCCGCCGAGGTCGTCGCCACCGCGCTGTCGGGGGCGCTGGAGATCGCCGGGGTGCCGCACAGCGTCCCCCGCGCCGGCAACCTCTTCGGCGTCGCGTTCCTCCCCGAGGCGCCGCACACCTACGCCCGCGCCCTCGAGCAGGAGGCCTGGCGCTACCCGGCGTTCTTCCACGCGATGCTGGATGCGGGCGTCTCGCTGCCGCCGAGCGTGTACGAGGCCTGGTTCCTCACCGCCGCCCACGACGACACGGCCCTCGGGCGCATCGTCGCGGCGCTCCCCGCTGCCGCGCGCGCCGCCGCAGCGGCCACGCAGGCCTGACGCGCTGCGAGGGATGACTGTGGACACCGCATCCGCCCGTGTCGTCGTGCTCGCCGGCGGCGTCGGCGGCTCGAAGTTCACTCTGGGGGTTCGCGAGGCGCTGCGCCGTGCGGGCGCACCCGCCGCGACCGTGGTGGTCAACACCGGCGACGATCTGTGGCTGTCCGGGGTGCGGCTGCAGCCCGACATCGATTCGGTGCTCTACGCCCTGAGTGGTGTGAACGACAGCGTGCGCGGCTGGGGTCGCACCGGTGACACCGAACGTGTGAACGCGGAACTGCAGGCGTGGGGTGCGGGGTGGCCCTGGTTCACGCTCGGTGACCTCGACCTCGGCACCCACCTCGCCCGGACCGGGTGGCTGCGCGACGGGCTCACGGTGACGCAGGTGGTGGAGCGGTTGTCGCAGCGCTGGAACCTCGGCGTCCGGATGCTGCCCATGACCGACACCGAGGTCGACACCCACGTGCTGCTTCAGGACGGGCGGCGGATGCACTTCCAGGAGTGGTGGACCCGCCACCGGGCGACCCTCGCCCCCGCGGAGTTCGAGAACCCGGGCATGGCCGAGGCGCTGCCCGCCCCCGGCGTCGTCGAGGCGATCGCGGATGCGGACGTGGTGCTGATCGCCCCCTCGAACCCGGTTGTGTCGATCGGTCCGATCCTCGCCGTCCCCGGCATCCGTGCGGCGCTGCGGGCGACCGCGGCCCCCGTCGGCGGGGTGTCGCCGATCATCGGCGGGAAGGTCGTCCGCGGTATGGCCGATGTCTGCCTCACCGCGATCGGCGTCGAGACGTCGGCCGCCGCGGTCGCCGCGCATTACGGGGCGCGCAGCGGCGGGGGAGTGCTCGACGCATGGCTGATGGCCGAGGAAGACGCGGATGCTGCCGCAGCCGTCGACGGGCTCGGCATCCGCGCCGTGGTGGCGCCCCTCTGGATGCGGGATCTCGAGCACTCCGCCGCGCTCGCCGACGCCGCCCTTCGGGCCTAGGGGCGTGTTGCCAAACACGTCTGAAACGCTCGCGGGCGAGTCTTGAACACGTGTCGCGTGATGCGATCTCGGATGAAGTGTGGGCTGTGATCGGTTCGTTGTTCCCGAACGCCAAGTCGACCGGGCGGCCCCCGGTGGATCGCCGGGCGGTGGTCGAGGCGACAGCGTGGCGGTATCGCACCGGGGCGCCGTGGCGAGATGTGCCGGAGCGGTTCGGCAACGGGAACACGATCTACAAGAACTTCAACAGGTGGGCCAAGCGGGGCGCGGACTGGACCAAGATCGTCACCAGTCGTCGCAGGGAGCCGGAGTGCGGGGAACATCATCTCGACTTCGACCTGAGGCCCTCTGACGATCTGATCGCCCACACGACCATCCTGTCATCGCGAACGCCGAACACCTCAAGAGAGTTCAGCCACACGGCCTAGGCCCCCACGTGTGACCCAGGTGACCGGGTCACTGGCCGAACTGCAGGTAGCCCCACCGCCACGTCAGTGCCTCGATGGCCGGCTCGCCGAGCTGCGGCAACAGCGACCTAAGGCGGGCGGAGAGGCGCCCGCGAAGAGCACGATCGAACGGCGCGACCTGCTCGAAAGCCAGGGTGTCGGACACCCGCACGGCGTCCTTCACCTGTGCGAGGAGCCCTCCGGGGTGCTGAGGTGCCAGGGCCGCGACCGCGGCAGCATCCCTCGTGGGAACCTTGCCCCTTCCCCTGCCGACGTACGCGACGATGGCGGCGTCGAGCAGCGCCCGTCCCGTCGGCTCATCGACGGCCATAGCACGCTCCGTTCATGCGTCGTAGCGACGGTGCATCCACCGCCAGGTGAGCGCGTAGCGTCCTCGTACTCCGAGGTCCGGCACGAGTTCCCGGAACCGCTCGTTGAGGCGGGAAGGAAGGCCGGGGGCGAGCGGACCGACGTCGTCGGGGGACACCGTGTCCAAGCGCCGGACCGCATCCACGACCCGCTGGGTCAGTGCGTCGGCGCTCATCCTCGCGGTGCCGTCCCGTCGGTCACGACGAGGAGGACTGTTCCAGCGCCGCCATCCGTCGACGGATCTCGTCGCCGCTGGCCGCGGCGGCAGCCTCCTCGTCGGGGGTGTACGTGCGGAAGCCGGATCGTGCCTCTCGAACGTAGTTCCACGCCCATTCGCAGGCCGCACTCTCGTCCGCGAAGCGAAGCGGCACTCCCTCCGCGTCTCGCGCGACGGTGACCTTCTCGCGAAGATCGCCCAGGGTGGCAGTGAAGGTGCCGTCCGCCTCGCGAACCAGCGTGACCAGCGCGGACGCCGGCGCCTCATCGATCGCCATCGAGACGAAGTACGGGACTGTCGCCCTGTCGATCCCGGGCAGGGTGGCGACGCGATCCGCCAGTTCTTCGTAGTTCATCTGTCGTCCTCTTGTGTCACTTCACCCGGATATGACCGGACTCGATCCATTGTGCGATGCCACCGGGGAAATGAAACTGGTACCCGCCCCCGGGCTGTTGGAAGTCCGGCGCGATGTGGCCGAACCGGACCTCGTCGGGGAGAGGTTTGACCACTTCGAGCTGATAGTGCTGGAAGGGCGGCGAGAGACGGTCCGGGGGCAGGCTCTGGGTGGGGAAACCCGTGCCGGGCGGAGACGCGAACTCGCCGGTGTCATCGAGGCCGCGGACGGGGGAGATCCTGTCGAGAATCGTGCCGGGCGGGGCCACCTGGTTGCCGGGGACGATCGTCTTCGAGGTGTCGAAACCGTTCTCACCCGGCCAGCGCCAGTCGGGGTAGCCGCTTTCGGTGAAGCGCCTGAGATGGGTGTCGATGAACTCGTCGCCGTCCAACCCGCCGAAGGGGTGGTAGCCCGGGATCTGCGCCTGCGCGGCCCAGTCCTCCATGTCCTGGATGAGCTTCTTCCGCCGGGGGTCGAGACGCCGGACGCCGGGAAGCGCGGCGACGGACTCCCGGGCGGAGTGTGCCGCGGACTTCCCGCCCTTGAGGACCTTGTCGAACAGGTCACCGGCGTTGCGCAGCAGCACCTTGAGCTCGTCGAGCAGTTTCATGAGGCTCTTGCACGACTGCAGCACTGCGGTCACCTTGCTACCGACCTTGGCAGCGAGGCTCGCGACGCGGGTGGAGACCTGCTCGATGATCCAGGGGGTGGCAAGGCCCAGGCTGAAGACCGCTTCCGCCGCCCAGGAGATCGCCGAGCCGACGAGCTGGGAGAGGACGTCGCGGACAAGATCGTGGACGACCTGCACGATGGTGGAGGCCACCTCGAGGCCGGTGGCCATGGCGCCCGCCCATCGCCCGGCGGCGCGGATGTGCTCGGCGGAATCGGCCTGGAACCGGCGGTACGCGTCGATCGCCTGGCCGGCCAGCTCATCGAGATCCCCGACGACGCGCTCGAGCTCCTGCGCGGCGCTGTCCAGCTGCGCCTCCATGTTCGACCAGGTCTGCGCGAAACCGGCGACTTCACCGGCGTCTCCGGTGAGATCGTTCATCCAGCCCTTGAGGGGCTCCATGTGATCCATCAGCCAGCCGAGGCCGGCCCCGATCAGGGACCCCAGTGGATCGGAGACCGTTGCGACCGTGTCCGCGGCGGTCGAGAACGCGGCGAGGCCGCCCATGACCCAGTCGCCGGATTCGATCGCTTCGGCAAGCTGCGTGCCGGAGTCGAGGATTCCCGCGCCGCTGAAGGGCGTGGCGGTGTCGATCGGGCCCGCGACGAGAGGATTGCTCATGCCACCGCTCCGCTCTCATCCATCACGTCCCACAGCGTACGACCACGTCCGGGTGGGTGTTCGAGGGCTGTGGACAACCGGGCTAGAGCTTCCGGGGGCTGCGGCCCTGCGCTCACCCCTCACGGCAGACGGGACACCCCTGCTCGTCCCCGCGGACCTGATCGGTCAACGGTGTCCCCTCTGTGGTGGCGGTTCGGCCACTCCTGTCGTCATGGCGGCGTGCGTGTGGTCGCCGACGAGAGCGGAGATCGCGTGCAGCTGCGGCAGGGTGTCCACATCCCGGCGGAGTCCCGCGGCCGCATCCACCGACAGCGCGACGCAGCCGAGCCCGAGGTGCGCCGTGTACGACCCGGCGCCGAACGCGGATGCCCAGGGTGTCCCGGCGCGGGCGGTGACGAGGGTGGAGCCGGTGCCCTCCGCATCCGGGACCACTGCGCGCTCCTGCCCCGCGGCCTGTGTCAGGGCAGCGGTGAGCTCGTCCGAGCGGAGGCCGGGCAGGTCGCCGAGGAGCGCCGCGCGGGGAACGCCCTCGCCCGCGTCCGCCATACCCTGCGCGATGGCGGCGTTGAGCCCGCCGCCCTGGTCCGCGACGACCTCGACCCGGTCCCATCCGGCGATCGTGGCGGTCGTGTCGGCATCCGAGGTCACGACGATGACCCGCGCGACGGCCGCAGCGGCGCTCGCCGCGGCCACGGTGTCGAGCCCGATGGCCCGCACCAGGCCCTCATCGGCCCCGCCCAGGCGGGACTTGCCGCGGACTGCCGGCTTCAGCGGTACGACGACGGTCCACTCCGGTGCGCACAATTCAGGCAGAATCGGCGCCGGCTGCGCCCCCGGAGCCGGATCGGCAGATTCTGCCTGAATTATGCGCGCGAAGGAGTTGCTCACTCCCCGAACCGGGCGCGCAGCCGCGGCAGGATCTCCGCCCCGTACATGCGCAGGAACTCCTCCTGGTTCTCCCCCGGGTCGTGGAACACCAGGTGACGGAAGCCGAGGTCGACGTACTGCGCGATCTTCTCCACGTGCTCGTCGGGGTCGGTCGAGACGATGAACCGGGATGCCGCCCGCTCGATGGGCAGCTCGTCGCCGCGGCGCTGCATCTCGATGGGGTCGTGGATGCCCATCTTCTCCTCCGGGCTGAGCGCCAGCGGCGCCCAGAACCGAGTCTTCTGCAGTGCGGTGTCGTGGTCCGGGTGGTACGAGACCTTGACCTCCATCAGGGTGTCGATGGCGTCGGCCGGACGGCCCGCCTTCTCCAGCCCCTCCTGCAGCGCCGGCAGCAGCGTCTCGGAGTACAGCTTCGGGTCCTTGCCGCTCGTGGTGATGAACCCGTCCGCGATGCGGCCGGCCAGGCGGGTGGCGGCAGGACCGGCAGCCCCGATGTAGATCGGCACCGGGGTCGTGGGCCGGTCGTACACCGTGGCGTCGGTGACGTGCCAGAAGTTCCCCTCATAGGTGACGCGCTCGCCCGCCCACAGCTTCTCGATGAGGGTGATGGCCTCTTTCAGACGCTGGAACCGCTCCGGCGCATCCGGCCACGGAAGTCCCAGGGTCACCTCGTTCAGCGCCTCACCGGTGCCGACGCCCAGCACGATGCGGCCGGGGAACATGACGCCGAGGGTCGCGAACGCCTGCGCGACCACCGCCGGGTGATAGCGGAAGGTGGGGGTCAGCACCGAGGTGCCGAGGATGATCCGCTTCGTCCGCGCACCGACAGCGCCGAGCCACGGGAGTGCCGCGGGAGCGTGCCCGCCCTCGTGCATCCACGGCTGGAAGTGATCGGAGATGAACACCGAGTCGAAGCCCATCTCCTCCGCGAGGACCGCGTAGTCGGCGAGCTGATCCGGGGCGAACTGCTCGGCCGAGGCCTTGTAACCCAACCGCAGGGGCACAGTCATGACTCTCCTCTCGCCCGCGACGGATCGCGGGGCTCCTCCGTTGCGGCGACGAATTCGTCACCGCGACACTCCGTCAGCAGCGTCCGGAACGCCGCGACCGTTCCCGGCCACAGCAGGGTCAACCGGCCCGATCTCTCGTCGACGTACCAGTTGTCGCATCCGCCGGCGACCCAGGGGGTGGATGCGGCGGCCTCATCGATCCGGGCGGTGTAGGCCTTTTCGGCCTCGGGGCGCACCCGCAGCACGCCGCCGCGCCGGTCGCGTTCGTCGAGGGCGCGGACGACGTACTCGGCCTGCGCCTCCGCCATCAGCACCGCCGAGTTGTGGCCGAGGGAGGCGTTCGGGCCGTTGAGGACGAACAGGTTCGGAAAGCCCGAGACCACGGTCGACGCGAACGAGGTCATCCCCGCCGACCAGTGCTGGGCGAGGGTTTCGCTCTCCCCGCGCACCGTATCGGCATAGGGCTGCTGGGAGCTCGCGAAACCGGTGGCCAGGACGAGCACATCGGCCTCGCGGCGCGCTCCGCTCGCGGCCACGAGAGTGCCGTCGTCGACGGCGGCCAGTGCCGTCGGTTCGAGTGTCACGGCGTCGGAGGCGACCGCGGGATAGAAATCGTCTGACAGCAGCACCCGCTTGCAGCCGAAGGCATAGCCGGGGGTGAGCGCGCTGCGCAGGGCAGGGTCGGTGATCTGTGCGTGGAGGTGGGTGAGAGCCGTCTGCTGCGCCTCGGCTGCGGCGACCGCATCCCCGGACCGGGACGCGAATCGCGCCTCGCCTTCAAGATAAAGGTCCTCGCGGATGGCCGACAGCACGGACGGATGCTGCGCGAACCGATCCCGCTCCGCGTCCGTGTACGTCCGTCCCTCGCGCGGCACGATCCACGCCGGCGTTCGCTGGAACAGGGTCACCTGCGCGCCACGGCGGACGAGCTCGGGCACGAGCTGGACCGCGGAGGCGCCGGTGCCGACGACCGCCACGCGGGTGCCACGGAGCGACACGCTGTGGTCCCAGCGGCCGGTGTGGAAGATGGGCCCGGCGAAGGACTCGAGACCGCGCACCTCCGGGATGCGGGGTTCGGTCAGCCGGCCGCACGCGAGCACGAGGCTCCGCGCTTCGGTGATGGCGGGATCGGGGCCGCCCGTCTCCAGCCGCCACCGGTCCTCGGCCCAGGTGGCTGCCAGGAGCGGCGTGCGCAGCCGCAGGCGGGCCTCCAGTCCCTCCCGGACAGCGACCTCGCCGAGGTACGACTGGATCTCCGCACCGGTCGCGTAGACCCCGGACCAGGATGGGTTCGGATGCTGCGCGAAGCCGTAGAGGTGGCTCGGGACGTCGCAGGCGACGCCGGGGTAGGTGTTGTCGCGCCAGGTGCCGCCGATCGTCTCCGCGCGCTCGAGGATGGTGAAGTCCCGGCGGCCGGCTGCCTGCAGGGCCATGCCCATACCGAGCCCGGCGAACCCGGCCCCCACGATCGCGACGTCGAGCATCAGCGCAGCGCCGCCTTCCGCTCCGCGGCCGGCTCGCGGTAGTCGGTGGCGCGCTGGCGCAGCGGCCGGAACAACGGCCGCACCAGGCGTTCCGCATCCGCGAGGGGGAGTTCGAGACCGTGTTCGATCCCCGTCTCCGGGCGCACCCGTCCGTCGAGGAGCGTACCGCCGAGGTCGTCGCCGCCCGCCTGCAGCAGGACGGCAGAGACCGTCCGGCCGTGGCGCGTCCACGGGATCTGCACGTGCGGGATGCTGCCCGACAGCAGCAGTCGCGCGACGGCGACCATCGCCCGGTGCTCGTCGAGGAGCGCGCGACCGGCGACGAGCGGGACGCCGCCCTGCGGGCCGGGGAGCGGAATCGGGACGAACTCGGCGAAGCCGCCGGTGCGGTCCTGGATCGTGCGCAGCCGGCGCAGGTGCGCGACGCGCTCGGCCGCGGTCTCCACGTGCCCGTAGAACAGCACGCTGGTGGAGCGGAAACCCGCCTCGTGCGCCGCGGTGATGCCCTCGGTCCACCGGTCGATGTCGAGGTCGCCGGGGGCGACGATGCCGCGCACCCGCTCGGAGAGCACCTTCACCCCGGTACCGGGAACTGTGCGGACCCCCGCCTCCCGCATCGCGGCGAGGGCGCCGGAGAGTCCGAGACCGCCGCGGTCGGCGAGGTCCCAGACGTCCTGCGGGCGGTACGCGTGCAGGTGGATTCCGGGGGCAGCGGTCGTGAGGGTGCGGGCGATGTCGAGGTACGCCTGCGGGTCCTCGGTGGGCGGCAGAACACCCTGCACGCAGATCTCGGTGGCGCCGAGGCCGAACGCGTCGGCCGCGATCCCGGCGGCATCTGCGAGGTCGAACTCGTCGGGGGCTGCGGCGCCCGCGGCCCGGAACCCGGAGGAGGTGAGGTTGCGGTTGACGACGATGCTCACCGCCTCGCCCACCGTGAAGCGGCGGACGGTGTCGGCGGTCGCGGCGAGCGCGTCGAGGCCGTCGCCGGTGGCTTCGAGCAGGGCGACCCATTCGTGGTCGTCGAGCTGCAGCGGGTCGGCCGCCGCGCGCTCCGCGAGGGCACGCACACCCTGCGCCATCGTCCGCGTCGCACCCTGCGGTGCCGCGGCCGCGGCCGCGGGCGCTGCATCCGTGAGGGCGCGGACGGCGGGGGACGGCGACGCGGCGCGGGCGAGCCCGGATGCGGGATCGGCGAGGGCGGCGACGGGGGTATGCAGCATGGGGTCGATCCACGCCTCGGGCGCGCGGACATACTCGGGATGCGCGGTGAGGCGTTCGCGCAGCTCGTAGCCGAGGTCGGCGGTGCGGGCGGCGAGTTCATCCACGTGCGGCCACGGGCGCTCCGGGTTCACGTGGTCGGCGGTCAGCGGCGACACCCCGCCCCAGTCGTCGATGCCGGCGCCGACGAGCAGATCGAACTCGCCGGGATCGGAGAGGTTCGGCGGCACCTGCACCCGCATCCGGGGGCCCATCACGATGCGCGCGGAGGCGACGACCGTGGCGTACTCGAGCAGGTCGGCGTCGGGGACGTCCTGCATGGCGGTGCGGGGCTTCGCGCGGAAGTTCTGCACGATGACCTCCTGCACATGACCGTGCCGGGCCTGGGCGTCGCGTAGCGCGATCAGGGAGTCGGCGCGGTCGCGCGCCGTCTCACCGATGCCGACGAGGATGCCGGTGGTGAAGGGGATGCGGGCGGCCCCGGCGTCGTCGATGACCTGGAGCCGGACGGCCGGATCCTTGTCGGGGGAGCCGAAGTGCGGCTGCCCGGGCTCCTCGAACAGGCGCCGCGAGGTGGTCTCGAGCATCATGCCCATCGACGGGGCGGTGGGCCGCAGGCTCGCGAGCTCCGCCGCGGACATCACGCCGGGGTTGAGGTGGGCCAGCATCCCGGTCTCGGCCGTGATGAGCCGGGCGATGTGCCCCACGTAGTCGAGCGTGGAGGCGAAGCCATGCGCGTCGAGCCAGTCCCGGGCCTCCGGCCACCGCTCCTCGGGGCGGTCGCCGAGGGTGAGCAGGGCCTCCTTGCAGCCGAGCGCCTGCCCCTGCCGCACCACCTGCAGCACCTCGTCCGGCGACATGAACGCCGGGCGGTGCTTGCGCAGCAGCTGACCGGGGGTGTCGACGAAGATGCAGTAGTGGCAGCGGTCGCGGCACAGCGTCGTCAGCGGCACGAACACCTTGCGGGAGTACGTGATGACGCCGGGCCGGCCGGCCAGCACCAGCCCCTCGTCGCGAAGGGCCGCGGCTGCCGCGAACAGCTCGTCCCGATCGGGGCCGGTCGCCGTCACCAGGGCGAGCGCGTCGTCGAGCGTCAGCTCTTCTCCCGCGGCCGCGCGCTGCAGCACGGAACGGACGCCGGAGGGGACGGGGGAGTCGAACACCCTGCCAGTCTTCCACCGTGACGTGTCGCGGAGGCGACGACGGCGCATCCGATCGTTGCGGGTCTGTAAGCAAATGTCCGAACGCGGGGGGAGGGTCGCTGGCAAACTGGACACATGGTGACGCTCATGCTCGACTCGGCTGCGCTCGAGATCGTGCTGGCGCCCGCGGAGAAGGCGCTCGCCGTCCGCAAGCGCAGCCTCACGATCGCCCGGACCGCGATCGTCCGCGTGCAGCTGACCGACGACCCGTGGACGTGGCTGCGTGGCGTGCGTTCGCCCGGCACGTACATCCCCGCGACGCTCGCGGCCGGAACCTGGCGCTATGCCGGGGGCAAGGACTTCGCGCTCATCCGCCGCAACCGCCCGGGTGTCGTGATCGATCTCGAGGGGCACGACGAGTTCCAGCGCGTGATCCTCTCGACCCGGCACGGCCTGGCCCTGGTGCGGGCGTTGCGCCTGGAGGGTCACGCGGAGCCGGAGGACGTCGCCGAGATCGTGGCTGCGCCCGCCAAGAAGCCCCGCGCGGCGAAGCCCAGGCCCGCGACCGCCTGAGCAGCCCCGACGCCGCGGGTGTCGGTCAGAGCCCGCCTTCGAGCGTGCGAACGGCCTGCTCCACCGTCTCCTCGTATGCCGCAATGTCGGAACCGACGCCGCGGATCTCGGTGGCCGAACGCCGCACCATCCCCTCGGCGGCGGCAATCGCCTGCGTCGCCATGCTCGCCGCGAGGGTGGCGGGCGGTGCGAGGAACGCGCACAGCATGCCGAACGCCCCACCCGACATGTTGGTGGACGACCCGGCGTCGCGGGCGACCGCGATGTCGGAGGCGACCGTCTCCACGCGCGCGGCGTGCGAAAGGATGAGCTCGTGGTCGATCGCGATCCGGTCGGTCATGACGTCTCCCTGTCTCAGTCGGTGAGGGTCGTACCGTCCGCCGACGGCGGTACGCGGTCGAGCTCGGCGCGCAGATGGTCGACCACGCTGGACTTCTCCCCGAACACCTCGGCGGTCAGCGCCACAGCCTTCTCCCCGGCGGCGCGCTGCGCCTTGTTGGCGGTCTCGACGATCATGCGGCCGAGGTCGCGCGGGGCGAGTTCTAGGGCGGCATCCGCGAGCTCGACGTTCGCCAGGCGGCCGGAGGCGTCGACCGTCACGGTCACCTCGCGGCGCGCGGATGCGGCGACGCCGCGCACGGCATCGATGTCGGCCCGCAGCTGTCTCGCCTGCACCGCCCGCGCCTGCGCCTGCGCGATCTGATCCTCCACACGCGCGATGGCTGCATCCGCGTCCCCCATTGCGAAGAAGTCACTCACCTGGCCAGGGTACGCCGCGTGGACCGCCCATCCAAAGGCCTTGTGGACAACTCCCCGCCGAGCAGCTGCAGCGCTCAGGCGACGTCGCGCCGCCAGCTGAAGATATGGCCGACGAGCAGCAGCACCAGGGCGTAGCCGAGGAGGACGGCGCCGCCGGCCCACCACTCCAGCGCCGAGCCGCCGGCCGCCATCGCGCCGAAGACGCTGGAGCCGACGAGGGCGTCCCCGGCCGCACCCGGTAGGTACCGGGCGGCGTCGGAGAGTCCCTCGACGAATGATCCGCCCAGGCGGAGCAACGGCTCCACGAACTGGGTGAACGCCAAGACGATGACGATCGCGGCCACCTGATTGCGGACGACGAGGCCGGTGCCGATGCCGACGAGCACCCACAGCACGAATGCGATGAGGATGCGGCCGAGCATCGCCCAGGTGTCGGGCGAGGTGAGCTCGGGATCAAGGCCGAAGGCGGACAGGATGCCGGCGACGGCGCCGACGGTCACGATCACCGCGATCGCACCGTAGATGAGACCCATCACGGCGCCCGCGATCATCTTCGCCCACAGCACCGTGCCGCGGCGGGGTGTCGCGAGGAAGGTCAGGGTGAGGGTCTTGTGCCGGAACTCGCCGGTGACCAGCAGGGTGCCGATCAGCAGTGGGAAGACGTATCCGATCGAATTCGCCAGGCTGTACAGCATCCCGGTCGATCCGTCGCCGAGGCCGGTGGCGGTGCTGTCGGGCAGGACGCCGCTGGCGCTGGCACCGATCGCCGCGCTGATCCCGGCGGCACTTACGCCGACGTAGAGCGCCAGGACGAGGGCCAGGACCCACCAGATGGCGGTGGTGAACTGTTTCGTCAGTTCGGAGGAGGTGGCGCGGCCCAGGCTCACGGCTTGTCCCCTTCTTCCGGCTCGGAGGCATCGGTATCCACGGGAGGCCACGGTTCGTCCGCGTCAGCGTCCACGGGAGGCCAGGGCTCGTCGGCGTCGGACTCGGTTTCGGCGGTCTCCGCCTCGATCACGGTGTCGGGCAGGACCTCGACCTCGACCTCGGTCTCGTGCGTCTCGCCGGCGTCGGCGGGCGGTTCGTCGGTCGACAGGGTCTCCACGTCCGGGGCCTCCTCGGCGACGGGGCCTTCGGCCAGGTCCGCCGCATCCTCGATGAGCGGAGACGTCGGGTCCGGGGCGGCCGCCGGGCCGTTCTCCGGCTCGGAAGTCGCAGGGGATGCCGCAGGCAGGGCCAGCACCTCGGCGGGGCGGGCGATGCGCACGCCGTTGACGAGATCGAGGAACACATCCTCGAGCGAGGGGCCGCGGCGGGTCAGCAGTGACAGCGCGATCCCGGCGCGGGCGAGCGCGGCACCGACCTCGGCGGGCTCCGCACCGCGGACCGTGAGGCCGGTGCGCAGGACCTCGGGGTCCCAGCCGGCGTCGCGAAGCGCCTGCGAGAGGGCGGCGCGGTCCGGGGCGTCGACAAGCGTCGCGAACTCACTCGGATCGGTCAGTTCGTCCAGCGCGCCCGCGTAGACGAGATGGCCGCGGCTGAGGATCAGGAGGCGGTCGGCCGTCTGCTGCACTTCGCCCAGCAGATGCGACGACACCAGCACGGTACGTCCCTCCCGCGCGAACATGCGCAGGAGCGTCCGCATCCAGGTGATGCCCTCGGGGTCGAGACCGTTGGTCGGCTCGTCCAGCACGAGGATGCCGGGGTCGCCGAGCAGCGCGGTGGCAAGGCCCAGGCGCTGGCGCATGCCGAGCGAGAATCCGCCGACCTTTCGCCCCGCGACGTCGGCGAGCCCGACGAGGCCCAGGACCTCGTCGGTGCGGGAACGCGGGATCCCGGCGGCGCGGGAATACACCCGGAGATGGCCGGCGGCCGTGCGTCCGGGATGGAAGCTCGAGGCCTCCAGCGCCGCGCCGACGGTCTGGAACGGATGCGTCAGGTCGGCGTAGGCCTTCCCGCCGATGCGGGTGCGGCCCGAGGTCGGGGACACGAGCCCCAGCAGCATCCGTAGTGATGTCGTCTTGCCGGCGCCATTGGGACCGAGAAAGCCGGTCACTGCACCGGGCTCGATCGTCGCGGTGAGCTCGGACACCGCGGCCACGGGGCCGAAGGTCTTGCTCACGCTCACGAATTCGAGCACCTGGCCGTCGGGCATGGGGACCTCTCCTCGGGGGTGTTCCTCCCCATCCTGCCGGAATCACGCGGACGGAGCGAGTCGCGCCCCCGCACCCATCGACGGCGAGGCGCGGCACGACGACCCATCAGGCGGAGCGGTAACGTTGCGCTCGTGACTGAGTGGGGGACCACGACGGGCGATGCCGCATCCGTCGACGGGGTGCGGGTGCGCACCGAACGGGCGGTCGGGCGGCTGACGCTGGATCGGCCGCGCGCCCTCAACGCGCTCGACATCCACATGGTGCGGCGACTGCAGCAGACGCTCGACACATGGCGGTCCGACCCCGACATCGACGTCGTCGTGCTCGACGGCGCCGGTGACCGCGCATTCTGCGCGGGCGGTGACGTCCGGGCCCTCCGGGAACAGATTCTCGCGGGCGGTGCGGCGGATGCGGCCGTGTTCTTCCGCGACGAGTACGCGCTGAACGCCACGATCGCCGAGTACCCGGTGCCGATCGTCGCGCTCGCCGACGGCATCACGATGGGCGGGGGCATCGGTCTCGCCGGGCACGCCGCCGTGCGCATCGTGACCGAGCGGTCCCGGCTTGCAATGCCCGAGACCCGCATCGGCTTCACCCCCGACGTCGGCGGCACGTGGCTGCTCGGCCGCGCCCCGGGGCGCCTGGGTGAGTACCTGGCGCTGACCGGCGACAGCATGGATGCGGCCGACGCCGTGTATGCCGGCTTCGCCGACCACCTCATCCCGGCCGAGCGGCTGGGCGACCTGCGCGAGGCCCTCGCGTCCCGCGCCGACCCTCCCCACGTCCTCTCCGCAGATCGCTCCTGCGATCCGCGGAGCCTCGGGGTGCGTGGGCCCAACAACCCCGCCGAGATCGTGCTGCTGTTCGACGAGACGCCAGGGCCGTCCCGGCTGCAGGCCGCCCGCACCTGGATCGATGACGCCTTCGCCGCCGACACCGTCCCGGGCATCCTGGCGCGGCTCGACGCCCGTGAGGAGCCGGATGCGGCGGCGGCCGCCGCCACCCTCCGTGCGCTGTCGCCCACCGCGCTGACCGTGAACCTCGAGGCGGTCCGACGTGCCCGGGCGCTCCCCGGGCTCCGCGCGGCGCTCGAG
This sequence comes from Microbacterium sp., assembly GCF_026393345.1. Lineage (GTDB taxonomy): Bacteria > Actinomycetota > Actinomycetes > Actinomycetales > Microbacteriaceae > Microbacterium. Next base: position 78,341 of record NZ_JAPLAI010000048.1, read on the forward strand.
CAGGAGTACGCCCTGGTGGATTGGTTCGCGCACACGCAGCCCGACCTGCTCGAGGGCATCCGCGCGCAACTGGTCGACAAAGACCGGTCGCCGCGCTGGCAGCCGGCCGCGCTCGACGACGTCGGCGCCGATGTCGTCGATGCGGCCTTCGCGCATGTGCCGACGGCACCCCTCTGGGGGTGAGTCGGTGAGCAGTCCCGTCCGCCGTCGCCGCCGCACCTACTCCGTCGGGATCGCCCTCGACTGGTTCTTCTTCGTCTTCGCGGGGGTCGCCGCGATCTGGCTTGCGTACCTCAGCTTCACCGAGACGTTCCGGGTCGGCTGGTGGGGTGTGCCGCTGGTCATCGTGTTCTGGCTGCTGCTGGCCTACCTCGTGCTGCCGCGCCTGCACCGCATCCTCACCACGATCTATGTGCCCGAGTACTTCATCGGCCGCACCCGGACGAGCGACGGGCTGCTGGGCGACCCGGTGAACCTTGCGCTGATGGGCGAGCCCGAACAGATCCAGCGAGCGCTGGAAACCGCCGGATGGACGCGCGCCGACCCCGTCACGCTCGGGTCGTCGTGGCGGATCGTAACGTCGACCCTCACCCGTCGCAGCTACAACGAGGCGCCCGTCAGCCCGTTGTTCCTCTTCGGCCGGATGCAGGACTTCGCCTACCAGCAGGAGGTCGACGGCAACCCGGCGCAGCGCCATCACGTCCGGTTCTGGCGGTGCCCCGACGACTGGCTGTTGCCCGGCGGTCGCCGCGTCGACTGGCTCGCCGCCGGCACCTTCGACACCGCGGTGGGGTTGTCGCTGTTCACCCTGCAGGTGACGCACCGCATCGACGCCGACACCGACATCGAACGCGACCACATCGTGCGCACCCTTACCGAGGGCCACCCGGGCGTCGCGGTCGACGTCATCCGCGACTTCTCCACCGGCTATCACTCCCGAAACGGCGGCGGAGACAGCATCCGCACCGACGGCGATCTGCCGATCATCGACGTGCGGGGGGTGACCGCGTGAGCGAGGAGCACCGCAAGCGTCCGGCCTTCGAATCCCCGACCCGGCTGGCGCAGGCGCCCGAGGCCGACTCGGCCATGAAGCGTCCGATCAGCACCGTCGCCGGGGCGGTGCTCGTGCTCCTGCGCGTCGCCGCGGGGCTCCTGTGGATGCTGGCGCTGTCGGTGCAGTGGCGCTCGATCGCGCACGACATCGACGTGCAGCTGGACGGCGTCGCGCTCAGCGCGGACGAGGTGGGCCTCGGCCTCGGGGTGCTGTGGATCGTCGTCGGCGTGGTCATGGCGACCGAGGTGGTGCTCGCGGTGCTCATCCTCCTCGGCCGGAACGGGCCGCGGGTGATCGTCATGCTGTTCGCGGTGATCTCCACCTCGACCTCGTTCGCGACGTGGGTCGCGAGCGGGCAGGAGATCCGCATCGACACGACCCTGCTGACCGTCGCCCTCGACATCCTCATCCTGCTCGCCCTGTCCAGTCGCAGCGCCGCCGCCTACGCCCGCCGTAACGACCGCCCCTGACCATCCCGCCGGTCCGTCGTTCGGATCCTGCTGGTCCTTCGTTCGGATCCTGCCGGTCCTTCGTTCGGATCCCGCTGGTGCGGACGCTGAAATCCCGGGGGTGCGGGACAAGGATGCGGCGTGTCGCCCGCGATGTCCGAACGAGGGACCGGGGTGAGGTGGGGATGTCCGAACGAGGGACCGGGGTGAGGTGGGATGTCCGAACGAAGGACCGGGGTGAGCCCGTGATGTCCGAACGAGGGACCGGGTACCCTCAGCCTCCGCGGGGCCGGGGCGCGTTAGCCTGGGACGTCGCGCCGGGCGGCATGAGGAGGATGCGTGTTCGACAGTCCGTTGTCCGCATCCGCGTACGAGGTGCTGGGCGTTCCCGCCACCGCCACCGACGACGATCTGCGCCGCGCGTTCCGCCAGCGGCTGCGGGAGACCCACCCGGATACCGGCGGAGATGCCGCGGAGTTCGTGCGGGTGCAACGCGCCTGGGAGCTCATCGGCACCGTGGAGTCCCGCGCCGCCTACGACCGCGGTCACGGGTTCTCCGTGGCGCCCGACCCGGATGCGGCGATGTGGCGGCCACCGACGTCCCGCGCCGACACCCGGCCCCGCGCCCGGAGCACCGGGCACCCCGGCGGCTGGCGCCGGGAACGCTACCTCGTGCTCATGCGGGAGTGGGCGGGTCGCGGCGTGGACCTCGCCGACCCGTACGACCCCGCGTGGCTGCGCACCGCCCCCCGTGAGCTGCGACGCCTGCTGGCCGACGCGCTCGCCGAGGAGGCGACGGCACGTATCGTCGCCGATCTCGGCATGGGGTACACGGTGTGGCATGACGTCGCCGTCGGCGGACCCGACGTCGCCGACGCGAAACTCGATCACGTGGTGCTCGGCCCCAGCGGCCTTTATGGCGTGCTGAGCGAGGACTTCGGCGGGCCGGTGGGGTTCCGCCGCGGCGAGATCACCGGGCCGCACGTGCCCGACGCCCCGGTCACCCGCCTTCTCGCCGGGATGCGGCAGGTCGCCCGTGCCGCACGGGTGCGCTTCGGCGGGGCCATCGTGGTGCTGCCGGACGAGGACGTACCGCAGGCGATCACCGACCTCGGCAAGGTCCGGGGCACCCCGGTCGCCGTGGTCGGCCGCGCCGCGCTGTCGACGCTGCTGCGCCGGGGCGTGCCCGGTGCCCGCGACATCGGTGGCAACGAGGTGTTCGACATCCGGACGCGCCTGGACCAGACCGTCCGGTTCGTCTGAGTCGGCGGTGCGGGATCCGGCATGGCACGCTGGAACCGTGATCACCGACGAGGCGCGCGCCTTCCTCCGCGAGTACCACCTGGCCACCCTGTCCACGCTGGGGCGGGACTGCCGCATCCACTCCGTGCCCGTCGGGATGACGTGGGAGGACGGCGTCGTGCGGGTGATCGGCACCCGTGGCTCGCAGAAATTCCTGAACGCCGCACGTGCGGGACGGGCGAGCATCAACAGCGTGGACGGCGGGCGCTGGATCAGCTTCGAGGGTCCCGCGCGGGTGAACGAGGACCCGGATGCGGTCGCCCACGCCGTGGCGCTCTACGCTGCGCGGTACCGGCAGCCGGCGGTGAACCCGGAGCGGGTGGTGCTGGAGATCACCGTCGAGCGGGTGCTCGGCTCGCCGCAGTTCCGCGCCTGAGCGGACTCAGAGCAGGCCGAACAGCTCGAGTGGGTGGGTGAGTCGCCACCACGGGCTCGGACTGGGGACGTCGGCGGCGAGCACCAGATCGACGGTCGCTGCGTTCTTCGGGCCGGTCGCGGTGAGCGAGCCCACCCGCTCGCCCTCGTCACGGGCGTCGCCGAGGGCGAACGTGCTGGCGGTGTCGGCGACCGTGCCGTTCCACAGGATGACGTCCGCATCGGCGTCGACGATGATCGCGACCGGATCGGCCCAGCGCGTCTCCACCTGTCCCGCGGTGGTGCCGCGGGGGACACTCGGCACCGGCTGCAGCTCGAGCTCGACCTGCGCGAACAGCGCCCGGGTCGCGGCGTCCCGCGCGTCGTCGTCGGCCTGGCCGAGCACGTCGGCGTACACGCGCACCGGGGTGCCGTCGATGGTGAGGTCTTTCGCGGCGAGCAGGTTGTACAGGTCCAGCGTGCCGGTCTTGATGCCGACGACACCCGGGTCGGCGAGGAGCGGGTTGGTATTGGTCACCAGGCCCGCGCCGGGGAGGTCGACGGCGGCGGTGCGAACGATCTCCGCGATCACCGGGTTCGCGAGCGCCCGCTTGCCGAGCGCCAGGAGCGATTCCGGCGTGGCGGTGTTCCCGGGGTCGATGCCGGTCGGCTCGACCACGCGGACACCCGTGATGCCGTGCTGGGTGAGCCAGCTGCCGGCCGCCGCGGCGTAGACCGCATCCGTCGGCCAGAAGGTCGAGGCGAGGCGGTCCGCGTAGTTGCCGGCGGAGCCGATGAGCATGCCCTGGAGCATCTGGTACTCGGTGAGGCTGCCACCCACCGGCACGTCCAGGGCGGACTCGCCGCGCGAACGGTACGCCCAGTAGCTCGTGCGGTCGGCGGACGTGAACTGGAACCTGCGGCCTTCCTCGCCGAGGGCGAGGGGTGCCTGCTCCAGCACGACGAGGGCGGTGACGACCTTGGTGATGCTCGCCATCGGGACCGCGTCGAGGGCGGATGCGGTGGCGGTGCCCACGCCGTCGACGGTCACGGCCGCACTGCCCTGCGCCGGCCAGGCCGGAGCGGCGGCCGCCGCGGCGACGGGCTGCACCGCGATCGGGGTCACCGTGGGGGCGACCGCGTGCAGCGGCCACAGCAGCACGGTGGCGCAGTAGGCGGCGATGATCGCGAGGATGAGGCCCGTCGGGACGAGGACTCCGGGCCGCCACGGCGTCCGTCGCGGGGCGCGGGCGAGGAGGTCCGCGGTGACCGGGGTGTACCCGCTCGCGTGGGCCTCCAGCTGCAGCTGCGGGACGGAGCGGCTGAGGACGCCGCGCTCGTCGACCCAGGCCAGTGCCGTCGGCGGGAGGACGACGGCCACCGACGGCTCCGCTGCTGGGTCCGCGGTCGACAGCGCCCTGGCCTCCGACTGCGGCGCGGAGGCGGACTGGGGTGCGACCGGGTGGGGCGATGGCGCCATCGCCGGTGCCGGGCCCTCGGGGCTCGTCGGCTCCGCGGCAACGGGAGCGGGCGCAGCGGTGACGGGTGTGCCCTCGGTGACGGGAGCGGCATCCGCCGCCGCGGCGGCGACGAGCAGCGGCAACGCCGACGGATCGTCCTCCGCGGGTGGGGTGACCTCCACCGTGGGCGCCTTTCGCGCGCGCAGCGCACGGCGGGTGGGAGGAGGGCCTTCGGGGGTCACCCGCCTAAGTTATCGCGACCGCGTCTATACTCGGCACCACACCCACGGGAGTCCGGTATGCCGGGCTGAGAGGAAGCGAATCACGCTTCGACCGTCGAACCTGATCCGGATCATGCCGGCGCAGGAAGGAGCACCGAATGCACACGTCCACGTCCGCATCCGTCAACACCGCCTCTCGATTCCGGTGGCGGGTCGTCGACATCGTCGTCGCCAGCGTCATCGGAGTGGCCGCCGGCGTCATCTTCTGGGTGTGGGGGCAGGCCTGGACGCCGCTGAGCACCGTCCTCGCATTCCTGCCGGGCCTGGAAGGTCTGCTGTCCGGCGGCTGGCTGTTCGCCGGCGTCCTCGGCGGACTCGTGATCCGCAAACCCGGTGCCGCGCTGTACACCGAGATCGTCGCGGCCGTCGTGTCGATGGCGGTGGGCACCCAGTGGGGCTTCCTCACGTTCGCGTGGGGCGTGGTCGAGGGTCTCGGCGCCGAACTCGGTTTCGCGCTGTTCCTCTACGCCAACTTCAAGCTGCTGCCCGCCCTGGTCTCGGGGGCGCTGGCGGGGCTGGCCGCGGCGCTCCTCGACACGAATTTCAGCTCCATCGCCGCCTACGACGTCGGGCCGCGCGCGATCTACTTCGTCTCCGCCGTGGTCTCCGGCATCCTGCTGGCCGGTCTCGTGTCCTGGCTGCTCGTGCGGGCGCTGGCGGCCACGGGGGCGCTGGACCGCTTCGCCGCCGGCCGTGAAGCCCGTGCGGTGGACCGCGCCGACGCAGCGTGACCGGCGCGCGGGTCGACGCGCGCGGGTGGGGCTGGCGGCACGCCGGGCGTCGCCGGTGGGCCGTCTCCGGGCTCGACCTCGTCATCCACCCCGGGGAGCGGGTGCTGCTGCTCGGCGCGAGCGGAGCCGGCAAGTCGACCCTCCTGCGTGGTCTCGCGGGGGTCCTCGGCGACACCGAGGACGGTGAATCCGCCGGCGGGCTGCGAATGGACGGCGAAGCTCCCGCCCGTGTGCGGGGTCGGGCGGGACTCGTGCTGCAGGACCCGGACTCCCAGGTCGTGCTGGCGCGAGTCGGCGACGACATCGCGTTCGGATGCGAGAACCTCGGCATCGATCGCGAGGAGATCTGGCGACGCGTGGATGCAGCGCGTGACGCCGTGGGCCTGCGGGTCCCCCGCGACCATCCCACGACGGCGCTCTCCGGCGGGCAGAAGCAACGCCTCGCCCTCGCCGGAGCGCTCGCGATGGGTCCGGGCCTTCTGCTCCTGGACGAACCCACCGCGAACCTCGACCCGGCGGGCGCCGTCGAGGTACGGGATGCCATGGTGGCGGCGGCGACCGGCGCGGGGGCGACGCTCGTCGTGGTCGAGCACCGGGTGGAGCTGTGGGCGGAGCATGTCGACCGCGTGATCGTGCTCGCGGCCGACGGGGGACTCCTCGCCGACGGGGCACCCTCGGCCGTCTTCGACGCGCATGCCCGGACCCTCACGGATGCCGGTGTCTGGGTCCCCGGCGTCTCGGTGGCCGCGGCCGTCCGGACCCGGTGGGCCGACGCCCCCGAGCTTCTCACCGCCCGCTCCCTCGCCGTGGGGCGCCGCGGCTTCGGGGAACGGATCCCGAGGGTGGCCGCATCCGGGATCGACGTCGCGCTCCGGGCGGGCCGGACGCTCGCCGTGACCGGACCCAACGGAGCGGGGAAATCGACCTTGGCGATGACGCTCGCGGGCCTCCGGGAACCGGTGGCGGGCACGGTCGCCGCATCCGCGGGTCTCCGGGCGGGGCTGCGGCCGGCACCCCACCGGTGGCGGTCGCGTGACCTGCTCACCCGGATCGGCATGGTGTTCCAGGAGCCGGAGCACCAGCTCCTGGCGACCCGGGTGCGAGACGAGCTCGCGATCGGACCCCGTGCGCTCGGGCTCAGCGAGGCGCAGATAGCCGAGCGCATCGACCCGCTGCTGGACCGCCTCCGTCTCGCCCGGCTCGCCGATGCCAACCCGTTCACTCTCTCCGGCGGCGAGAAGCGGCGGCTGACGGTCGCCGCCGCGATCGCCACGGAGCCCGCCGTGTTGCTGCTCGACGAGCCCACCTACGGCCAGGACGCCCGCACCTGGCGCGAACTCGCCGACCTCATCGACGCGCTGCGCGCCGCCGGTACGGCCGTCGGAATCGTGTCGCACGACCCCGACCTCGTCGACCTCCTCGCCGACGACCGGGTGCGGGTGGGCGCATGAGCCTGTTCGCCCTGGACGTCGGTCGCAGCCCCCTCGCCCGGATAAACCCGGTCACGAAGCTGACCGCGACCCTCGTCGTGTCGATCGTGCTGCTGCTGTCGATCGATCCGGTGTCCGCCGGCGTGGCGCTCGGTGCGACCCTCCTCCTCCTGCCGTGGGCGCGTCTGCCTGCCCGGCAGCTCTGGCTGCGGCTGTGGCCGATCGTCGTCGCCGCGGTCATCGCGGGCGCGGCGACCGTCCTCTACGGCCGGATGTCGGGGACCGTGTTCCTGGAGTGGGGTCTCATCCGTATCAGTGAGGGCTCGCTCTCCCTCGCGGGCGCCATCCTGCTGCGCGTGCTCGCGATCGCCGTGCCCTCCGTCCTCCTTTTCGCCACGACGGACCCCACCGACCTGGCCGACGGGCTCGCCCAGCTGGTGCGCCTGCCCGCCCGGTTCGTGCTGGGCGCGCTCGCCGGGCTGCGCCTCGTGGGGCTACTCATCTCCGACTGGCGCGAGCTCGGCATGGCGCGGCGGGCGCGCGGAGTCGCCGACACCGGCCGCATCCGTCGTTTCCTCGGGCAGGCGTTCGCGCTGCTCGTGCTCTCGATCCGCCGCGGCACGAAGCTCGCGACCGCGATGGAAGCCCGCGGGTTCGGAGCCGAGGGTCCCCGCACCTGGGCGCGGGTCTCGAGGCTCGGATGGCGCGACGTCGTGATGCTCGGGCTGGCCGTCGTGGTCGCCGCCACCGCCGTGACCGCCGCCGTCCTCGCCGGTACCTGGAGCCTGGTGTTCTCGCTCTGATCCGCCCTCAGGCGTCGAGGGTGCGGACCAGTCGTGCAGGGGCGGTGACCCGGTAGGACGCGTCGATGAGCTCCGCCACCTCCGCCCATTCGGTGTCGACGCCGAGGTCCAGGCCCAGCCAGCCGTGGACGCCGAGATAGGCCGGGACGAAGAACCGGACATCCTGCCGCAGTGCCGGCTCGTCTTCCGGGTCGGGACGGATGAGAATCGCGGCATCGTGCGGCACCCAGACGCCGTCGATGCGCTGGCTGCCGCCGTACCAGCAGAAGCTGCGGGCGGTGGCGAAGTTCGGCCGGCCGTGACTGACCCGCTCGTACGCCTCCGGGTAGGCCAGACACAGGTCGCGGAGGCGCCCGAGCACGGGGTCGGCGGGGTCGAACATCGGAGGGTGTGCCACCCCCATATCCTGACGCGACGTCGCCGTCGGCGCACCCCTGGTTCCGGCCGCATCCGGGACGCGGTGCCGCGTATGCTGACACCGGATGCCGACTTTCAAAGGAGAACGCATGGACATCACGGGAGCCTCGGCCCTCGTCACCGGAGGCGCCAGCGGCCTCGGCCACGCCACCGCGACGGCGCTCGCCGCCGCCGGAGCCATCGTCACGATCGTGGATCTTCCCTCCTCGCCGGGGGCGGAACGCGCCGCGGCGCTCGGGGGATCCTTCGCCGCCGCCGACGTCACGAGCCCCGAGCAGGTCGCGGAGGCGGTCGCGCAGGCGTCCGCGTCCGGTCCGCTCCGGGTCGTCGTGAACTGCGCGGGCATCGCGCCGCCCGCCAAGGTCCTCGACCGGGACGGCAATCCGTCGCCGCTCGCCGACTTCGAGAAGCTCGTGCGGGTGAACCTCGTCGGCACCTTCAACGTCATCTCGCAGGCGTCCGCGGCCATTGCGCGCACCGACCCGACGGAGGGCGGCGACCGGGGTGTCATCGTCAACACCGCGAGCGTTGCGGCGTTCGACGGCCAGATCGGTCAGCCCGCCTACTCCGCCTCCAAGGGGGGCGTCCACGCCATGACCCTTCCGATCGCGCGCGAACTCGCCCGCTACGGCATCCGGGTGGTCACGATCGCCCCGGGCATCATGCAGACGCCCATGCTCGCGGGGCTGCCGCAGGCCGCGCAGGACTCGCTCGGCCAGCAGGTGCCCTACCCGCCGCGCGTCGGCCGCCCGGAGGAGTACGCCTCGCTCGCGCTCGAGATCATCCGCAACGGCTACCTCAACGGTGAGACGATCCGCCTCGACGGCGCCATCCGGATGGCACCGCGATGAGCGACAGCATCCTCTTCGCCGTCGAGGACGGCCTCGCGCGGATCACGTTCAACCGCCCGGCGTCGCTGAACGCCATGGACTTCGAGATGGGGCAACGCTGGCAGGAGCTCGCCCATCGGATCGCCGACGATGACACCATCGGCGCCGTGATCCTGGACGCGGCGGGTCCCGCGTTCTGCGCCGGCGGCGACGTCATCGCGATGAGCGCGCAGGGAGCGGCCGCAGGCGGGTCCGCGATCACCGGCATGGCCCACGTCATCCATGACGGCATCCGCACCTTCGTGGAATCGGACAAGCCGATCGCCGCCGCCGTGCAGGGCGCGGTCGCGGGCGGTGGCCTCGGTCTCATGCTGACCGCGGACTACATCGTCGCGGCCGAGCGCGCGAAATTCGTCTCCCGCTACGCGAACATCGGGCTCACCCCCGACCTCGGCGTCTCGACGCTGCTGCCGGCCGCGATCGGGCAGCGCCGCGCGCTGCGTCTGCTGCTGCAGGACGAGACGATCGACGCCGCCACGGCCGAGGAATGGGGACTCGTGACCGAGGTCGTCCCGAACGACCAGGTCGCCGCCCGCACCGAACAGGTCGCCCGGTTCTGGCTCGACAACGCCACCGCCGCGTTCGGTCAGGCCAAGCGCCTCATCCGCACCGGCGCCCACCGCGGTTTCGCCGCGAACCTCGACGACGAGGCCGCCACCATCGGCGCGGCGTTCGACACCGATCAGGCCCGCGCCCGCATCGCGGCCTTCGCCGCCGCATCCGTCCGTCCCCCGAAGGAGAAGGCATGAGCGAGAACGCTCCGCTGTCCGGCAAGACCCTGTTGATCTCCGGCGGCAGCCGCGGCATCGGCCTCGCCATCGCCCTGCGTGCCGCCCGTGACGGCGCGAACATCGCGCTGCTCGCGAAGACCGACACCCCGCATCCGAAGCTCGAGGGCACCGTGCACACCGCTGCCGCGCAGATCGAGGCGGCGGGCGGCCGGGCGCTCCCGATCGTCGGGGACGTGCGCGACGCGGACTCCATCACCGAGGCCGTGCTGAAGACGCAGGGCGAATTCGGCGGCATCGACATCGTCGTCAACAACGCCAGCGTCATCGACCTGTCCGGGTCTCTCGACCTGTCCGTGAAGAAGTACGACCTGATGCAGGACGTCAACGTGCGCGGCACGTTCCTGCTGTCGCGGGCGGCCCTCCCCGCGTTGCTCGAGGCGGAGAACCCACACATCCTCTCCCTCTCTCCGCCGCTGAACCTCTCGCCGAAGTGGCTCGGGGCGCACACCGGGTACACGCTCGCGAAGTACGGCATGAGCATGGTCACCCTCGGCATCGCCGCGGAGTTCGCGGCCCAGGGGATCGCGGCCAACACGCTGTGGCCGCGCACGACGATCGCCACCGCGGCGGTGCAGTTCTCGCTCGGCGGGGAGCGGATGATGAAGGCCAGCCGTACTCCGGACATCTATGCCGACGCCGCCTACGAGGTCATCACGCGGCCCGCGCGGGAGGTCACCGGGCAGTCGCTGATCGTGGAGGACGTGCTCGAGGCCGCCGGGATCACCGACTTCTCCGGCTATGCCGCGGTGCCGGGGACTCCCGACGACCAGCTCTTCCCGGACATCTTCCTCGACTGAGGCTCCTCCCTCAGTCGCGCCAGCCGGTGAGCAGCAGCACGCCGCCGAGGCCGATGATCATGGCGCCGCCGGTGGCGGTGAGCGTCTCGATCCGCCGGGGGGAGCGGGCGAACCAGCCGCGGGCGGCGGCCGCCAGCAGCGCCCATGCGCCGTCCGAGAGGAGCGCGAGCAGCAGGAATACCAGCCCCAGCTCCAGCATCTGCAGCGGCACCCACCCGGCGCCCAGATCGACGAACTGCGGCAGCACCGCGACGAAGAACGCGATCGTCTTGGGGTTCGTGACCCCGACGATGAATCCCTCTGCGAGCTGACGGCGGTGCGACACCGGGGCCGTGCCGGTCGCGGCGCGTGAGGCGCGCTTCCGGTGCCGGATGGCCTGCGCCCCGAGGTACACGAGGTATCCGGCGCCGGCGATCTTCACGATCGTGAAGAGCACCACCGACTGCGCCACGACCGCGCCGACCCCGAACGCGACGGCGAGCACCAGCGGCACCTGCCCGAGCACACCGCCGATCACGCTCACGAGGCCCCCGACGCGGCCGAGCGCGAGGGAGCGACCGATCACGAACAGCACACCGGGCCCCGGGATGATGATGATCACGATCGCCGCGAGGCCGAATGCGAGCAGACTCTCCGGCGAAACCACGCCCCCACGTTAGTGGTGGCGTGGTCGGTTCAGCCCCGCAGCCCCGCCTCGAACACCGCGACCAGGCGCGGGACCAGGTGCGGCGACACCGCGCGGACGGCCGGTGGCTGCGGCCGCGTGATCATGCCGATCGCGACGACGAGCTCCAGTGGATCGAGGTCGACGCGCATGAGCCCGCTGCTGCGCGCCGCGGTCACCAGCGTCGCGACGCGGGCGAGCGCCTGATCATGCGCATCGCGCACCGCGACCGACAGATCGTCGTCGGCCCCGTGACGGGTCACCGCATCCGTGAGCGCGCCCAGGTCGAGGGTCGTCAGCCGGATGAGGAAGTCGTGCCAGGCGGCCTCGGGATGCGCGTCGAATCGGGCGAGGACGGATGCGGCCGCCGCTTCGATGTCGGCGAGGATCGCGAGGGCGACGGCATCGGCCAGCTCGGTCCGCGACGCGAAGTTGCGGTACAGGGTGGCGATGCCGACGCCGCTGGCCTCGGCCACCGACTCGAGGGTCACCCCCGCGCCGTGCGCGGCCAAGAGGGCGCGCGCCTCCTGCACGATCGTCTCGCGTCGCCGTGCCGCATCCGGACGCATGGTGCTCCTTGTCGTTTCCTCCATGGTGTCCGGGAATGGCTTCGGATGCGACTCCCCTCCGAAACGGGGGATACCTGCCCGCTGCCCGCCGCCCAGCCCGGCCATAACCGGCGCCCACCTGGCGCACAGGTGCACCCTTCTAGCCTGATGGGATGTCATTTTCTGACCACCGCCCCGGCCGGTTCGGCGCCGATGGCCGCGTCGTCCTGGAGGGACCCCTCGAGGACGACCCGCTGTATCTGAGCGATCTCCGCGACGATCCCGACGACCTCGACCGCGACGCCTCGCCCGGGGAAGACGCTGAGCCGGTCGATGCCGCGGCGTCGCATGAGACCGAGGACACCGCCCCGGATGCGGTTGAAGACGGGCCGCGCACCCGCGCCGCCCGCGCGCCGCGGTCCCGTCGTCGGATGCCGCTGTCGCGCCGGCTCGCCATCCTCGGCGGTGCCGACGGCGAGGTGCTGGACGACGTCCCGGTGGAGACGCCGCGGTTCGTGCAGATGTTCTTCGTGCTCGCGGGTACCGCGCTCGTCTCCGCCCTGTCCATGGTGTTCGCGCTGATCACCGGCGTGCGCATCTCGATCTGGCTCGCGGTGCCGCTCGCGATCGTGTGGGCGCTCATCATCTTCAACCTCGACCGGTTCCTCACCTCGACCATGCGGGCCACCCGCAGCGTCTGGCGCCTGCTCGGTCTCGCCCTGCCCCGCGTCATCATGGCCGCGCTCATCGGCATCGTGGTCGCCGAGCCGCTCGTGCTGCAGATCTTCCACAACGACATCGCACGGGAGGTGACCTCGGTCAACGTCAGTCAGGCGCTGTCTGACCAGGATGCGGTCACCAGCGGCCCGGAGAAGCAGGCACTGGATGCGGCCTCCGCCCGGGTGAGCGCGCTGGAGAACCAGGCATCCACCGGGATCGTCGAGGGCACCTCCAGTACCTCGGCCGAGTCCGTCGCCGCGCAGCAGAGCGTGGATCAGCTCACCGCGCAGCTCGCCGCCCAGCAGGGCGTGATCGATCAGGCCCGCGCGCTGTACCAGTGCGAACTCACTGGGCAGGGTGCCGGCACCGTGCCGGGCTGCACCGGCGTCCAGGGCGACGGTGCGAGCTCCGACGCGGCCGAGGCCCAGCTCACGCAGGCGCAGACCTCCTACGACGACCTGGCGGCCCAGCTACAGCAGGCGACTGCCGCCCTGACGGCCGCCAATGCGGCCGGGACGGATGCGGCGGCCGGCGCCGCGGAGGCGAACAAGCAGCAGGCGGAAGACCAGCTGCCCGCTGCCCGGGACCAGTATGACGCAGCGCTCGCGGCCTACAACGAGCGCTCCGCCGCGGTCGCTGATACGAACGCCGGAGCACAGGGGATGCTGAGCCAGATCTCCGCGCTCGACCGTCTCTCACAGCGCGAGCCGGCGCTCGCGTGGGCACACTGGCTGATCGCGGCGCTCTTCTTCATGATCGAGCTGCTCCCGGTACTCGTGAAGGTGCTCACCAGCTACGGCGACCCGTCGCTGTACGAGAAGGCTGACGCTCTGCGGCGTCAGGTCGCCCTGGACCGCGTGACCGCGCGCACCTGGCGGGAGCGCGCCAGCATCGTCACGACGGAGGCCGCGGGCTGACCCAGAGCGGTGCCGCGACAGCTCAGCGGAGTGGCTTGCGGAGGAAGATCTGGTCGCTTCCGTCGCCGGGCACCCGCTCGCTCTCGCGGTACCCCTCGCGCTCGTACAGCCGCAGGTTGGCCTCGCTGAGCGAGCCGGTGAACAGCTCCGCCTCGGTGCAGCCGGCGTCGCGGCCGCGGTCCTCGAGGGCGGCCAGGAGCATCGACCCGATCCCCTCGCCCTGCTGATCCGGGGCGATGGCGATCCGGCCGATCAGCAGCAGGGCGCCGTCGCTGCGGGCGCGCGCCGCCCCGACGATCCGCGCGCCGCGCACCGCCACGCATCCGAGGTTCTCGGCGAGTTCGACCCGCACCTCGTCGAGGGTCTGCGTGAGTACCGGCATATCGGGGTCGCCGTAGATCTGCGCCTCCGACACGAAGGCGGCACGCTGCAGCGTCAGCACCTCACCGGCGTCGTCGGGGTGGATGGGTCGGATGGTCACGTCGCTCACGCCCGCCACCGTACCGAGTTGGTGTTGCCCCGGCCCGGGACTTGACGGCGGGGGCCGTCGCGGGCGATACCGTAACGCTGTGCCCACCGTCTTCCCGTCATGCCGGACCTGACCCCGTTCGCGTGGGTGCTGCTCGCGGTCGCCGCGGTCGTCATCGGGCTCACGAAGGCAGCGCTGCCGGGCGGCTCCACGGTCGCCGTCGCGCTGTTCGCCGCGGTCCTGCCGGCAAAGCAGTCGACCGGCACCATCCTGCTGCTCCTCATCGTCGGTGACGCGTTCGCGCTGTGGGCGTACCGGCGCGACGCCGACCTGCGGACCCTGCTGCGCCTCATCCCCGCCGTGATCGTGGGGCTCCTCCTCGGCGTCGTGTTCCTGGCGTTCGCCTCGGACGACCTCGTGCGTCGCGCGATCGCGGTGCTGCTGCTGGCGGTGGTCGGTGTCACCCTGTGGCGCCGCCGACGCCCCGCATCCGTGCCGCCCGCTCCCGCAGCCGGCGCTCCGGCTGCGCCCGGCCCTCGGCCCCATCGCGTGGCCGCCGCGGTCTACGGCAGCCTCGGCGGGTTCACGACCATGGTCGCGAACGCCGCCGGGCCGGTGATGTCGATGTACTTCCTGTCGATGCGGTTCCCGGTCGCGGCCTTCCTCGGCACGAGCGCCTGGTTCTTCGCGGTGGTGAACGTCACGAAGATCCCCTTCCTGGTCGGGCTCGGCATGATCACGCCCTCGGGGCTCTGGATCGTGCTCGTCCTGACCCCCGTGGTCATCGCCGCCGCGTTCGTCGGCCGCCGCATCGCCCGCCGCATCCCGCAACGGCTGTTCGAGCGGCTGGTGATCGCGCTGACCGTCGTCGGGGCGGTGTATCTGCTGCTCCTGACCTGATCCCCCACCACCGGCATCCGTCCAGACGGCTCGCGTACCCTGGAACCATGACCGATTCCACGCCCGTGCGCACCACCACGCCTCGCCAGGTGCGACCGGCGACGGAAGGCTGGTCGCAGCAGAAGGACGCCACCGGCAGGCCGCTGCTCCAGTTCGCCAGTCCGAAGCGCGGCAAGCCGCCCGTCCACCTGGCCGACCTGACCGCCGAGCAGCGTGCGGAGAAGCTCTTCGAGCTGGGGTTCCCGAAGTTCCGGGCCGCGCAGCTGGAGAAGCACTACTTCACGCACTACACGTCGGACCCGGAGCTCATGACCGACCTTCCGGCCGCCGGCCGTGAGGAGCTCGTCGCCGGGATGCTGCCGACCCTGCTCACCGAGGTGCGACGCCTGCAGACCGACCGCGGCGACACGGTCAAGTTCCTGTGGAAGCTGCACGACGGCGCGCTGGTCGAGTCCGTGCTGATGCGCTACCCGGGCCGGATCACGCTGTGCGTGTCGAGCCAGGCCGGCTGCGGCATGAACTGCCCGTTCTGCGCCACCGGCCAGGCGGGGCTTACCCGCAACATGTCGGCCGCCGAGATCATCGAGCAGGTCGTTCGCGCCAACCGCCTCATCCGCGAGGGTGGCCTCGGCCCCGCCGAGCACGCCGACGAGCGGGTGACGAACATCGTCTTCATGGGGATGGGTGAGCCGCTGGCGAACTACGCCCGCGTGATGCACGCCGTCCGCGTCATGGTCGACAAGAAGCACGGCCTCGGCATGAGCGCGCGCGGCATCACGGTGTCGACGGTCGGACTCGTCCCCGCCATCCGGAAGCTGTCGAACGAAGAGATCCCCGTCACGTTCGCGCTCTCCCTGCACGCCCCCGACGACCTGCTGCGCGACGAGCTCATCCCGGTGAACTCGAAGTGGAAGGTCGACGAGGCGCTCGACGCGGCACGCGAGTACTTCGAGAAGACCGGCCGCCGTGTCTCGATCGAGTACGCCCTCATCAAAGACATGAACGACCACGCCTGGCGCGCCGATCTGCTGGCCGAGAAGCTCAACTCCCGCGGACGCGGCTGGGTGCACGTGAACCCCATCCCGCTGAACCCGACCCCCGGCTCGATCTGGACCTCGTCCGAGAAGTCGGTGCAGAACGAGTTCGTGCGTCGCCTGAACGACGCCGGCATCCCCACCACCCTCCGCGACACCCGCGGCAAAGAGATCGACGGCGCCTGCGGTCAGCTCGTCGCGAGCACCGAGGACGAGGCCGCCGCGGCCGCCACCCCGGTCTGATGCGGGGCGGATGCGGCGGGTCGCCGCATCCGGAGGGTCCCATTAGCCTGGGCTGACAGCGACCTCACGCACGGTCGCGAGCGGGGGCGACGTGGACTTCTGGATCTACATCTGGGCGGTGGTGATCATCGCCGTGTTCTCGGTCGTCGCGGGCTGGAGCAGTCGGCGCTTGCTGGAGACGAAGGTCGGCTGGATCCGCTCGGTGATCACCGCCGCGGTGGTGTTCCTGCTCGTCAGTCCGGTCGCGTACTGGGCGCTCGATGAGGCGGGCGTGATGTCCGGCAATCGGCTCGTCGTCGAGGGTCCGCTCGCCGTGGTGTTCCTCGCGCTGACCCTCGGCTGGATGTTCGCGGTCGTTGTGGTCGTGCTCGTCACTCTGGAGTTCCTCTGGCCCACCCGGCCCTTCGTCAACCCGGTTCTCGTGGTCCGCGAGGCGTTCCGCCGCCGTGACCGCGCCCGCCGGTACGGGCAGATCATCGCGATTGCCTCCCGCCACGGCCTCGGCATGTACCGGCGGCGCCGCACCGGCGCCGGGGACGACTTCCCGACCGCGCTGGTGGCGGCGATGAACGAGGCCGGGGTCACCTTCATCAAGATCGGGCAGGTGCTGTCCGCCCGCGACGATCTGCTGCCGCCCGACCTCACATCGGCGCTCGCGACCTTGCAGATGGAGAGCACGCCGATCCCCTGGACCGAGGCGCGGGCAGCGATCGAGGCGCAGCTCGGCGCGCCCCTCGACACCGCCTTCGCCGAGGTCGACGAGCAGCCGCTGGCGGCCGCATCCGTCGCCCAGGTACACGCGGCGACCCTGCACGGCGGCGATGCCGTAGTGGTCAAGATCCAGCGACCGAAGGCCCGCGCGCAGGTCGCCACCGACCTCGACATCGTGGAGCGGCTGGCCCGGGATGCGGAACGCCACACGCAGTGGGGACGCGACTACGGCACCGTGGCACTGGCCGCCGAGTTCGGCCGAGCGCTCCGCGAGGAGCTCGACTACCGCATCGAGGCGGCCAACACCGAGATGCTGCGGGGCGCCGTGGCGCGCTCCTCCGGGCTGACCCTCCGCGTCCCGCGCGTCTACGACCAGTTCACCACCGCGCAGATGATGGTGCAGGAGCGGGCCGACGGCATCCCGTTCAGCCGCGTCGATGCATCGACCCTCGATCCGCAGCGCGCGCGCCAGATCGCCGACGGCGTGCTCGACGCGGCCTTCGAGCAGATCGCCGTGCGGGGCGTCTTCCACGCCGATCTCCATCCGGGGAACCTCATGCTCGCGCCCGACGGCGCCGTGACCCTCATCGACTTCGGCTCGGTCGGGGTGCTGGAGAGGAGCATGCGCCGGATGCTGCTGCCGCTCCTGGTCGCGATGGCGAACGAGGACGACGTGAGCGCCACCGACGTGGTCCTCATGCTGGTGGCCGCGCCCGAGGAGGGCACGCTCGACCAGGCCGCGCTGCAGCACGACATCGGGGTGATCCTCACCCGTGTCCACAACACCCGCGTCGACGAGAACATCTTCCGTGCGCTCGTTGACGTCATGCGCCGGCACCGGCTCGCGCTCCCGCCCGCACTGCTTCTCGTCTTCCGCACCCTCGCCTCGCTCGAGGGGTCGCTGCGCCGGCTCGTCCCCGACTACGACATGGTGGGCCGGGCGCTCGCCCGGGCGCCGCACTACGCCCGCGAGATCGGCTCGCCGCGGTCGCTGGCGATGTCGGTGCAGACCCACACCGCGCTCATGGCCGAGCAGCTGCGGCAACTGCCGCGGCGTATCGGCACCCTCACCCAGCAGCTCGAGAACGGGACCTTCCGGGTGAGCCTGCGCAGCTTCGACGACGGCGACGAACGGTCGTGGGTCGAGACGCTGGTCGCCCGCCTCACCACCACCCTCGTCGGTATCGCCCTGGTGGTCGTGGCGGTGTTCCTCAGCGTCGCGGGCGGCGGCCCGAACCTGACCCCGGAGGTTCCGGTATACCCCTTCATTGGCGCCGTCGTGGGCCTCGGCGGCCTGCTTCTCCTCCTGCGGAGCCTCCGCGTCGCGTTCGTCCGCCGCCGCCGCTGAGTCCGGTGCTGCGCGTGGCCCTGGTCGCCCGCGCGTCTGAGGTCGCCACTAGCGTGGAGGGATGGTCAACTATCGCTTCCTCGGCAACAGCGGCTTCAAGGTCTCGGAGATCACGTACGGCAACTGGATCACGCACGCCTCCCAGGTCGGGAACGAGCAGGCGATCGCCACGGTGCACCGGGCGCTCGATCTCGGCATCACGAGTTTCGACACCGCCGACACGTACGCGAACACCGCGGCCGAGGAGGTCCTCGGCGAGGCGCTGAAGGGCCAGCGGCGGGAGTCGCTGGAGATCTTCACTAAGGTCTACTGGCCGATCGGCCCGAAGGGCCCGAACGACGCCGGACTGTCCCGCAAGCACATCTTCGACGGCATTCACGGGTCGCTGCGACGGCTCGGCGTCGAGTACGTCGACCTGTACCAGGCGCATCGCTACGACTACGAAACCCCGCTGGAAGAGACGATGCAGGCGTTCGCGGACATCGTCCGGCAGGGCAAGGCCCTCTACATCGGGGTCAGCGAGTGGACCGCCGAGCAGCTCCGTGCCAGTCACGCCCTGGCGACGCAGCTGGGCGTCCAGCTCGTGTCGAACCAGCCGCAGTACTCCGCGCTGTGGCGCGTCATCGAGGGCAAGGTCGTGCCGACGAGCGAGGAGCTCGGCATCTCGCAGGTCGTGTTCTCGCCGATGGCGCAGGGCGTGCTGTCGGGCAAGTACCTGCCCGGCCGGCCGGCCCCCGAAGGCTCCCGCGCCACCGACGAGAAGAGCGGCGCGAACTTCATCCAGCGGTTCATGCAGGACGATGTGCTCACCGCGGTGCAGAAGCTGAAGCCGGTCGCCGACGAGGCGGGACTCACCCTGCCGCAGCTCGCGATCGCCTGGGTGCTGCAGAACCCGAACGTGGCCGCAGCCCTCGTCGGCGCCTCGCGCCCCGAACAGCTCGACGACTCGGTGAAGGCCTCCGGGGTGGTGCTCGACGCCGACACGTTGGCCGCCATCGACGACGCGCTGCTGCCGGTCGCCGAGACCGACCCGGAGAAGACCTACCAGGTCTCGCCGAAGACCCGCCCCGGGGCATGATCCACAGCGCCGGTCTCCTGCTCTACCGACTCGACCGTGCGGCGGTCGAGGTGCTGATCGCCCACATGGGCGGTCCGTTCTGGGCGCGCAAGGAGGCCGGCGCGTGGTCGATTCCGAAGGGCGAGTACGACCCCGACGCCGAGGCTGCGGTGGATGCAGCGGTGCGTGAGTTTCGCGAGGAGCTCGGCGTCGACCCGCCCGCCGGCCCCTACGCCGAGCTCGGGACGTTCCCCTACTCCTCCGGCAAACGGGTTGCGGTCTTCGTCGCCGACGGCGGGGCACTGGCCCTCGATGCGGTGCGCTTCGGGGAGTTCGAGATGGAGTGGCCGCCCCGATCCGGCACGACGCAGTCGTTCCCCGAGGTCGACCGGGTCGAATGGTCGACCCTGGATGCGGCGCGCGAGCGACTCGTGAAGGGTCAGCGCCCCGCCCTCGACGCACTGGCGCAGGCGATCTCCCGGCTCTGATCCCCTTGCCGCTGGGTCGGGCGCGGCGCAGACTGTGCGCGAGCGGAGGGAACGACGACATGGCACACGGCGACATCACCCACATCGACATCCCGGTCGACGACCTGGCCACGGCGGCCGAGTTCTCCCCGAGGCTGTTCGGCTGGCAGATTGCGGAGATCGAAGGCTTCGAGGGCTACCCGATGTGGCGCGCCCCGAACGGGATCAGCGGCGGCGGGCTCGCGCCGCGCAGTAGCGAGTTCACACAGCCGCGCTCCTACATCGAGGTCGACTCCATCGACGACATCCTGGCGAAGCTCGACGCCGCCGGTGGCAGCGTGGCACAGCCCAAGCAACCCATCACCGACACCAGCTGGTGGGCCGTGATCCGTGACCCGGACGGGAATCACATCGGGCTCTTCGAGGGCATGACGACGTAGCCGTCTGTATACGGCGCGGTGCCAAGCATCGTCCCGCGCCCCTGCGGAACCGCTTTGTGTATACACTGGCGGAGGTTGCCAGCAGAGGAGGCGGGGATGCGTGCCAGTGATCGGGCCTACCGCGCCCTCCTCGCGGAGATCCAGACCGGCACCCTCGCCGCCGGCGCCGTCCTCAGTGAGACCGAGCAGGCCGGACGCCTCGGGGTCAGCCGCACACCGCTGCGGGAGGCCATCGCGCGGCTCACCGCCGACGGCCTCGTCCAGCAGCAGTCCCCGCGGGTCACGATCGTCACCCCCATCGACAGCGCCGACATCGTCGCACTGTTCGACCTGCGCCGGGCTCTCGAGGAGACCGCGGCGCGGCTGGCCGCCCGCCGGGACGACCGGACGGCGTTCGTCGCCCTCGCGGACGAGTTCGACTCCGCGTCTGTCGAGGGCGAATCCGCCCGGGAGGCCTACTACGCGCTCATCGCCCGGTTCGACGCCGCGCTCGATGCCGCGGCCGAGAACGACTATCTCGCGGCGGCGCTGCGCACCGTCCGCACCCACCTGGTGCGGGTCCGCCGCCTCGCACGCCACAAGCCCGGGCGGCTCGCGGCCTCGGTCGGGGAACACCGGTTGATCGCACAGGCGATCGCCGCCGGTGATCCGGACCTGGCCGCGCACGCCACCCACGTGCACCTGCACAACGCCGTGTCCAGCATCCTGTCATCGCTGGACGAGGTCCCCTCCGCCCGGACACCCGGGCCGCGCTCACGGGCGGAGGGGCCACGATCCCCCGGCCCCGGCGCATTCATCGAAGGAGCAGCATGACCGTCATCCACCACCTCCGCGTGCACCGCAGCGACGAGAACCTGGAGCGCGAGGGCCAGCTCGCCTGGCGGATCGCCGAGGTCGCCACCGACCCCGTCGCCGTGTCTGACGAGGTCGTCGAGATGATCATCAACCGGGTGATCGACAACGCCGCCGTCGCCGCGGCATCCCTCACCCGTCGCCCCGTCAGCGCCGCCCGCCAGCAGGCCCTCGATCACCCTGTCTCTGTCTCCGGCGACGGCTCGACCGTCTTCGGCTGCCCGCTCGAGCGCCGCACCAGCCCGGAATGGGCGGCCTGGGCCAACGGCGTCGCGGTGCGCGAGCTCGACTACCATGACACGTTCCTTGCCGCCGAGTACTCCCACCCGGGCGACAATATCCCCCCGATCGTCGCGGTCGCGCAGCACGTCGGCGCCGACGGTGCGGCGCTCGTGCGCGGCATCGCCACCGGCTACGAGATCCAGATCGACCTCGTCCGCGCCATCTCGCTGCACCGGCACAAGATCGACCACGTCGCCCACCTCGGCCCCTCTGCGGCGGCCGGAATCGGCACGCTCCTCGGGCTCGACACCGAAACCATCTACCAGGCGGTCGGGCAGGCCCTGCACACCACCACCGCCACCCGCCAGTCCCGCAAGGGCGAGATCTCCACCTGGAAGGCGCACGCCCCCGCGTTCGCGGGCAAGGCTGCCGTCGAAGCGGTCGACCGTGCCATGCGCGGCGAGACCAGCCCGAGCCCCATCTACGAGGGCGAGGACGGCGTCATCGCCTGGATGCTGGACGGCAAGGATGCGGCCTACGAGGTGCCGCTGCCCGCCCCGGGCGAGGAGAAGCGCGCCATCCTCGATTCGTACACGAAGGAGCACTCCGCCGAGTATCAGGCGCAGGCGTGGATCGACCTGGCCCGGAAGCTCCACGGCGAGCACCCCGAGCTCGTCGACCCGGCGAATGTGGCGTCGATCGTGCTGCACACCAGCCACCACACGCACTACGTGATCGGCTCCGGCGCGAACGACCCGCAGAAGTACGACCCGACCGCCTCCCGTGAGACCCTCGACCACTCGATTCCGTACATCTTCGCGGTCGCGCTGCAGGACGGCGCCTGGCACCACGTCGACTCGTACACGCCGGAGCGGGCGGGCCGCGAGGACACCGTCGCCCTGTGGCAGAAGATCACCACGGCCGAGGATGCGGAGTGGACCCGCCGCTACCACTCCGAGGACCCCGACGAGAAGGCCTTCGGTGGTCGCGTCGAGATCCACCTCACGAACGGCGAGACGATCGTCGAGGAGATCGCCGTCGCCGATGCGCACCCGCTGGGCGCCCGCCCATTCGCCCGTGAGGATTACATCCGCAAGTTCCGGCTGCTGGCCGAGCCGGTGCTCGCACCCGAGGAGATCGAACGGTTCCTCGAGCTCGCCGAGCGCCTGCCGGAGCTCACCGCCGACGAGGTGCGGCAGCTGACGATCGTCGCGAAACCCGGGGTCCTCGCATCCGCCCCCGCTCCCAAGGGTCTGTTCTGATGCTGTACTCGACCACGCCGGCGCACGAGAAGCGGCGCCTGTTCCGGGAGCGGCTCGCGACCGGCGAGCTGCTGCGGTTCCCGGGTGCGTTCAACCCGCTGTCGGCGCGGCTCATCGAGCGGAAGGGGTTCGAGGGCGTCTACATCTCCGGGGCCGTGCTCTCCGCCGACCTGGGCCTGCCCGACATCGGGCTCACCACGCTCAGCGAGGTCGCCGGGCGCGGGCAGCAGATCGCCCGCATGACCGAGCTTCCCGCGCTCATCGACGCCGACACCGGGTTCGGCGAGCCGATGAACGTGGCGCGCACGATCCAGACCCTCGAGGACGCCGGCATCGCCGGGATGCACATCGAGGACCAGGTGAACCCGAAGCGCTGCGGCCACCTCGACGGCAAGGCCGTGGTCGACACCGACACAGCGGTCAAACGCATCCGCGCCGCCGTCGATGCCCGCCGCGACCCGAACTTCCTCGTCATGGCCCGCACCGACATCCGCGCGGTCGAGGGTTTGGATGCGGCGGTCGACCGTACCAAGACGCTCGTGGACGCCGGCGCCGACGCGATCTTCCCCGAGGCGATGCGGACCCTCGAAGAGTTCGCCGCGATCCGTGCCGCCGTCGATGTGCCGATCCTGGCCAACATGACGGAGTTCGGGAAGAGCAACCTGTTCTCGGTCGACCAGCTGCGGGACGTCGGGGTCAACATCGTCATCTGGCCGGTGTCGCTGCTGCGCATCGCGATGGGCGCGGCAGGCCGCGCGCTCGACACGCTCGCGGAGGAGGGGCACCTCACCTCGAAGCTCGGCGAGATGCAGCATCGCGCCGACCTGTACGACCTGATCGACTACGAGCAGTACAACCACTTCGACACCAGCGTCTTCAACTTCACCATCACGAAGGAGTGAACATGACCGACATCGAGATCAAGAAGGGCCTCGCCGGCGTCACGGTCGACTACACCGCCGTCAGCAAGGTCACCCCCGACACCAACTCGCTGCTCTATCGGGGGTACCCGGTGCAGGAGCTCGCGGGGACCCAGCCCTTCGAAGCGGTCGCCTACCTGCTCTGGCACGGCGAGCTGCCGCAGCCGCACGAACTCAGCGAGTTCGAGACCTTCGAGCGCACCCACCGCGACCTCGACGACAACGTCAAGGCGGCCATCGACCTGCTGCCGCTCGAGGCGCACCCGATGGATGTGGTCCGCACCGCGGTGTCCGTGCTCGGAGCCAACGACCCCACCACGGCCGACAACTCGCCGGCGTCCGATCTCGCCAAGGCCAACCTGCTGTTCGCCAAGATCCCCGCGATGGTGGCGTACGACCAGCGGCGTCGTCGCGGCGAGGAGCTCGTCCCGCCCCGCGGCGACCTGGACTACTCCCGCAACTTCCTCTGGATGACCTTCGGCGAGGTGCCCGATGACGTCGTCGCGCACGCCTTCAACGTCTCGATGATCCTGTACGCCGAGCACTCCTTCAACGCGTCCACGTTCACCGCGCGCGTGATCACGAGCACCACGGCCGACCTGTATTCCGCGGTCGTCGGTGCGATCGGTGCGCTCAAGGGCGCCCTGCACGGTGGCGCCAACGAGGCCGTCATGCACATCTTCGAAGAGATCGGCACGGCGGAGAACGTCGGGCCGTGGCTCGACGACGCGCTCGCGAACAAGCGCAAGATCATGGGCTTCGGCCACCGCGTGTACAAGAAGGGCGACTCCCGGGTCCCCACCATGAAGAGCGCGCTGGACACCCTCATCGCGCACGAGGAAGCGACCGACCTCGCGGCGCTCTACGACGCGCTGGAGAGCGACTTCGTGGGCCGGAAGGGCATCTACCCGAACCTCGACTACCCGTCGGGACCCGCATACCATCTCATCGGCTTCGACACCCTCACCTTCACGCCACTGTTCGTCGCGGCGCGCGTCACCGGGTGGACGGCGCACATCCTGGAGCAGGCCGCATCCAACGCTCTCATCCGCCCGCTGTCTGCCTACAACGGTCCCGACGAGCGGCACATCGACGGGTACGAGCCCACCGATGCCGAGCGCGAGGTCGCCGAGCGACCCGCCGAGCAGGCGCTCTGAGCGGGCCGGCCATGACCGACTACGAGACCCTCCTCGTCGAGACCCGCGGCCGGGTCGGGTGGATCACCCTCAACCGGCCGGAGGCGCTGAATGCCCTGAACTCCACCCTCGCCCGCGAACTGGGAGAGGCCGCCGCGGCCTTCGACGCCGACGAGGCCATCGGTGCGATCGTGCTCACCGGCAGCGAACGCGCCTTCGCCGCCGGGGCCGACATCAAGGAGATGGCCGACAAGGGCTACCGCGACATGGCACTCGGCAACCCGTTCGCGGGGCTCGAGACGCTCGCGCGCGTCCGTACCCCGATCGTCGCCGCCGTCGCCGGCTTCGCCCTGGGCGGCGGGTGCGAACTCGCCATGATGTGCGACATCATCCTCGCCGCCGACACCGCGAAGTTCGGCCAGCCCGAGATCAATCTGGGGGTCATCCCGGGGCTCGGCGGCACGCAGCGGCTCACCCGCGCCATCGGCGCCTACAAGGCGGCGGAGCTGGTGCTCACCGGACGGACCATGGATGCGGCCGAGGCCGACCGTGCCGGCCTCGTGTCCCGCGTGGTGCCCGCCGCCGACCTGCTGACGGAGGCCGGGAAGATCGCCGACACCATCGCGTCGAAGTCGCTGCCCGTCGCCTACGCCGCGAAGGATGCCCTGCGTGCGGCGCAGGAGACCGTGCTCGCCGAGGGCCTGCGCTACGAGGGGTGTACGTTCGCCGCGCTGTTCTCGCTCGACGACCAGAAGGAGGGGATGGCGGCGTTCCGCGAGAAGCGGGCACCGCAGTTCCGGCACCGCTGACGCCGCGCCGTCAGCGTGTGGCCGCGTCATCCACGGCCAACGGGCGGTCGGCGACTCGCGTGAGACGACAGCCCACTCGCGCGCAGGGTGCGCGACCGGTGCGGCGCGGACGGCGGTAGGGTCGGCCCATGCCCATCGCCGAGCGCGCCCGTCCGCGGGACCGGAAGCGCCGGATCGAGGATGCCGCAGCGCTGGCCTTCGCCGAGCGCGGGTACCACCAGGTCAGCATGAGCGACGTCGCGGCCGCCGTCGGCATCTCTGCCCCCGCCCTGTACCGGCACTTCCCCAACAAGTACGCACTGTTCGTTCGCACCGCGTTCCTCGTGGCCCACCGCCTGGTCGAGGACACGGCCGCGGATGCCGAGGCGACACCCACTACCCCCGCCGAGGCCGCCGACGTGCTCGGACGGCTGCTGGGTGATGTCATCGCGACGACCATGGACCTGCGTGCGGTCGGCGGGCTCTACCGGTGGGAGGGGCGCTACCTCGATCCGGCGGACCGGGCGCGGCTGACGGCGGAGTTCCAGACGCTCCGCGCCCGCTTCCTCGCTCCGCACGCCGTGTACCGCCCTGACGTGCCCGACGCCGAACGCGAGACCCTGGTGTGGGCGGCGCTGGCGGCCGTTGCCAGCATCACGGCGCATCGCACCGTGGTCGCCGCCGGCACGCTGCGCCGGCTTCTGACAGAGGCGGCGTGGCGGGCGTGGGACGCCGATATTCCGCCGGCCGCGGCCGTCACCCCGCCGGTCGCTCCCGCGCCGGGCATGCGCCGGCGCGAACGGCTGATCGAGGAGGCCATCGCACTCTTCGCCTCGCGCGGCTACCACGACGTCACGATCGAGGAGATCGCCGCCGCCGCCGACCTCACCGCATCCGGGGTCTACCGGCACTACGAAGGCAAGTCCTCGCTCCTGCTCGAGGCCTGCGACCGCGCCGCTGCGCGGCTGGAGGACGGGATGCGTCATGCCCGCTCCGTGGCGCAGTCCCCGGGCGAGGCGCTTCGGATGCTGGCCGCCGACTACGTCCGCTACAGCGTGGAGAACCGGCAGCTGATGCGGGTCTACGTCGCGGACGTCGGCAGCCTCGCGCCCGAGGAGCAGCGCCGCCTCCGCGCCCTGCAGCGCACCTACGTGTCGGAGTGGGTGGAGTTGCTGCGGCAGGCCCGACCTGAGCTTTCCGCGCGGGAGGCCACCGTGCTCGTGCACGCCGGGTTCAGCGTCGTCGCAGATCTCGGTCTCGTCGCCGGCGTCCGGCACCAGGGCCTGTCGGCGGCGACCGAGCACCTCGTCGAGGTCGTGCTCGGGATCTGACTCAGCGACTCTTGCCGTGGAGCATCGGGATCATCCGGGCCATCAGGTGCACGTCTCTGCGCGGGGGGCGTTTCGTCTCGTCGCTTCGCTCCTCGCTCCACGACCGCCCGGTCACTCATAGGTCTCACCGGTCTCGGCGCGGGCGAGGAGGGATGCGGGCGGCGTGAAGCGCTCGCCGTACGTCTCGGCGAGTTCGCGGGCCCGGGCGACGAAACCGCGCAGGCCGCCCGGGTACTGATTCACGTACTGCAGCACGCCGCCGGTCCACGCCGGGAAGCCGATGCCGTAGATCGAGCCGATGTTGGCGTCCGCCACCGAGGTCAGCACCCCGTTGTCGAGGCAGTCGATCGCATCCAGCGCCTCGGCGAACAGCATCCGTTCCTGCAGGTCCCGCAGTGGCAGCACGGTGCGGCCGGACTCGTACTTCTCGCGCAGACCCGGCCAGATGCCGATGCGCGTGCCGTTCTCGTCGTAGTCGTAGAAGCCGGCGCGGGCCTTCCGGCCGGGCCGGTCCACGTCCTCGACCATCCAGTCCATGACCGCCTCGGACGGATGCGGCGTCCACGTCTTTCCCTCCGCCTCCTCGGCCGCGCGGGTCTCGAGCCGGATCTTCCGCGACAACGAGATCGTCAGCTCGTCCAGCAGCTGCAGCGCCCCGGCCGGGTAGCCGGCCTGCAGCGCCGCCTGTTCGACGGAGGCGGGCTCGACGCCCTCGCCGACCGCGGCGACGGCCTCCGCGATGAACCTGCCGATGACACGGGAGGTGAAGAACCCGCGTGAGTCGTTGACGACGATCGGGGTCTTCCGGATCTGACGCACGTAGTCGAACGTCTTCGCGAGCGCCTCGTCGCCGGTGTTCCGGCCGCGGACGATCTCCACCAGCGGCATCTTGTCGACGGGGGAGAAGAAGTGGATGCCGATGAAATCGTTCGGGCGGTCGACTCCCCCGGACAGCACCGTGATGGGCAGCGTCGAGGTGTTCGAACCGAGGATCGCGTCGGGTTCCACGAAATCCTGGATCTCCTGAAACACCTGCTGCTTGACGGGCACGGATTCGAAGACGGCCTCGATGACGAGGTCGACACCGGCGAAGTCGGCGGCGTCGCTCGTCGTCGTGATGCGCTCGAGCAGCGCCTCGCTCTTCGCTGCCGTCGTCTTGCCGCGGGTGAGGGCCTTCTGCTCCAGAGCGCGGGCGTAGTCCTTGCCCCTCTCCGCCGCATCCAGGGTCACGTCCTTGAGGACGACATCGATCCCGGCCTTCGCCGAGACGTAGGCGATCGCGGCGCCCATCATGCCCGCACCCAACACGCCGACCTTGCGGGCGGTGTACGGCGGGATGTCGCCTGGGCGGCTCATGCCGGAGGTGATCTTCTGCAGGTCGAAGAAGAACGCCTTGATCATGTTCTTCGCGACCTGCCCGTGGGTCAGCGACACCAGGTACCGGGTCTCGATGAGGGACGCGGTATCGATATCGACGTAGGCGCCCTCGACGGCGGCGGCGAGCGCCGCACGCGGCGCGGGCATCGGCGCGCCCTTCAGTTGTGCGCGCAGCAGCGCGGGCAGCGCCGGCAGGTTCCCGGCGATCGCGGGGGACGAGGGAGCACCGCCGGGCAGGCGGAAGCCCTTCTCGTCCCACGGCTTCACCGGTGCCGGGTTCGCGGCGATCCAGGCGCGGGCGCGGGAGTCGAGCTCGGCCTGCGGGGCGACCTCGTCGATGATCCCGACCGCCAGCGCGCCGTCGGCGCTGAACCGGGTGGCGGGGAGGATGACCTCCTGCAGCGCCCTCTGCAGCCCCAGCATCCGGACCGTGCGGGTGACGCCGCCGCCCCCGGGGAGGAGGCCGAGCGACACCTCGGGAAGCCCGAACTGCGCGCCCTTCGCATCGCTCGCAGCGATGCGGTGGTGGCAGGCGAGCGCGACCTCGAGACCACCGCCGAGGGCGGTGCCGTTCATCGCGGCGACGACAGGCTTGCCCAGCCGTTCGAGGCGTCGAAGCAGCGCCTTCACGGCGTTGATGTGGGCCGTTTCCTCCGCGGACTTGGCGGGATCGGCGGCGCGCAGCCGGTTCAGATCGCCGCCCGCGAACCAGCTCTTCTTCGCCGAGGTGAGGATCACGCCGGTGAGCGAGTCGCGCTCGGCCTCGAGCCGGTCGACGGTGGCCTCGAGCGCGGCGCCGAAGTGCGGGTTCATGGTGTTGACGGCGCTGTTCGGGTCGTCCATCGTCACGGTGACGACGCCGTCCGCATCCTGCTCCCAGGCGTAGCCGGTGTACACGGCGGTGTTCTCAGTGGTTCCCATGGCTGCTCCTTCAGACGCGTTCGATGATGGTGGCGATACCCATGCCCGCGCCGACGCAGAGCGTTGCGAGGCCGCGCTTCAGGTCGCGGCGCTCGAGTTCGTCGAGCAGCGTGCCGAGGATCATGGCGCCGGTGGCACCGAGCGGGTGGCCCATGGCGATGGCGCCGCCGTTGACGTTGACCTTGTCGTCGGGGATGCCGAGGTCCTTCTGCCACTTCATGACGACGGCCGCGAACGCCTCGTTGAGCTCGAACAGGTCGATGTCCGAGGTGGCGAGTCCCGCTCGATCCAGCACCTTCTGCGTCGCCGGGGTCGGGCCGGTGAGCATGATCGTCGGCTCGGAGCCGGTGACCGCCGTCGCGACGATCCGTGCGCGGGGGGTGAGGCCCGCGGCCTCGCCCGCCTCGGCGGAGCCGATGACGAGAAGGGCCGCGCCGTCGACGATGCCGGAGGAGTTCCCCGGCCCATGCACGTGCGTGATCTTCTCGACCCAGTGGTACTTCTGCAGGGCGACGGCGTCGAACCCGGCCTGGGCGCCGACCGCGGCGAAGCTCGCCGGGAGCGTCCCCAGCGACTCGACGGTCGATTCCGGGCGGCGGTGCTCGTCGGTGTCGAGCACGACGACGCCGTTGACGTCGCGCACCGGCACGATCGACCCGGCGAACCGTCCCTCCTGCCAGGCCGTCTCGGCCCGCTGCTGCGAGCGGGCGGCGAACCGGTCGACGTCCTCGCGGGAGAAGCCCTCGATCGTGGCGATCAGGTCGGCGCCGATGCCCTGCGGCACGAAGTAGGCGTCGTAGTTGGTGGTCGGATCCTGGGCGTAGGCACCGCCGTCGGAGCCGATCGGCACGCGCGACATGGACTCGACCCCGCCGGCGAGCACCAGGTCCTCGAATCCGGAGGCCACCTTCTGCGCGGCCAGGTTCACCGCCTCGAGACCCGAGGCGCAGAACCGGTTGACCTGGAGCCCCGCGACCGTCTCGGGCAGCCCCGCGACGATCGCCGCGGTCCGGGCGATGTCACCGCCCTGTTCTCCCACGGGGGAGACGACGCCGAGCACGATGTCGTCGATCACGGCGGGGTCAAGCCCGGGGTTCCGCTCCTTCAGCGCATCGATGAGCGTCACGACGAGGTCGACGGGCTTGATGGAGTGCAGCGCACCGCCCTTGTTCTTGCCGCGCGGGGTGCGCACGGCGTCGTAGATGAAGGCATCCGTCATGGTGTTCTCCTAAAGTCCGAGTCCCGGCCGACGATCTCTTCCATGATCTTCGTCGTGCCGCCGTAGACGGTGGTGATCCGCGCAGGCATCGGTTCACGATGCCGAAACACCCCCCCGTCGTCCAGAACTTCGCCGCCGCGGGGATCCCCGCAGATATCCGGCCGAAAGAGGGGCGATGACTTCCCGGTTTCTGCGGCATGCGCCGCTCTGCTTAGACTCGC
>NZ_JAPLAI010000048.1:108894-111013 GCF_026393345.1 Microbacterium sp.
AGACTCGCTGATGGCGTGAGGAGAAGTCGATGAAGATTGTCGTGCTGGTGAAGGAAGTGCCCGACACCTATGGGGATCGCAAGCTGAGCCTGGAGACCGGGCTCGCCGATCGGGGCGCGAGCGATTCCGTCCTCGACGAGATCGGGGAGCGGTCGCTCGAGGTCGCCCTCTCGTTCGCGGACAAGAACCCCGGCACCGATGTCGTCGTGCTCTCGATGACGCCCGCATCCGCCGCAGCCACCGTGCGCAAGGGTCTCGCCATGGGTGCAGCCTCCGCGGTGCAGGTCGTGGATGAGGGACTCGTCGGTGCGGACACCGGCCTGACCGCCCAGGTGCTGGCTGCCGCGCTGCAGCGCACCGGTTTCGACCTCGTCATCACCGGCAACCAGTCCACCGACGGTGCCGGCGGCGTCGTGCCCGCGATGATCGCCGAGCTGCTCGATCTTCCCCTGGCCTCCTCGCTGAACACCGTCGAGATCGGTGAGGGGGAGGTGAGCGGCGAGCGCGCGGTCGAGGGTGGGTCGATGCGGGTGAGCGCGCCGCTTCCGGCCGTGATCTCCATCACCGAGCGGCTCCCCGATGCGCGCTTCCCGAACTTCAAGGGCATCATGGCCGCGAAGAAGAAGCCGTTCGAGACGATCAGCCTCACCGATCTGGGCATCGACCCGATGGATCCGGCCGCGGCCCGCTCGATCATGCTCACCGTGAGCGAGAAGCCGCCGCGCACCGCGGGCGTCAAGATCGTGGACGAGGGCGATGCCGGCACCAAGCTGGCCGACTTCCTCGCCGAGAACCGTCTGGTCTAAGGGGCAGCGATGACTGATTTCACTGCGGATTCCATCCTCGTCCTCCTCGACGTCACCGCCTCCGGGCAGCTCGCCAAGTCCGCCGCGGGCCTGCTGGGCGCCGCATCCGGTGTCGGCACGCCCGTCGCGCTGGTCGTGGCAGCCGACGCCGACGCGCTCGCGCAGGAGGCCTCGAACCTCGGTGCGGCGCAGGTGCTCACCGCCGCGCCCGGCGACGGGCTCGGCGTCGGCGTCGTGGACGCGCTCGCCGCCGCGGCCACCCTGGTGCGTCCGGATGCGGTGCTCGCCTCGCACTCCGTCGACGGCCGTGAGGCGGCCGCCCGTTATGCCGCACGGACCCGCGCGGCGCTCGCCGTGGATGCGGTGGGCGTCTCCCGCGACGATCTCGGCGTGATCGCGCAGCACTCCGTCTACGGCGGGTCGTACAACGTCACCTCGGCCGCGACCTTCGGTGCCCCGGTCATCACGGTGCGTCAGGGCGCGATCGATGCCCGCGCCGAGGCGGTGGCCGCGCCTGTGGTGCATGCGCTCGAGGTCACCGCATCCGGTAAGCCCGCGGCGTCCGTGTTGTCGGTGGATGCGATCGAGGCGACCTCGACGCGTCCGGAGCTGCGGGGAGCCGCGAAGGTCGTCTCGGGTGGTCGTGGGCTGGGCTCGCAGGACAAGTTCGCCCTGGTGGAGCAGCTCGCGGATGCCCTGGGCGCCGCCGTGGGCGCGTCCCGTGCCGCCGTCGATGCGGGCTACGTGCCGCAGTCCTACCAGGTCGGCCAGACGGGGGTGTCGGTGTCGCCGCAGCTGTACGTGGCGCTCGGGATCTCCGGTGCGATCCAGCACAAGGCCGGCATGCAGACGGCGAAGACGATCGTCGCGATCAACAAGGACGGCGACGCCCCGATCTTCGACATCGCCGACTTCGGCGTCGTCGGCGACATCTTCACGGTCGTTCCGCAGCTGATCGCCGCGCTCGAGGCGAAGAAGGCGTAGCGGTGGCGACGTACGCGGGATCCGTGCGCCGCGGCCTCCCCCGGGTGCCGGGCGGCGAGGCGTGGCCGCCCGCCGACGCCGCAGTTCCCGCCGAGGTCGTTGCCGCCGCATCCGGTTCGCCTGTCGCGTCTGGTTCGCCTGTCGCGTCTGGTGGGTCCGCGCTGCAGCAAGCGACAGGGGAGCCGCAGTCGCAGGGTGCAGCTGCCGCCGCATCCGGCTCCGCTGTCGCTTCTGGTGGGTCCGCGTCGCAGCAAGCGACAGGGGAGCCGCCGGTCACGCTGCGCCGCGGACTGCCGCGCGTGGCCGGCGGCGAGCCCTGGCCCCCCGCC
>NZ_JAPLAI010000048.1:111051-123871 GCF_026393345.1 Microbacterium sp.
GCGCCCGCCGCACCGGCGGCCTCCGTCCCTGTCGCGGATTCCGCTCCGGTCTCCGCCTCGACGTCCCCCGCGGCCCCCGCTCCTTCCGCTGCCTCCGCGCCTTCCGCTGCCTCCGCGGCGGTCCCGACCACGGCGCCCGCCGAGGCCAGGGAGACTCCGACCGTCCGCCGCGGGCTGCCGCGCGTTGCCGGTGGCGAGCCGTGGCCGCCCGCGACCTTTGTGGCACGTGTGGGCGTGGGGGCGGACGTCGCCACGGCGCCCGCGGAGCAGCCGGCGCCGAGCGTCGCCACTCCCGCTGCATCCAGCGCAGGCGCCGCCCCCGCCGCATCCACCGAGACGGCGGTCGCCGCATCCGTCCCTTCCCCGGTGTCCGCGGCACCCGACCTGTCGCAGCCGCTGCCGTTCCGGCCGAGCGTCACCGCCGGCCGGTACGCGTTCACGCACCCGAGCCCCGCGCCCGAGCCGACCCGCTACGGCCCGTTCACGCGCGCGCAGTGGCTCGGCGCCGTCATCGTCGGCGGACTCGGGCTGCTGTTCGCCGCCGCGATGGTGGTGCTCGCGACCCGCTGGCTGGTGTCGCTCGAGGGCGTCCGCGACTTCCTCCGCACCTACCCCGGCGAATACCACCTGCCGGAGACGGCGCCGGTGGGGCTGCCGGGCTGGATCGGATGGCAGCACTTCTTCAACGTGTTCCTCATGGTGCTCATCATCCGCACCGGCCTGCAGGTGCGAAACGACAAGCGCCCGAGCGCGTTCTGGACGCCGAGGTGGAACTCGCGCCGCAAGATCTCGCTGTCACTGTGGTTCCACCAGTCGCTCGACATTCTGTGGCTCGTCAACGGCGTCGTGTTCGTTGTGCTGCTGTTCGTCACCGGACAGTGGATGCGGATCGTCCCGACGAGCTGGGAAGTCTTCCCCAATGCGGTGTCGGCGGCACTGCATTATGTGTCGCTGGATTGGCCGACCGAGAACGGCTGGGTCAACTACAACGCGCTGCAGCAGCTGGCGTACTTCGCGACGGTCTTCCTCGCCGCGCCTCTCGCGGCGATCACGGGCGTCCGAATGTCGGGGATCTGGCCGAAGAACGCCACCGCGCTCAACAAGGCCTACCCGATCGAGTGGGCTCGCGCGGTGCACTTCCCGGTGATGCTGTACTTCGTCGGGTTCATCATCGTCCACGTCGCGCTGGTGTTCGCCACCGGTGCGCTGCGGAACCTGAACCACATGTACGCCTCGCAGGACGTGGTCAACTGGGCCGGCTTCTGGATCTTCGTGGCATCCCTGGTCGTGATCGCCGCCTCCTGGGTGGCCGCCCGGCCGCTGGTGCTCGCCCCGATCGCGAAGCTCTTCGGCACCGTCTCCGCGCGCTGACCCAGTCCCACCTGGCCGCGAAACTGCTTCTGGGCGCCGAAACAGCGGAGTAACCCCGCAATCTCGGCGCCCAGAAGCAGTCTCGGCGTCAGAGGCGTCAGCGTCAGAGGCGTCGGATGCGGCGCGCGTCAGCGGACGAAGCGGACCTCGGTCAGCGTCTCGCCGAGGAACGGCTCGGTGTGGCTCGCGCCGTCCAGGGAGAAGCCGTTCCGCTTGTAGAAGGCGTGGGCGCGGGGGTTGTCCTCCGCGACCCACAGGTAGGCCGGCTCGCCGGGCTCCAGCGCCGCGTCGAACAGGCGCTTGCCGAGGCCGGTGCCGTGGTACTGATCCAGCAGGTACAGGAAGTACAGCTCGCGGTTGCGGGGGGCGTCGCGGTCGCGGGCGGGACCGGAGCCGACGAAGCCCACGATCTCGCCGTCCACGAGAGCGGCGCTCATCCGGAAATCCGGGCCCTGGGCGGCCCAGTGCGTCCACAGCTCGGCAAGTCTCTTCGGTGAGACCCGCTCCAGTGCGGCCTTGCTGATCAGGTGGTCGTAGGTCTCGTGCCAGCACTGCGCGTGGACACGACCGAGGGCCTCGGCATCCACGTCGCGCACGGGGCGGACGATGACGTCAGTGGTCATTTCGGGGTTCATGGGCAGACTCTACGCGGGGGTCGCGCCGACCGGAAATCCGCCCCGATCCGCGGCCGGACGGGGCGCCGAGAGGGCCCGGACTGTGGGGGATCGACAAACGAATCCGGATGCGGATGCACGCTCAGTACGATCCATCTCCGTGAACGTGATCTGGCGCACCCTGCTGACTCTGTGGCGATCCCGCCGTCGACACCGCCGCGAGGGGGACGTGGATGTGCTGACCGTCGGCCGCATCCGGCTCACCACCCTCCCCACGGATCTCGACCTGGTGCGCCACATGAACAACGGCCGCTACCTGTCGCTGTTCGACCTCGGCCGGTTCGACCTGCTCATGCGCACCGGCATCTGGGACATGATGTCCCGGAACGGCTGGTACCCCGTGATCGCGAACCAGACCATCACGTACCGGAAGTCCCTCCACCTGTGGCAGCGGTTCGACGTCGAGACCCGCGTCATCGCGGCCGATGAGCGAGCGGTGTACATCGAGCACCGCGCGGTCGTCGACGGTGAGATCTACGCGCAGGTGCTGGTGCGCGGCCGGTTCCTCCGCCGCTCCGGCGGTGTGCTGCGGATGTCCGAGATGTTCGAGGCCCTCGGCACCGACCCCGCCGAGGTGCCACAGCCGGAGGAATGGATGACGCGCTGGGCCGAGGACGTCGCCCTTCCGCCCACGAAGGCGCCCGCCCCCAGCATCTGGGAGTGAGTCGCGGCGCGTGCCCCGCGCGCCCCGCGGATCCCGCCCAGCGACCGGCCCCCGACGTAGGCTGATCGCATGGCCGACGTGTCCGACGACCGCACCGTGAAAACCCCCGAGCCGCACCCCGCCGAGTCCCTGGCGGACCGGGCGGTGGCCTGCGCCCAGCGCTGGGTGCAGGAGGCGTCGGGGGTGCAGGCGGATGCGGCGGCGCAGCGCCTGGCGGGAGTCCTCCGCGACCCGAACGGGCTGCCCTTCACGATCGGATTCGTGGACGGCGTGATGCGCCCCGAGAGCCTGTCGGCCGCCGCCGCACAGCTGAACCGCATCGCCCCGCTCGTCCCGGACTTCCTGCCCTGGTACCTCCGCTCGGCTGTTCGCGCCGGCGGCGCCGTGGCACCCGCCCTGCCGACCCCCGTCGTGCCGATCGCGCGCCGGGCGCTGCGTGAGATGGTCGGGCACCTCGTGGTGGACGCCCGACCGGAGAAGCTGGGCCCGGCGATCACGAAGCTGCGCGCGTCCGGCGCCCGTCTCAACCTCAACCTGCTCGGTGAGGCCGTGCTCGGCGAGCAGGAGGCCCGCCGCCGGCTGGAGGGCATCCACGATCTCATCCGCCGCCCCGATGTGGACTACGTCTCGGTCAAGGTGTCGGCGATCGCCGCCCGCATCTCGATGTGGGCGTTCGACGAGGTCGTCGACGATGTCGTGGAACGGCTCCTGCCGCTCTACCTCAGCGCCGCGGCCGACGGCACCTTCATCAATCTCGACATGGAGGAGTACCGCGACCTCGACCTGACGATCGCGGTGTTCACCCGGCTGCTCGAAGACCCGCGGCTCACCGGCCTCGAGGCGGGCATCGTGCTGCAGGCCTACCTGCCCGACGCCCTGCCCGCGCTGCAGCAGCTCACCGCGTGGGCGCACCAGCGCATCCAGCGGGGCGGGTCGCAGATCAAGGTGCGCCTGGTCAAGGGCGCGAACCTCGCCATGGAGCGGGTGGATGCGGTCATGCACGGCTGGCCGATCGCCCCCTACGACACCAAGCTCGACACCGACGCGAACTACCTGCGGTGCCTGGACTGGGCGCTCGAGCCGCAGCACGCCGCATCCGTGCGTCTCGGCGTCGCCGGGCACAACCTCTTCGACATCGCCTACGCGTGGCTGCTCGCCGGCGACCGGGGGGTCCGCGACCGCATCGAGATCGAGATGCTGCTCGGTATGGCGCAGGGCCAGGTGCAGGCGGTGACCGCGGACGTCGGCCACGTGCTGCTGTACGTCCCCGTCGTCGCGCCCGACGAGTTCGACGTCGCGATCAGCTACCTGGTGCGGCGGCTCGAGGAGAACGCCTCGAGCGACAACTTCCTCTCCGCCGCCTTCGATCTCGCCGATGACCCGTCGCTGTGGCAGCGCGAGCGGGACCGGTTCCTCGCCTCCGTCGCCCGGTCCGCGGATGCGGCGCTGCGCACCGGTCCGCGACGCACCCAGGACCGCACCGGCACGACCGCGTCGGAGCCGGCGATCCTCCGCGACGCGGCCCCCACGGACGCCGAGCAGGGGCTCACGCAGGCGGTGCTCGGCATCGCCGCGGCCGCGGCGGAGGAGGAACCCGACGTCCGCGTCGTGTTCGGCGGCGCTCAGTTCGTCGAGACCGCGGTGTACTCGCCCCGTGAGTCGGGGGAGCGCGCCACCGGGGCGCCGGGGTTTCGGAACACGGCCGACTCCGACCCGGCGTTGCCGCAGAACCGGGAGTGGGCACGCAGCATCCTCGCCGCGGTGGAGACCTCCTCCGCTGGGGACGCCACGATCGACGCCGCGAGGGTGACCGACCCGGACACCCTCGAACGCATCGTCGCGGGCGTCCGCACCGGTGCCGTGACCTGGGGGGCCCTGCCCGCCGCCGACCGGTCCGTCGTGCTGCAGGCCGCGGCGCGGTCGCTGGAGCAGCGGCGCGGCCGGCTCATCGAGGTCGCCGCATCCGAGACCGGCAAGATCTTCGCCGAGGCCGATGTGGAGGTCAGCGAGGCCGTCGACTTCGCGAACTACTACGCCGCCACCGCGCGGGAACTCGACCGGGTCCCCGGCGCCGTGTTCGAGCCCTCCCGGGTGACGGTCGTCGCCCCGCCGTGGAACTTCCCGCTGGCGATCCCCGCGGGTGGCGTGCTCGCGGCGCTCGCCGCCGGGTCCGGCGTCATCTTCAAGCCCGCCCCGCAGGCCCGGCGCTGCGCCGCCGTCATCGCCGAAGCCCTGTGGGACGCCGGGGTGCCACGGGACATCCTCCGGCTCGTCGACCTCGACGAGGGCGAACTCGGCCAGCAACTCATCGCCCACCCCGGGGTCGATCGGGTGATCCTCACCGGATCCTGGGACACCGCCGCGCTGTTCCGGTCGTGGCGCGCGGACTTGCCGCTCCTCGCCGAGACCAGCGGCAAGAACGCGATGATCATCACCCCCTCCGCCGACCTCGACCTCGCGGCGGGCGACCTGGTGCGCAGCGCCTTCTCGCACGCGGGGCAGAAATGCTCCGCCGCATCCCTCGCCATCCTGGTGGGACCCGTCGGCCGGTCCGCGCGGTTCGCGCGCCAGCTCGTGGATGCGGTCACCTCTCTCCGCATCGGCCCGCCCACCGATCCGCAGGCCGAGGTGGGTCCCGTCATCGAGGTGCCGCAGGGCAAGCTCCGCTGGGCGCTGACCACGCTCGAGGTCGGCGAGAAATGGCTCGTAGCACCCCGCGAGCTCGACACCGACCCGGAATACGCGGGGCGGCTGTGGACCCCCGGCATCCGCACCGGGGTGCAGCCCGGCTCCCGATTCCACCGCGAGGAGTTCTTCGGTCCCGTGCTCGGCATCATGCACGCCCCGTCGCTCACTGCCGCGATCGAGATGCAGAACGCCGTGGACTACGGCCTCACCGCGGGGCTCTACACGCAGAACCCGGACGAGCTGCGGCTCTGGCTCGACGAGGTCCAGGCCGGCAACCTCTACGTCAACCGCGGCATCACCGGCGCGATCGTGCAGCGGCAGCCGTTCGGCGGCTGGAAGCGCTCCACCGTGGGTCCCGGCACCAAGGCGGGCGGCCCGAACTACCTCGTCGGTCTCGGCTCGTGGCGGCCCACCGCGTCCGGCGCTCCCTCGCCGACCCTGCACCTGCGGGGTCTGGACTCACGGATCACGTCGCTCATCGAGGCCGCCCAGCCCGCCATGGACTACGAGGGCTTCGAGCGGCTCCGCCGGGCTGCGCTGTCGGATGCGGTGGAGTGGGACCGCGAATTCGGCCAGGTGAAGGACGCGTCGCACCTGAAGATCGAACGGAACCTGTTCCGCTACCGCCCGGTGGACGTCGCCGTCCGCGCCGTCGCGGGCGCAGAGCTGCCGGAGGTGCTGCGGGTCGTCGTCGCCGGTATCCGGGCGGGAGCGACTTTCCTGCTGAGCACCGCGGACGGCCTGCCGTCGGTGGTGCGCCGTGCGATCGGCGACGCCGGCGTCGCGGTCTCGGTGGAGACGGATGAGCAGTGGCTGCAGCGCATGACCGATGCCGCATCCCCACGCCCGCCGCGCGCGCGGCTGATCGGCGAGGCGAGCGCCGTCGCGGTGCTGCACGACGCGCTGGCGACCGTGACGGGTGGGGACCCCGACCTCGCGGTCTACGCCAACCCGGTGACGACAGCGGGGCGGATCGAGCTGCTGCCGTTCCTGCACGAACAGGTGATCGCGATCACCGCCCACCGGTTCGGCAACCCCGACCCCTGGTCCGCCGAGGTCATCTGAGCCGGTCCCCGGCGCTCGCAGAACCCATCTCGCGGACGCCGGACCCGGGACGCGTCAGGCGCGGGTGCGGATCGGCCCGGTGTCGGGGCCGACGAGCGCGCCCGCCTCGGCCGCCGCGGTCTGCGCGGCGATCGCGGCGTCGTCGTCCGCGGCTTCCTGCAGCGCCGACTTCGCCCGCAGCGGCGGCGTGCGGAAGAACAGCGACAGCAGGAACGCGAGCAGCGCGACGCCGAGCGCCACGCGGTAGACCGTCACGGTCGAGTCGTTGAAGGCGACGAGGATCGGCTTCGACAGTCGCGGGTCGGCACCCGCGAGGAACGACGTGTCATCGAGCACGCTGGAATCGACGCCGCTCGACTCCCCGGACCCGGCGAGCTGATCCTCGACCTCCGGGACCACCTGGTCGATGAAGGCCTGGCGATCCGCCGCATCCGAGAAGTCCAGCGTCACCGTCCCGTCGGCCGCGACGCGCGCGACCGGCAGCTGGGTCGCGAGCGCGGCGGTCGCCGCTGCCTGCGCCTCCGCGACCGCGGTGTCGGTCGCCGCCTGCTGGGCGGATGCGGGGATGCGGCCGGCCGCGACCTGATCGGCGACCGCCTGGGTCGCCGCGTCCCGCGCCTGGTCGACTGCGGACTGCGCGTTCGCCGTCGCCGCATCCGTGATCCCGCCGACGATCGGTGCGTACACGGCCGTCATGATGCCCTTGTTCGCCGCACTGTCCGCGACTTCCGGGTCGAGGGCGGCGTCGAGTGCCTGGGTGAGGGTCGGCTTGTCGCCGAACGCGGTCTGGATGCCGGCGGGCACCAGCGTGAACAGCAGCGACAGCAGCACGGCGGTGCCGAGCGTGCCACCGATCTGCCGGAAGAACGTGGACGCGCTGGTGGCGACGCCCATGTCGCGCAGGCCCACGGAGTTCTGGCTCGCGATCGTGAGGGTCTGCATCAGCTGGCCGAGTCCGAGGCCGAGCAGCAGCATGGCGCCCGCGAGGAACCAGTACGACCCGTCGTACCGTAGGAAGCTCAGCCAGACGTAGCCGCCGCTGAGGAACGCGGTGCCGAGGATGGGGAACATGCGGTACCGCCCGGTGCGGGCGATGATCTGACCGCTCGCGATCGACGCGATCATGAGCCCGAGGATCATCGGCAGCATCTGGAAGCCGCTCTCGGTCGGCGTCGCGCCGAGCACAAGCTGCAGGTACAGGGGGATCGTGAGCATCGCCCCGAACATCGCGAAGCCCACCAGCACGCCGATCACCGTGGCCATCGAGAAGGTCGACGAGCGGAACAGCTTCAGCGGGATGAGCGCATCGTCGCCCATCGCCCGCTGCGCGAGGATGAACACGACGATGCCGATCGCGCCCACGACGTAGCAGGCGATCGACAGCGGCGAATCCCACCCCCACTCCCGGCCCTGCTCGGCCACGAGCAGCAGCGGCACGAGGGCGACGACAACGAAGGTCGCGCCCCACCAGTCGATGCGCACGGAGTCGCGCGGGTGGTGGGGGATGTGCAGGAACCGCAGCACGATGATGAGCGCCAGCACGCCGATCGGCACGTTGATGAGGAACACCCAGCGCCACCCCGCGATCCACAGGATCTGGTCGGCGCCGGAGAAGAGCCCGCCGACCAGGGGGCCGATGACGCTGGAGACGCCGAACACGGCGAGGAAGTAGCCCTGGTACCGGGCGCGCTCGCGCGGCGCGAGGATGTCGCCCATGATCGCGAGCGGCATCGACATGAGGCCGCCCGCGCCGAGCCCCTGGATGGCACGGAACACCGCCAGCTCCACCATCGACTGCGAGAAGCTCGCCAGGATCGAGCCGACGATGAAGATGAGGATCGCGAGGAGGAACAGCGGCCGGCGGCCGAAGATGTCGGACAGCTTGCCGTAGAGCGGCGTCGAGATCGTCGACACGATCAGGTACGCCGTGGTCACCCACGCCTGCAGGCTGAGCCCGTGCAGGTCGTCGCCGATCGTGCGGATCGCGGTTCCGACGATCGTCTGGTCCAGGGCCGAGAGGAACATGCCCGCCATCAGGCCGAAGATCACCAGCAGGATCGCGCGGTGAGTCATCACCGGCTGGGCGGATGCGGGAGCAGCGGTATCGGACATGGAACTCCGAGCGGTCGGCGGTGCGGATGGAGCGGGCCGCGACGGCTGCCCGATGAAACGGAATCGTACGCCCGGGAAACCACTCGACGTCCGCGCGCGCGTTTCCGCGTCTGCGCGCCGGCGCATGCGACAATGGATGCGGCGTGCCCGGGTCGTCGGCTTCTGACAGCTCCGCCGGGCCTCAAGGACAGCGTCCGCCGCTTGCCGAAGGAGCCGATTTGTCCCTCTCGACCGCGCCCGATTCGTTCGCGCCCGTCCGCACTGCCCAGCACCGCACCTACCTGATGTGCCGGCCGGAGCACTTCACGGTCAGCTACTCCATCAACCCGTGGATGGTGCCCGCGAACCCGACCGATACGGACCTTGCGGTCCGCCAGTGGCAGACGCTGTATGACGCGTACGTGGCGCTCGGCCACGAGGTGCTCCTCATCGATCCGGTTCCGGGCCTGCCGGACATGGTCTACACCGCCAACGGCGGCTTCACGATCGATGGCATCGCCTACGGGCCGCGGTTCCGGTTCGCCGAGCGTGCCGGTGAGGAAGGCCCCTTCATGGACTGGTTCGCCGCGAACGGGTTCGACGTGGTCGAGCCGGTCGAGACCAACGAGGGCGAGGGCGACTTCCTGCTCGTCGGCGATGTCATCCTGGCCGGCACCGGCTTCCGCTCCACCGGCGACTCGCACCGCGAGGTGGGCGAGGTGTTCGGTCGGGACGTGATCTCGCTCACCCTCACCGATCCGCGGTTCTACCACCTCGACACCGCCATCGCCGTGCTCGACCCGGTGCAGGGACCCGGCGCCGTCGAGCACGCCAACATCGCCTACCTGCCGAACGCGTTCGACGCCGCCAGCCAGGCGGTCCTCGCGGAGCGCTTCCCCGATGCCATCCACGTGTCGGACGAGGATGGCGCGGTCTTCGGGCTGAACGCCGCGAGCGACGGGCTGCATGTCTTCATCTCCCCCCGGGCCACCGGCTTCGCCGCCCAGCTGCGCGAGCGCGGCTACGAGCCGGTCCCCCTCGACCTCTCCGAGCTCCTGCTCGGCGGCGGCGGCATCAAGTGCTGCACGCTGGAACTGCGCACCGGAAGGCAGAACCTGAAATGACGTCCCCGCGTCTGGACACTGCGACCATCGGCATCATCTCCGCCGAAGAGGCCCACCTCGCGCACAACTACCACCCGCTGCCGGTGGTCATCGCCCGCGCTGAGGGATCCTGGGTCACCGACGTGGAGGGCAAGCGCTACCTCGACCTGCTCTCGGCCTACTCGGCGCTGAACTTCGGGCACCTGCATCCGGCCATCGTCTCGGTCGCGAGGGAGCAGCTCGGCCGGCTCACCCTCACCAGTCGCGCCTATCACAACGACCAGCTGGGGCTGTTCGCCGATGCGCTGGCGGAGCTCTGCGGCAAAGACCTCGTGCTGCCGATGAACACCGGCGCCGAAGCAGTCGAGACCGCCATCAAGACCGCGCGGGCCTGGGCGTACCGGGTCAAGGGCGTGGCGGCGGATGCGGCGACCATCATCGTCGCCGACGGGAACTTCCACGGTCGCACCACCACGATCGTGGGCTTCAGCGACGACCCGACGGCGCGCGACGACTTCGGACCCTACGGCCCCGGTTTCGTGCACGTGCCATTCGGCGACGCCGCGGCGATCGAGGCCGCGATCGACGAGAACACCGCGGCCGTGCTGCTCGAGCCGGTGCAGGGCGAGGCCGGTGTCGTGGTGCCGCCCGAGGGCTACCTCCGCCGCGTCCGCGAGGTCACCGCGGCGCGGAACGTGCTGTTCATCGCCGACGAGGTGCAGTCCGGCCTCGGCCGGGTCGGCTACACCTTCGCCTGCGAGCGCGAGGATGTCGTGCCCGACATCTACGTGCTCGGCAAGGCGCTGGGCGGCGGCATCCTGCCGGTCTCGGCGATCGTGGCGGACCGGGACGTGCTGGGTGTCATCCGCGCCGGTGAGCACGGCTCGACCTTCGGCGGGAACCCGCTCGCAGCCGCCGTGGGCCTCCGGGTCGTCGAGATGCTGTCGACCGGGGAGTTCCAGCAGCGCGCCCGCGCGCTCGGGGAGCACCTGGATGCGGCGCTGCAGACGCTCGTCGGGCACGGCGTCACCGCGGTGCGCATCGCGGGCCTCTGGGCCGGCATCGACATCGATCCGGCCGTCGGCACCGGGCGCGAGGTCGCCGAGCGTTTGCTCGGCCGGGGCGTCCTCGTGAAGGACACGCACGGGCAGACGATCCGCATCGCGCCGCCGCTGGTCATCCGGGCGACCGAGCTGGACTGGGCCGTCGAGCAGCTCCGGGTGGTCCTGCAGGCCTGACGTCCGCGGGGTCAGCCCACCGACACCTGGATCGTGTGCCAGCCGGTCGCCCCGTCCGGGGCGGGTGGGGCGAGGGCCGCGGTCTGCGTGTCGCCGTCGGTGTTCGTCGCGCGGCAGCGGATCGTGTGGGACCCGGATGCGGCCCGCCACGGCAGCATCCACTGCACCCAGGTGTCGTCCGAGATCGCGGTGGCCAGCGTCGCCTGCAGCCAGACGCCGTCGTCGATCTGCACCTCGACGCCGGCCACCCCGAGGTGCTGCTGCCAGGCGACGCCGGCGATGACGGTGTCCCCGGCGGCGACGTTCGCGCCGCGCCGGGGCACGTCGATGCGGGACTCGAGCTTGATGGGACCGCGCTCCGACCAGCCGCGGTCGGTCCAGTACGCCCGGGCATCGGCGAACCGGGTGACCTCCAGGTCCACGACCCATTTGGTCGCGGATACGTAGCCGTACAGCCCCGGCACCACCATGCGCACCGGGAACCCGTGCGCGAGCGGCAGCGGCTCCCCGTTCATGCCGACAGCGAGGATCGCGTTCCGTTCGTCGCTGAGGGCCTCGAGCGGGGTGCCGGCGGTGAACCCGTCCTGCGAGGTGGACAGGACCATGTCGGCGTCCGCATCCGGAGCCGCCCGGGCGAGGAGCTCCCGGATCGGGTAGCCGAGCCAGGCGGCCGTGCCGATGAGGTCGCCGCCGACCTCGTTCGACACGCACGCGAGGGTCGTGATGCTCTCCTCCAGCGGCAGCGCGAGCAGCTCGTCCCAGCTGAGGGTGACCTCCTGTGCCACCAGACCGTGGATCCGGAGGCTCCAGGTTGCCGGATCGATCTGGGGCACCGACAGTGCGGTGTCGATGCGATAGAAGTCGGCGTTCGGGGTGAGGAGGGGGGACAGCCCGGGAACGTCGAGCTCGGCACCCGCGGGCACGGTGACCGCGTTCGTGGCAGCCGG
Source organism: Microbacterium sp. (assembly GCF_026393345.1). Lineage (GTDB taxonomy): Bacteria > Actinomycetota > Actinomycetes > Actinomycetales > Microbacteriaceae > Microbacterium. Next base: position 122,893 of record NZ_JAPLAI010000048.1, read on the forward strand.
CAGCCGCAGGGTGTCGCGGATCGTCGCGACGGCCTGGCTGCCGGCGCGCAGGGCGGTGCCGCCGAGCGCGGCGAGCACGCCGATGCCTGCCGCGACCCCGGTCCACACGAGGAACGTCCGCCGGTCCGGTTGCGTGTCGGAATTCAGGCGCAGACGCGGGTCGGGGCCCGCCGAGGCCGAATCCGGGTCGCTGAGCCTGAATTCCGACACGGCGGGCTCGGACACGGCGGGCTCGGACACGGCGTGCTCGGACACAGCGGGCTCCGACGCGGCGGGCGCGCGGCGGAGCAGCAGAGCGAGCGCGAACATCGCGGCGGCGGCCGCGGCGAGCGGTGCCAGCCAGGACAGCATGCCCGCGTCCGCCCGGGTGACGGCAGCCGCGACCCCGACGAGGCCGAGGAGCGCGAGGAGCGTGCGACCCCACGGCGGCACGCGCCGCTCCAGGAGACCCGCGCCGATCGCGACGGTGAGGAGCACGACGATCACCCCGATGATGAGTGCGATCTTGTCGGCGGTGCCGAACAGGGCGATGGCGGTGTCCTTCGCCCACGCGGGTGCCAGATCGATCGCGGCAGCACCGACGGCGGAGACGGGACTGGTGCCGGTCACCGCCGCGACGAGCTCGCCGACATCGTACGCACGCGGGGACAGGTGCGGACGCGTGCCGGACGCATGCCGGGCGGACCCCCAGGCGGGGAGGATCCGGATGCGGAACCCTTGGTCCCGGGGCGGGTCTTCCGGATAATGGAAAGATGGCGATGGCGCGGGAAGACACCGACGACGGTGCACGGTCCCTGATCGATCGGGCGTTCGCGATCCTCGGGACCTTCCAGGGCGGCCGGGTGCGGCAGTCGCTCTCCGACATCTCCCGGCGCACGGGCCTGCCGATCGCCACCTGCCATCGGATCGTGAAGCGGCTGACCGACTGGGGCGCGCTGGAGCGGGACGCCGACGGGAAGTACAACATCGGGCTGCGGCT
>NZ_JAPLAI010000031.1 GCF_026393345.1 Microbacterium sp.
GCGCGCCTCGAGGCCCGCCACCAGCTCATCGCGACGAGAGCGGTGCACGAAGACGCGCTTCGCGTTCATGCAGATCTGCCCGGTCGTGTCGTAGATCGCCGCGAACAGGCGGTCGAGGTGCGTGTCATCGAGGATCGCGTCTTCGAGGAACACCGCCGCGTCGTTGCCGCCGAGCTCCAGCGTCACCCGGGTCAGCGTCTTCGACGCCATCTCCATGATCCGCTTCCCGCCATTCACACTGCCGGTGAAACACACTTTCGCGATGTCGGGGTTCTGGATGAGGCCGGTCATGTTCTCGTCCTTGCCGGTGATGACGTTCAGCACCCCGGCCGGCAGCTTCTCGGCGAGACGCTGCACGAGCCGTGTGGTGGCGAGCGGGGCGGAGGGCGGCGGCTTCACGATCGCGGTGTTCCCCGCGAGCAGGGCGTGCGGAAGGGATGCCCCGAGGATCGCGATCGGCCAGTTGAACGGCACGATGACGGTCACCACACCGAGGGACTGATACGAGACGTTCGTCTCAACCGGGATGCCGGGAACGACCGGCAGCGTCTTCCCGGTGTCGACCTCGTCGGCGATCATCAGCGCGAGGTTCCAGCGGATCTCGAAGACGAGGGCGTCGACCCAGGCCTCGAAGCGGATCTTGCCGTTCTCCTGCGAGAGGATGGCGGCGTCGGTGTCGCGCTCATCGGCGATGCCGACGATCGCCTCGGCCATGACCCGCGCGCGCTCGGTCGCGCTGAGTGCGGACCAGGCCGGGTAGGCGGCCTTGGCGGCGGACACCGCATCGGCGACGTCCGACGGGGACGCGGATGCGGCATGCCCGACGATCACGCCGGGCTTGGCGGGGTCTGCGACGGCGAGCGTGTCCGCGGTCGACCGCTCCACACCCCCGATGTACAGACCTGTACGAACGTTCTCCAACGTGTCGGTCATGTCGATCAAGCACCTCTCTGTGACTTGTGGACCAGCGATGCAAGAAGCATCCTAAACAAGTTTATGTGCATTCCTGTTTACTTGTAAATCTCTCCGTGTTACTGTCTCCCCGTTCGGGTCCAGAGTCGGATCCGGATGCACTGCGAGAGTCGATGAGGACGCGCGCGCCGCACCCTTGGAGACCTCCGTGTCATCGATGAGGAGGCATGTGATGGGCGAAACGACCCTGCAGAACCCGGGCGATCCGCGCACCGTCGAGGAGCTGGAAGATCTCGCGTACGAGCTGCGCTCGAAGCTCCTCCACCTCTGCGGCACGTATGAAGGCGCCGTTCATATCGGCGGTGACCTCTCCGCGGCGGACATCCTCACGGCCCTGTTCGAATACGGGCTGCACGTGGACCCGAGCGATCTGCGCAATCCGAACCGCGACCGGTTCGTGCTGAGCAAGGGGCACGCGGCCGTCTGCATGTACATCGCGATGTCGATCCGCGGTTTCTTCTCGTACGAGGGCATCGTCGACACCTACGGTCAGCTCGACAGCGCGTACGGGATGCACCCGTGTAAGGTGCAGCTTCCCGGGGTGGAGTGTTCGACCGGGTCCCTCGGTCACGGCCTGCCCATCGCGGTGGGGATGGCGCTGAGCGCCCGCGGTCGCGGCGAGTCCCACCGGGTCGTGTGCCTGCTCGGCGATGGCGAGACCGGCGAGGGGTCGGTGTGGGAGGCCGCGATGGCGGCGCGCAGCAACGAACTCGGCAACCTCGTCGCCTTCGTCGATCGCAACCGGCAGATGATGACGAGCTTCGCGGAGGAGCGGGTCGTCTTCGAGCCCTACCCGGACAAATGGGCGGCGTTCGGCTGGAACGTCGTGCACATCGACGGTCACGACATGGCGCAGCTGGTGGACGCGATCGACGCGCTGCCCGGCACCGACAGTAACCGGCCCACGGTGGTCATCTGCGAGACCGTCAAGGGCAAGGGCGTCGACTTCATGGAACACAACCTCGCCTGGCACGCCGGCTCGCTCGGCGCCGCCGACCTGGAGCGCGCGATGGCCGCGCTCGACGCATCTCGTCAGAAGGAGTCCGTCTGATGCCTGTCACCTTCACCTTCGGAGAGATGCTCTCCGCCCGATCCGTGATCGGGTCGACCCTCGCCGAGCTCGGCGCCGAGTACGACAACCTGTGGGTGCTCACCCCGGATATCGGCGCGACGCTGGTGGAGTTCCGCGACACCTTCCCCGAGCGCTTCCTCGACGTCGGCCTCGCCGAGCAGGTGTGCGTCGGCATCGCCTCCGGCCTCGCCTACGACGGGAACATCCCGGTCGTGTCGGGGATGCTGCCGTTCCTCAGCATGCGGGCGCTGGAACAGGTGCGCACCGACGTCTGCTACCCCAACCTGCCGGTGAAGATCATCGGCACGCACGGCGGACTCGTCGGCAACGGCGGCTCCACCCACTACGCGGTGGAGGACCTGGCGCTGATGTGCGCGCTGACCAACATGACCGTCACCTCGATCGGCGACCCGCTGATGGTGGGCGAGGTCATCCGGCAGTCGATGTCGATGACGGGTCCCATCTACATCCGGCTCGCCGTGGGTAAGAAGGACAAGGTGCTGTACGAGCCGGGCCAGCACGAGATCCGCATCGGCAAGGGCATCATCGCGCGGGAGGGCACCGACGCCACGATCTTCACGCACGGCACGGTCGTCGCCCAGGCGCTGGATGCGGCGGACGAGCTCGCAAAGGACGGCAGGTCCGTGCGCGTGGTCGACATGTTCACCCTGAAGCCGATCGACGAGGAGCTGATCGTGCAGTGCGCGGCCGAGACCGGCGGGCGGTTCGTGGTCCTCGAGGACCACCTCGCCTACGGCGGACTCGCCTCGCGGGTGGCGGATGTGGTCGCCGACCGCGGGATCCATCTCACCGCTTTCGAACGGCTCGGGATCCCCCAGGTGTACGCCGGCTTCGGCGAGGACGAGGAGCTGCGCGACAAGCACGGATACGGGCTGACGGCGACGATCGCCGCCGCCCGACGCGTCATCGCCGCCGGCGACTGACGCCCGCTCCGCCCACTCGCTCAACGGAGAGACGAATGAGAACAGTCGCGGTGACAAAGATCGGCAACCTGCGCGATCCGGACGACGACACGCGTGGGCGGATCGGCGTCGTCGATTTCCCCGACCAGCCGTTGGGGCCGGAGGACGTCCGCATCCGGGTCGCGTACTCGGCCATCTGCGGCTCGGACCCGCACCTGGCGGAGGGCTTCTTCGGCACCGACGTGCCGATCGGGCTCGGTCACGAGCTGTCCGGCGTGATCGAGGCGCTCGGCGAGCGCGCGCACCGCAACGGACTGCAGATCGGTGACCGCGTCGCCGGGAACTTCCTGCGCTTCTGCGGCACCTGCACGCCGTGCCGGGCGGGGAAGCAGCAGTTCTGCGAGCACATCCAGGACTACAACCGGCCCGGAATGGCCGAGACGGTGACCTGGCACGAGTCGCAGGTGTACCGCTTGCCGGATGCGGTGTCGCTGCGTCACGGCTGTTTGCTGGAGCCGACCTCGGTAGCGGTCCGCATCGCCGACAAGACGCGCATCGCCGTCGGCGACCGCGTCGCCATCTGCGGCGGCGGACCCATCGGTCAGCTGGCACTGCAGATCATGAAGCGGAACGGCGCGACCTCCCTCACCCTCATCGAGCCCATCGCAGCCCGACGCGAGATGGCACTTCGGCACGGCGCGGATGCGGTGATCGATCCGGTCGCCGAGGATCAGGGCCGGCGGGCGGCGGACATCACCGAGGGCGCCGGCTTCGACGTCGTGATCGACGCCTCCGGCTCGCCTCGCGCGGTGCGGGGCCTGCTCGACATCGCGGCACGGGGGGCGACCGTCGTCTACGGGGCGATGTACCCGCACGACTTCGAGATGCCGCTCAACCTCTCCGACTACCTCTATCTCAAGGAGCTCACGCTCACCGGGGTCTTCGTCTCGCCGTACGCCTTCCCCCGTGCCCTGCAGCTCCTGCCGTACCTGGAGCTCGACGAGCTGACGGAGTCGGTGTTCGACCTGGAGGACGCGACCGAGGCGTTCGCCATGCACCTGAGCGGTGCGTATCCGAAGGTGCTGATCCGCTGCAACGACCTGGAGGCGGTGTCATGACCCTCACCGGGACCGAGTCCGCGGCGACCGTGGCCCCCGCCCTCGAAGCCATCGACATCGTGAAGAGCTTCGACGGCGTGCACGCGCTGAAAGGGGTGCAGCTGTCGGTGAGACCCGGCGAGATCCACGCGCTCCTCGGCGAGAACGGCGCCGGCAAATCCACGCTGATCAAGGTCGTCACCGGCCTCTACGCCCCGGACTCGGGGCAGATCCGCCGAGCCGGCGAAGACGTCGAGTTCGCCACCGTGCGTGCCGCGCACAAGGCGGGCATCGTGGCGCTGTACCAGGAGCTCTCCATCGTTCCGACCACGTCGGTCGCCGAGAACGTGCTGCTGGGTGAGCAGCTGCCGAGTCGCGCCGGCATCGTCAACGGCCGCGTGCTCCGCCGCCGCGCTCGCGAGCAGCTCGAACGGTTGAACCAGCGGATCTCGATGCGCAAGCTCGCGGGCGACCTGTCGCCGGTGCAGCAGACGATGGTCGCGGTCGCCCGCGCCCTCGCCACGGACGCCCGGGTGCTCATCCTCGACGAGCCGACCGCCTCCCTCACCGACACCGAGATCCGCGAGGTCTTCGCGGTGCTGCGCTCGCTCCGCGACGAGGGCGTGGCGGTGGTGTACGTGTCGCACCGGCTCGAGGAGGTCTTCGAGCTCTGCGACCGGCTCACGATCATGCGGAACGGCGAGACGATCGTCACCCGCGACGTGGCCGACACGACCATCGGCGAGGTCATCTCCACGATGGTCGGCCGCAACGCCGAGTCGCTCTACCCGGAGCGGGGGACGAAGACGGACGAGGTCGCCCTCGTGGTGACGGATCTGCAGGGGCGACGCGTCACCGACGTGTCGTTCACGGCCCACGTGGGGGAGGTGCTCGGCATCGGCGGTCTCGCCGGTTCCGGCCGCAGCGAACTGCTCCGCATCCTCGCCGGCGCGCAGCGCTCCGTCTCCGGAACCGTCACCGTGGCGGGGGAGGAGATCCCGCGCCGCAGCGGCGTCGGACGGGTGCTGGCGGCGGGGATGGCGCTGGTGCCGGAGGAGCGCCGCAGCCAGGGCGTGATGCTCGGCTCCTCCGTCCAGGACAACATCGCCCTCGCGAACATCGGAGCGGTGAGCCGGGCCGGCTGGGTGTCCCGGCGACGCATCGCCGAGATCGCGAACCGCGGCATGGCCGACCTGCGGATCAAGGCGCGCAGCGCACGCCAGAGCGTCGGAGAACTTTCCGGCGGCAACCAGCAGAAGGTGGTCCTCGCCAAGATGCTCGCGCGCCGACCCAAGGTGCTGCTGATGGACGAACCCACCCGCGGCATCGACGTGGGCACCAAGGCCGAGATCTACCGCCTCATCCGCGAGCTCGCGGCGACCGGGACCACCGTGATCGCTGTCAGCTCCGAACTGCCCGAGCTGATCGGCATGTGCGACCGCATCCTCATCATGCATGAGGGGTCGATCTCGGGCGACGTCCCCGCGGACGGCGCCGACGACGAGCTCCTCCTCTCCTACGCCTACGGAAGGGCCACCTCATGACGATTCAGAAAGAGCCGACCCGCACCGGCACCCTCATGATCCAGCAGTCCCGGTCGGCGGGCCGCCTCCTCGTGCAGAGCGGCACGATCGTGGCCCTGGTCCTGCTCATCCTCTTCTTCTTCGCGATGCGCCCCGACACGTTCCTGTCGTTCGTGAACATCCGCAACATCCTGTACCAGATCTCGATCCTCGCGATCATCGCCGGCGCACAGACGATCGTCATGGTGGTCGGCGACTTCGACCTGTCCGTCGGGGCGACCTCGAGCCTCGCCGGCTCCGTCACAGCCGCGCTCCTGCTCGGCGAGAACTCGTTGGGCGTGTCGATCCTGGCGGGTCTCGCGGTGGGACTCCTGGTGGGACTCGTCAACGGGGTGCTCATCGCGTATCTCCGGCTGTCGGCGTTCATCGCGACGCTCGCGACGATGACCTCCGTCATCGGCCTGGCATACATCGTCACCGGCGGCACCACCGTGTTCGGAATGCCGGCGGAGTTCAACGAACTCGGCCAGGGCCGGTTCCTCAACGTCCCGCTGCCGGTCTACTTCGCGGTCGTGATCTCGGTGATCATCTGGGCCCTGCTGCGATTCACGACCCTGGGACGACGCCTCCACGCGATCGGTGGCAACGAAGAGGTCGCTCGGCTGTCGGGGGTGAATGTGCGCTGGGCACGGATGCTGGCGTTCACGCTGGCCGGATTCATCTCGGCGATCGGCGGGATCCTGCTCGCCGCACGCCTCGGCAGTGCGGCTGCCGAGCAGGGCGGCGACAACACGCTGTTCTCGGTGGCGGCGGTGTTCCTCGGCATGACCGTCATCCGCTCCGGCGCCGCCAACCTCGGCGGCACGATCGTGGGCGTCGCCATCATCGGCGTCATGAGCAACGGCCTGAACATCCTCGGCGTCAACGCCTACGTCCAGCAGGTGGTCACGGGACTCATCATCATCGCGGCGGTCGTCCTGTCCGGCCTGAAGACCCGGGAGAGATAGCGACGCCGCCCCCCCACGCCACGCGGACACCCGTTCCGCGCGGGCACCGAGAAGTACCTCACGCAGTGACACAAAGGAGTAGAAACATGCGTACCACCCTCAAGATCGCCTCGGCGGTCGCGGTCGCGGCCGCCCTCACCCTGACGGGATGCTCGAGTGCCGGCTCGGACGGCGGCGGGGGCGACGATGACCCCTTCAAGGTCATCGCCTTCACCTCCGGCAACCAGACGCCCGTCGGCGCGTGGTGGGTCAAGGCCGTCACCGCGCAGGCGGAGGAGCTCGGCTGGGATCTCACCATGATCCAGGGCGATTTCGACTTCCAGAAGATGAACCCCGCCGTGGAGAGCGCGATCGGCCAGGGCGCCGACGTGATCCTCGACGGCTACACCGACGTGTCCTCGATCGGATCCATCGTCACCGCGGCAAAGGACGCGGAGATCCCGATCTTCTCGATGGATGCGGGCACCGAGGCGACGGACGCCTTCGCCACCAACATCACCACCAACCAGCAGCAGATCGTCGACAAGACGGTGGACGCGATCGACGAGTCCATCGGCGGCCTCGACGGCAAGACCATCATGGTGATCGGGCACGACCCGCACGCCGGCATCCGGCTGCGCTCGCAGCTCGCGGTCACCGCGTTCGAGGACGCCGGTGCCACGGTCGTCAGTGGCGAACCGCAGCAGGTCACCAACCCGGCAACGGGCCGCACCGAGGCGTTGAACTTCGTCTCGGACTACCTCTCCGCGAACCCGGACGGGCTCGACGCGGTATGGGCGGGGTGGGACGACGCGGCGCTCGGCGCCGCGCAGGGGCTGTCCGAAGCAGGCTCCACCGCGCCGGTCACCGGCGTGGACGCCCTGGCGGAGACTCTCGCGGCGATCGAGGCGGGCGGCAACATGCTCGCCACGATCGACCAGCCCTGGCCGGCGGTCCTCGACATGCTCATCGAGGATGTCGTGGCCTATCAGGAGGACGGCACGCTGCCGGACGAGAACTTCGTCGCCGTCGACGTGACGCTCGTGACGAAGGAGAACGCGGCGGACACCACGCCGTCGGACAAGTTGGGCTGACGCCCAGCGGGGGCGGCGCGACGCCGCCCCCGCACCCCCCTCTTCCCGGGCCGTGTGCGGCCGGACATCGACAGAAGGAGACATCATGCGTCTGGAAGGCAAAGTAGCCGTGATCACCGGCGGCGCCAGCGGCATCGGGCACGCGACCGTGCTGAAGTTCGTCCGCGAGGGCGCGAAGGTCGTCATCGCCGACATGAACCTGACGCAGGCCGAGCAGGTCGTCGCGGAGGTCGACGCAGCCGGATTCGAGGGCGCGGCGACGGCGGTGCAGACCGACGTCTCGGTGTATGCCGATGTCGAAGCCGCCGTCGCGCGAGCGGTCGAGGTCTACGGGCATCTCGACGTGATCTTCAACAACGCCGGCATCGCGGGCGGGAAGCCGCTCCTCGATCATGACCCCGATGTCGACTACGCCCCGATGATCCGCATCGACCAGGACGGCGTCTACTACGGCATCCTCGCCGCCGGACGCCAGTTCCGTGACCAGGGCACGGGTGGCGTCATCATCAGCACGTCCTCCATCTACGGCGAACAGGCGGCGGAGCTGTCCTTCACCTACAGCGCGGCGAAGGCGGCCGTCATCTCGTTCACCCGCTCGGCCGCGTACGAGCTGGCCGAGTACGGCATCCGCGCGCTGGCGATCACGCCGGGCCGCGTGGGAACCCCCATCATCAACCAGTTCAGCGAGGAACTGCGGAACACGTTCGCCGCGGAGCAACTGCGGAACCGGATGACCGAGCCCGGCGAGATCGCCGACGTCGTCGCGTTCCTCGCCTCGGACGAGTCGAACGTGATCAACGGCACCGTCGTGCACGTGGACGACGGGTACTCCGTGTTCAAGCAGCGCCTCGACCTGCCGACGTTCTAGGAGCGGAGCCGTGACCGCACCGTCCCCGACGCGCACCGGACTCGACGTCGCCTGCCACCTCAACGTCGTGGCCCCGGACGCCTCGCCGGCCTCGTTGCCCGGTGCCCTCGCCGCGATCGCGGCGGCCGGGTACACGCGTGTCGTCCTGCCCCCGCTCGACCCCGGCGCCACGGATGCGGCCGGGCTCCGTGCGGCGTTCGCCGACCAGGGCCTGCGCCCGATCACGATCGCGGGGCAGACGCCCGGCGCGGATGTGTCGTCGGCGGATGCGGACGTGCGCGCAGCGGGTGCGGCCGCGCTCCGCGCGCAGGTCGACCTCACTGTCGCGCTCGGTTCCGACCAGATGAACGGGGTCCCCTATGGCCTCTTCGGCCCCGCATCCGGCCCGGTATCGGCGGCCGCCTTCGACCGGGCGGCGCACGAGGTCGGCGCCGTCGCGGACCACGCGCACGAGCGGGGCGTCACGATGACGTTCGAGGTGCTCAACCGTTACGAGACCGCCGCGATCAACACCGCCGCACAGGCGATGGCGTTCATCGAGGCGAGCGGCTCCGCGCACCTCCGCATCCATCTGGACACCTTCCATATGGCCGTGGAGGAGGCGGACATGGCCGCGGCGGTGCGGCTGGCCTTGCCGAAACTCGCCTATCTGGAGCTCGGTCAGTCGGGGCGGGGGGCGCTTGCCACCGGATCCGTGGACATCGCGGGGATCGTGCGCACGGCGCTCGCCGCCGGCTACACCGGCCGCTGGGGTGTCGAAGCCTTCTCGCGCACGGTCCTCGCCGCCGGCGCCGCCGACATGCTGGCCATCTGGCGCGCCCCGTACGACCGGGGTGCCGAGCTCGCCACCGACGCGATCCGCCTCATCGAACGGGCGGCCGCACCGGATCGAATCGCAGACGACCGAGGACGACGGAGGAACCCATGACGATCATCTCGAACACCGACGACGAACTGTTCATCGGCGGAGAATGGCAGCCGGCGCGGTCGCCCGCGCGGATCGAGGTCGAGGATCCCTACGCTCGCGTGACCGTGGGCGTCGCGCCGGACGGGAGCGCCGAGGATGTCGACGCGGCGGTCCGCGCGGCCCGGGAAGCGTTCGACCACGGCCCCTGGCCCCGCATGACCCCGGACGAGCGGGCCGTTCTCATGGAGGGGCTCGCCGACGAGCTCGAGCGGCGCGGCGAGCAGACGGCGGCGCTCGTCACCGGGGAGATCGGTCAGCCGACCGGCTTCTCGCAGTTCGTCAACATCGCGCTCCCCACCCAGCATCTGCGGTACTTCGCGGCGATGATCCGGGACTTCGCGTTCGAAGAGCGCCGGAGCAACATCAGCGGCCCCGGCACCTCCGTCGTCCGGTGGGAGCCGGTCGGGGTCGCGGGGCTCATCACCCCGTGGAACTACCCGCAATCGATCCTCTCGGCGAAGCTCGCCCCCGCCCTGGCGGTCGGGTGCACGGTGGTGGTCAAACCGGCGGGTGAGACCCCGCTCGACGCTCTCGCTCTCGCCGCCGCGGTCGAGGCCGTCGGGTTCCCGCCCGGTGTCGTGAACGTCGTCACCGGGGGCCGCGAGACCGGCGAGGCTCTGGTCCGGCATCCGGGTGTCGACAAGATCGCCTTCACCGGCTCGACCGCCGCCGGCCGGCTCATCGCGCGTACCTGCGGGGAGCGTCTCATCCCCGTCACCCTGGAACTCGGCGGCAAGTCGGCCGCGATCGTGACCGAGGATGCCGACCTCGACGTGACCCTCGCGGGCCTCCGGGCGGGCGCCTTCATGAACTCGGGACAGACCTGCTTCCTGCTCTCCCGGGTGCTGGTGCCGCGCACCCGGAAGGACGAGATGCTCGACGGGCTCGTCGAGCTGGCGCGATCGTTCCGGCTCGGCGACCCGCGCGACCCCGCCACCGACATGGGGCCGCTGGTGTCGGAGCGGATCCGCGGGCGGGTACGGACGATGGTCGACGACGCCCGCGGTGACGGTGCGGAGATCCTCACCGGTGGCCGTGACCTCCCCGGCCAGCGCGGCTACTTCTACGAACCGACCATCGTCACGGGGGTCGACCCGGACGCGCAGATCGCCCGCGAGGAGGTGTTCGGTCCGGTCGTCACGGTCTTCGCCTACGACGGCAACGAGGAGGCGGTCTCTCTCGCGAACGATTCCCGCTACGGCCTCGGCGGTGCGGTGTTCTCCTCGGATCCCGAGGCTGCCCTCGGCATCGCCCGTGAGGTGCAGACCGGCACGATCGGGGTCAACGGGTACTCGCCCGACCTCGCTACCCCGTTCGGTGGGTACAAGGAGTCGGGCCTCGGGCGCGAACAGGGGTCCGAGGTCCTGTACAACTACCTCAACACCAAGGCCATCAACACGAGCATCGGACTGCCGGCATGAGAGCAGCAGTGGTCAACGCGTTCGGCGGCGGCTTCGACATCGAGGACATCGACATCGCCGATCCGCTCGGCCGCGAAGTGCTCGTCGACGTGAAGGCGTCCGGGCTCTGCCATTCGGATCTCCACTTCGCTCAGAACGATTTCGGGATGGCACCGCCCATGGTGCTCGGTCATGAGGTCTCCGGTGTCGTCGCGGCGATCGGCCCGGACGTGACGGAGTTCGCCGTCGGCGACCACGTCGTCGGTTCGCTGGTGCAGTTCTGCGGCGCCTGCGACGAATGCCTGAGCGGCCGCACCGTGCGCTGCCTGCGCCCCGAGGCCACTCTGCGCGCGGCGGGGGAGCCACCGCGCCTCAGCCGTCGCGGCGAGCCCGTGCTGGCTGCGATGGGCACCGCCGGGTTCGCCGAACGAGCGCTGATCCACGAGAACCAGCTCGTCCGCATCGATCCGGCCGTGCCCTTCCCGGAGGCCTCGGTCCTCGGGTGCGGCACGATCACCGGCGCGGGAGCCGCGATCCACGCGGCCGGCGTGACCGCGGGGGACACCGTCGCGGTGATCGGTCTCGGCGGTGTCGGGCTGAACGTCGTGAGCGGCGCCCGCCTCGTGGGTGCGGCGCGGATCATCGGGATCGACCTGAACGACGAGAAGCTCGAGCTCGCCCGTGCCTTCGGGGCGACAGACTGGGTGAACGCGGGCGAGGGAGACGTCGTGGCGCGGGTGCGCGAGCTGACCGGCGGCGGGGTCGATCACGCGTTCGAGGTCATCGGACGCCGGCAGACCGTGGAGCAGGCCATCGCGATGCTCCGCGTCGGCGGCACGGCGAGCCTCATCGGCATCCATCCCGCGGGCGGCACATTCGAGGTCGACGCGAACACGTTGCTGCGGGAACAGAAGAAGGTGAACGGCGTCTACATGGGCTCCTCGAACATCAAGCGCGACATCCCGTTCTACGCGTCGCTGTTCCTCCAGGGCAGGCTGGACCTCTCCGACCTCATCGCGTCCGAAATCGCCCTCGACGACATCAACTCCGCCTACGCGGCACTGCACTCCGGAAAGACCGCTCGAACGGTCATCACCCGCTTCTGAGCGCGGGGACAACGAGAAAGGGGGCCCGGGCGCGAGCCCGGACCCCCTTTCTCGTGCGGATCAGTCCTTGTAGCCGGTGCGCCAGCCACCCTGGTAGGTGGAGCGGGCGACGGTGGAGTACGGCACCGGGCTGACGACGACGCGGACCTCGGTCTGCTCGTGCGGCTCGACGGACGCCTTCGAGGTGCCGCCGTTCGGCTCGCCCCAGACGACCTTGAGCTCGGTGCCCTCGGGCACGTCGTGGTCGACGACGCCGAGCGACAGGCCGCGACGCTCGTTCGCGCTGTAGCCGGTGAACATCGAGAGTCCGACGACGGTGCCGTCCGCATCCACGACCGAGTCGTAGTTCGCGGAGCCGTAGTTGGCCAGCGGCAGGTCGAAGAACTTGTAGTTCGGTCCGTCGACGTTCAAGAGCGACGTCCACACCTTGCCGAGGTCTTCGGCGTTCCAGGCGAGGGTGACCTTCTTGCGCTGCGATGCCGGGTCGATCTGCTCCAGGGCGTCGCGGCCGATGAAGTCGTGGTCGAACTTCACGAACGAGCCGTAGCCGAGCTCCCACGGCGTGAGGTAGTAGTCCTCGATGTTGTCGGACACGAAGGAGCCCGCGAGGGTTCCGGTCGCCTCGTAGCTGTCGGTGCCGAGCCACTCGCGGTAGGCGCGCTCGCCCTCACCGGTGTAGATGGCGGGCAGCGGCGAGGGGATCCAGCCCGACTCCAGCGTGTTCGACGGGTAGGCGCGCGAGCCCACGGGCAGCAGCCCGAACTCGGCGCCGGCCTCGACGATGGCGTCGCGGACGGCGTCGTGGTCGGCGTACGGGCCCCAGATCTCCAGGCCCGGCGCTCCTGCCATGCCGTGGCGGAGGGTGCGCACCTGCTTGCCGGCGATCGACATGGTGGCCATCCGGAAGAAGCCGATCTTCTCCAGCGGGCCGCGGTTGAGCTTCTCGATGACGTCCCAGGCGCGGGGGCCCTGGATCTGGAAGCGGTAGTACTGGCGGGTCACGGCGTGGCCGTACGGACGCGACGGCGAACGACGGTCGACGGTCACGTCGAGGTTCGCGTAGCCGCCGGTCTCGCCGTGGTACATCAGCCAGTTGGAGGCGGGGGCGCGACCCACGTAGGTGTACTCGTCCTCCGCCTCGCGGAAGAGGATGCCGTCACCGATCACGTAGCCCTGCGAGGTGGTGGGCACGTACTGCTTGGCCCGGTTGACCTCGAAGTTCGCCACGGAGTTGATCGCGGTGTCGCTGATGAGCCGGATCGCGTCCGAGCCCTTCAGGAACACGTTGTCCATGTGGTGCGACTGGTCGTACAGGACGGCCGTGTCGCGCCAGGCCTTCTGCTCCTTGATCCAGTTCGCGAAGTCCGCGGGGACGACGGGATAGATGTAGGAGCCGATCTGGGAGTTACGCAGGAGCTCGACCGGGTTGGTCTGATCGAGCAGCTGCTGAAGGTTGCTGGCCACGAGATGAACCTCTCTGTTCAGGGGATGGGGTGGTTCCGGGGGAGGTCCCCGGGGGATCAGAAGACGATGGTTTGGTTTCCGTATCGGATGACGCGGTCCTGGGCGTGCCATTGCACGGCGCGGGAGAGGACGGCGCGTTCGACGTAGGCGCCGCGGGCCTGGAGGTCTGCGGCGCTCATGGCGTGATCGACGCGGGCGACGTCCTGCTCGATGATGGGGCCCTCGTCGAGATCTTTGGTCACGTAGTGACTGGTCGCGCCGATGAGTTTCACCCCGCGTTCCTTGGCCTTGCGGTAGGGGGCCGCGCCGATGAAGGCGGGCAGGAACGAGTGGTGGATGTTGATGACCGGCACACCGACCTCGTCGAGGAAGTCCTCCGAGATGATCTGCATGTACCGGGCGAGGACGACGAAGTCGACGTTGTCCTTCAGTAGTTCCAGGATGCGGGCTTCCGCCTCGGACTTGTCCGGGCCCTGGGAGGGAACGTGGAAGAACGGAATGCCGAAGGAGCGGACGTCGTCGGCGACCCGGGTGTGGTTGCTGATGACCATGGGGATGGTCACGGGCAGTTCACCGCGGCGGTGGCGCCAGAGCAGTTCGAGCAGGCAGTGGTCGCTGGTGGAGGCGAGGATCGCCATCCGCTTCGGGATCGACTGGTCGGTGAGGCGCCACTCCATCCCGAACGGGGAGAGGGTCTTCTCCAGGTCCGCTTCGATCTCCGGGAACGCGGCGGACAGCTCGGGGCGGTGGAACACGACGCGCTGGAAGAACTCGCCGCCCTCCGGGTTGTCGGAGTACTGGTCGAGCGTCACGATGTTCGCCTTGTTGCGCGTGATCAGCGCGGTCACCGCGGCCACCAGGCCGGGCTGGTCCGGGCCGTGCACGATCAGGCAGGCGTGGTCGCGGAGCTTGTCGGAATGGAAGGTCATCAACGGATCCTCTCGGCAGTCGTTTCAACAGCGGTCTCGGCGAGCTCGACGACGTTCGTCACGAGCATCGCCCGGGTCATGGGGCCGACGCCGCCCGGGTTCGGGGAGAGCCAGGCCGCGACCTCGGCGACGGCGGGGTCGATATCGCCCGCCAGCTTCGCCCGCCCCGAGGGCGTCGTGCCGACTCGGGTCACTCCCACATCCAGGACGGCGGCGCCGGGCCGGATCCACTCCGGCCGGACGAAATGCGGCTTCCCGAGGGCGGCGACGACGACGTCCGCGCGCCGCACCTCGGCTGCGATGTCCGCGGTGCGGGAGTGGACGAGCGTCACGGTGGCGTCGATCCCCTTGCGGGTGAGCAGAAGACCCAGCGGCCTGCCGACGGTCGTGCCCCGGCCGATGACGGTGACCCGCGCGCCGGCGAAGTCGATGCCGTGGGTCAGCGAGAGCTCGATGATCCCCCGCGGGGTGCACGGCAGCGGCGAGGGGGCGACGCGCGAGGGGTCGACCCCGAGCACGAGACGGCCGAGGTTGGTGGGGTGCAGCCCGTCGGCGTCCTTGGCCGGATCGATCAGTTCGAGGATCGCGTTCTCGTCGATCCCCGGCGGCAGCGGCAACTGGACGATGAAGCCTGTGACGGCGGGGTCCGCGTTGAGCCGGCGGACCGCGTCCGCGATCTCCTCGAAAGTCGCGGTGACCGGCAGCTCGACCGAGACCGACGCCACGCCAACCTCGGCGCAATCGCGGTGCTTTCCGGTCACGTAGGAGCGGGAGGCCGGGTCCTCCCCCACCAGCAGCGTGCCGAGCCCCGGGGTCACGCCCCGCGCCGCGAGCGCCGCCACGCGTGTGCGCAGCGAGTTCTTGACGATCTTCGCCGTCGCCGTTCCGTCGAGCAGCCGCGCCGTCATCAGCGTCCCCCGCTCAGGTCCCGGGCGCGACGAAATCGCGCGCCCACTCGGCCGTCGCCCTCAGCCCGCCGAACGTGTAGAAGTGCAGGCGGACCGCCCCCGATGCCGGGTCGGCCCGCAACTCGGCGGAGAGGTCGGTGACGAATGTGTCGGGCCCGGCGGTGCCCATCAGGTTGGTGAGGGAGAAGCCGTACTTCTTCACGATCATCGCGTTCGCGCCGATGCCGAAGCGGCGGGCGAAGCCGAGGAGACGCTTGATGCCGGCAGGTCCTGGGGTGCCGATGCAGATTTCGCTGGTGATGCCGCGGTCACGGACGCTGCCGATCCACCGCATCACCGGCTCGGTGTCGAACGCGAACTGGGTGAGGATGACCGCATCCAGTCCCTGCTCGGTCAGCGCCGCGGACTTGTCCTCCAGGTGACGCCA
>NZ_JAPLAI010000055.1:0-60331 GCF_026393345.1 Microbacterium sp.
GCGCGCCTCGAGGCCCGCCACCAGCTCATCGCGACGAGAGCGGTGCACGAAGACGCGCTTCGCGTTCATGCAGATCTGCCCGGTCGTGTCGTAGATCGCCGCGAACAGGCGGTCGAGGTGCGTGTCATCGAGGATCGCGTCCTCGAGGAACACCGCCGCGTCGTTGCCGCCGAGCTCCAGCGTCACCCGGGTCAACGTCTTCGACGCCATCTCCATGATCCGCTTCCCGCCATTCACACTGCCGGTGAAACACACCTTCGCCACATCCGGGCTCTGGATGAGTTCCGCCATGTCCTGGTCGCGGCCGGTCACGACGTTGAGGACGCCCGGCGGGAGCTTCTCCGCCACGCGCTGCACCACGCGCGCGGTCGCGAGGGGTGCGGAGGGCGGCGGCTTCACGATCGCGGTGTTGCCCGCCAGCAGGGCGTGGGGCAGCGCCGCGCCGAGGATCGCGATCGGCCAGTTGAACGGCACGATGACCGTCACCACCCCGAGGGACTGGTACGCGACCTCGGTTGAGACCGGGATGGCGCCGGGCACGACGGGCAGTGTGTGCCCGCGGTCGACCTCGTCGGCGAGCATGAGGGCGAGGTTCCAGCGGATCTCGAAGACGAGGGCGTCGACCCACGACTCCATCCGGATCTTGCCGTTCTCCTGCGAGAGGATCGCGGCGTCCGCATCCCGCTCGGCGGCGACATCGGCAATGGCCTCGGCCATGAGCCGCGCGCGCTCGGTGGCGCCGAGGGCCGCCCAGGCCGGGTACGCCGTGTGGGCCGCGGCAATGGCATCCGCGACATCGGCGGCGGATGCGGCGGCCGCCTCCCCCACGATGACACCGGATTTGGCCGGGTCGGCGACCTGCAGGACGTCGTCGGTGAACCGCTCGCGCCCCCCGATGAAGAGTCCTGTCCGCACCGCGGCGGACGTGTCTGCAATAGTCATGTGTCCTGCACTCCTTCGTGCATCATCCTGTCCGCGCCGGACGACACGGATCGCAGGATGCCGCAGCTTCGCACCGCCCGGGCGTGGTCCGCCGCGGCATGCTCTGCCGCCGATGATACTCGGATTGGCGTGAATGTCGGCGACAATCTGTACCTGGGTGGTCCCGGCGCGAGAGGATGAGCGCATGACCGCCATCTCGACCGATGAGAGCGCACCCGTCGCCGCCGACCTGACCCAGCAGATCCGTGACGCGATCTTGCGCGGAGACTTCGTCCCGCATCAGCGCCTCATCGAGGCCGATCTGTCGGAGCGCTTCATCGCGACGGCCCTGCTGAACCTCGCGAACGGGGGGCTCGTGGAACGACTGCCGAACCGCGGGGCCCGGGTGCGGGCGATCTCGGTCGCCGAGGCGGTGGAGATCGTCGAGGTGCGCGTGGGGCTGGAGTCGCTGTGCGCCCGGAAGGCGGCGGAGAACGCCGACGACGACGCCATCGCAGACCTCCGGGGCCTCCGCGTCGCCATCGTGGACGCGGTCGAGCGCGGCGACCTGCTGGAGTACTCGCGGCTGAACCAGGAGATGGACCGGCAGGTGCGCGACCTCAGTGGTCACGCCACCGCGACGCAGCTGCTCGAACGGCTGCGCGCCCAGTCGGCGCGGCACCAGTTCCGGTTGGCGTTCCACCCCGGCCGGGCCGGGCAGTCCGCCCCCGAGCACATCGCCATCATCGACGCCATCATCGCGAAGGACCCGGATGCGGCGGAGGCCGCCACCCGCGCCCACCTGCAGGGCATCGTCGAGGTGCTGCACACCCTCGACTGACCGCATCCCTCGCCTGAGCGCACTGGCCGCACGGACCGCGAAACTGCTTCTGGGCGCCGAGACTGCGGAGTTACCCCGCTGTCTCGGCGCCCAGTTGCAGTCTCGGCGTCAGGGACGGATCAGCCGAAGTCCTCGACCGTGGCGTAGCCCTTGCCGTTGTACTTCTGCACGACCACGGTCGAAACGGCGGGGAGGCCGTCCTCGGTCGTGTTCACCGCGGTGCCCTCGAGCATGAACGGTGCCTCGAAGCCCTCGATAGTGCGCAGCGTCTCCATGAAGTTCTCACGGGTCGGCTCGGTCATCTTCTCGAACACCTGCTGCAGCGTCGCACCGACCTGGTAGCTCCACACGCAGTGCGGGAACGCCGGGGTGTCGGGGTAGTCCGCGTACTGCTTCAGGTCGTCGAGGAACTGCTGCCCCTCGGGTGCCTCGGCGAACGTGGGGCTGGATGCGGACTGCGCGAACGCGACAGTGTAGACACCGGGGAATGCCTCGCCGCCACCGGGGGTGACGATGGCGCCCGGGCTCGACGTGTTCGAGGGCAGGAACCAGCTGGGCAGCCAGCTGAGCTGCTGCGCCTTCTGCAGCGACGAGATCACCAGCGGGGTGATCGACATGGCGTTGAAGAACACGTCGGCGCCCGTCGAGGCCAGCTCGGTGAGCTGCGCGTCGACCGAGGTGTCGGTGGCCTCGTAGGTGAGCTCCTTGACGATCTCGATGTTGTCGGCGCCCTCGATGCCCTGCTTGAAGCCCTCGACGTACCCGTCGCCGTAGTCGTCGTTCTGCAACAGGACGGCGACCTTGTGGTCTTCACCGGACTCGGCCAGCAGCTTGCCGAAGGCCTCGCCCTCGTTCTGGTAGATCGGCACGAAGCCGAGCTGCCACGGGCTCTCCTCTTGGTCGCTGAAGATCGGGTCCCCCGTCATGACGAGCACCTGCGGCACCTCGTCGGCGATGGCAGCCTCACGGTACGCGCGGTTGGTCGGCGTGCCGAGCCCCGCCGTCATCGCGAAGACGCTGTCCTTCAGCTGGTCGTAGTTCGACTTCGCCTTCTGCGGGTCGTAGCCGTCGTCGAGCGCGTTGATCTCGATCGTGCGGGTCTTGCCGTCACCGAACTCCACGCCGCCGGCGGCGTTGACCGCGCCGAAGTAGGCGGTGACCCCCGCCACGGTGCAGGTGCCGGGGCCGGCGGTGGCGCCGCTGAGCGGGGTCGTGATGCCGAGGGTCAGGGTGGTGTCGGTGATTCCGGGGCTCGGTTCGGCCGAGGCGTCCGCGCCACCGCCGCTGTCCCCGCCGCGCGCACAACCGGCGAGCGTGAGTGCGACGGCGGAGGTGAGGGCGACGATGCCGACAACGCTCCTCGTGCTCTTTCGCATGTTCATGCCTGATCTTGCCTCTCTGTGTGGGTGCCCTCCGTGGCTGCCCGCCCCTCGGCGGGGCTCGTGGGAGTGGCGGGTGGTGCGCCGGTCGGGCCGGCACCCCGGCGCGACCGGCGCACCGTCCGCGCGATGACGCGGGGGAGCGAGACGAGTCCGCCGGGGAGGACGAACAGCACGAGCAGCAGGAGGGCTCCCTGCAGCAGTGCCGTGAGGCTGGGGTCGATGAGGTTCGTGAGCTCGGGGACGACCACGTAGTACGCGCCGCCGAGCAGCGAGCCGATGATGCTGGCAGCGCCCCCGATGACCATGGAGGCCAGCAGCGTGATGGAGTGCCCGAAGCTCATGGTCTCGGGCGAGGTGTACTGCACCACCACCATGTAGAGAAACCCGCTGACGCCACCGATGATCGCCGCCACGGTGAACGCCATCACCTTGTAGCGGTAGGGCGAGATGCCCATCGAGGAGGCGACGGCCTCGTTCGACTTCACGATCGCGAAGGCGCGCCCGTACTTGCCGTGCACGAGGTTCCGGGTGAGGAGGAACACGATCCCGCCGATGAGGATCACGATGTACAGCTGCCACTGGTCGTTGTACAGACCCGACCACTCGGGGGCATCGGAGAACCGCGTCGACATGCCCTGCGAGCCGCCGGTGATGTCCGAGAGTCGCTTGGCGAGCGGCACGCCCACGATGGGTAGCGCGATCGTGACCATGGCGATGGCGAGCCCGCCGAGCCGTGCCGCGGCGAGCGCGACGATGAGCCCGAGAATGCCGGGGACCAGGATGCTGAGCAGGAACACCAGCGTGATGTTCCAGTCCTGCTCGACCCCCCAGGCAGTGGCGTAGGCGCCCACGCCGACGAAGAAGATCTGACCCAGCGAGACCTGACCGGTGTAGCCCATGACGACGTTGAGGCCGAGGACCGCGACGGCGAACACACCGATCCGGGCGAGGCGCTGGTTGGCGAGCTCCGGGAGCACCAACGGGAGCACGAGGAGCACCACCACGACGAGCGCGATGAGTGCCCAGCGCACCCAGGCGCGGGAGAGGAATTCCGTTGCAGCCGACATCAGACGCGCACCACCGCTTTCCGGCCGAACAGACCCTGTGGTCGCACCAGCAGCACGACGAAGATGAGCGCGAACGGCACGACCACCTTGAGGTCGTAACCGATGAACGGTACGTAGACGGCGGCGAGGTTCTCGAGGACCCCGATCATCCAGGCGGCGATCACGACCCCGATGGGGCTGGACAAGCCGCCGAGGATCACGGCGGCGAGCGCGTAGACCAGAGCGTTGTCCATCATCCCCGGGGTGAGGGTGAGCTGCGGTGCGACGAGCGCGCCGGCGACGGCACCGAGGACGGCGGCGAGACCCCAGCCGGCCATGAGGAGGCGCCCGACCGGCAGACCGGAGAAGGATGCGGACTGCGGGTTGACCGCGACCGCCCGGAGGGCGAGGCCGAACTTGGTGCCGATGAACAGTCCCTGCAGCAGCAGCATGATCGCGATGATCACCACGGTGGTGCCGATGGAGCGGACGCTGATGGAGGCGCCGAGCACCTGCACCGTGTCGAGCGGGAACAGCGAGGGCATCTGCTGGTTGTTGTAGCTCCAGAGCCACCCGCAGATGCCGGTGATGAGGGTGAGCAGGCCGATCGTGACGACGACGGCGGTGTCCGGGTCGCCCCGCTCGAAGCGGCGCATGACGTACCGCTCGAGGAACGCACCGAGAACGAAGGAGAACAGCACCGACAGCAGGATGGCGAGGATGAGCGGCACCCCGATGGTCGTGAACCACCAGGCGACGTAGGCCGAGAGCACGGCCATCCCGCCCTGCGCGAAGTTGATGAGGCCGGTGGCCTGGTTCACCAGCACGATCGCCAGCGCCAGCGCGGCGTAGATCGATCCGGTTGAGAGCCCGTCGACGACGAGCTGGATGAAGGTCCCCATCGGTCAGCCTCCCAGGTAAGCGCGTCGGATTTCGTCCATGCCGCGGAGCTCCGCCGACGAACCGGAGAGGACGCTCCGGCCGGTCTCGAGCACCGTCGCACTTTCGACGAGGGTGAAGGCGAGGTTCGCGTTCTGCTCGACCACGAGCATCGCGATGCCGGACTCCTCACGAAGCCGGCGGATCGCGTCGTACACGTTCTTCGCGGTGCTGGGCGCGAGTCCGAGCGAGGCCTCATCAAGCAGCAGCAGCCGCGGGCGGGCCATGAACGCACGGGCGACCGCGAGCATCTGCTGCTCACCGCCGGAGAGCGCCGAGCCGTGCGACCGGTACCGCTCCTTGAGGTTCGGGAACAGTTCGAGCAGGTACTCGATGTCCGACTCGATGCCCTTGCGGTCCTTCCGCAGGTACGCGCCGACCTTCAGGTTCTCGCGTACCGTGAGGTCAGTCAGCGTCCCCCGGCCCTCCGGGACGTGGGCGATGCCGATGCCGGCGACCTGCTCGGGCCGCTTGCCGCGGATGTCGGTGCCGTCGAAGACGATGCGTCCGCCGGTACGGACGATGCCGCTGATGGCGCGGAGCGTCGTGGTCTTCCCGGCGCCGTTGGCACCGAGGATGCCGACCGCACCGCCCTCCGGCACGCTCAGCGAGACGCCGTCGAGCACCTGTACCGGGCCGTACGACGCGGTGACGTCTTCGAGCTCAAGCAGCGTCATCCGCAGCATCCTTTCCGATGTACGCCTCGATGACGCGCGGGTCCGACTGGGCCTCCACGGCCGTGCCCTCCATGAGCTTGCGGCCGTGGTCGAGCACCACCACCCGGTCGGTGAGCGCGGCGATGAGCCCCATGTGGTGCTCCACGATCACGACGGTGATGTCGTCCTCGTCGCGGATGCGGCGCACCGTCGCGATGAGCTGTTCCACCTCGGAGTGGGGGAGGCCCGCCGCGGGCTCGTCGAGGAGCAACAGCGCAGGCCGGGAGAGGAGGGCGCGGCACAGCTCGACGCCCTTGTGGAGTCCGTGCGAGAGCTCGTCAGCGCGCCGCTTCGCCGCCCAGCCGAGGCCGTGACGCTCGAGCAGCGCGAGGGCCTCGGCGCGCAGCGCCCGCTCGGAGCGGACCGTGCGCGGCAACCGCACCGACCACTCCAACGGGCCGCCGGGCAGCCGGGTGTGAGCGCCCAGGAGCACGTTCTCCAGCACGGTCGCGTGCAGCTGCAGCGCCGGATGCTGGAAGGTCCGGGCCAGCCCGTAACTGGCGAGCGACGCGGGCGCAGCGCCCTGCACCGGCTCACCGTCGATGGCGATCGTGCCGGAACTCGGCTTGTAGTGGCCGCTGATGCAGTTGAACAGCGAGGTCTTCCCGGCGCCGTTGGGCCCCACGAGGCCGAGGATCTGGCCCGGGTCGACGTCGAAGCCGACATCCTTGAGCACGGTGATGCCCCCGAAGTGGAGGTTCACATCGGTCAGTGTCAGACGAGCTGCCATCGGCTGCCTTCCGGGTCGTTGCAACGGTGCGGACGACGGGAGCGTGCGCCCCGCTTTGGACGGTACGGATCGGAAATCGGATTGTCAACGATTTTGGTGTGACAGTTCGGTCACAGCCGGAAAGCAATCTCAGGCAGCCTGAATTCGGACGGGCATGCTCTCCCAGCCGCGCAGCGTGTTGTTGAGATGACGGCGCGGAACGCCGGCGAGTTCGACCGACTGGACGTGGTCCAGGAGCGCTTCGAGGACTGCCATCGCCTCCATCCGCGCGATGTGCTGGCCGACGCACTGGTGCAGCCCCATGCCGAATGCCACGTGGCCCGAGGGGTCGCGATCCAGGTCGAAGCGGTCCGCGTCCGGCCACCGCCGCGGGTCGCGATTCGCCGCACCGAGGAACATGAGCACCTTGCGTCCGGGGCCGATCACCGCGCCGCCGATCTCGACCTCGCTGGTCGTGGTGCGAAAGAACGTCTGCACCGGCGACTCGAGCCGCACGGCCTCTTCGAACGCGCGCGCAAGGAGGCCGCGATCGGCGCGCAGGCGCTGCCACTGGTCCGGATGCGTCGCAACGGCGTGCACGACGGCGGCGATGCCCGTCACGGTCGTGTCGACCCCCGCGGTGAGCAGCGACCGCACGATCAACGGCGCCTGCTCGGGCGTGATGTCTCCCCGGTCGGCGGCCGCCCAGATCTGCGCGCCGATGCCGGTCTCGCTGAGGTTCTCGCGGCGGCACTGCTCACCGATCCAGCCGATGACGGAGGGCATCGTCGGTTCCAGCGCGGCGACGATGCCCTCGCGCGGCCCGAAGGCGTTGAAGGCGAAGTCGCCGTACGGGAGCAGGTTCTCGCGCCCCGACTCCCCCAAACCCACCGCGTCGGGGAACACTCGCAACGGAAAGACCTCAGCGAGGTCGGTGACGGCGTCGAACTCGGCACCCGCGGCGAGCACCCGGTCGACGAGGACGTCCGCATCCGCCCGCCATTGCGGGGTGAGACCGCGCAGCTTCCGGGGGGAGAGGATCTTCGCGAGCACGGACCGCGGGGCGTCGTGCCGGGGCGGGTCCGCCTCCAGCAGCAGGCTCGGGGGGCGCCACGGCGTCTCGCGCGAGAAGTCGGCGAGCCCGACGCCCGCGCCCGACCGCAGGCCCTGCCAGTCGGTGAGCGCGCGGTGCACCTCGGCGTACCGCGCCACGGCGTAGACGTCGTAGGCGGCCAGGTGGACGACCGGTCCGAGGTCGCGGAGGGTCTCGTGCGCGGGGAGCGGATCGGCCAGCACCTCAGGGGAGAACGGATCGAGGTCGGTCGAGGGGACCGCGGTGGCGGTGAGGGTCATGGTCACGCCTTTCGAAAAATCGGGCGGTCGTCAGAGGTCGAGCACGAGCAGGTCCCCGCGGCTGCGGGAGACGCACGGGAACATGCACTGGCCCGCCCGGCGTTCGTCGTCGTCGAGCAGGGTGTCGCGGTGGTCCGGCACGCCCGCCAAGACATCGGTCTCGCAGGTGCCGCACACCCCCTGACCGCAGGAGGTCACGACGCGCACACCGCCGCGGGCGAGCGCGCCGGCCAGGGTCTCGTGCGGCTCGACCGTGACCCGCACCCCGGAGCGGGCGGCGACCGCCTCGAACCGGGTCGCGGCCGCGGTGGTGTCGGTGAGCGCGGTGAACCGCTCCACCCGCGGCGCGTGGCCGGCGGGCGGAGCGCCCCACGCCTCGACGGCGTCGAGCAGCCGCGACGGCCCGCAGGCATACACCCGCGTCGCCGCATCCGCCGGCCGCCACGTGTCCAGGTCGGCGCGGCCGAGTTCACCGGCGTCGTGCACATGCACCCGGTCGCCGTGCCGGGACAGTTCGTCGAGGTAGGCCAGCCGCTCCCGCGAACGGCCGAGGTACAGCATCCGCCACGGGATGTCGAGCAGTTCCGCCTGCCGCACCATCGGCAGGAGCGGCGTGATGCCGATCCCCCCGGCGACGAACAGGTACTCGGGGGCCGGCGCCAGGCGGAAGGTGTTGCGCGGTCCGCCGAACCCGATGGTGTCGCCTGAGCGAAGCGCATGCACGGCCCGCGACCCGCCGCGACCGTCGTCCTCGCGCTGCACCGCGATCCGGTACCGGTGCGCGTCCCACCGGTCTCCGCACAGCGAGTACTGCCGCACGGTGCCGTCCGCGAGCACGAGGTCGATGTGCGCGCCGGGCGCCCAGTCCGGCAGCCGGGAGCCGTCCGGGCGGGCGAGAGTGAGCTCGACCACGCCCTCGGTGAGCTCGCGCCGGGCCTCGATCACGACGACGCCACGGTCCTCGACCGCACCCTGCACCATTTCCGCCATCGTCGGCCTCCTCGCCTCGTCGCGTGTCGCCACGGTAGGACGGTCTCCGTCGAGCCGGGTTGCTCTTTCGCATCAACGGAATGGTACATACGCTGAGGACGGCCGGCGCGACGACGCATCGGCCCCGAGGAGGACGCGATGGCACGCGGATCGGCCGGCGAATCGGCGCTGCACCGCCACCTGCGGGTGCTCGACACGTTCGACACACTGCATCCGTTCCGCACGCTCGGCCAGATCGCGGAGGCGGCCGACCTGGCCCCCTCCACCACCCACCGGCTCGTGGCGGAGCTCACCGCGGAGGGGCTCCTGGAGCGGCTCCCCGACCGCACATACCGCCTCGGCATCCGACTGTGGGAGTACGCGTCGCGCACGCCCGGCGCGCTGGGGCTGCGCGAGGTGGCACGCCCCTGGCTGCAGGCCGCGCACGTCCGCATCCGGCAGCACATCCAGCTCGGGGTCCTCGCCGGCACCGACGTGCTGTTCGTGGAACGTCTGTCGGCGCGCGACGCCGTGGTCAACGCCACCCTCATCGGCGGCCGCATCCCGCTGCACGCCTCCGCGAGCGGGCTCGTGTTGCTCGCGTACGCGGAGCCGACCGTGCTCGAGGCGGTGCTGGCCGCCGACCTGCGCAGCTACACGGCGGCGACGATCCGCACCGCGACCGAGCTGCACCGGACGCTCCGGCGCGTGCGCGCCGAGGGCTATGCGGATCTCCGTGGGCACATCCATGAGGACGCGCGCGGGCTCGGGGTGCCGGTACGCGGTCCCGACGGCTCCGTCTACGCCGCTCTCAGCGCCGTCATCCGGAACACCGACGGCCCCGCGTACGACGTGATCGAGACGCTGCGGGTCGCGGCATCCGGCGTCGCGCGGAGCCTCGCCGACACGTACGCGCGCGGCACCGACTCCTGGCACGGCCCGGGGCCGGATGCGGGCGTCGCCGCCGCCTCGTGGGAGTACATCGCCGCGCTCGCCCGAGCGACCAAACATCCGATTGGCGATGAAATTGGCGTGAATCCGGCTCCGCGGGTTTAGGGTGACCGCCATGACCAGGATCACCGTCATCGGTCTCGGCGAGGCCGGCAGTCTCTACGCCCGCGGGCTTCGCGCGGCCGGTGCGGAAGTGCGCGGCTACGACCGGCGCGACCGCGCCGCCGACGGCGTCGCGCAGGTCGCCGACCTCGCAGAGGCGGTGTCGGGCGCGGATCTCGTGCTGAGCCTCGTCTGGGCCCGCACGGCGGTCGAGGTGGCGCAGGAGGCGATCCCGCTGCTCGACCGGTCGGCCGTGTTCGCCGACCTCAACACGGCGGCACGCGAGGTGAAGTCGGCTGTCGCCGCGACCGGCGCCGCCCACGGCGTGGCGGTCGCCGATGTCGCGGTGCTCGCCCGGGTGCCGCGGGAGGCCGGGCGCACGCCGTTGCTCGCCAGTGGCGACGGCGCCGTCCGGTTCGCGGCGCTCCTCGGGCCGCTCGGCGCCCCGGTCGAGGTCATGCCGGGAGTCGCCGGGGACGCCGCGCAGCTGAAGCTGCTGCGCAGCGTCTTCATGAAGGGGCTCGCCGCCGTCGTCATCGAGGGTCTGAGCGCTGCGCGCGCGGCCGGCGCGGAGCAGTGGCTGCACGATCAGATGGCGCAGGAGTTCGGCCCGGGCGGCGCCGCGAAGGTCGACCACCTCGTGACCGGCACCTACACCCACATCGAGCGCCGCGAACGCGAGGTGCGCGACGCACTCGCCGCGCTGGAGGCCGCCGGGCAGCACGCCGACATGACCCGCGCCACCGCCACCTGGTATCGCCGCATCCTCGCCGACGGCTGACCCGATCCGGCGAGCGCCGCCGAGACCACATCCGTTCGTCGAGACCACACCCGATGGGATGTGGTCTCGCAGGGCGAATGTGGTCTCGCGGTGGATGCGGCGCCCCGCGGGTCAGCTCTTGCGGTAGTTCTCCCGTGCGAAGCGCGAGAACGGTGCCGGGGCGACCGTGGCTCGGATGCGGACCTGCCGGTGCGGCTCCACGGCGGGCTTCCGAGAATTCGGCTCCTCGCCCCACACCACGACGACCTCGTCGCCCTCGGCCACCGACGCGTCGACGCTCGCGAGCGACACGAACGCCTGCTCGTTGGTGATGTAGCCGCAGTCGTGCGAGATCCCGACCACCCGGTCGCCGGCCTCGACCCGGTCGACCTGATAGACCCCGTACCGGGCCTTCGGGAAGTCCAGGTACTTCGCGGGGGTGCCGGGCTCGTAGAGCGATCGCTGCGCGGCGGCGACGTCGGCGGGCTCCCACACCAGGGTCACCTTGTGCCGGGCGCCCTCCGCCGCCCGGCTCTCCAGCGCCTCGCGTCCGATGAAGTCGTGGTCGAAGGCGACGGTGCGGCCATAGCCCAGGTCTGCCGGGGTGAGGTAGTAGTCCTCGATGTCGTCGGAGGCGAAGCTGCCGGCGAGGGAGCCGAGGCGGTTCGCGGGCAGCCAGGCGAGATACTCCGCGGTGCGCTCCCCGGTGAAGATCGCCGGCAGCGGCGACGGGACCCAAGCCGACTCCAGGTTGGCCGAGGAGTACGCCTTCGCCCCGACGCGGACGAGGCCGAACTCCTCCCCCGCGGTCAGGATCGCCTCGCGGACCCGCTCGCCGTCGGCCCACGGCCCGAACAGCTCGAACCCGGGCTGACCGGCCATGCCATGACGCAGCGACCGGACGGTCGTACCCGCGATGGGGAACGTCGCCATGCCGAAGAACTTCGTCGGGGGCACGGGCGCGCCGGTGAGCTTCTCCATCAGCGCGAGGGCATGCGGCCCCTGCAGCTCGTAGCGGTAGAGCACGGGGTCGATGCCGGGTTCGCGCATGAGCGAGTTCGCATCGCGCTCGAAGATGACGTCGTAATCCCCGGTCTCGCCGACGAACTGCACCCAGTCGAGCACCATGAACCAGCCGACGAGGTCGTAGCGATCCTCCTCGAGGTGGAAGAGGATCGCGTCGCCGATGAGGTACCCCTCATGGTTCACCGCGACGAACTGCTTGGCCGCATCCACCGGGAAGGTGGCGAAGCTGTTCACGCCGGTGTCGCGGAGCAGGCGCAGCGCGTCGGGCCCGGAGATGAACAGATCCGTCATGTGGTGCGACTGATCCAGCAGCGCGACGCTCTCGCGCCAGGACCGCTGCTCGCTGCGCCAGTTCGAGAACTCCGGGGTGACGGGGAAGATCGTGGGCCGGGCCTGCGCGTGGCGCAGCACCTCGACGGGGCTTCCGGCGCGGGCGATCGCGTCGGCGGCGGACTCTGCCATGGGGAACTCCTTCGTTCGGTATCGCCTCCAGCGTAGGAAGCCCTCCCTATCCGCACACCGCCCGCGCATAATGAATGCTTATGGACCCGCAAGGATGCGTGACCGAGGAGGCGCCGTGGATCTGAACCTCATCCGGGTGTTCGTGGCGATCGCCGAAACTCGCAGCCTCACGGCCGCCGCATCCCGCCTGTTCGTGACGCAGCCGGCGGTGAGTCAGGCGCTCGCGCGGCTCCGCCGCGAACTCGATGACCCGCTGTTCACCCGGGTCGGGCGGACGATGGTCGCGACCCCCCTTGCCGAGTCGGTGTACCCGGGGTTCCGCGAGGCGGTCTCCTCCGTCGACCGCACCCTGGATGCCGTGCACCGGTTCGACCCGGCGTCCTCCGATCGCCTGTTCCGGATCGCGATGTCTGAGCTCGGCGAGATCGGCTGGCTGCCGGCGGTCGTCGGCGCGGTCCGCGCGAAGGCTCCGCGCATGCGCATCGAGGTGGTGCCGATGGATGCGGACGCCTTGCCGGAGTGGCTGGGCCGCGGCACCGTCGATCTTGCGATCACGCCGTCACCGGTGCCGGGCCGGTTCGAGCGGGTGCTGTTGAAGTCGCAGGCCTACGGCGTCGTGTTGTCGCGCCGGCATCCGCTGGCGGGCACCGGGATGTCGCTGGAGGAGTACGCGGCAGCGGCGCACGCGGTCGTCACCGGCGACTCGGGCGCCCCCGCGGTGACCCTGGCGCTCCGGGCGCAGGGCGTGGAGATCGAACCACGCGTGGCGCTGAACCAGTTCGCCTCGCTGCCCCCACTGCTGACCGCCGGGCACGACCTGGTGGCGACCATGCCCGACTCCGTCGCCGAGGGATGGACGCATTCGTGGCCGCTCGTCGTGGAGCCGCTGCCGTTCGAGATGGCGCCCGTGCAGGTGCGGCTCTACCGCCGTTCCACCACGCAGCACGCCGCCGCACTGGACTGGCTCTTCGATGTCGTGGCGCGTGCCGTGCGCGGGTCGTCCGGGCGGTTCCAGGTCATCCACGGCGACGCCGCCGCATCCTGAGTCGGCCGCATCCTGAGTCCCTCGCCCCGCCGCAACAACGCCGAGACCACATCCGTTCGCCGAGACTGCATCCGATCGGATGTGGTCTCGGGCGAGGGATATGGTCTCGGCGAGGAGAGAGCTACTGCGCGAGGGTCGCGCCGGTGCGCCAGCCGCCGTGGTACTCGGAGCGGGCGGTCTCGGCGTACGGCACCGGGCTGACGACCGCGCGGATCGCGATCTGCTCGTGCGGCTCGACGGTGGTCTTGCCGGAGCCGCCATCGGGCTCGCCCCAGACCACACGCACCTCGGCGCCCACCGGCACGTCGGCGGAGACCGTCGCGAGCGACAGCCCGCGCTTCTCGTTCGCGGTGACACCGGTGAACAGGGAGAGTCCGACCGTGTTGCCGTCGGCGTCGATCACGGCGTCGTAGTTCGACGAGCCGTAGTTCGCGTTCGGCAGGTCGAAGAACTGGTACCCGGGGCCCTCACGGTCGAGGACGGTCGCGAGCACCTTGGTAAGGTCCTCGTCGTTCCAGGCCAGCGTGACCTTCTTCCGCTGCGCGGCGGGGTCGAGCTTCTCCAGCGCGTCGCGGCCGATGAAGTCGTGGTCGAACTTCACGAACGAGCCGTAGCCGAGCTCCCACGGGTTGAGGTAGTAGTCCTCGATGTTCGCGGAGACGAAGGATCCGGCCAGGGCGTTGATGGCCTCATAGCTCGTGTCGGGCAGCCACTCGCGGTACGCGCGCTCGCCCTCGCTGGAGTAGATCGCGGGCAGCGGCGACGGGATCCAGCCCGACTCCAGCGTGTTGGAGGAGTAGGCGCGCGAGCCGCAGGGCTCGATGCCGAACTCGGCGCCGGCGGTCAGGATGGCGTTGCGGATCTGCTCGTGCTGCTCATACGGGCCCCACAGCTCGAGGCCGGGAGCGCCCGCCATGCCGTGACGCAGCGTCCGGACCTTCTGGCCCTCGATCGTCATCTCGCCCATGTGGAAGAAGCGGACCTTCTCGAGCGTGCCGCCGTTGAGCTTCTCGATGATGTCCCACGCCCGCGGACCCTGGATCTGGAAGCGGTAGTACTCGCGGTGCACGGCCTTGCCGTACGGGCGGGACGGCGACCGGTCGTCGTAGCGATACTCGACGTCGTAGCCACCGGTTTCGGCGTGGAACTGCAGCCAGTTGGCACCCGGGGCACGACCGACGTACACGTACTCGTTCTCGCCCTCGTGGAAGAGGATGCCGTCGCCGATGACGCCGCCGTTGGATGCGGTCGGGACGAACTGCTTCGCCGTGTTCAGCGGGAAGTTCGCGAACGAGTTGATGCCGGTGTCGCTCAGGAGCTTCAGAGCGTCCGGGCCGGAGATGAAGAAGTTGACCATGTGGTGCGTCTGGTCGTAGAGCACGGCGGTGTGACGCCACGCCTTCTGCTCACGACGCCAGTTCGTGAACTCGGCCGGCACCACCGGATAGATGTAGGTGCCCAGCTTGGAGTCGCGGAGCATCTGCACCGTGCCCCCGGTCTCGTCCAGCAGGTTCTGCAGGCTGCGTGCCATCGGCTTACCCTCGACTTCCTCGTCGCGACGTGTGTGGGGAACCGTCCGGTTTCCCTCTGTAGATAGTGACTTTGCGGACCGGGGATGTCAACGGTTATTTGCGTCGGAGTGCCGGAAGCCCAGGATTGTAAACAATTTCTTGACCAATCTGTGGGAGGTGTGGTTCTCTCGAAGGAGCAGTGTCGGCGCTGCCTGTCTTCGAGGAGATCCATGTCCGAGACCACCGCATCCCTTCTCGTCGTGAGCGCCCACGCCGGCGACTTCGTCTGGCGCGCGGGCGGTGCCGTCGCCTCCGCCACCCAGCGCGGAGAGCGCGCCACGATCGTGTGCCTCTCCTACGGCGAGCGCGGCGAGTCCGCGAGCCAGTGGCTGGCGGGCAAGTCCCTCGACGAGATCAAGGCGATCCGCCGCGCGGAGGCCGAAGCCGCCGCATCCGCACTGGGAGCCGAGATCGAATTCCTCGACCTCGGCGACTACCCGCT
Organism: Microbacterium sp.; assembly: GCF_026393345.1. Taxonomy (GTDB): domain Bacteria; phylum Actinomycetota; class Actinomycetes; order Actinomycetales; family Microbacteriaceae; genus Microbacterium. The sequence continues at coordinate 15,236 of NZ_JAPLAI010000055.1, forward strand.
CCGCGAGACGCCCGAGGCGGTGGCGAAGCTCGTGGACGTGTACCGGCGCGTGCAGCCGACCGTGGTGCTCACCCACCCGCTCGCCGATCCGTACAACGGCGACCACCCGGCCGCGGCCCGCATGGCGCTGGAGGCCCGCGTGCTCGCCCAGGCCATCGGTGTCGCGAACTCCGACGGCTCGTTCCCCACGAAGGACGACATCATCGGCGCCCCGCCGGTGTACTTCTTCGAACCGCACCAGAGCGAGCAGAGCGACTTCAAGCCCAACGTGCTGCTCGACATCACCGAGGCGTTCCCGCTCAAGCGCGCCGCGATGGAGTGCCTCCCGGCACAGAAGCACATGTGGTCGTACTACACCGACCTCGCCGTCCGCCGCGGCGTGCAGGTCAAGCGCAACGCCGGCCCGAACCTCGGCCTGCCCCACGACACGATGGGCGAGGCGTACGTGCGCTACTACCCCCAGGTCACCGCGGAGCTCTCGTGAACCAGCCGGTCATCGTCACCGACATCGCCCGGGCGGATGCGGACACCGCCGATGCCCTCGCCGTGCACGGTGTCGCCACCGTGCACGAGGCCATGGGACGCACGGGTCTCGTCGGTCCGGGGATCCGGCCGATCCAGGATGGCGCCCGCATCGCCGGGACCGCCGTCACGATCCTGCAGGCCCCCGGTGACAACCTCATGATCCACGCGGCTGTCGAGCAGTGCCGGTCAGGTGACGTCCTCGTCATCGCGACGACGTCACCCTCGACCGACGGCGCGTTCGGCGACCTGTTCGCCACGGCACTGAAGGCCCGCGGCGTCCGCGGCATGATCACCGCGGGAGGCGTCCGCGACATCGCTGACCTTCGGGAGATGGACTTCCCGGTGTGGTCGCGTGCGGTGCATTCGCAGGGCACGGTGAAGGCGACCCCCGGATCCGTCAACGTCCCGATCGTCGTCGACGGCGCCGTCGTGAATCCGGGCGACATCGTGATCGCCGACGACGACGGCATCGTCGTCGTCCCCCGTGCCCGCGCGGCGGAGACCCTCGCCGCGGCCGACGCACGTGTGGCGAAGGAGGCCGCCGACCGCGAGGCCTACGGCAGCGGCCGGGAGCTGAGCCTCGACCGCAAGGGGCTCCGCCCCCTCCTCACCCAGCTCGGCGTGACCTACCTGACGCAGGCGGAGTACGAGCGTGGCGGACACTGACCCGGTCCAAGAAGGCATCCCCTGCATGCTCCTGCGCGGGGGCACTTCCAAGGGCGCGTACTTCCTCGCCGACGACGTGCCGTCCGACCCGGACGCCCGCGACGAGCTGCTGCTGCGGGTCATGGGCAGCCCCGATCACACCCAGATCGACGGGCTCGGTGGTGCGCATCCGCTCACCAGCAAGGTTGCGATCGTGTCGCCGTCGGCGCTTCCCGGCGTCGACATCGACTACCTGTTCCTGCAGGTCACGGTCGACGAGGCGCTCGTGAGCACCGCGCAGACCTGCGGCAATCTCCTCGCCGGCGTCGGACCGTTCGCCGTGGAGCGGGGCCTCGTGCCCGCCGGCTCCGGGACGACGACCGTCCGCATCCGACTGGTGAACACCGGCGACATCGCCACCGCGGTCTTCCCGAGCCACGACGGCCGCGTGGAGTACGACGGCGACACCGCCATCGACGGCGTCCCCGGCACCGCCGGGCGGATCGAGCTCGAGGTCACGGCCGCCGCGGGCAAGCACTTGCTCCCCACCGGCCGGGTCGCCGACGAGGTCGTCGGCCACCGGGCGACGCTCATCGACAACGGGATGCCCGTCGTCCTGCTGGATGCGGCGGAGTTCGGGGTCACCGGAGACGAGACGCCCGCCGAGCTCGAGGGGCGGACGGAGCTCGCCGCGCAGCTCGAGGAGGTGCGGCTCGCCGCCGGGCGCCTCATGGGGCTCGGCGACGTCACCGCGCAGACCGTACCGAAGATGTTCCTGCTGTCGCCGCCCCGGTCTGGCGGCGCCGTGTCGACCCGCGCGTTCATCCCTCACCGGGTGCACACCTCGATCGGCGTCCTCATGGCGGCGTCCGTCGCGGCGGGCATCCGCATCCCCGGTGCCGTCGGCGCCGAGATGGCCGCACTGCCCGACGGCGACGGCCCGACGCTCATCGAGCATCCCGGCGGCACGATGCCCGCGGAGGTGACGGTGCACCAGGACGACGCCGGCACCTGGCACGCCGCATCCCGCTCCGTCCGCACCGCCCGCAAGATCTTCGACGGCCGCGTCTTTCCCCGGCCGCGACTCTAACCACCCGCACTTCCTGTCAGAGAGGACATCCCATGGCCGTTACCGAGAACTTCGATCTCGCCCACGTCGGCGCGATCGAGCTGTTCACCCCGAAGTTCGAGGAGAGCCTGCACTTCTTCCGCGACATCTGCGCCATGCGTGAGGTGGCACGGATCGGCGACTCCGCGTACCTGCGCACCTGGGACGAGTACCAGGTGTACTCGCTCAAGCTCACCGCGAGCGACACCAACGGCGTCGGACGGACCCTCTTCCGCACGACGAGCGAAGAGGCGCTGCAGCGCCGCGTCGCCGCCATCGAGGCCCGCGGCCTCGGCCACGGCTGGCGCGAGCCCGAGGTGGGCGTCGGTCGCTCGTTCGAGTTCGAGGACCCGGACGGGCACCTCATGGCGCTGTACTTCGACACCGACCACTACGTGCCGGACGACGAGGACCGCCCGGCCCTGAAGAACCAGGCCTCCGCCTACCCGGGGCGCGGCATCAACGCGCGTCGGCTCGACCACATCAACTACCTCGCCAGCGACGTGGATGCGGCGGGCGAGTTCTGGCGCGATGTCATGATGTCGCGCGAGTCGGAGCGGGTGCGGCTGGACGACGGTCGTCACGGCGCCTGGTGGTTCCGCTTCCACCAGAAGTCGTACGACGTCGTGTACTCGGACGACTGGACCGGTGAGCGCGGACGGTTCCACCACTTCGCGTTCTCCCCCGACTCGCGCGAGGACATCCTCAAGGCCGCCGATATCTGCCTCGAGAACGGCATCTACATCGAGTACGGACCGTACAAGCACGCGATCAACCAGACCTTCTTCCTCTACGTCTGGGAGCCGGGCGGCAACCGCATCGAGTTCGCCAACGCGCAGGCGCGCCTCATCCTCGACCCCGACTGGCCCGTGGTGGAGTGGAGCCAGGCCGAGCGGGCGAAGGGTCAGGCCTGGGGCATGAAGACCGTCGCCACCTTCCACACGCACGGCACCCCGTACGTGAAGGACCAGGCGGCGATCGACGCCGCCGCCCTCGCTGGCGTCCCCTACGTGCCCGCGGACGACTCCGCCGAGCCCGGCGAGTAATCCGCACCGCACGCCACCGTCACGCTGCCGAGACCACATCCGTTCGCCGAGACCACATCCGATCGGATGTGGTCTCGCGCGGCGGATGTGGTCTCGCTGCGTCCAGCCGGAACACCGGCGCTTGCATTAGTTGGGGTACTGAGCATATGGTGGGCGCACACCAGCGTCGGATGACGATCGAGGGAGATCAGGATGCAGTTCTACCGTGACGGATATCGGCCGGGCGACCCGGACATCCAGCTCCCCGCGCCCGAGGCGCTCACCCGGGGCACCGAGTTCCCCGCCGAGGTCGACGTGCTCATCGTCGGCACGGGCCCTGCCGGCACGGTGCTCGCGGCACAGCTTGCCGCGTTCCCCGGCATCTCCACGCGCATCATCGAGCGCCGCGGCGGCCCGCTGCTGGTCGGCCAGGCCGACGGGGTCGCGTGCCGCACGGTCGAGATGTTCCACTCCTTCGGTCTCGCCGAGGCGCTTCTGCGCGAGGCGTACTGGGTCAACGAAGTGCGCTTCTGGGGCCCGTCCGAGTCGGACCGGTCGCAGATCGTCCGCACCGGCTGGGTCGAGGACACCCCGGAGGGGCTCAGTGAGTTCCCGCACGTCATCGTCAACCAGGCGCGGATGCAGCAGTACCTGCTCGACCACGCGGCGCGCTCATCGAGCAAGCTCGAAGTCGACTACGGCCTCGCGTTCGTCACCCTCACGGTCGGCGACGGCGAACACCCGGTCGAGGTGACCCTGCGCCACACCGAGGGCCCGCAGACGGGCGAGGAGTTCACCGTCCGCGCACGGTACGTCGTGGGCTGCGACGGCGCCCGCAGCAACGTGCGCCGCGCGATCGGCCACCGGCTCGAGGGTGACGCGGCCAACCACGCCTGGGGCGTCATGGACGTCCTCGCCGTCACCGATTTCCCGGACTGGCGCACCAAGAACGTCATCCAGTCGGCCGGCAAGGGAAGCCTGCTGATGATCCCCCGCGAGGGCGGCAACATGGTGCGCTGCTACGTCGACCTCGGCGAGGTCGAGGCGGGCGACGCCGCGATCCGGAACACCAGCGTCCCGCAGCTCACCGCGGTGGCGAACGCGATCCTGCATCCGTATTCGATCGATGTGAAGTCCGTCGCCTGGTCCTCCGTGTACGAGGTGGGCCAGCGCCTCACCGACAGGTTCGACGACGTCCCCGACGACGACGCCACCGGGCGCCTGCCGCACGTGTTCATCGCGGGCGACGCCTGCCACACCCACTCCGCCAAGGCCGGGCAGGGCATGAACGTGTCGATGCAGGATGCGTTCAACCTGGGCTGGAAGCTCGCCGCGGTGCTGGAGGGCCGCTCGGACGCCGCCCTGCTGCACAGCTACTCGGCGGAGCGGCAGAGCGTTGCGAAGGACCTCATCGAGTTCGACAAGTTCTGGTCGGCGTTCGTCGCCCAGCCCACGGTCGATCCTGCGCACCCGGAACTCGGCGGTGTGACGGCCGAGGCGATGCAGGCCGAGTTCGCCCGCCAGGGCCGCTACACCGCGGGCCTCGCCACGCGATACCGCCCGTCCGCCCTCACCGGCACGGACACGCATCAGGAGCTGGCCACCGGGTTCGAGGTCGGCACCCGGTTCCACGCCACGCCCGCGATCCGCGTCGCCGACGCGAAGCCGCTTCACCTCGGCCACGCCCACCGGGCGGATGGACGCTGGCGCATCTACGCCTTAGACGGCGTCGACGGCGGCCTGCGCGAGTTCGCCGACTGGCTGGGCACCGCACCCGAGTCCCCGGTGCAGCGGTTCCGTGCCGACGGAGCGGACCTGGATGCGGTCATCGACGTGCACGGCATCCTCCGTGGCACCCACCACGGCGTCGACGTCACCGCCCTGCCGGAGATCCTCATCCCGCGCTCGGGCCCGCTCGGGCTGCAGGACTGGGAGAAGGTGTGGGCGAGCGATCCACGCAACGACGTCTTCGCGGCCCGCGGCATCGCCGCATCCGGCGCCGTCGTGGTGGTGCGCCCCGACCAGTACGTCGCGCACGTGCTGCCGCTGAACGCACGCACCGAGCTGGCCGACTTCTTCGCCGGATTCCTCGTGGAGCAGGGCAGTACTGTGCTGAGGTGACCGAATCGCCGCTCGAACAGGAACCGCAGCGCCACACCGGGTACCTCATCCGGCGCGCCCAGCAAGCGCACCTCGCGGCGTGGACCCGGATCGTGTCCACCGAGATCTCGAGCGTGCAGTACGCGATCCTCGTGACCCTCGACCGGCTCGGTGAGGCCAGCCAGCGCGAACTCTGCGACGAGATCGACCTGGACCGGTCGACGATCGCGGACCTCGTGTCACGGATGGAGCGGCGGGACCTCATCGCGCGGCAGCGCTCCCGAGAGGATGCACGGCGCAACACCGTGACCCTCACCGATCATGGACGCGCGGAGCGGATCCGGCTCCGGCCCCTCGTGGCACAGGTCGAGGACGCCCTCACCGGCGCCCTCACCCCGGACATGAGAACGGGCCTCCGGGAGGCGCTGCGCGCCGTGCTGCAGACCCGGGCCGAGTAGGTCAGCCCCAGACGGCATCCGCGGTCTCGACGACCAGGCGGATCTTCGCCCACTGCTGGTCCTCGGTGAGCGCGTTGCCCTCCTCGGTGGACGCGAAGCCGCACTGCGGGCTGAGAGCCAGCTGCGCGAGCGGGGCGAACTGCGCCGCCTCGTCGATACGGCGGCGCACGGTCTCGGCGTCCTCGAGCTCGCCCGTCTTCGTGGTGACCAGTCCCAGCACCACGACTTTCTCGCCCTTCGGCAGGAAGCGGAGCGGCTCGAACCCGCCCGCCCGGTCGGAGTCGTACTCGAGGAAGTAGCCGTCGTACGCGGTGTTGCCGAGCAGCTGTTCGGCGACGGGCTCGTAGCCCCCGGAAGAGATCCAGGTGGAGCGGAAATTGCCGCGACACACGTGGGTGGTGACGACGAGGTCGGCGGGCTTGCCGTCCAGGATGCGGTTGAGCAGGGTGGCGTACCGCTCGGCGATGCCGTCGGTGTCGATGCCGCGCTCCCGTGCCTTGGCGAGCTCGGCCTCGGAGCAGAGGTACGCCCAGGCAGTGTCGTCGAACTGCAGGTAACGGGCACCGGCAGCGTAGAACGCGGCGAGTGCGTCGCGATAGGCCTGCACCAGGTCGTCGGTGATCGCGTCACGGCCGGAGTACACGGCGGGGTCGATGTTCTCCGGCTCCAGCCGGAAGTCGAGCACGGTGGGCGCCGGGATCGTGAACTTCACGGTCGCGCCGGTCCCGGCGGCGGCATCCTGCAACGCGCGGAAGTGGGTGAGGAACGGGTGGGTGCCGGAAAAGCCGATGGGCCCGGAGATGCGAAGGCCGCGGGGGCGGGTCTGCACGCCCTGGAACTGGATGCCGTGGTCGAGCTCGACGACGTCGACGCCATCGAGGAAGCCGAAGAAGTCGAAATGCCACCAGGAGCGACGGAACTCGCCGTCGCTGACGACCCGCAGGCCCGCGTCGACCTGCTTCGCGACGAGGTCGGCGATGGCGGCGTCCTCGACGGCACGGAGCGCCTCGGCGTCGATCTCACCGTCGGCGAATCGACGGCGGGCATCGGCGAGGTCGGCGGGACGGAGGAAGCTACCGACGATGTCGGCGCGGAAGGGAGGGCGATCGGTCACCTCCCGATGGTATTCCGTCCGCTCGCGCAGGGCACCCCCGCCGTCACGGTGCGACACGCGGTCGCTGTGCAGGCGATGGCCCGGATGCGGCTCAGAACACGTACTCCATGAGTTCGACGCCGAGCACCCGGAAGGCGTCGTGCGCGCGCAGCCGGTGCGCGATCGAGAGGTCGTCGAATCCCACGAGGAGGGCGTACGAGACACCCGCACGGGGGCCGGCGAGGACGCCCGCCTCGGCACGGATGCCGCGCGCCCGGCCGGTCTTGTTCACGAACAGCAGACCGTGCTCATCGTCGTCGTGCCCGAACGGGTCGAGCCCGGTGGCGGCGGCGACGAGCGACAGGTCCTGACCGAGGCTGAGCCACTCCGCGACCTGCGCACTGACGCCGGCGCTCACCGCATCCGCGTTGACCAGCGCGGCGAACAGGCGCGCATACTCCCGCGCCGAGCCCACCGCGACGTGCGGGGCGTCGTCCGGGCCGCGAAGGTCGCGGAAACTGTCCATCATGGCCGAGCGGCTGAGGCCGAGTGCGCCGATCCGGGCGCGGACCGCCGGCAGTCCCACCCGGGCGAGCAGCGCGTTGGTGGCAAGCGCGTCGCCGGCGGCCGCCGCCAGCACGGCCAGGTCCCGCAGCGGCAGTGCGGGCGCCGCCAGGTGCCGCCACAGACCCGACACCGTGACCGGCTCCAGGGCGCTGCGTTCCACGATCTCCAGCGGGTTCAGCGTGCCGGCCTCGAACTGTGCCGCCACCTCGATCAGCAGCGGCACCACCCCGAGCCCGGCGATCGGGACGCTGGTGAAGTCGTCCCCGGCGAGCACCTCGGTGCCGAGATCCAGGTCGTCGACCCGAACGGACACCTGCGCGCCAGAGGCGGCGAGCGCGTCCAGCGTCTTCAGCGTCGAGGTGAAAGACCGCCGCGAGGGCGCCGCACGGCGTGTCTGCCGGGTCCCGCCCGCACGACGCCGGACAGCAGCATCCGCCCCCCGCGTGGGCTCGGATGGCGTGGCCACGGCGAATCCTTCCGGTGGAAGTGGATGGAGGGTGCGGCGGCGACGTTACGCCGTCCGCATCACGACGGGGTTACCAGATGGTGACGCGTGCCTCCGGCGCGAGCCACAGGGCGTCGCCTTCGGTCACATCGAACGCCTCGTAGAACGCGTCGATGTTGCGCACGATCTGATTGCAGCGGAACTCATTCGGCGAGTGCGGGTCGATCGTGAGGAGGCGAATGGTCTCGGCGTCGCGGCCCTTCTGCTGCCACACCTGCGCCCAGCTCAGCAGCAACCGCTGCACACCGGTGAGGCCGTCGATCACGGGGTCCTCGGCGCCGTCGAGCGAGAGCAGGTATGCCTTGAGCGCGATGCCGAGCCCGCCCAGGTCGCCGATGTTCTCGCCGATGGTGAGGGCGCCGTTGACGTGGTTCTCCGGCGGGAGGCCCAGCGGCACGAGGGTGTCGTACTGCGCGATGAGGTTCTTCGTGCGCTCTTCGAACGCCTCGCGGTCCGCATCCGTCCACCAGTCCCGGAGCGACCCGTCGCCGTCGAAGCGGCTGCCCTGGTCGTCGAAGCCGTGGCCGATCTCATGGCCGATCACGGCGCCGATGCCGCCGTAATTCGCCGCCGCGTCCCGGTCCGCGTCGAAGAACGGGTACTGCAGGATCGCCGCGGGGAACACGATCTCGTTCATCAGCGGGTTGTAGTACGCGTTGACGGTCTGCGGCGTCATGTACCACTCGTCGCGGTCGATGGGCTGGCCGACCTTGCCGAGCTGGCGGTCGTGCTCGTGCACGTGGGCACGGCGGACGTTGCCGACGAGGTCGGTCGCGTCGATCTCGAGACCGTCGTACTCGCGCCATTTCACCGGGTACCCGATCTTGGGCGTGAAGGCGTCGAGCTTCGCGAGCGCACGCTCCCGGGTCTCGGGGCTCATCCACTCCAGCGCGGAGATCGACTGCCGGTACGCCTCGATGACATGCGCGACCAGGTCGTCCATCTCCTCCTTGGCCTTGGCCGGGAAGTGACGCTCGACGTACACCTTGCCGATGGCCTCGCCGAGCGCGGCCTCAACGAGGCTGACGCCCCGCTTCCACCGTTCGCGGTTGACCGGCACGCCGGTGAGCTGGGTGCCGTAGAACGAGAAGTTCTCGGCGACGAACTCGTCGGGCAGGAACGCGGCGGCGGCGTGCACGATCTTGAAGCGCAGCCACGCCTTCCAGTCGTCCAGTCGCTCCTCGGTGAGCACGACGCCGAGCCCGGTGAGGAAGCTCGGCTGCGACACGACAACCTCGGCGAAGGCGTCCGGATGCTGCGGTGCGACGCCGTCGAGCCACGGCTGCAGGTCGACGCCGGTCTGGGCGACCACCTCGTCCCAGGTGGTCAGGTTGTAGGTGGCGACCGCGTCGCGACTGCGCACGTTGTCCCAGTGGTGGGTGGCCAGCTCCGTCTCGAGCGCGACGATGCGGTCGGCTGCGGCAGCCGGGTCGGCCACCCCGGCGAGGCCGAGGATGCGCTCGATGTGCGTGCGGTAGGCGACGCGGGTCTCCTGGAAGGACTCGAGTCGGTAGTACGACTCGTCGGGCAGGGTGAGGCCGGACTGGATGAGGAACGGCACATACCGCTGCGGGTTGCCGGGGTCGGGCTCGACGTAGAGGTCGATGATGCCGCCGACGCCGTCGCGTTCGAGCTCGCCGACGGTGCGCAGGAGCGCCGGGATCGAGTCGATCTCGTCGACCCGGGCGAGCTGCGGTTCGAGCGGTGCGGCACCCAGCGCGGCGATGCGCTCGGTGTCCATGAAGCTCGCGAACAGGTCGCCGATCTTGCGGGTCTCGGTGCCCGGATCGGCCGCCTGGGACTCCTCGACGATCTGCTGCACGTGCTTCTCGGCCTGCTCGGCGAGCACGTGGAAGGACCCCCACCGCGCCTTGTCGTCGGGGATCTCGGTGCGCTCGATCCAGCTGCCGTTGACGTAACGGAAGAGGTCGTCCTGGGGGCGGATGGTGGTGCTCAGCTCGTCGAGCGCGAGACCGGAGGGACGGGGGGAAGCGGTCATGGGGTCCAGGATATGACGCCGTTCCTGTGCTCGGACCGACGGTGCGGAATGCGGGGGCGGGATGCGGCTGCGGATGTCGGTGCACCGGCGTAGCGTGCCGGTCATCCGTTGACCCTTCGAGGAGGACAGCATGTCGACACTGGACGGCCGGTCCGAGACCGCACTGCTCGTCGTGGATGTGCAGACCGGCGTGGTGGCCGAGGCCCACGACCGCGACGGGGTGGTCGCTCGCATCGCAGAACTCGTCGACCGTGCCCGCCGGGAGCGGGTGCCGGTGGTGTGGGTGCAGCACGAGGACGAGGAGCTCGCGGCCGGCACGGCGGACTGGGAGATCGTCGCCGAGCTCGAGCCGGCGGACGAGGAGGACCGCGTACACAAGCGCCACGGCGACGCGTTCGAGGGGACGGACCTCGAGGAGGTTCTCGCCCGGCTGGCCGTCGACCGCCTGGTGGTCGCGGGGGCCGAGACCGACGCCTGCATCCGGTCGACGATCCACGGCGCCTTCGCCCGTGGCTACGACACGGTGCTGGTCAGCGATGCGCACACCGCCGGCGATAAGACCGCCTGGGGTGCGCCGCCGGTGCCCGATGTCATCGCGCACACGAACCTCTACTGGAGCTTCCAGAGCGCGCCCGGAAAGACGGCGGGCACCGCGACCGCCGCCGAGGTGCCGCTGCACGCCTGAGCGAGCGCCGCGGGACGAAACCCAGCGGGGCCGGGGTGTCGCCGGGGCGCCCTAAGGTCGTGTGCATGGCAGCGCGCGGGATGACCCTCAACCGGGAGATCCTCGCGCTGGCCGTCCCGGCGCTCGGGGCGCTCGTCGCCGAGCCGCTGTTCCTCATCGTCGACGCGGCCCTCGTCGGCCACCTCGGTGTCGTGCCCCTCGCGGCGCTCGGCATCGCCTCCGCGGTGCTGCAGACCATCGTCGGACTCATGGTGTTCCTCGCCTACTCCACGACCCCCGCCGTGGCCCGCCGGTTCGGTGCCGGCAACCATGGCAGCGCGGTCTCGGCCGGCATCGACGGCATGTGGCTGGCGCTCGGGCTCGGGTTCGTCCTGGCGACCATCGGCTCGCTCGCCACCCCGTGGCTGGTGTCGCTGCTCGGCGCGGATGCGGCAGTGTCGGCGCAGGCGGAGTCGTATCTCGGCATCTCGATGTGGGGGTTGCCGGCGATGCTGATCGTCTTCGCCGCCACCGGACTACTCCGCGGGATGCAGGACACCGTCACGCCACTGTGGATCGCGGGAGCGGGATTTACCGCCAATGCGGCGTTGAACGCGTTCTTCATCTATGGCGTCGGGTGGGGCGTCGCGGGGTCCGCCGCCGGAACCGTGGTCGCGCAGTGGGCGATGGTGGCGGCGTACGCGGTCGTGGTGGGCCGGCTCGCACGGCGCCATTCCGCATCCCTCCGCCCCCGCGCCGACAGCGTGACGGCGAGCGCCCGTGCCGGCGGCTGGATGTTCCTGCGCACCGTGTCGCTGCGCGCCGCACTGCTCGCCACGGTGTTCGTGGCGACGACCCTCGGCACCGACGAGCTGGCCGGCTGGCAGGTGGCGTTCACGATCTTCACCACCGCGGCGTTCGCGCTGGACGCGCTGGCGATCGCCGCGCAGGCGCTCATCGGGCGGGGACTCGGCGCGGGCGACGAGGGGTTCGTCCGGCGAGTCCTCGGCCGCACGATCGCGTGGGGCGTGTGGTTCGGGGTGGTCGTCGGCCTCATCATCGGCGCGCTCTCGGGCGTGATCGGGCTGCTGTTCACCAGCGACCCGGCGATCGCGGCGCTCGTCCAGCCCGCGCTGATCGTGCTCGCGGTGGCGCAGCCGGTGTGCGGCGTGGTGTTCGTGCTCGACGGCGTGCTGATCGGCGCGGGCGACGGGCGCTATCTGGCGCTGGTCGGTGTGCTGAACCTCGTCCCGTTCGTCCCGGTGCTGCTCGTGATCGCGTGGCTGGGCACGACCGGTGCGGCGGGGCTCGCGTGGCTGGCGGTGGCGTTCTTCGGCGTGTACATGCTCGCCCGGCTGATCACGCTGGCGGCGCGGGTGCGCGGTGCGCGGTGGCTCACCGTCGGCGGCTGAGCGCGCTCACGCCCAGCGGCGGCACCACTCGTACATGACGACGGCGGCCGCCGCGGCCGCGTTGATCGACCGGGTCGAGCCGTACTGGGTGATCTCGACGTGCCCGGATGCGGCGGCGAGCGCCTCCGCGGAGAGCCCCGGGCCCTCCTGACCGAACAGCAGCACGCAGCGCTCCGGCAGCTCGGCACGGTCGACCGGGACCGATCCCGCGACGTTGTCGACCGCGATCACGGCGAGGTGCTCGGCGGCCGCCCAGGCGGTGAAGGCCGCGACGTCCTCGTGGTGCATGACGTGCTGATAGCGGTCGGTCACCATGGCGCCACGGCGATTCCACCGGCGCCGGCCGATGATGTGCACGCTCTCGGCGAGGAAGGCATTCGCGCTCCGCACGATCGAACCGATGTTCATGTCGTGCTGCCAGTTCTCGATCGCGACGTGGAACCCGTGCCGGCGAACATCCAGGTCGGCGACGATCGCATCCATCCGCCAGTAGCGGTACCGGTCGATCACATTGCGGCGGTCGCCCTCGGCCAGGAGCTCGGGGTCGAAGTGCGGCTCGGTCGGCCACGGCCCCTCCCACGGGCCCACCCCGTGCTCGGGTGCGGTGTCCGCAGCCGGGTCGAGCACCGCATCCGCCGGGGTGTCTCCGGCCGCATCCCCCGCCCGATCGCTGCCGTCACTCACCCGGTCAGGCTACCCGCCCGCCCCGGCCGTTCCGTCGGCCGCGTGGAACGCCGGGGTCCCCCGTCGGAATTCAGGCTGAGCCGTGATGGCCGGCCGCTGTGGGGCTGATCCGGGGCGCTCAGCCTGAATTCCGACAGCGCATCGCCGTAGGGGGTTCCCCCCGGCCCCCTCTGCTCGCTATGTTTTCGGTATGCCGAAAACTGCCGTGCGGGAGCCACTCGTCGCCCCCGCGCGCGCGAACCGGCTGGTGTGGCTGCTGGGACCGGCGCTGGTTGCCGGTGTCGCCTACCTCGACCCCGGCAACGTCGCGAGCAACATGACCGCGGGCGCGGTCTTCGGCTACCGGCTGGTGTGGGTCGTCGTGGTCGGCAACCTCATGGCGTGGCTCGTGCAGTACCTCTCCGCGAAGCTCGGCATCGTCACCGGCCGGAGCCTGCCGCAGCTCGTGGGCGAGAACATGCCGAACCGGTGGGCGCGGCGCGCGTACTGGCTGCAGGCCGAGCTCGTCGCCATGGCCACGGACATCGCCGAGGTCATCGGCGGCGCCGTCGCCCTGCACCTGCTGTTCGGCCTGCCGCTGCTGGCGGGCGGTCTCATCACGGGTGCGGTGTCGATCCTGCTGCTGGTCTATCAGGCGCGGCGGGGGGCGCGAGCGTTCGAGATCGTCGTCATGGGGATGCTGCTGGTGATCGCCATCGGTTTCTGCGCCGGGGTCGTCGTCTCCCCGCCCGATCCGGCGGGCGTCGCCGCGGGCCTGGTGCCGCGCTTCGAGGGCACGGGATCAGTGCTGCTGGCCGCCTCCATCCTCGGCGCGACGATCATGCCGCACGCCATCTACGCCCACTCGGCGCTCGCCCGCGACCGCTTCCACCCCGCGCCCCTGCGCGAGTGGGCAGGGGTGGACTCGAGGGCCACGGAATCCGCGACGAATGCCCCCTCGCGCGAGGATCGCTTCGGCGAGGGCCGCATCCGGATGCTGCTGCGCGCGACGCGCTGGGACGTCACGGTCGCCATGGCGGTGGCGGGAACCGTGAACCTCGCGATGCTGCTGCTGGCCGCATCCAGCCTCGCCGGCGTGCCGGGCACCAACACCCTCGAGGGCGCGCACGCCGCGCTCCGCGCGGGCCTCGGCCCCGTCATCGCCACCATGTTCGCCGTGGGGCTGCTCGCCAGCGGCCTGGCCTCGACCGCCGTTGGCGCGTACGCCGGGTCGGAGATCATGGCGGGGCTGCTGCACATCCGCGTGCCGATGCTGGCACGGCGCCTGGTCACCCTCATCCCGGCGCTCATCGTGCTGGCCGTCGGGATCGATCCGACGTGGGCGCTCGTGCTCAGCCAGGTCGTGTTGTCGTTCGGCATCCCGTTCGCCCTCATCCCCCTGGTCCGGCTGACGGCGCGGCGCGACGTGCTCGGCACCTTCCGCAACCGGTGGCTCACGACGGCAGCCGGGGTGACCGCATCCGTGCTGCTGATCTCCCTCAACGCCGTGCTCCTGTGGCTGCTCATCACCGGCGGGTAGCCTGATTCGGTGCCCACCTCCGCCGTCGTCGACGACTACCTGAAGTCGATCTACCACCACACCGAGTGGCAGGACGAGCGGATCACGCCCTCCCAGCTGGCCACCGAGCTCGGGCTGGCGCCGTCGAGCGTCACCGAGATGGTGCAGAAGCTCGCGGCGCAGGGACTCGTGAACCACCGGCGCTACGGTCCGATCTCGCTCACGGCCGACGGCCACCGCCGCGCCGCAGCCATCGTGCGTCGGCACCGACTCATCGAGACGTGGCTGGTGCAGGAGTACGGCTACACCTGGGATGAGGTGCACGACGAGGCCGAGGTGCTCGAACACGCCCTGAGCGACCGACTTCTCGCGCGGATCGACGAGCGGCTGGGGCACCCCCGCTTCGACCCGCACGGCGACGCCATTCCGCTCGCCGACGGGACCACCGAGCGGGCACCGTTCGTGCGTCTCTGCGACGCGGCAGCCGGCCACGCGGGGCGCATCCTGCGGGTGAGCGACCGGGATCCGGACCTGCTGCGCGAACTCGAACAGCTCGGTGTGGACGTCGGCCGGGAGGCGCGGGTGACGGATGCGGGCACGCTCCGCTTCGGTGAGAAAACCGTCGCGCTCCCCGCCCACGCCGCCGCCGCGGTCTGGCTTTCCGCGTGATCGCGGGGATGTGCTGCGCAGCCGGGCCGGATACCGTGGACCGACGACCGGCCACTCCGGAGGAGACACATCACGATGAACGATGACGGCGCGAGCGGCCTGCACGCCGTGATCCACCCCGACGGGTCGGCGGTCCTGACGGTCGATGAGACCCCGCAGGAGATCGCCACCTCGGCTGCGGAGGACGCACGGCGGGAGATCGTGGAACGCGCCGCCGCCATCGCGCAGCTCGTCGGGCATCCCGTCCCGCTCGTCGTGCACGAGCCCGACGGAACCTGGCCGCTGCTCGTCCACCCCGACGGCGCGGTGGAATCCGACGAGGGCCGCGCACGCAGGGATGCGGATCCGGTCGACGACCCCGCATCGGCGGCCGATGCGCCGGTTCCGGTCGAAGACGCCGACGTTCCGGGGGCGGACGACGACGCCCCGGACAACGGCGACGCACCGGAGCCCGCGGACGACCACGCCGAGGGCGCCGGGGACGACATCGACGCCATCGCCGAGGCGGCGAACCAGTGGGCACCCACGCCCTCTCCGCCCGCGGCCGACACGGCGTTCACGTCCTCGACCGTCACCGCGGACCCCACCCCCGAAGACCCCGCCATCGCCGAGGCCGCCGCCCAGTGGGCACCCGCCGGCACCGCCTCGGCGCCGGCGTCCGCGGCACCGGAATCCGCGTGGGCACCGCGAGCGGCGCCGGTCATCGAGAGTGCGCCGCAGCCGGTCACCTCGGACGAGGCGGATCCGGACGCGGACGCGGACGAGGCGGATGCGGATGCGGACGCGGTCGAGGCCACCGTCATCGTCGACCGGGCACCCCGCCCCGTGATCTCCGAGCCCGCGGCACCGGCCGCCCGCGACGCGGCTACTCCTGCGCCGACCGAACTCGACGCCGACACCCGCGACATCCCGACGCGCCTTCCGGTCCCTGCGGAGGCCCCGGTGCCCGCATCCGCATCCGAGGTGCCCGCCGACGCCGGACTCCCGGCCGACGCGGACACCCCGGTGTCGTCGCGCCATGCCACGCGCCACGGCGCGCGCCCGTCCTTCCTCGTACCCGAGCGGGCGGAAGAGCCCGCCACCCAGGGGTGGCGTCGCGGTCTCGTGGCCATCGGACTGCGGGTCCCGCCGAACAGCGCAGAGCGCCGCGAGCGGGAGGACATCGCTGCAGTCTCCCGGCTCTGGTCGGAGCCGCGCACCATCGCCGTCGTGAACGGCAAGGGCGGGTCGGGCAAAACACCGACCGCGATCCTGCTGGCCGCCGTCTTCGCGCGCCGCGGCGGTGCCGGGGTCCTGGCCTGGGACAACAACCAGACCCGCGGCACGCTGGGATGGCGCACCGAGAGGTCCGAGCACGACGCGACCCTGCACGATCTGTTGCCCGAGACCGCGCGGCTGCTGACGTCGGAGGCGCAGTCGGCCGACCTCGCCCGGTTCGTGCACCACCAGGCCCGCGACCGGTTCGACGTGCTCCGCTCGAAGCCCATCGCGCTGGCGGAGGAACAGCGGATGGACTCCGAGGATGTGTCACGCATCCATGCCGTGGCCGCGAAGTACTACCGCCTCATCATCATGGATTCCGGTAACGACGAGTCCGACCCGATGTGGCTGCGGATGATCGACCACACCGACCAGCTCGTCGTCGCCACCACCACCCGCGGCGAGCACGCCGAGGCCGGGGCGCTGTTGCTCGAGGCGCTCGCGAAGCGCGACGAGCGCACTGCGGCCCTCGCGCACGGCGCGGTGACGATCGTCAGCCAGGCCGACCCCGCCGCGTCGACCGATGAGGTGCGTCGCGTGGTGGACGGCTTCGGCGGGCTCGCCCGCGATGTGGCCACCATCCCGTACGACCCGGCGATGATCGGCGGGGCGCTGCGGTTCGACAATCTGCGCCCGGCCACGCAGCGCGCCTGGCTGTCCGCGGGCGCGACGATCGCGCGCGGCCTCGACCCGGCCTGATCATCGCTCCGGCGGCATCCGGCGGCTTCGCGCGGGGCACTGTCGTGAGCTTCGGGCGGCACGGGCTCAGCGGCGCGCGGCCTCGAACGGCCACCGCATCCGGGTGGTGTTCTCGCACACCACCCACAGCCGCTCGCCCACCGCGGGATCGCGGGTGATGCGCGACGGCGTCGCCCGGTGCGGGGACCCGTGCACGATCCGCTGCGGCCCCCACATCTCGCCGCCCTCGACGGACACGTCGGCGAGCGCGCGCACCAGCGACCAGGCGCCGTGCTCCTTCGACTGCGTCACGGGCGCCTGCAGGTTGTCGGCGAACCGTCCCAGCCGGCTCGGCTCGTTCACGCCATGGATGCCGGGGGTCCGGCCACTCGGGGAATACCCGGGGTGGGCGATCACGCTCTTGACCGGCACGCCCGCGGCGCGCAGGCGACGGTCGGCCTCCAGACCCACGGCGGTCGTCGCGATCTTGGACTGCACATACGCCCGCCACGCGGTGTAACCGGTAGTCAGCTGCGGATCGACCGGGTCCTTCGCCCACATCGACGTCGACATGCTGCCGAGCCACACCATCCGGCCCCGGGCCGCGGCGAGTGCCGTCAGCAGCGCACCCGCCAGCGCGAAGTGCCCGAGCACGTTCGTGGCGAAGACGAGTTCGTTGCCGTCGCGCGTCGTCTCCCGCTGCTTGGGCGCGTGCACGATGCCCGCGTTCAGGAGCAGCCCGTCGATCCGGCCGCGCTGGCGGGCGGTCGCGGCGGCTGCCCGCACCGAGCCGAGATTGCTCGTGTCCAGCAGCAGCGTCTCGACGGTGCCGATCGCGTGCCCGTGCTCGGCGGCGCGACCGAGCACGGCGGCGCGTGCGGCGGCCAGACGGTTCGGGCTCCGGCCCGTCATCACGACCGTCGCGCCGGCCCCGGCGAGCTGCTCGGACGCGAAGAACCCCAGGCCCGCGTTGGAGCCCGTGACGAGGTAGGTACGACCCCTCAGGTCGGGAAGGTGGCGCGGATCCCAGTCCGCCGCACGAGGGCTCACGCGTCGAGCCTAGACCTGCCGCATCCGTGTCCCGGCCGCCCCCGGAGCCTTAGGCTGAGGCCATGCGCACGCGCGACGACATCGAGTGCTGGCTGACCGACATGGACGGCGTGCTCGTGCACGAGAACCGCCCGATCCCGGGGGCCGCGGAACTCCTCGCGCAGTGGCGCGATAACGGCACCCCGTTCCTCGTGCTGACGAACAATCCGATCTTCACGCCGCGCGATCTGAGCGCACGGCTCGCCCGGTCGGGGCTCGACGTGCCGGAGGAGCGCATCTGGACCTCCGCCCTCGCGACCGCCGATTTTCTCGCCTCCCAGATGCCGGGGGCGACGGCGTTCGTCATCGGCGAGGCGGGGCTGACCACCGCGCTCCACGAGGCGGGGATCATCATGACCGAGACGCAGCCGGACTACGTCGTCGTGGGAGAGACCCGGCAGTACTCGTTCGAGGCCATCACGCAGGCGATTCGCTTCATCAACGACGGCGCGCGCTTCATCGTCACGAATCCGGACGCGACCGGGCCGACGCCGTACGGCGTGGTTCCCGCGACCGGATCGTTCGCCGCGATGATCACCCACGCAACGGGCAAGAAGCCGTATGTCGTCGGCAAGCCGAACCCGATGATGTTCCGCTCCGCGCTCAACCGCATCGGCGCGCACTCCGAGAACACCGGCATGATCGGCGACCGCATGGACACCGATGTGGTCGCCGGCATCGAGGCGGGCCTGCACACCGTCCTCGTGATGACGGGCATCAGCGACCCCGCCGAGATCGAGCGGTACCCGTTCCGTCCGGACGAGGTGCTCGACTCGGTGGCCGACCTCCTCGCCTCCGAGCCCCAGGAGTCGGAGCTGCCAGACTCCGATCCGACCCAGGGACTGTGATGGGAGCCCTCGACGACGGTGATCGCGTCGAGGCGCAGGACGCGGCCGCCTGGCGTGCCTGGCTGGCCGAGCATCATCTGACGTCGCGCGGCGCGTGGCTCGTGCGACCACGGCCAGGCTCGGGGCTCGACCTCGTCGGCTACGAGGAGGCGATCCTGCAGGCGCTGTGCTTCGGCTGGATCGACGGTCCCGTGCGCACCTTCGACGAGCTGCGCGCCGGACTGTGGTTCACGCCGCGGCGTGCCTCAAGTGGCTGGGCGGCGACGAACAAGGCCCGGGTCGCACAGCTCGAGCAGGCAGGCCTGCTCGAGGAGGCCGGTGTTCGCGCCATCCAGGCCGCCAAGGCGAACGGGTCGTGGAGCGTGCTCGACAACGCGGAGGCGCTGCGCGAGCCCGGCGACCTGGCGGCGGCCCTGGATGCGGTTCCCGTGGCCCGCGCGGCCTGGGATGCGTTCCCACCCTCCGCGCGCAAAGTCGGCATCGCGAACGTCGACACCGCGCGTCGCCCGGAGACCCGCGCGGCGCGGATCGTCCCCCTCGTCGCGAAGGCCGCGGACGGGCAGCGGCCGTGACCGACACGACGCCCTACTGCGGGGCGAGCCCTAGGTCATCGAGGTCGATCGCGGCGATCCACCGCAGTCCCTCGGCCTCGACGGCGGCCTGCGCACCGGTGCGACGATCGACGATCACCGCGACCGCGACCGGCTCGGCGCCCTCACGGCGAAGCGCCTCGACGGCCTTCAGCGCGGACTGCCCGGTGGTGGAGGTGTCCTCAACGACGACGACGCGCTTGCCCGCGACATCCGCTCCCTCGATCTGACGCCCACGACCGTGATCCTTGGGCTCCTTGCGCACGACGAACGCGTCGAGCGGGGTGCCCGCGTGCACCGACTCGTGCATGACCGCGTTGGCGATCGGGTCGGCGCCGAGGGTGAGGCCACCGACGGCCACGACGCCGTCGACATCACGGATCAGATCGAGCATGATGCGACCGATCGCGGGCGCCGCCCGATGGTCCAGCGTGAGCTTTCGCATATCGACGTAGTACGTCGCCTTCTTGCCACTGGAGAGCGTGAAGTCGCCGTGGAACACGGCCTCGTCCTTGATCAGGGCGATGAGGGCCTGGCGGTCGGCCTCGAGTTCGGGAGTGGATGCGGTGCTCACGCCACGAGTCTACGGACATCACACGTAGTCAAGAATCGCCGAAACTTCGCTGCCCCCGGGACGGAATTCCGCCGATAACCCCGCTCGGTGCGGATAGGTTCGTGCCACCCGCATCCGGCGCGTCGATGACGCACGCCCGGACACGCCCCGAGCACAGGAGCCCGTATGACGCTCATCGGCATCGTCGCCGAGCACCCCGGCGAGAATCGTGTGGCAGCGACCCCCGCGACCATCGTGAAGATCCGCGCCCTCGGTTACGAGGTCGCGGTGGAGTCCGGCGCCGGCACCGCCTCCTCGTTCCCCGACCATGCCTACCGCGACGCGGGCGCCGAGATCGTGGACACGGATGCGGCCTGGGGCGCGGACGTCGTCCTCACCGTCAGCGCCCCCACCCCGGACGACATCGCCCGGCTCCGTCGCGGCGCGCTGATCGTGGGCCTGCTCAGCCCTGCCTTCCGGACGGAGCTCCTGGAGGCGCTCGCGGCGCGCGGTGTCACGGCGCTCGCGATGGATGCGGTCCCCCGCATCTCGCGCGCGCAGTCGATGGACGTGCTCAGCTCGATGGCCAACATCTCCGGCTACCGCGCGGTCGTCGAGGCGGCGAACGAGTTCGGTCGTTTCTTCACCGGCCAGGTGACCGCCGCGGGGAAGATCCCGCCCGCCAAGGTGCTCGTCGCCGGCGCCGGTGTGGCCGGCCTCGCCGCGATCGGCGCCGCCTCGAGCCTCGGCGCCATCGTGCGCGCCACCGACCCGCGCCCCGAGGTCGCCGACCAGGTGCGTTCGATCGGCGGCGAGTACCTCGCCGTCGAGGTAGACGAGCAGATGGAGTCCGCCGACGGCTACGCCAAGGCCACGAGCGAGGCATACGACCGGCGCGCGGCGGAGATCTACTCCGAGCAGGCCGCGGACGTCGACATCGTCGTGACCACCGCACTCATCCCGGGTCGCGCCGCGCCGCGGCTGCTGACCGCCGCGGACGTCGCGCTGATGAAGCCCGGCAGCGTCATCGTGGATATGGCGGCGTCCCACGGCGGCAACGTCGAGGGCTCCGTCGCCGGCGAGCGCGTGGTCACAGACAACGGTGTGGTCATCCTCGGGTACACCGACCTCGCCGGGCGCCTCCCCACGCAGGCCTCCCAGCTCTACGGCACGAACGTGCTGAACCTGCTGAAGCTCCTCACCCCGGAGAAGGATGGGGTGCTCACCCTCGACTTCGACGACATCGTGCAGCGCTCGGTGACCGTGGTGCGCGAGGGCGAGATCACCTGGCCGCCACCGCCGGTGCAGGTCTCCGCCGCACCGCAGGCGACGCCCGTCGAGGCGGCGCCCGTGACCGCGAAAAAGACGATGTCCGCGCGCGCAAAACTCGGCCTCACCGCCGTCGGCATCGCCGCGCTGTTCGCGGTGTGCGCCGTCGCGCCCGCCCCGCTGCCGCAGCACTTCCTCGTGCTGGTGCTCTCGGTCATCATCGGCTTCTACGTCATCGGACACGTCGCACACGCCCTGCACACCCCGCTCATGAGCGTCACGAACGCGATCTCCGGCATCATCGTGGTCGGTGCGATCGTGCAGATCACCTCGGGGTCGCTGCTGGTACAGATCCTCGCCGCCGTGGCCGTGCTGCTGGCCTCCATCAACGTCTTCGGCGGCTTCGCCGTCACCCGGCGAATGCTCGCCATGTTCCAGAAGGACGGTCGCCGATGAGCGCGGCGCTGATCGGCGCGTCCGGCGCCGTCGCCGGGGCGGCGTACATCGTCGCGGCCCTGCTGTTCGTGCTGAGCCTCGCCGGGCTGAGCAAGCACGAGACCGCCCGCCGCGGCGTCGGTTTCGGCATCACGGGCATGACCATCGCGCTCGCCGCGACCGTGTGGGTGACCGTCACACAGGCATGGGGGTCCACATCCGCCACCGTGGGTCTCGTCCTGCTGCTGGTCGCGGTCGTCGGCGGCGCCGCAATCGGGCTGTGGCGGGCGCGATCGGTGGAGATGACCGGGATGCCGGAGCTCATCGCCCTGTTCCACTCCTTCGTGGGACTGGCCGCGGTGCTCGTCGGCTGGAACGGCGCGCTCGACGGGGAGGGCCTCCACGGCGCTCTTCGCGACATCCACCACGCCGAGGTGTTCATCGGCGTGTTCATCGGCGGCGTCACCTTCACCGGGTCGATCGTGGCCTACCTGAAGCTGTCGGCCAAGATCTCTTCGAAGCCCCTCATGCTGCCGGGCAAGAACGTCCTGAACGTCGGCGCGCTCGTGCTGTTCCTCGCGCTGACCGTCTGGTACGTCATCACGCCGGAACTGTGGCTGCTCATCGTCGTCACTCTCCTCGCTCTCGCGCTCGGCTGGCACCTGGTCGCCTCGATCGGCGGCGGCGACATGCCGGTGGTCGTCTCCATGCTCAACAGCTACTCCGGCTGGGCGGCGGCTGCCGCGGGCTTCCTGCTGAACAACGACCTGCTGATCGTCACCGGCGCTCTGGTCGGCTCGTCCGGTGCGTACCTGTCGTTCGTCATGTGCAAGGCGATGAACCGGTCGTTCCTCTCCGTGATCGCCGGCGGCTTCGGCATCGCCGCTCCCTCGGCGAGCGCAGACGCCGAGGGTGAACACCGGGAGACGGATGCCGAGCAGGTCGCGGAACTGCTGGCCGCCGCATCCTCCGTCGTCATCACCCCCGGCTACGGCATGGCGGTCGCGCAGGCGCAGTACCCGGTGGCGGAGCTCGCCAGCCAGCTGCGTGCGCGTGGTGTGGACGTGAAGTTCGGCATCCACCCGGTGGCCGGGCGCCTGCCCGGTCACATGAACGTGCTGCTGGCCGAGGCGAAGGTCCCCTACGACATCGTGCTGGAGATGGACGAGATCAACGACGACCTGGCATCGACCAGCGTCGTGCTGGTGATCGGGGCGAACGACACCGTCAACCCCGCGGCCTCCGAAGACCCGGGGAGCCCCATCGCGGGGATGCCGGTGCTGCGGGTGTGGGAGGCCGAGAACGTCGTCGTCTTCAAGCGCTCCATGGCCTCCGGGTACGCCGGTGTGCAGAATCCGCTGTTCTTCCGGGACAACGCGCAGATGCTGTTCGGTGACGCGAAGGATCGGGTGGAGGACATCCTGCGGGCCCTGGCCACCTCGTAGGCTGGGTTCATGCGGCTTGCCACCTGGAACGTCAACTCCATTCGCGCCCGGGTGGCGCGCACCGTCGAATTCTGCGTGCGGGAGAACGTCGACGTGCTCGCCATGCAGGAGATCAAGTGCAAGCCGGAGCAGTTCCCGTACGGGCCGTTCGAAGACGCCGGCTACCACGTCGTCGCGCACGGGCTGAATCAGTGGAACGGCGTCGCCCTCGCGAGCCGGGAGCCGATCGAGGACGTCGAAACCGCGTTTCCCGGCATGCCGGGATTCCTCAAGGGGCATGAAGG
This sequence comes from Microbacterium sp., assembly GCF_026393345.1. Taxonomy (GTDB): domain Bacteria; phylum Actinomycetota; class Actinomycetes; order Actinomycetales; family Microbacteriaceae; genus Microbacterium. The sequence continues at coordinate 38,639 of NZ_JAPLAI010000055.1, forward strand.
ACCGGCCGCCCCGCAGGAGGCGCGGGCGCTCGGCGCCACGGTCGGCGGCGTGAAGGTGTGGAGCCTGTATGTGCCGAACGGCCGATCCCTGGACGACCCGCACTACGTCTACAAGCTCGACTGGCTCGGCGCCCTCGCCGACTACACCCGCTCGGCGCTGGCCGCGCAGCCCGATCTCGCCCTCGCACTGGTGGGCGACTTCAACATCGCCCCCACCGACGAGGACAACGGCGACCCGACCCTCGTCGAGGGCGTCTCGACGCACGTGTCGCCGCCGGAGCGCGCCGCGTTCCAGGCGCTCCTGGATGCGGGACTGTCGGATGCGGTGCGCCCGCTCGTCCCGGCCGGCTACACGTACTGGGACTACAAGCAGCTGCGCTTCCCCCGGAACCAGGGGCTGCGCATCGACTTCGTGCTCGGCTCGCACGCGTTCACGGACGCCGTGACCGGAGCCGCCATCCATCGGGACGAGCGCAAGGGCGAGATCCCCAGCGACCACGTGCCGGTGGTGGTCGACCTGGACCTCGAGGGTCCGGACGACGACGACATGCCGATGATCTTCGGCTGACGCCGAGCCTCAGTCCCGGTGCTCGCGCAGCATCCTCGTGCTCGCGTGGCACCCCGTGCTCGCGTGGCACCCCGTGCTCGCGTGGCACTCCGGGCGGGTTCCCGCATGCCGATCCCACCCCGACTGCCACCCGAAGCACGCGCGACGAGTCCCGCACGGCGCCTGAAGCCACCGCGCGGCTCCTGACGTCGCCCGGCATCCCCGCGAGGGGTGTCAGCGGCGGTGGGCGGCGCGGCCGGGGTGGCCGGCGAGGGCGTCGGCGGCACGCACCAGCGCCAGATGGGACAGCGCCTGCGGGGTGTTCCCCGCCTGACGCCCCGACACCGGGTCGTACTCCTCCGCGATGAGGCCGACGTCGTTCGCGGCGCGCCCCGCGAGCGCCATGAGCCGCGCGGCATCCTCGGGTCGGCCCATGCTGGCGTACTGCTCCACCAGCCAGAACGAGCAGGCGATGAACGCGTTCTCGCCACCGGCGAGACCGTCGACCCCGGTCGACGACCGGTAGCGGGTGACGAGGCCCGACTCCATCAGGGTGTCCTCGATCCGGGCGACGGTCGCCACCATCCGCGGGTCATCCGGCGCGCAAAATCCCACCTGCGGCAACAGCAGCAGCGACGCGTCCACCTCGTCCGTCTCATAGTGCTGGGTGAAGTAGCCGCCCTCTGCGTGCACACCGCGCTCGTGGATCTCGGCGGAGAGCCGGGCCCGCAGCGTCCGCCATTTCTCCGCCGGGCCGTCGAGTCCCCAGCGCTCCACCGCCCGCACACCGCGATCGAACGCGGCCCACATCATCGCGCGGGACTGCGTGAACATCCGCCGCGGCCCCCGCACCTCCCAGATGCCGTTGTCGGGCTGGTCCATGCCGGCCTCGACGCGATCGAGGAGGGCACGCTGCAGCGGCCACGAGAAGTCGTCCTCTTCGAGACCGGCGAGGCGGGCGGCCTCCAGCGCCACCATGACCTCGCCGATCACGTCGCCCTGGTACTGATCGACCGCGCCGTTGCCGATCCGCACCGGCGAGGCTCCCTGATACCCGGGGAGGCTCGTGAGCTCGCGTTCGGCGAGGTCGCGTTCCCCGGCGAGCCCGTACATGATCTGCATCTGCGAGGGCTTGCCCGCAACGGCCCGCAGCAGCCACATCCGCCAGCGCTCCGCGACCGAGAGGAACCCGTGGTCGACGAGCGCCTCCAGGGTGAGGGCGGCGTCGCGCAGCCAGACGTAGCGGTAGTCCCAGTTGCGAGCGCCACCGAACTGCTCCGGCAGCGACGTGGTCGCGGCCGCCACGATGCCGCCGGTGTCTTCGTGCGACAGGGCGCGCAGCACCAGCAGCGACCGGGTCACCTGCTCGTGGTGAGGGCCTTGGTAGGCGATCGTCGTCGCCCACTGTCGCCACCAGTCCCGGGTCTCGGTGAGCGCGGTGGCCACGTCGAGGGGGCGCGGTTCGCGGCGGTAGGACCGGTACCAGGTCGCCGTCAGATCCTCGGTGCCACCGGCGGCCACCGTGACGACGCCGCGGTGCGCGTGATCGTTGGACACGAGCGCGATGCCGCGGATCACGAGCGTGTCCGGCCCCGCGGTCGCCTGGAGCGCCGGGGTGGCGCCATCGCCGGTCTGCCGCACCCACGGGATGGCGCGGGCGTAGTCGAACCGCATCCGGAGCTCGGTGGCGAACTCCACCTCGCCCGAGACCCCCACGATGCGGCGGGCGATGTCGACCCGATCCCCGTCGGTGGGCATGAAGTCGAAGACCTCCGCGACGCCGGATGCGGTCTGCCAGCGCGTCACGAGGATCATGGTGTCGCCGTCGTAGCGGCGCGTGGCGACGGCCCCCGGATCGGTGGGGACGAGGCGCCAGCAGCCGTGCTCCTCGGTGCCGAGGAGGGCGCCGAACAGGGACGGGGAGTCGTAGCGCGGTGCGCAGAACCAATCGATGCTGCCGTCGCGGGACACCAGCGCCGCGGTCCGGCAGTTGCTGATGATGGCATAGTCCTCGATGGCTGCGGTCACGGCTCGATTCTGCCCTGCCGGGCACTAACGTGAGGACGGTGACGGACGCGACGACGCTGATCATCCTCGGTGCCACGGGAGATCTCACCTCCCGCCTGCTCCTGCCCGCCCTCGCGCAGCTGCTCGATGATGAGCCCAAGCGCCACCTGAACCTGGTGGGCGCGGGCGTCGGAGAGCTATCGGACACCGCCTGGCGCACCCGCATCCGCACGGCGTTCGGCTCCGACGCGTCGGAGCACGCGCTGTCGGTGGCGAAGGCCGCCGTCTACCGGCAGCTCGACATCACCAAGGCCGCCGAGCTGAGGGCGTTGCTCGCGGAGCACGACGGACGCAGCATCCTGTACTTCGCCGTGCCGCCCGCCGTGGCGCAGGCGGCGTGCGAGGCACTGTCACCCGACGACCTGCCCGAGGGCACGATCCTCGCGATGGAGAAGCCGTTCGCCGCCGACGAGGCGAGCGCCCGCGCGCTCAACCGGACGCTGCGTCACCTCGTGCCGGAGAACCAGATCTTCCGCGTCGACCACTTCCTCGGCCGTTCGATGGTGCTGAACCTGCTGGGCGTGCGCTTCGCGAACCGGGTGCTGGAGCCGGTGTGGGGCGCCGAACACATCGAGTCCGTCCTCATCCGATACGACGAGACCCTGGGCCTCGAAGACCGCGCGGGGTACTACGACCAGGCCGGGGCCCTCCGCGACATGATCCAGAGCCACCTGCTGCAGGTGCTGGCGATCGTCGCCATGGAGCCGCCCGCGAGCCTGCACGAGGTCGACCTGCGAGACGCGACCTCGGCGGCGTTGCGTGCCACGACCGTCTGGGACGACAACCCGGTGCACTCCTCCCGGCGGGCGCGCTACACCGAGGGTCGCGCCGGTGGTGAGGAGATGCCCGCCTACACGGACGAGCCGGGGGTCGACCCGGAGCGGCACACCGAGACACTGGCCGAGGTGACGTTCGACGTCCGCACGGCCCGCTGGACCGGGGTGCCGTTCACGCTGCGGTCAGGCAAGGGCGTGGGCTCGGCGACGCACGAGATCGTGCTCACATTCCGTCCGGTGCGGCACCTGCCGGACGGGTTCAGCGGCCAGGCGCTCGGATCGGTGCTGCGGTTCTCGCTCGGCCCGGACGAGATGTCGCTCGAACTGAACGTCAACGGCGCCGAGGACCCGTTCGCGCTGTCGCGGGCGACGCTGTCGACCGCCCTCGGCACCGGGGCGCTCCGGGCCTACGCCGACGTGCTCGCCAACATCCTCGACGGCGACGCCGCCCTGTCGGTACGTGGGGATGCGGCCGAGCAATGCTGGCGCATCGTGCAGCCGGTGCTGGACGCGTGGCATCGGGGCGATGTTCCGCTCGACGAATACTCCGCCGGCACCGCCGGCCCGGCATCCTGGCCCTCGCTGCCGTAGGCGTCAGCGCTCGACGAGGATCCCGTCCGCATCCGCCCACACGTGGCGGCCGGGAGTGAAGGTGACCCCGGCGATCTGCACTGGCACGTCGACCTCGCCGACACCGTCCTTGGCGCTCTTGCGCGGGTTGGAGCCGAGCGCTTTGACCCCGAGGGGGAGCCGACCGATCGCCTCGCGGTCCCGGATCGCGCCGTGCACGATGATCCCGGCCCAGCCGTTGTCGACGGCGGATGCCGCGATGAGATCTCCCACCAGGGCGGACTCCAGCGACCCCGCGCCGTCGACGACGAGCACCGCGCCGTCGCCGGGCGTCGCGAGCACCGCCTTCACGAGCGCGTTGTCGCGGTGGCACCGCACGGTGCGGATCGGACCGTCGAAGGCCACCCGGCCGCCGATGTCGTGGAGCTGCAGCGCGAGCGAGTCGAGCGCGTCGCCGCGGTCGTCGTAGAGGTCTGCCGTCGCGATCGTCATGCAGCCACCGTAGCGACCGGATGCGGCAACGCACCGGGTCCGCACCCGTGAAGTTCGCCAGTCCTTCTGCCGGACGGATCCTTCTGTGCGTTGCGCGCGATACCGTGGAAGGGAAGGCGGGCCGACGGTGTCTCGTACATCTCTCGCATCACCTGGAGTCCCATGTCTTTCGTCGTCACGAACCCTGCCCAGACCGACGTCCCCGTTCTCGACGTCTTCGCCCAGCGCTGGTCGACCCGCATCTTCGACGCCACGGCGCCCCTCGATGAGGAGGCGTTCGCCAGCGCCCTCGAGGCCGCCCGCTGGGCGCCCTCGGCCAGCAACACCCAGCCGTGGCGGCTCATCGTCGCCCGCCGGGGCACCGAGACGCACGCCAAGGTCTTCGAGGCGCTGATGGGCTTCAACCAGGCCTGGGCCGGCGACGCCTCCGCCCTCGTCGTCTTCATCGCCGACACCCTCCGCGAGGACGGCGAGCCGCTGCCGTGGGCCGTGTACGACACCGGCCAGGCCGCGGCGTTCTTCACCGTGCAAGCGCACGCGGGTGGTCTCGCCACCCACCAGATGGGCGGCTTCCACCGGGACCAGATCTCCGAGTCGTTCGGCCTCGACGCCCGCCTGCAGCCCCTTGCCGTGATGGCTGTCGGGCACCTCGGCGACCCGGCCGGCGCCAGCGAGCAGATCCGCGAGCGCGAGGCCACTCCGCGGACCCGTCGCCCGCTGGCCGAGACGCTTCTCACCGACGACTGACCCACCCCTTTCTCACCCAGCCACCCCTGTCCGCACCGTCCGGATAGGGGTGGCTCGTCGTGAGCGGGGTGGGTCGGCGCGGCGCGAGCGCGACACTGTAGGGCGCTGCGCCGCGGACCACCAGCCCGGCCCCGCAGACCCGCGGCGGACGTACGGTGAAGCATGATCGCGCCCCCCGTCACGCCCAGCATCGTGGCGATCGGCACCGCCGTGCCGTCGACCCGCCTCCGCCAGGACGACGTCCGGGACCTCTTTGCCGCACAGCCCGGCCTCGACCGCCGGAGCCAGCGGCTCATCCACGCGGCGTTCAACGCCGCCGACATCGCCCACCGCCACACCGTCCTGCGGGGGCTCGTCGATCCCGACGAGCCCGAGGCGCTGCGGGTGCGGGATGCGGACGGGACGCTGCTGTCGCCCTCGACCGCTGCCCGCAGTGCCGAGTACCGCCGCCTCGTCCCGGCGCTTTTCGCCGAGGCGGCGACGCGTGCACTCCACGACGCCGAGGTGGCACCGGATGCGGTCACCCACGTGATCACGGTCTCGTGCACGGGCGTGTTCGCCCCCGGTCCCGACGTCCTCCTCGTCCGCGACTTGGGCCTTCGCACCACGGTGGAGCGCTACCACCACGGCTTCGTCGGCTGCGCGGCCGCGCTCCCCGCCCTCCGCGCCGCGCACCGGCTCGTCCTCGCACAACCGGACGCGGTGGTCCTGGTGGTGTGCGCGGAACTGTGCTCGCTGCACATCCACACCTCCGATGATCCGCAGCAGATCGTCGCCGCATCCGTCTTCGCCGACGGCGCCGCGGCGGCCGTTGTCCGGGCGGGCACGCCGGGGCACGCGCGGCTGGAGCTCGGCGACTTCGCCACCGCGCTCGTCCCGGACGGGGAGGACGACATGACGTGGACCGTCGGCGACGACGGCTTCCGGATGGTGCTCACCGCCGAGGTGCCGCGGATCGTCGGCCGGGAGGTGCGGGCGGCGGCAGGGCATCTCCTGGATGCGGACGCGTGGGCCGTGCACCCCGGCGGCCGCAGCATCCTCGACCGGGTCGCGGCGGGTCTCGGCCTCGACGAGACCGCGATGACGCCGTCACGACGCGTGCTCCGCGACTACGGAAACATGTCGAGCGCCACGGTGCTGTTCATCCTCCGCGACCTGCTGCACGACCCGGAGCTGGCGGACGGGGCGAGCATCGGCACGCTCGCCTTCGGCCCCGGGCTTACCGTCGAATCCGCGCGGCTGCGGCGCCGCACCGCGGAGGGTGCATGAACCTCCGGGAGCGGGAGCGGTCGCTGCCGGAGCTCATGGACGACCCCGACTGCGACCCGGTGCGGCTCGCCCGCACCCTCCGCCGGTTCGGCGCCGTGAACCGGCTGATCTCCGGCTGGGGCACGGTCTACCGCGACCGGGTGCGCCCGGCGTTGCAGCGACTCGGCCACCCGGCACGGGTGCTCGACCTCGGATGCGGCGGCGGCGATCTCCTGGCGCGGCTTGCCGCCCTCGCGCGAGCCGATGGGATCGAGGCGGAGTGGGTGGGCGCCGACCCGGATCCGCGGGCGCTGCCGGTGGCGCGCCGGCGCGCCGGTGACGGGGTGAGGTTCGTGCAGGCGGACTCCACCGCACTGCTGCGGGGCGGCGAACGCTTCGACCTCGTCGTGTCGAACCATGTGCTGCATCATCTGACGCCGGCGGAACTGGAACAGTTCGCCGCGGACTCGCTGCGACTCTCGAGCGGCCCCGTGCTGCACGCCGACATCGCCCGCGACGTGCGGGCCTACGGCCTCTACGCGGTCGGGATCACCCCGTTCGCCCCGGGGACGTTCCTGCGCACGGACGGGCTGCGCTCGATCCGCCGCAGCTACCGCGCCGGTGAGCTCGGCGCCGCGCTCGCCTCGACCGGCACCTGGGAGATCGCGCGCCCGGTACCGTTCCGGCTGCTCGCGGTGGGCCAGGGCGATGGTTGAGCCGGTGCGGCCCGGCGCCGCCGCATCCCTGCCGGATACCGCGGAGGTCGTCATTGTCGGGGCGGGTCCGGTCGGGCTGCTCCTCGCGGCCGAACTCACGCGGCGCGGCGTCGATCCGCTCCTGCTGGAACGCCGCAGCAGCGTCGGCGGGGGCACCCGCGCCATCGGGGTGCACGCGCCGGTGCTCGCCGCACTCGAACCGTCCGGCATCACGGACCGGCTGCTCGCGACGGCCACGCGCGTCTCCCGGGGGGAGGCGCGATCCCGGGCGGGACTGCTCGGAACCGTGCGGTTCGACCGACTCGACCGGCGGTTCCCGTTCGTCGCCACCCTCGCGCAGGCCGACACCGAGGCCGCGATCGGCGGCCCCGGCGTCCACCGCGGCACCGGGGTCCAGCGGGTGGAGCCGGAGGGCGGACGGATGCGGGTGCGCACCACCGGCGGCGACGTGCGTGCCCGCATCGTGGTCGTCGCCGGAGGTGCCGCCGGGCGAGAGCTGGCGTACCGAAAGGGCGCGGTCCGGGTGCGAGCCTACGCCGATCGCTACCTCATGACCGATGTCGCCGTCGACACCGCGAAGCATCCGGTCGCAATCGTCCATCTCGACCGGCCCGGCGTGCTGGAGTCGTTCCCGCTGCCCGGCGGCCGTCGGCGCTTCGTCGCGTGGGATCCTGTGCCGGACGATCACGACCCCGCCCACCAGCGGGAGCGGCTGCAGGCCGCGCTCGTCGCACACGGACTCGACGCGGCCGCCGCGCAGGTCACGGCCGCGACCGGCTTCCGAGTGCGGCGGGCGGTCGCCCCGCGGCTGCGCCGCGACCGACTCTTCGTCATCGGCGACGCAGCGCACGAGGTGAGCCCCATCGGCGGGCAGGGCATGAACCTGGGCCTCCTCGACGCCGTGACCCTCGCGCCGCTGCTGACGCAGTGGCTGAGGCAGGGCGAGCCGCCCACCGACGCGCTCGATCACTGGGAGCGTCGACGGGTGGCCTCGGCCCGCACGTCGGCCACCATCGCGACCCTGAACACCGCGCTCGGGCGCCCCCTCGCACCGACCGCGGATGCGGCGCGGCAGCGACTCCTCCGCATCCTGCTCGCGCCCCCGACCGGCCGCCTGCTTGCCCACGCCTACGCAATGGGCTTCGACCGCGACGCCTGAGTCGACCCTCGTCCCGGCCGCAGCTCGTTCACAACTCCGGACATTCGTGCGGCGGCGCCCCGGCAGCCCCCGGGGGCACCGCGAACGGTCCTGAGCTGTGAACCGGGCCCGGCTCAGGTGCGGGAGTGTCGGAATTCAGGCTGTGGTGCGCGGAACGCGGCGCATTCCGCCGGAATCACCCGCTCAGCCTGAATTCCGACACGACGCGGCGGCTCACCCGGTCAATCCCGCCCCGGTGGTCACGAGCTGCACGGCAAGGAGCAGGGCGGCGAGCATCACGAGGCGGAACACGACTCGCCCGGGCGACCCGCGCAGCACGAGGACCGCCGCCAGCACCGCTGCGGCCACCACCGCGGCGAAGAAGACCCAGGAGAGGACGCTGATCGCGGCGATGTCTCCGTCCGCCGAGCCCAGGAGCACGGCGACGGCTCCACCGACGACGGCCAGCGCCGCGAGCGCCGCCGACGGGCGCGCACCCAGCCGGTGCGGCAACCCGCGGATGCCGGTGCGCCGGTCGTCGTCGAGGTCGGGCAGCACATTCGTGAGGTGCACGGCCCCGCCGAGCACGGCTCCGGCAAGCGTCGCCCACCACGCCGCCGGCGCCGGCACGTGAGCGGAGAGGGTCGCGAGCGACGGAAACAGCCCGAAGCTCAGCAGGAACGGGGCGAGGGAGAACACGGTGGCCTTCAGCCCGGCGTTGTAGGACCACGCCGAGGCCAGCAGCACGGCGTGGGCGAGCAGCATCCAGCCGCCGAGGATCGCGCTCAGCGCGAGGGCCACCACCAGGGTCGTGACAGCCGCAATCCAGGCGGTCCGGATGCGGGCGGCGCCGCGGGCGAGCGGCTTGTCGGTGCGGCCCACCTGCCGGTCGCGCTTCGCGTCGATCGCATCGTTGGAGAGGCCGATCGACAGCTGCCCCGCGAACACGGACAGCGTCAGGAGCACGAGCCGGGCCGCATCCAGTCCCGCCGCGAGACCCAGCGCGAACGACAGCACGGTGACGACCACGGTGGGACCCGGATGCGACGAGGCCCACAGCGCGCGGAGGGCGGCGAGAGCGGAGCGCATGCCCCGACGCTACCGCCGCCGCATCCGGATGCTGGCGGCTCTTCCCTTCGCCGACCCACCCCCCTATACGCGACCCACCCCTCTCCGTGCTGGACGGAAAGGGGTGGGTCGGCGGGACGGGGGTGGGTCGGCGTGACAACCGGAGCCGCGGGGGTCAGTCGTCGAGGAGCTCGGCCTCGATCACGTCGTCTTCGTCCTCGTCGCGCGAAGAAGGAGCACCGGCAGGACCCTCGCTGGTGAGCACCAGCTGCGACCCGTCGGCGGCGACGTCCACACGGACCGTGTCGCCGTCGCGCACCCCGCCGGAGAGGATCGCCATGGCGAGGCGGTCCTGGATCTCCGACTGGATGAGGCGGCGCAGCGGCCGCGCCCCGAAGAGCGGGTCGTACCCGCGCTCGGCCAGCCAGGCCCGCGCATCGGGGGTGACGGCGAGCATGAGGCGACGGTCGCGGAGACGGCGCTGCAGTGCGTCCACCGAGAGCTCCACGATCTGCGCGAGGTCGTCCTGCGACAGCGCCTCGAACATGACGGTGTCGTCGAGCCGGTTGAGGAACTCGGGACGGAACGCCTGCCGGAGGAGCGCCTGCACCTGGATCCGCTTCTCTTCGAGGGAGAGCGTCGGATCGATGAGGATCGGCGAGCCCAGGTTCGAGGTGAGGATGAGGATGACGTTGCGGAAGTCGACCGTCCGGCCCTGGCCGTCGGTCAGGCGCCCGTCGTCCATGACCTGCAGCAGCACGTCGAACACCTCGGGGTGCGCCTTCTCCACCTCGTCAAGCAGCACGACCGAGTACGGCCGGCGCCGCACGGCCTCCGTCAGCTGGCCACCCTGCTCGTACCCGACGTATCCGGGAGGAGCGCCGACCAGGCGCGAGACCGAGTGCTTCTCGCCGTACTCCGACATGTCGATGCGCACCATGGCGTGCTCGTCGTCGAAGAGGAATTCGGCGAGCGCCTTGGCGAGCTCGGTCTTGCCGACACCAGTGGGACCGAGGAACAGGAACGAGCCGGTGGGCCGGTTCGGGTCGCTGATGCCGGCGCGAGAGCGGCGGACCGCATCCGAGACCGCCTTGACAGCTTCCTTCTGGCCGATGATCCGCTTGCCGAGCTCCGCCTCGAGGTGCACGAGCTTCTCGGTCTCGCCCTGCAGCAGGCGCCCCACCGGGATGCCGGTCCACATCGCGATGACCGATGCGATGTCCTCGTCGGTGACCTGGTCGCCGACCATGCGGTCATCGCTGGACTCGGCCTTCTCGGCCACGCCCAGCTCGCGCTCGAGGGCCGGGATCTCGGCGTAGAGCAGTCGCGACGCCTTCTCGAGGTTGCCCTCTCGCTGCGCCCGCTCCGCCTCGACGCGCGCCGAGTCGAGGCGCGTCTTCAGCTCACCGACGCGGTTCAGCGAGGATCGCTCTTGCTCCCACCGCGTCTGCAGCTCGGCGAGCTTGGCTTCCTCGGCGGCAAGGTCGGTGCGCAGCTTCGCCAGCCGCTCCTGCGAGGCGGGGTCCTTCTCCTTCTTCAGCGCGAGCTCTTCCAGCTTCAGGCGGTCGACGTGACGACGCAGCTCGTCGATCTCGAGCGGCGCGGAGTCGATCTCCATGCGCAGGCGCGACGCGGCCTCGTCGATCAGGTCGATGGCCTTGTCGGGCAGCTGCCGCGACGGGATGTACCGGTTCGACAGGGATGCGGCGGCCACCAGCGCACCGTCGGCGATGGCGACCTTGTGGTGGGCCTCGTACCTTTCCTTGAGCCCGCGGAGGATCGCGATGGTGTCCTCCACGCTCGGCTCGCCGACGTACACCTGCTGGAAGCGGCGTTCCAGCGCCGCATCCTTCTCGATGAACTCGCGGTACTCGTCGAGGGTGGTCGCGCCGATCAGCCGCAGCTCACCGCGCGCGAGCATGGGCTTGAGCATGTTGGATGCGGCGACGGATCCTTCGCCGCCACCGGCCCCCATGAGCACGTGCAGCTCATCGATGAACGTGATGATCTGGCCGTCGGACTCGGTGATCTCCTTGAGGACGCTCTTCAGCCGCTCCTCGAACTGACCGCGGTACATGGCGCCCGCGACGAGCGCGGAGATGTCGAGGGAGACGAGCTCCTTGTCCTTCAGCGACTCGGCGACGTCGCCCGCGACGATGCGCTGGGCGAGACCTTCGACGACGGCGGTCTTGCCGACGCCGGGCTCACCGATGAGCACGGGGTTGTTCTTGGTACGACGGGTCAGCACCTGGCTGACGCGACGGATTTCGCTGTCCCGACCGATGACGGGGTCGAGCTTGCCCTGCCGCGCGCGTTCGGTGAGGTTGATGCCGAACTGCTCGAGGGCGCTCCGCGCGTCCTCCTGACCGGGCTGCTGCGTGGCGTTCATTCGCTCTCCTGTTTCCGTGGACGTATTAACTTGAGTCTTGTTGACTCAAGTTTACCAGGGCGGAGGCATTTCCGCGAGAGGGGTTCTGTGCCCCGAGGGGTGGGAAAACCCCCGCGTCTCGCGGCCAGAACCCGTCTCGCGGCCAGAGTGCGTCTTGCGGGAGAGCGCGGCTCAGGCGGCGGATGCGGATGCGGGGACGCAGGCGAAGCGGGCGCGGTACGCGGTGGGCGTCGTGTCGAGCGTCCGCGCGAAGTTCTGGCGCAGCACCGCGGCCGACCCGAACCCGCACTCGTCGGCGATCCGATCGAGGCCGAGGTCCGTCTGCTCGAGCAGCCGCTGCGCGTGGAGCACACGCTGCCGGTTCAGCCACGCGGCGGGCGTCGTGCCCATGTCCGCGCGGAACCGCCGGGCGAACGTCCGCGGCGACATGTGCGCGCGGGCGGCGAGCTGCTCGACCGTGAGGTCACGGCGCAGGTTCTGCAGCATCCAGTCGGTCACGGGGGCGAGCGAGAGCGAGGCCGCCTCGGGGATGGGCTTGGCGATGAACTGCGCCTGGCCGCCGTCGCGCTGCGGGGCGACGACCATACGTCGCGCCACGATGTTCGCGGCCTCGGCACCGATCTCCTGACGCAGCAGATGCAGGCAGGCGTCGAGCCCGGCCGCGGTGCCCGCGCTCGTGATGATCTTGCCGTCCTGCACGTAGAGGACGTCCGGGTCGACGGTGACCTCCGGGTACATCCGCGCCATCGTGTCCGCGTAGCGCCAGTGGGTGGTGGCGCTCCGCCCGTCGAGCACCCCGGCGGCGGCGAGGACGAACGAACCGCTGCAGACGCTGAGGAGCCAGGCGTTGCGCTCCGCCGCGCGCCGCACGACACCGGCGATACGGGTGTCGATCTGACGCCACTGCTCCTTCTGCACCGGGGTCACGACGACGAGATCGGCATCCTCCGCGGCGGAGAGGTCGCGGTCGACCGTGATCGAGAAGCCGAGGTTCGACGGCACGAGGCCGGGCTCCGCCGCGCAGATGCGGAAGTCGAAGTTCGGAATGCCGTCGTCGCTGCGATCCAGGCCGAACGCCTCACAGGCGAGGCCGAACTCGAACGGGGCGAAACCGGGCTGCACGATGACGGCGACGCTGTGCACGGGGACCTCCAGGCATGTGGCAGATATCGGATGCTTCATGTCCATCCTGCCACTCGTGGCGAGTTTCCGCCATTCGTAGTGTTTCTGCCATGATCACTCTTCTCAGCATCCTCGGCATCCTCGCCCTCCTCGGTATCGTCGCCACCCTCGCCGCCGTCCTGAACGACGGCTACCGCCCGCTCCCCACCGAGTGGACGCGCGTCCGCGAACGCGGTAACGCCGTCGCCGCCGACACAACTCCGCAAGAGCTGCCCCCGGCACCGCCGGAGACCGCATCCAGCCACCCGGCCGGAGGAGTGGTGTCCCGCCGCCGCGCCAGCCGGCGCACCGCTCGCGCGCGTCTCCAGACCCGATGACGGCCGGGTCTGTGGGTCAGCCCGCGACGACCCGCCGGTACACGTCCACCATCGCGGCGGTGCGCGACGACTGCCGGAACCGCTCCGCCACCGTCGGGTCGGGCACGGGCGCGGTGCCCGCGGCGATATCGGTTACCGCGCGACGCAGCGTCCGGGCGAGCGCGGTGACGGATCCGTCGCCCGGCACCCACACGCCCGCGCCGAGCTCCCCCGCGATGTCGGGGTCGCTGACCACGGCGGGCGTGCCGAGCGACGCCGCCTCGAACACCGTCATCCCCTGGGTCTCGAAGCCGATCGAGGTCTGCACCACCGCATCGGCCGCGGCCAGCCGGCGAAGCGTCTCGGCGTAGGGCAGCCGCCCCGCGAACGAGACGGATGCGGTCGGCGGCCGCCGCGCCAGCAGCCGCCGCGCCGCGCGCAGCTGCCCGCCACCGCCGATGATCTCGACGTCGGCGTCGATCCCCGATGCGACGATCGCCTCGAGGAACGGCAGCAGCCGCTTCTCCGGGCTCATCCGTCCGACCCAGACCAGCCGCGGCCGACCGGGTTCCCGCGCCCCGCCGGACAGCGCTGCATCCAGCACGTCGTCGTCGATGCCGTTCCAGATCACGTCGACCGCACCGGACTCGGGCGCCGCGCCGTGGGTTTCGAGGCGCCGGGCGAAGTGTCCGGACGGCGCGGTGACCGCATCCGATCGCTCGGCGAACCGGCGCAGGTACGCCCAGCCGTCCGCGTCCGCCGTCACGAACTCCGCAGAATCGCGCGAAGGTCGCAGGATTTCCGCCGAATCCTGCGAGGCTCGCGCGATTCTGCGAGGTTCGCGCATCGATCCAGCCGTCCGCGCTGCCCGTGCGGGCACACCGCGAAGCACCCGCCGCTGCCACAGATTGAGACCGCGGAGCACGAGCGCCGGTGCCGGGGCGACGGCGGCGATGCCCACATCCACCCGGTTGTGCATGGTGTGCACCACCGGCAGCCGGTGCCGCGCCGCGAACCGGTGACCGATGAAGGCGCCCCAGAAGTCGGCCTGCACGTGCACGACGTCCACCGGCGGCCGGCCTGCCATCGCCGCGTCGAGCCACCGGTCGGTGCGGGCGCCGGGCCAGGTGAGCGAGTACTCCCGGTCCGGGGTGATCGGCACCGACGGCAGATCCAGGTAGCCGGGATCGGACAGACCCGGACGCGGTAGATGCATGCGCGGCGCGACCACCGTGACGGTGTGCCCGGCGCGTTCCAGGAACCGCCGCTGCAGCCGCATCGACACCTGCGCCCCGCCCAGCGACTCCAGGTGCTGGTCGCCGAAGAACACGACGTGCACGGCGATTACTCGGGCAACGGTTCGCCGCGGTACAGCGCCTCGAACGTGTCGAGGGTGCGGTTGATGTCGTGGATGTTGACACCGTCGAGCGAGGCCTGCTGCATCCGTCGCCGGTCCTCGGGCGATGCGGTGAGGACATCCGTGAGCCGGGCGGCGAGTTCGTCGGAGTCGCCGGGGGTGAACAGGTAGCCGTTCTCGCCGTCGTGCACGAGGTGCGGTAGGGCGACCGCGTTGGCGGCGACGATCGGCAGACCGGATGCCATGGCCTCCATGGTCGCGATCGACTGGAGCTCCGCGATCGAGGCGATGGCGAAGACGGTGGCGCGCGAGTAGAGCTCGCGCAGCTCCTCCTCCGACGTGTGGCCGTGGAAGCGGACCCGCTCCGCGACGCCGAGCTGCTCCGCCAACTGCTCCAGTGCCTTGCGCTGATCGCCGCTGCCGACGATGTCGAAGGTGGCATCGAGCGCCGGGTCGAGCTTCGCCATCGCGCGCAGCACGACGTCGATCTGCTTCTCCGACGTCAGCCGCCCCACGAACAGGATGCGGTTGCTCTCGCGCGGACCGAGATCCGGTGTGTAGTTCCGCTTGTCGATGCCGCAGCTGATGGGGATGACCCCGGTGATGTCGATCGTCGACTCGAGGAAATCGGCGGCCTTGCGCGTGGGAGTGGTGACGGCGCGGGTGAGCGCGAAGGTGCGGGCGGCGTCTCCCCAGGCGAACTTCAGCAGCAGCTTGTTCAAGGCGTCCGGCAGCGTCGTGAAGTCGAGGATATTCTCGGCCATGACGTGGTTCGTGGCGATCACCGGGATCCCGCGACGGCGCGCTTCCCGGGCGAGGCCGCGGCCGATCACGATGTGCGACTGGATATGCACGACGTCCGGCTTGATGGCATCCATGGTCCGGCGTGCGTAGCCGCGCACCCGCCACGGCAGGGCGAACGTCAGCCAGTCGTGCGGGGGCCACCGGTAGGCCGGCAGCCGGTGCACCGTCATCTCCTCGCCCTCGACCTCTTCGCGGAAGACGCCGTGGTTGGCGTGCCCGGCGCTGGGCGCCATGACATGCACGTCGTGGCCGCGGCTCACGAGACCTGCGGCGAGTCGCTCGGCGAAACGGGCGGCGCCGTTCACATGGGGGGTGAAGGTGTCCGCCCCGATGAGGATCGTCAGGCGCGGGTCGGCCGAATCGTCAGGGGGGGTCGCGGGGGAAGTCACGGGATGGTGGCTGCCTATCTCTGCGGCGTTCGCGTCGGGGTGTGCGCGTTCCCCTCCACTGTACCCCGATGCCCGATCGGGGCCGGGGAACGCCTCCCCGTGCGCGGCGAGCCACCTACCCTGGAGTCATGCTGCGATTGCAGGCGGATGCGCCCGCCGAGACCTGGGTTCCGGTGACCGGTTCGCTGGGCCTGCGCGGAAGACGGCACCGCAAGCGCGCGATCGGGATGCTGTTGTCCGGTGCGAACGCCGCCGCCGGCGCCGAGCCGCGTCCGGGTTCCGGCTTCGCGGCGTGGGCGGCCAGCCAGGCGGCACCGCTGCTCATGCGACGGGCCGCGGGTCGGGTGCTCGCGTGGATGTGGAAGGCCGATCCGGAGCTCGTGGTCGTGCTCGCACAGGTGCAGGAGGCCACGAATCAGCTCCGCACGGCACGGGCGATGATGCCGATGGAGTACGACGACACCGAGGACTTCCGCAATCCACACCTGGGTGTCGGCGAGAAGCTCGTGGTGGCGCTGCCGCAGAACCCCGCCGCCCCGCCGTTCGCGACGTACACCTGGGACCTCGGCACGCACCTCGTCACGCTGCAGGCCGTCGGCGGCGACCGCGAGCGCTTCGGGACGGTCCTGGATGCGGTGGACGCGCTCGCCCGCACGCTCCGCGCCGTCGAGGACCTGCCGCTCGCCGAGTCCGACAGCATCCTGCGGCTGCCGCCCGCCTGAGCGTCACCCACCCCGAGTCGACGGACTCACGACGGTCCGACCTCGCCACACCCGCCCGCGCGGGCGGGTCAGTCCTGGCGCGCGGGCGGTGAGGGGTCCGGGGTCGTCGCCGCGGGGTCGGCGGGCCGGAGAGCCGCCAGCGCGCGGGTGATGTCGGCCTTCGTCGCGGGCTGCTGGTCCTCGTGGCCGCGGGTGACGCGCTCCATGACCCACGACGAGAACGTCGCGACGATCATGCCGACCAGCACGACGCCGCCGATCATCAGGAGCACCGCGAGGAACCGTCCCTGCCATGTCACCGGCGTGTAGTCGCCGTACCCCACCGTGGTCACGGTGCAGAACGCCCACCAGACCGCATCCCCGACCCGGGTGATGTTCGCGCCGGGGGCGTGGCGTTCGACCTCGAGCACGGCGAGGGAGATATCCCAGATCAGCAGCAGGGCCGCGCCGACACCGTAGATGAGCAGCCGGGCACGGAGCGAGTTGCCGGCCGTGCGGGTGAAGATGCGGATGCGGGTGGCAGCGTGGAGCAGCCGCACCGGCCGCAGCGCGGGGAAGACCACCACGGCGAGATCGAACAGGTGATGGCGCGCCCACCGCCAGCGTTCGCGTCCGGCGAGGAGGAGCCGGACGAGGTAGTCCACGACGAAGACGACCCACAGCGCCGCGGTCGCCGTTGCGGTCATGACGCGGGCGATGCCGTCGAGGTCTCCCACGACCTGCGCGGTGCGGACGACGATGAAGATGAGTGCGGCGATCGTGAACGGCCAGTACATGACGCGTTCCCACGCGCGCGTGCGCGCGTTGCCGCCTCGGTCGTCCGTTCCCCCGGCTTCCACAGCAGCACTCTACGGCGAGAGCCCGCGCGTCCACGCGGTTCCCCTGTCACAAACGGCGACCCTCGGTCGCAACATGCGACAGGCGAGCGGGGGGCGGTGGACCTACTCGTCGGTGTGGGGCAGGTCACGCCGCGGACGCCAGATCACGACGTCCGTCGCGCGGCGCACCCGGGTGCCGGAGCGCAGAGTGATGACCGAGCCGGTGGAGCCGGCGGCGAACACGCGGGCGCCGGGCCGGCGCGCCAGCTCCGCCTGCATCCGGGCTTCGAGGTCTTGCACGCGACCGTGGAGTTCGCGGACGCGGTTCTCGAGCTCGATGATGCGGGCGATCGCGGGCAGGCTCATGCCGTCGGCGGAGAGGCGGCCGACCTCGCGCAGCAGGGCGACATCGTGCACGGAGTACCGGCGCGAACCGCCCTTCGTCCGCGAGGGGATCACGAGACCCAGCCGGTCGTACTGCCGCAGCGTCTGCGGGTGCATGCCCGCCAGCTCCGCCGCTGTGGCGATGGCGAAGATGGGCGCATCCTCGTCGATCGTGTCATCGGTCATCTGTGCTCACCTCCGCCGCCATCGTCAGCTGCGCGCCTTGGCCATCAGTTCGGCGCGGGGATTCTCATCGGGTTCGACCTCTTTGAAGCGCTCCAGCGCCTCGCGGGCGGCCGCATCCAGGTGCGAGGGGACGACGACCTGCACTTCAGCCAGCAGGTCTCCGGTGCCCTTCGGCGTCTGGATACCACGGCCCTTGACGCGCAGCACCCGCCCGGAGGGGGTGCCGGGAGCGACGCGGAGTTTGACCGGGTCGCCGCCGAGGGTCGGCACCTCGATGGTCGCGCCGAGCGCGGCCTCGGTGAAGGTGACCGGAACCGTCACGCGGAGGTTCAGTCCGTCCCGGTGGAACACCGGATGCGGACGCACCGCGACCTGCACCACGATGTCGCCGTTGTCGCCGCCGTCGTGGGACGGACGGCCCCGTCCGCGTAGCCGGATCTTCTGACCGTCGCCGACGCCCGCCGGGATCTTCACCTTGAACGGCTTGCCGTCCTCACCCTGGAGCGAGATCGTGTCGCCCTTCGCGGCGGTGATGAAGTCCAGCGTGGTGCGGGCGGTGACGTCGGCGCCACGTGTGGGTCCACCGAAGCCGCGGAAGCCTCCGCTGGTCTGACCGAAGCGCCCGGTGCCGAAGCCCGCGGGCGTCCCCTGGCCGAACATCGTGAAGAAGTCGTCCGCGTCGTCGTAGCGCGCGCCGCCGCGGCCCTGGCCGAACATCGAGAACACGTCCTCGAAGCCGCCCCCAGCGCCCGCGCCGCCCGCGGTGAAGCGGGCGCCGGAGCCCATGGCGCGAATCTGGTCGTATTCCTGCCGCTGCTCCGGATCGCTCAGCACGGCGTACGCCTCGCTGATCTCCTTGAAGGTGGCCTCCGCCTTCGCATCGCCCGGGTTCGAGTCCGGGTGATAGGTGCGCGCGAGTTTGCGGTACGTCTTCTTCAGGTCCGCGGGGGAGACGTCTTTGGAGACGCCGAGCACCTGATAGAAATCCTTGTCGAACCAGTCCTGGCTGGCCACGAATCCTCCTAGTCCGCCGGGACGGCGACGACGACCTTCGCAGGCCGCAGTTCGACCGCACCCAGCCGATAGCCAACCTCGACGACATCGAGCACGGTGGTCTCGGTCGCGCCGGGCGTCGGCTGCTGGAAGATCGCCTCGTGGCGCTGCGGGTCGAACACCTCGCCGACCTCGCCATAGGCGACGAGGCCCATCCGCTCGGCCACCCCGCGCAGCTTCTCGGCGATCGCTGCAAACGGGGTGCCGTCGGGGAGGTCGCCGTGCTTCGCAGCACGGTCGAGGTCGTCGAGCACCGGCAGCAAGCCCTTGGCGACCGAGCCCTTGGCGCGCTCGATCTCCACCTCGCGCTGCTCTTCGGTGCGTCGGCGGTAGTTGGCATATTCGGCCTGCAGGCGCTTGAGGTCCAGCAGCAGATCGTGGTCGGCGGCGTCCGCCTCCGCGACCGCGGCATCATCGGTCTGCATCGCGTTCAGGATGTCGTCGACCGTGAGCTCCGGCTCCTGCGAAGCAGGGTCGGAGGCCTTCGCCTCCGACCCCTCCTCGCCGGGCCGAACCTCGTCGCCGTCCTGCGGTTCGTCGAAGTTCTTGTCCGTCATGAGTCCGTCTTACTTCTTGTCGTCCTCGTCGTCGACCACTTCTGCGTCGATGACGTCCTCCTCGGGGTTCGGCACGGTGCCGGCTCCCGGGTTGGTGGCGGACGGGTCGGCGGGCTGACCCTCGGCCTGCGCCGACTGGTAGATGGCCTCGCCGAGCGCGCTCTGGCTCTGGTTCAGCTTGTCGAACGCGGCCTTCACCGCGTCGTCGTCCTCGCCGGCGAGCGCGGCCTTGACCGCGTCGACGTCGGCCTGAACCGAGTCCTTCACCTCGGCGGGGAGCTTGTCCTCGTTCTCCTTGATGAGCTTCTCGATCGAGTACGAGAGCGTCTCGGCCTGGTTACGGACCTCGGCCGACTCACGGCGCTTCTTGTCCTCGGCGGCGTGCTCCTCGGCCTCGCGCACCATGCGCTCGATGTCCTCCTTGGGCAGCGACGAGCCACCGGTGATGGTCATCGACTGCTCCTTGCCGGTGCCCTTGTCCTTGGCGGACACGTGCACGATGCCGTTGGCGTCCAGGGCGAAGGTGACCTCGATCTGCGGGATGCCACGGGGAGCCGGGGCGATGCCGGTCAGCTCGAAGGTACCCAGCGGCTTGTTGTCGCGAGTGAACTCGCGCTCGCCCTGGAACACCTGGATGGCGACGGAGGGCTGGTTGTCGTCGGCCGTAGTGAAGGTCTCGCTGCGCTTGGTCGGGATGGCCGTGTTGCGCTCGATGAGCTTCGTCATGATGCCGCCCTTGGTCTCGATACCGAGGCTCAGCGGGGTGACGTCGATGAGCAGCACGTCCTTGCGCTCACCCTTGAGGACACCGGCCTGCAGGGCGGCGCCGACGGCGACGACCTCGTCCGGATTGACGCCCTTGTTGGGCTCCTTGCCACCGGTGAGCTTCTTCACCAGCTCGGTCACCTGCGGCATACGGGTGGAGCCACCGACGAGCACGACGTGGTCGATGTCGTCGACCTTGATGCCGGCCTCGCGGATGACGTCTTCGAAGGGCTTGCGGGTGCGCTCGAGGAGGTCCTTGGTGAGGTCCTCGAACTTCGCGCGCGTCAGGGTCTCCGAAAGCGACACCGGGCCCGACTCGGTCAGCGACAGGTAGGGCAGGTTGATCGAGGTCGAGGTCGAGCTCGACAGCTCCTTCTTCGCCTGCTCCGCCGCTTCCTTCAGGCGCTGCAGGGCGATCTTGTCGCCGGAGACGTCGACGCCGGTGGTGTCCTTGAACTGCTTGATCAGGTAGTCGACGACCCGCTGGTCCCAGTCGTCGCCACCGAGGCGGTTGTCACCGGCGGTGGAGCGCACCTGGATGGTGGAGAAGTCGTCGTCCTTGCCCACCTCGAGCAGCGAGACGTCGAAGGTACCGCCACCGAGGTCGAAGACGAGGATGAGCTCGTCCTCCTTGCCGCGGTCGAGACCGTAGGCGAGGGCGGCCGCGGTGGGCTCGTTGATGATGCGCAGCACGTTGAGGCCCGCGATCTCGCCGGCCTCCTTCGTGGCCTGACGCTCGGCGTCGTTGAAGTACGCGGGAACGGTGATGACCGCATCCGTGACGGAGTCGCCCAGGTACTGCTCGGCGTCCCGCTTGAGCTTCTGCAGGATGCGGGCGGAGATCTCCTGCGGCGTGTACGCCTTGCCGTCGATCGGCTGCGTCTTCCAGTCGGTGCCCATGTGACGCTTCACCGAGGTGATGGTGCGGTCGATGTTGGTGACCGCCTGGCGCTTGGCGGTCTCACCGACGAGCACCTCGCCGTCCTTCGTGAACGCGACGACCGACGGGGTCGTGCGGAAGCCTTCGGCGTTCGCGATGACCTTGGGCTCGCCGCCCTCGAGGACGCTGACGACGGAGTTCGTCGTACCGAGGTCGATTCCAACTGCACGGGGCATGTCTTCTCCTTCTGTGGATCTGAAAAGTTCGGGGCGGCCCGGGGAAACCTGAGCCGCGATGACTCAACGATATCGCGTCCCTTCCGCGGCGTCAAATGAAGTTGATATGGATTCGCTCAACTTTCCTGCTCGGGCCGATCGTGGCGCGGGCGCTACGCTGAGCGGGCGCCACGACGATGCGGCGCGGCGCCCGCCGTCGGGCCGCCACCGGCCGTTCACCGAAGGGTCCTACCGTGCCGAACATGGAACCCGAAGCCCGCATCCCCGCGCCTCCGCCCACGGTCAACACCGGGGCACTCGGGCCGA
>NZ_JAPLAI010000055.1:60339-74553 GCF_026393345.1 Microbacterium sp.
GGGGCACTCGGGCCGATGGGAGCGCTCTTCCAGGAGTCCGCGCCGGACCGCGTGGTCCCCCGCAGACAGGTGTGGTCGTGGGCGATGTGGGACTGGGCGACGCAGCCGTTCAACTCCGTCATCCTCACCTTCGTCTTCGCGTCGCTCTACCTCGTCTCGGACTCGTTCCTGCCGCCCGAGATCGCGGCGCTCGATGCCTCCGACCCGATCAAGGACCGCGCGCTCGCAGACCTGTCGAGCGGCTACGGGCTGGCGACGACGATCGCCGGCATCCTGATCCTGATCCTCGCGCCCGTGCTCGGGCAGACCGCCGACCGCTCCGGACGCAAGAAGCGGTGGCTTCTCGCCTTCACCGTGCTGCTGGCGCTCGCGCAGTTCGGATTGTTCTTCGTGCAGGCCGAGCCGTCCTTCTTCTGGCTCGGCGCGACCGTCCTGGCCGTCGGCGCGGTGGTCTCCGAGATCGCGGGCGTCAACTACAACGCGATGCTCGTCGAGGTCTCCACCCCGCGCACGATCGGACGCGTCAGCGGGCTCGGTTGGGGCCTCGGGTACATCGGCGGCATCCTCGCCCTCACGATCGTGGTGGTGCTGACCTTCGCCGACTGGTTCGGCATGGACACCTCGAACGGCCTCGCCTACCGGCTCATCGCGGTGGGATGCGGCGTCTGGACGCTGCTGTTCGCCATCCCGCTGTTCCTCAACGTGCCCGAGGCGCCGGCGCTCCCCGGCGTTGCCCGGGTGGGGTTCTTCGCCGGCTACGTGACGCTGGTGAAGGACGTCGTGGCGCTCTACCGCACGCACCGGCCGACGTTCTGGTTCCTGCTCGCGAGCGCGATCTACCGGGACGGCCTCGCGGCGGTGTTTGCGTTCGGCGGGGTGCTGGCGTCCGTGTCATTCGGGTTCTCGCCGACGCAGGTCATGATCTTCGGCATTGCCGCGAACATCGTCGCCGGCATCTCGACGATCCTCGCCGGCCGTGCCGACGACCGGTTCGGGGCGAAGGCGGTCATCGTCGCGGCCCTCACCGGGCTCGTCGTCATGGCGGTGGCCCTGTTCGCCCTGCGTGACGTGGGGACGATCGTGTTCTGGATCGGCGGGCTGATCCTGTCGGCGTGCGTGGGACCCGCACAGGCGGCCAGCCGGTCGCTGCTCGCCCGCGTGACGCCAACCGGCATGCAGGGCGAGATCTTCGGTCTCTACGCCACCACCGGCCGGGTCGCGAGCTTCATCGCGCCGGCCATGTGGACCATCTCGATCGCGATTTTCGGTTCGACGATCTTCGGCGTCCTCGGCATCGCGGTGGTGCTTCTCGTCGGGCTCGTCCTGCTGTTGCTGGTGCGGCTGCCCGCCCCTCCCCGCGCCCGCTGAGCGCGGGGCGGGGAGGGCGAAGGCACGTCAGCGCTCGGCGCGGGCGAGGTTCTCGCGCAGTTCGTCGGCGTTCTGCCGCACGACGTAGGCGGGACGATCCCGCTCGACGCGCCAGCTCTCCGAAAGCGGACCGATGTTCACGGTGTCGAACCCGAACGCGTCGTACAGTGCGGTGACGAACGCGACCGCCTCCGCCGAGTCGCTCGAGGTCGCCAGCGCGCGACGGTTCGGCGTGCCGGCGGGAGTCCCGTCGGTGAGGATGTCGCCCCACATGATGTGGTTGAAGGCCTTCACGACGGTGGATGCGGGCAGATGCCGTGCCAGCATCTCCGAGGTGGTGGTTCGTCCCTCGTCGAGTTCCGCGATGTGGCCGTCGCGCTCCCAGTAGTAGTTGTTGGTGTCGAGCACCGTCTTGCCGGCGAGCGGCTCGACGGGCACCTGCTCCAGCGCCTTCAGCGGGACCGTGACAATCGCCCAGTCCGCGGCGGCCGCCGCCTCCTCCGCCGTCGCCGCGGTGGCCCGCGGGCCGAGCTCCGCGACCAGGTCGCCGAGCGTCTCCGGGCCGCGGGAGTTGGCGATCACCACGTCGTATCCGCGGTCGACCAGCCCCTTCGCGAGGGTGGATCCGATGTGTCCTGCTCCGATGATTCCTACTGTGGTCATAACGGTGGTCAACCCGCGGCGGGCAGAGGAATTCCCGCGGCGCGGCGCATCGGCAGGTGCGGGATGTCGTCCTCGACGAACTCGCGTCCGTTCACGACGAAGCCGAAGCGGCCGTACCAGGGCGCGAGATGGGCCTGGGCATCGAGGTCGATCGGATGCTGCGGCCACCGCTCCGCGGCCCGCTTCACCGCCTGCCGCATGAGCTCTGCGGCGAGTCCCCGCCCGCGAGCCGAGACCGCGGTCGCGACCCGTCCGATGCGGGCCGCATCCGGGTCGCGCAGCAGCCGGAGCGTCGCAAGGATCTCCCCCTCCTCTTCGACCCAGAAGTGCTCGGTGTCGGGTTCGTCGTCGCGGCCGTCGAGCTCGGGATAGGCCGCGGCCTGCTCGACGACGAACACGTCGACCCGGAGCTTCAAGAGGCGATAGAGCGTCTGCGGCGCGATATCGGGCAAGGACTCCCGGTGGGACGTGATCATCGTGGCGGCGCCCCTTCCTCGGACAACCGCATCAGCATACGGGCGGCGCAGTATCGGGCACGGCCCAGGGGCTCCCGCGGGTCGTACCCGAGGCGGTCCCGCAGGTGGGCATGACGTTCCTGCACACTGCTGTGGTGCATGCCGAGGCGGGCAGAGGCCGCGCGGATGCTCTCCGTCTCGGACACGGCGTCGAGGATCCGCAGTGACTCGTCCAGGGCGGCAAGCGCCGCGACGTCCGGGTGTGCGGCAGCGTGCGCGTCACCCCACAGCATCCGGAGCACCCCGTAGTCCGCCGCGTGGACGACCTCGTTTCCCGAGGCAAGCCGGAGGGCGGTGAGCGCGTCGCCCCAGCCGCTCGGGGCGTCTTCCACGGGGACGTCAGCGATGCCGGCCGGACCCATCGCGACGACGGCGTCGACCGGCAGCAGCAGGATGCGGGCCGCCCCTCGCGCGGTGAGGATCACGGCGCTCGGCCCGCCGACCGGTTCCGCCGCGTCCGCGGGCAGCGCCGCGATCCGCAGCGGGTGCCTTCGGTCGAGTCGCAGCCGATCCGCGAGGCGGGAACGTTCCGCATCCGGGCGCTGCGGGTCGATGAGCGCCTCCAGCGCACCGGCCGGGGAGACCTGCCCGGTGGAGGCGACGATGGCGGCGGACAACGCGAACCGTTCCAGGATCATCGCGTCGTTCGCGTGCGCGGGTCCCTCCCGTTCGATCCAGACGAGCGGTCCCGCGGGTGTCCGGGCGTGAGGCCAGGCGCCGGGCTCCCCCGCCTCCCGTGCACGCACGCCGTCGGGTCGCACGCGCAGCGAAGGCTCACGGGTCACTCCCGCGGCCACGCCGCTGAGAACCGCCGCGGCCCTGGCGATCGATTCCATCCCGGCCCCGCCCGCGACAAGGGCATCGAAGTAGGCGATCACGCGGAGGGATTCGGTGGCCTCCGGATCGAGGGCGGTGAGGCGCCCGGCGAGTTCCTGCATGGCAGCTCCTTCGCTGTGCAGGTCATCCTATTGCGGGGCAGGCCGGGCGCCTTCCCGGCTCAGGAGCCGATGACCCGGTCGAGCCAGCGTTCGCGGGCGCCGATCATCTCCTGTGCCAGCCGGGCCTGGGGCACGAATCCCTCGAACCCGTGGAACCCGCCCGGCCAGACGTGGAGCTCCGCCTGTCCTCCGGCCGCCCAGATCGCGGTGGCGTAGGCGACGTCCTCGTCACGGAACACCTCGGCACTGCCGCAGTCGATGAACGCGGGCGGCAGGCCGGACAGGTCGGTGGCCCGAGCCGGGGCGGCATAGATCGAGACGTCGTCTGTGCCGCGGCGGTCGCCGAGCAGCGCCGACCAGCCGAGGATGTTGCTGCCGCGGTCCCACACTCCCTCGCCGTCGATCTGCGCGGTAGAGACGGTCTCGTCCCGGTCATCGAGCATCGGGTACATCAGCATCTGCGCACACAGGCGCGGTCCCTGGCGGTCGCGGGCAAGCAACGCGACCCCGGCGGCGAGCCCCCCGCCGGCACTGCCACCGGCGATGAGCAGCCGGTCGGCGTCGATGCCCAGTTCCTCAGCATGCTCGGCGGTCCAGACGAGAGCCGCGTAGCAGTCCTCTACCGGTGTCGGATCGGGGAATTCCGGCGCGAGGCGGTACTCCACGGTGACGAGGACCGCGTTTAACCGCACGATCGCGTCGAAGAACGCGGTCACCCCCGTCCAGCGGTCGCCGATGATCATCCCCCCGCCGTGGGTGTGGAAGATACCGGGGCCCGTGCCGGTTCGCCCGACCGGCTGGATGACGGTCACCTCGATCTCGTCACCGCCGTATCCGGGGATGGTGGCGGTGCGTGACTCGATCCCCGCTGCCGCGAGGTCTTCAGGACCCGGCGACAGCAGCGGTGCGGAGCGCAACGCGGGGATCATCTCGGCGGTGAGGGTCGACGGAAGCTGCTGCGCGATCAGCGCGAGCGCCCCTTCGAGTTCGGGATCGAAGGGCGGGCGAACAGCGGTCATGGGAACTCCTTTGTCCTCGTCGCATCCTTGCGACACCACCATGCTCCCGCGGGATGCGGCCGCACCGGACCCGCCATCCGTGGCCAGTCCGGCGCCGACCCGCCCGCCGAGCGGCGGGTGTCAGCGCGGCCAGGCCTCGGCAAACTTGGTGATCAGGCGCGCGAACTCGGCCCGCTCCGCATCCGTGAATCCGTTCAGCGCGGTGGTGATGGTGTCGCGCCGTTCCCCGCGGAACCCGCGGACGAGCGAGCGGCCCTGGTCGGTCAGGGCGATGCGGGTGCGTCGGGCGTCGGCGGGGTCGGCCTCCCGGCGCACGAGGCCCATCTCGACCCCCTGCTGCACGAGCCGCGAGGCGCGCGGCTGGTCGACACCGATCGCGTCGCCCAGCTCGCTCACCGACAGCGGGTCGGATGCGGCGGCGAGCGCCTCCAGCATCCGCATCCGCGCGGGCCCCGCGAGACGACCGTGACCACCCTCGACCCACGGCGGCGGGCCCGGGGGAAACCCGCCGCCCCAGGGACTGAACCCGCCGCCGGGCGGGAAGTGTCCGTGGCGGCCGCGGCCGTGCCCGGTGTCGCCGTCCTCACCAGGGCGCGGACGGCGTCGGCCCCGCAGCCGGGCGAGCGCCGCGAAGATCTGCTCCACCGGGTCGTCCGGCGCTGTCCCGTCTGTCGTCATGGAATCAATTTACATGCGACTTGACATGTGAATGGATTACATGTCACACTGCATGTACATGCGATATGACAAGTATCGCCGCAACTGCCGGCCCCCGCACGGCAGAACGAAAGGATTACCCATGACAGAGAACACCGAGAACACCGAGAACGGCGCCGCAGAGCGCCGGCTGCACTTCTGGCTCCGCGCTGCGAGTCGCGCGGTTCGCACCCAGTTCGCTCAGGCCGCACGCGGCGGAGCGGACAACCCGGCGGCGGTCGCCGCCGACATCGACGCCCGCATCACCGCAGCGGTCTCGCCCGAGGACTACGCCACCACGGCCGCCTCCCTCGAGAGCATCGCCCGCGAGCTGGGGTGGGATGAGAGCGCGCCCGGCGCCGGCGAGCACGGCCGCGGCTTCGGCCGTGGATTCGGCTTCGGCCCGGGCTTCGGTCCGGGCGTCGGCTTCGGGCCCGGGTTCGGCGGCTTCGGCCCCGGCTTCCGGCCTGACCGGGATGCCGATACGGACGCCGACGAGCGCGGCCACGGCCACGGCCGTCGGTTCGGGCGCGGCTTCGCACCCCAGGGAGGAATGCCGCCGTTCGGCGGTCACCGCGGACACCGTGGACACCGGGGCGGACGCGGCTTCGGCCACGACGCATCCGGCGACCCGCAGGCAGCCGAGGCGTCCTTCGAGCGCGGCTTCGAGGCGGGCTTCCGCGCCGCGGCGCGGCCGTAGCGGCTCCCGCACACGGACACGGGGCAGGGCATCGTCGATGCTCTGCCCCTTGTGGTGTCTCCGAGTGCGGCCATGCCGCCACGGAGCGTGGCGGTCCCTCATCCGGTGGTCAGTATGATGGACCTGCTCGACGTCGGCGTCCGCCGACCCTGCTACGTGAGGTGACCAGTGGTCGACAGCTCGCTCGCCCTCCCCCTGTACCACCAGGTCGCCGGTATTCTCCGCCAGCGCATTAACAACGGAGAGAACTCGGTCGGCGAAAAGCTCGCCTCTGAGGACGAGCTTGCAGCGGAGTTCTCCGTCAGTCGTGCGACCATCCGGCAGGCTGTGGGAGAACTGGTCGTCGAAGGCCTGCTCGTGCGCAAGCAGGGCAGTGGCACGTTCGTTCAGCCCAGGAATCCGAAGGTGCTGCAGCAGCGCTTCCGGGGATCACTGGGCGACCTGATCAACGAGTCCCATCTGGCGAAGACCCGCAATGTCACGATCACCCACGACGAGCGCCTGCCGGAGAAGATCGCGAGCGCGCTTCAGCTCGACGCCCCCCTGGGCACCGCGGTCCGCCGCACACGAATGATGAACGCCGAGCCCTTCGCGTACACGGTCACATATCTGCCGCCGGATCTCGGAGTCCTGCTCACCCCTCAGCGTCTGCGAAAGAGCGCGCTGATGGAGATCCTCATCGACGAGGGGATCCATCTGACCAGCGCGACGCAGTCCATCCGGTCGCAACTCGCCGACGCCGAGGTGTGCGACCGCATCGACGTGGGGATCGGCGCGGCGGTCCTGTACGTGGAGCGTCTCGTCAGTGATCGGGCGGGCCGACCCGTCGAGTTCGTGCAGACGTGGTACCGCGGCGATCGCTACGAGTTCTCGGTGAACCTGGACCTTTCGGAGGCCGGGGAAGCTTTATACAAGAACCTGGCGTAGCGCAGGTCGTATGGACGTATTGATGTCCATACGAATTTTGATACGCTGCATATGCGTGCCGCGAGCCTGAAGGACAGCGTCGTCAGTCGGTGCGCCGCAACGGAGTGCATCGTGACTCAACCAGAATTGTCCGGCCAGGTCGCCCTCGTCACAGGTGGTGGCGCGGGGATCGGCCGAAGCATATGCCTCGACTTGGCAGCGGCCGGGTGCGCAGTGGTCGTGATCGATCGCGCCGATCCAACGGCCGTCGCCGAAGAGATCGCCGCTGGAGGCGGGCGAGCACTCCCCGTGACGGCGGACGTGACGGTGGAAGGCGACATGCGCGCGGCTGTGGATTCGGCCACGGCCGAGTTCGGCGGGATCGACGTGCTCGTCAACAACGCGGGCGTGTTCGCGTCCTTGACGAACGGCCCTTTCGAAGAGATCCCGGTGGACGAGTGGCGCCTCGCGATGGACGTGAATGTGCTCGGGACCTTCCTCGCGACGCGGGCTGCTCTGCCGGCTTTACGGGCGCGCGGCGGCGGGCGCGTGGTGAACATTGCATCCACGACCGCCCTCAAGGGCACGGCCTTTCTTCTCCACTATGCGAGCAGCAAGGGCGCGGTGCTTGCGATGACGAAAGCGCTCGCCCGAGAGCTCGGAGATGACGGCATCCTCGTCAATGCCGTCGCACCCGGCTTCACCGTGACCTCCGGCGTCGAGTCCAACCCCGGACAGGTCGCGGGGATGCGCGACAGGGCACCCGGCGGCCGCGTGCTCCGTCGCGAGATGAGCCCGGACGATGTCGTGGGGGCGGTGCGCTTTCTCGCCAGCCCCTCCTCTGCGTTTATCACCGGTCAGACCGTCGTCGTCGACGGCGGCGCGTACTTCCACTGACGCCCCCATGCGCATCATCTCCCTCGATGACCTCGATGCGATGAAGGGTCAGGAGCTCGGTGTCAGCACATGGTACGAGGTGGACCAGCGGCGCGTCGACGCGTTCGCCGTGGCCACCGAAGACGAGCAGTGGATCCACACAGACCCTGAGCGGGCGACCGCAGGCATGTATGGCGGCACGATCGCGCATGGGTATCTCATCCTGTCTCTGCTCCCTCGTCTCACCAACGATGCCTACCGCATCACGGGCGTAGGTACGCGCGTCAACTACGGGCTCGATCGCGTCAGATTCCCCGCACCCCTGCGCACCGGTTCGCGGGTGCGTCTGCGGGCAGAGCTCGTGAGCGGCGAACAGATGGCCGCGGGCCTGCGCATCGCCGTCCGCAACACCGTCCAGATCGAGCAGAGGGAACGCCCCGCCTGCGTCGCCGAGACGCTGACGCTCCTGTTACCGGAGTCGTCGGCAGAGAGAGAGAACGCATGACCGAGTTGCTGCTCGACGGCCGGACCGCCGTCATCACCGGAGCCGCCCAAGGCCTGGGCTACGCGATCGCCGAGCGGTTCGCCTCAGAGGGTGCTCGCATCGTGCTCGGCGACATCGACGGGGCAGCCGCGGCGGCGGCCGCATCTCGCCTGGGCGTGGGGGACCGCGCAATCGGCGTGGCGTGCGACGTCACGTCATACGACGACGTGGAGGCGCTCGTCCGCGCGGGCGTCGACACGTTCGGCAGTCTCGATGCGATGGTGAACAACGCCGGGATCACGCGGGACGCAACTATGCGGAAGATGCGCGAGAGCGACTTCGACCTGGTCATCGAGGTGCATCTGAAGGGTACTTGGCTCGGCGTGCGGACTGCCGCCGGAGTGATGCGAGAGTTGGGTTCGCCCGGTTCGATCATCAACATGTCGTCGATCTCCGGCAAGGTGGGCAATCCTGGTCAGACGAACTACAGCGCCGCGAAAGCCGGCATCGTCGGTCTGACCAAGGCCGCGGCGAAAGAGGTCGGTTTCGCCGGTATACGCGTGAACGCCATGCAGCCGGGCATCATCGAGACGGCCATGACCGCGGGACTCGCCCCGGAGATCCGCGCGGCCCGGATCTCCGATGTCCCGCTTGGTCGGTTCGGGGATGCAGATGAGGTCGCCAAGGTCGCGCTATTCCTCGCCAGCGACCTATCGAGCTACGTCACCGGAACGACCATCGAGATCGCGGGGGGCCGTCACATCTGACGCCCCCGCGATCCGATGCGTCAGCGTGCGAGGAACGCCTCAATCGCGGCGTGATGCTCGTCCGTCGTATACGCGATGGCCTGCGCCTCTCCTCCGAGCGCAGCGATCCGATCCAACGGCGTCTCGAACGTGCGCGAAACGATCGATTTCATCAGGGCTATCGCCGCCTGGGAGTGTCCGGCGAAGAGGTCGGCGTACTCGAGTGTCTCCTCGATGAGGGCGCCGTCGGTCGCGAGCCGATCCACGAGTCCGACCCGAGCCGCCTCCTGTGCGTCCACGGTCCGCCCGGAGTAGATCAGCTCCTTGGTGAGCTGGAGTCCGACGCGGCGCGGCAGGAAGTACAAACTGCCTCCGTCGGGGACAAGGCCTCGTTTCACGAACGAGGACGCGAAGACCGCTTGCGGCGCGGCGACGACGAAATCGCACGCGAGGGCGAGGTCGAGACCCAGACCGACCGCGGCGCCGTTCACTGCGGCGATCGTGATCCGGTCACTGTCGTGAAGGGTGGAAACAAGGTCGGCTGTGCCTCGTTGCCGCTGCCATCCGTCGAACGCTACGCGACCCGGGCGAGCCGCCAACCGGTCTCGCATGGCCTTGATGTCGCCGCCGGCGCAGAAGGCAGAACCCGCCCCCGTGAGAACGATCGTGCGCACGTCGTCGTCCCCGGAGACCTGCTGCAACGCGGCCCGAATGGCTGCACGCATGCGGTCGTCGATCGCGTTGCGCGCTGCCGGACGATTGAGGGTCAGGATCGCGGTCGTGCCCTGGCGCGCGATCAAGACAGGTTCGTCGTCTTTCATCTGTTTCGCCCCGTTCGTCATCGGCGCGAAAGGCCGGCGAGATTGATGTACTTGAGCTCGAGCCAGTCGTCTATCCCGTACCGCGATCCTTCGCGGCCGAGGCCTGACTGCTTCACCCCGCCGAACGGCGCCTGCTCGTTCGACACCCGTCCGGAGTTGACCGCGACCATGCCGGTCTCGAGCGCCTCCGAGACCCGGAATATCCGCCCGACATCGTGCGTGTAGACGTAGGCGACGAGACCGTACTCGGTGGAATTGGCGAGTGCGATCGCCTCGTCCTCGTCGTCGAAGGCCGTGACCGCGGCAACCGGGCCGAACGTCTCTTCGTCCTGCCAGGGCAGCGTGTCGGTACCGACGTTGGTGATCACCGTCGGCTCGAAGAAGGTGCGACCGAGATCGCTCCGCCTGCCACCAGTAACCACTGTGCCTCCCCGGTCGATCAGATCTGCGACGTGTCGCTCGACCTTCTCCAGGCCTCCGGCATCGATGAGCGGACCCATCTCGACGCCGTGATCGAAGCCATTTCCCAGCGTGACCCGTTGTGTACGTTGCCGGAGCGCCTCGACGAAGTCATCGAGGATCCCGCGCTGCACCAGCACGCGATTCGCACCCGTGCAGATCTGACCCGCGTTGCGGTATTTCGTGGAAACGATGCCCTCGACGGCCTCATCGATACCTGCGTCGTCGAACACGATGAACGGCGAATTGCCGCCGAGTTCCAGCGAGAGCTTCTGAACGTTCCGCGAAGCCTGCGCCATGAGAAGCTTGCCGACCTCGGTGGAGCCGGTGAAACTCAGCTTTCGAACGGTGGCGTTCGTCGTGAATTCCGTGCCGATCGGCGGTGCGTCGTCGCTCGGCAGCATGTTGAGGACGCCGGACGGGACTCCGGCCCGTTCCGCCAGGCGCGCGAGCGCCAACGCCGTAAGTGGAGTCTGTTCCGCGGGCTTCATGACAATCGTGCATCCCGCCGCCAGCGCCGGCGCGGCCTTGCGCGTGATCATTGCGGCGGGCAGGTTCCACGGCGTAATGCCTGCCGTCACACCGATCGCCTGCTTGAGCACGATGATGCGTGCATCCGCAGTGTGCGATGGCACGACATCGCCGTACACTCGTCGGCCCTCTTCCGCGAACCAATCGAGGAATTGCGAGCTGTAGAGCACCTCGCCACGCGCCTCCGCCCACGGCTTCCCCTGCTCTGCGGTGAGGATGGAGGCGATGTCGTCGGCGTGGTCGCGGATGAGGTCGGCCCAGCGCCGAAGGATCCGGGAGCGTTCGATCGCGGGGCGCGCACGCCACGCGGGCAAGGCTGCCTCGGCGCGTTCGATCGCCGAACGCGCCGCCGATGCGTCCATCGACGGAAGTACGGCGATCACCTCCCCCGTTGCCGGGTTGCGGACGTCGAAGTGTTCCTCCGCTCCGACCCACTCGCCGTCGACAAAGGCGGCGGTACGAAGCAGATCCGTATCCTGGAGGCGATCGGTGAGTGACAAGACGTCGGCGGTCATGAGCGGCCTCCCGGGATCAGCGCGGCGAGCCCACGCGCCGTGCGATGTGAGTTCGTGTACCACGGCACGTTCATCGCGTTGAGGATGTCCACGCAGGACGGCGCGGGTTTCGTGTAACTGTAGATTGCAATCGGTACCGGGGACTCCGCAACGAGAGCGGCGAGAGCATCCTTCTCCGCAGCCAGGCGACCGGAAGATGAGAGAGAGGTCGTGAGCACAACCAGGTCGACTTCGCCGGAATCGATCAGCGCCCTCAGCGGCGTCACGAATGACCCTCCCGCAAGGAACTGGGCAGTGAGATCCACCGGGTTGACCGGCGAACCGTAGCTCGGCATGTGGCCGGCGAGTACCGCGCACGTGCTCTCGGACAGCGGGGGAACGTCGAAGCCCGCCTCAGACAATGCGTCCGAGAGCCAGACGCCCGCGCCTCCCGAGGTGGTGACGATGCCCACCCTCCGCCCCGCGACGGGCTTCGCCTTGCTGAGCGCTTGCAGCACATCGACGAGTTCATCGTTATCCGAGACCGAGACCGCCCCGACGCTCGCGAAGAGCTCTCTGTAGGCGTCGTGGTCCCCGGTCACGTGCTGCGTGTGGGCGAGGGCGCCCCGCGCGCCGGCTTCTGAGCGGCCCAGCTTGGCGACGACGAGATGTTTGCCGGCCGCCGCGAGTCGCACTCCCAGACGACGGAACTCCTCGCTGTCGCGAACGGCTTCGATGACCAGCACGACCGTCGTGGTGCGCTCGTCCTCCACCAGCAGATCAGCGATCTCCAGTGCGTCGACATCGATCTCGTTCCCGGTCGTGACGATGTAGTCGTACCCGAGGCCGACATCGGTTCCCCACCCCGCGATGGCGAAGCCGAGACCACCGCTCTGCGACACGATCGCGATCCCGCCGTCCGTGAGGCGACTCCCGGACCGATGGATGTCCAGTACCGGGCTGAACGTCATGGGCGCGGAGGCCGGCAGGCTCGCGAGGCCCTCGCAGTTCGGCCCGATGATCCGCATCGAGCTTCCGGCGAGTCCGACCGCCACCCGGTTAAGCAGTTCCGCGCCCCGACCCTGCCCTTCACCGAACCCGGAACTCATGACGATTGCGATACCGACGCCTGCGCGCGCACAGTCTGACAGCACGCCCGGCACCAACGCCGCCCGCACCGCGATGAGGGCGATATCTACGACCTCTGGAACGTCGAGGATGGAGGCGTAGCTCTTCAAGCCCTGCACTTCGTCGCGCTCGGGATTCACGGGGTACAGGGTGCCCGCGTATCCGTAACTCGCGAGAAACCCGATGGGCCGTCCGCCCAGCGCCTCAGGGTTCGAGGACGCTCCGATGAACGCGATGCTCCTCGGATTCAGCAGCATCTCCATGCTCAATGGACGGTCCGGAGCGACGACGGTCGCAGTGCTGTGTTGCATGTCGGATCCCTCTCGATCGCGCATCAGAAGTAGACGGCGTCGCCGACGCCCCCGGTGAGAGCCACGACCTCGCCCGTGAGCGCGACCGACAGCGGAGAGGCGAGGAATGCGACGAAGTCGGCGATCTCTTCGGCGGTCACCAGGCGTCCCAGCGAGGTTCGTTCGGAGATCGCCGCCAGGTGTTCGTCGGGAGTGCGCCCTCGCCGCGCGGCCATCCGCTGGAGACGGCCCCCCAACTGGTCGGTGATCGTGGTGAACGGGTGCACAGCGTTCACCGTGATGCCGTTGCGGCCCAGTTCCATGGACAACACTTTGGTGAGGTTCACGACGGCCGAGTTGCGCGCACCGGCCGAGATAGCACCGGCTTCGCGCGAGGTGTGCCCGGCGAGATTGATGATGCGTCCGAACCCCGCCTCCTTCATGTGCGGCACGACCGCGCGGGACATGCGCAGGATGCCGACGAACTTGTCCTCGAACGAACGCAGGACGAATTCGTCGGAGATGTGACCGAAGTCCTCCGGCTCATTGCCCGACACCTCGGCGCCCGAGTTGACGAGGATATCGACGCCGCCGAACTCCTCGGCAACGTGGTCCACCATCGCCGCGACGGAATCCGCGTCACGAAGCTCGACCTGCACCGGCAGCAGGCGGCCGCCGCCCTCAAGGTTCATCGAGGCGATGGCGGCAGAAGCACGCTCGAGACTCCGGCTGCATACGGCGGTGTCGATGCCCTCCAGCGCGAACCGCCGAGCAATCTTGATCCCGATTCCCGCACTACCGCCCGTGACGATCGCGCGCTTGCCGAGGAGTTGCAAATCCATGGTGTCCCGTTCTCCGTAACCGGTCGGCCGCGCCGTTGCGGGCCGTCCTACGATCCATAATGTCATACGGACATCCGTATGTATTGAGATCTGCAGTATAGGATGACCGAGAAATGCTGTCCACCGGCCCGAGCCGGCCAGGAAGGAACGGTTTGCGGATGGAACATCCGAACACTCTGACGCGCGACGGAGCCGTCGAGGCGCCGCGCAGCTACCGCGCGGCGGACTTGCTCGACGACCTCATCGAGCGGGCCGGGCAGCCGCCCACATCGCTCACCGCGACGTTCCACGGATCCGATCCGGTCTTTCCCGCAACCTTCCCGATGGCGGAATTGGGTGCGGCGTCGATCGGAGCCGCGGCCGCACAAGCAGCTCGACTCTATGAGCTGCGTACCGGCGTGCGCCAAACCGTCGACGTCGACCTCGACGCCGCAGCCGCCGCGATGCGCGCGTGGCGCTACATCCAGGAGGTCCCCGCCAGGCCAGACAACGGCCCGCATCCCGTCGCGTTCTGTCGGACCGCAGACGAGCGGTGGCTCTTCCTGCATCGCATGGCCCCTCATCACCTCGATCGCATCCTGACCGTCCTGGGCTGCACGGACGATGAGGCGGAGATTGCGCGGGCGGTGGCATCGTGGGAGGGGGCTGCTCTGGAAGCGGCGATCATGGATGCGGGGGCGTGCGCGGCGCTCGTGCGCACGTCCGAGGAGTGGGCGGCGCACCCGCAAGGACGCGCCG
>NZ_JAPLAI010000033.1 GCF_026393345.1 Microbacterium sp.
CCATCAAGCCGAAGCTCGATCGCTTCAATGAGATCTCCGCGCTGATGGCCGACCCCGACGCCGACTTCGACGCGCTGCTGGCCGAGATGGGCACGCTGCAGGAAGAGATCGACGCCGCAGACGGCTGGGATCTCGACTCGCAGCTCGAGCAGGCCATGGACGCCCTGCGCACGCCGGCGGGGGACGCGGCGATCGGCCCGCTCTCCGGTGGCGAGAAGCGCCGTGTGGCGCTCGCCAAGCTGCTGCTGCAGAAGCCCGACCTGCTGCTCCTCGACGAGCCCACCAACCACCTCGACGCCGAGAGCGTGCAGTGGCTCGAGCAGCACCTGCAGGCCTACAAGGGCGCCGTCATCGCCATCACGCACGACCGGTACTTCCTCGACCACGTCGCGGAGTGGATCGCGGAGGTCGACCGAGGTCGCCTCATCGGCTACGAAGGCAACTATTCGACCTACCTGCAGAAGAAGGCCGAGCGCCTCGACGTCCAGGGCAAGAAGGACGCCAAGCTCGCCAAGCGCCTCAAGGACGAACTCGAATGGGTCCGCTCCAGCGCCAAGGGCCGTCAGACCAAGTCGAAGGCACGCCTGGCGCGCTACGAGGAGATGGCGACCGAGGCCGAGCGCACCCGGAAGCTCGACTTCGACGAGATCCAGATCCCTGCGGGCCCGCGCCTGGGCAGCGTCGTCATCGAGGCGAAGAAGCTGCAGAAGGGGTTCGACGGACGTTCGCTCATCGACGGGCTGAGCTTCAGCCTGCCGCCGAACGGCATCGTCGGCGTGATCGGTCCGAACGGTGTCGGTAAGACCACGCTGTTCAAGACCATCGTCGGACTCGAGCCGCTCGACGGCGGAGAGCTGAAGATCGGCGAGACCGTCAAGATCAGCTACGTCGACCAGACGCGCTCGAACATCGACCCGAACAAGACGCTGTGGGAGGTCGTCTCGGACGGCCTGGACATCATCACGATCGGCAAGACCGAGATCCCGTCCCGCGCCTACGTGTCCAAGTTCGGTTTCAAGGGACCGGACCAGCAGAAGAAGGCGGGCGTGCTCTCCGGTGGTGAGCGAAACCGTCTGAACCTGGCGCTGACGCTCAAGGAGGGCGGCAACCTGCTGCTCCTCGACGAGCCGACCAACGACCTGGACGTCGAGACGCTGTCCAGCCTCGAGAACGCGCTGCTCGAATTCCCCGGCTGTGCCGTGGTCATCACGCACGACCGGTGGTTCCTCGACCGCATCGCGACGCACATTCTGGCCTATGAAGGCACGGACGAGAAGCCCGACCAGTGGTACTGGTTCGAGGGCAACTTCGAGGCGTACGAGCAGAACAAGATCGAACGCCTGGGACCGGATGCGGCGAAGCCTCACCGTTCCACCCACCGCAAGCTGACACGGGATTGATCACGGCGCCCCGACTCCACATCCCCATCCACCTGCGGTGGGGAGACCTCGACGCGTTCAACCACGTCAACAACACCTCGATGCTGAAACTGCTCGAGGAGGCGCGGGTGCGCGCGTTCTGGGCGCCCGCGGACGGTGAGCCGGCGTACCCGACCGCCGTGGTGTCGTCCGGCATCGACGAGGGTGTCCTCACGCTCATCGCCCGGCAGGAGATCGAGTATCTCCGACCGGTGCCGTACCAGCGCGACCCACTCGACGTGCAGCTGTGGTTCGGCCGTCTCGGCGGCTCGAGCATGGAGGTCTGCTACGAGGTGTTCAGCCCGCGTGGCGCGGCGGAGCAGGAGCTGTACGCCCGCTCGTCCGCGACGGTCGTGCTGGTCGATGCGCCCACGGGCCGCCCGGTCCGGCTGACGCCCGCGATGCGCGAGGCGTGGCAGCCCTACGTGAGCGAACCGATCGTCTACTCGCGGCGCTGATCCGCGAGACTATGCGCGGCGCTGATCCGCGGGGCTATGCGCGGCGCTGATCCGCGGGGCTATGCGCGGCGCTCGGCCGCCGGCACCCGCACCATGACCTCCTGCGCCACCGAAGCGACCAGCATCCCGTCGCGAGTGTAGATCCGGCCGGTGGACAGTCCGCGTCCGCCGCGAGCGTTGGGGGCGGACTGGGTGTACAGCAGCCAGTCATCGACGCGTGCGGGGCGATGCCACCACATGGCATGGTCGAGGCTTGCCACGCTCATCCCGGGCGTCGCCCACGCCAGGCCGTGCGCGCGCAGGATCGGCTCCTGGATGGTCATGTCGGACAGGTAGGCGAGCGCTGCCCGGTGCAGCAGCGGGTCGTCGGGGAATGCACGCCGGGTCCGCATCCACACGCTCTGCCGCAGCTGCGGCGTGCCCGGGAACGGACCGTACAGCGACCCTTCCACGTGCCGCACCTCGAGCGGAAGGTCGGAGAAGCTGCGCTTGGACAGCGGGTTCTCCCCGCCCTGGGTCTCGAGCGGGGCGAGGTCGTCGGGGCCCGGCACATCGGGCATCGGCTCCTCGTGGTCGAGCCCCTCCTCCTCGGCCTGGAACGAGGCGATCATGGAGAAGATCGGCACGCCCTGCTGATACGCCTGGGTCCGGCGTGCCGTGAAGGAGCGGCCGTCGCGCAGCCGGTCCACCGAGAACGTGATGCCCTGTGAGGCATCGCCGGGTCGCAGGAAGTAGCCGTGCATGGAGTGGATCGGGCGATCCTCCGCGACGGTGCGGGACGCGGCGACGACGGACTGCGCCAGCACCTGGCCGCCGTACACCCGGCCACGAGGCATGTGGTGCGAGACGCCGGTGAAGATGTCCTCCGTGGTGCGCGCGCCGCTGTCGGTCAGCGCCAGCACCGACAGCAGGGAACCGACGGGATCGTCCGAGATGTTCGGGTCCTGCGTCGTTCCTGCTGCATCCACGCTGTCCTCCGATGTGTCAAGTCCGCTTGGTAGTTTAGGACGATGCCCACCCGCCTCCTGTTCCTCGACGCGGATGCGGCGGCCGATGCGCTGACCTTCGCCGGTCGCGCCGGTACTCTCGGCCTCGATGCCGCGGTGCGGCTGCGCGCGCAGCACGGCGCCCTCGTGATGGCGACCGCGGTGCTCTCACCCCGGACGCGGTGGATCCGGAGCTGGAGTGCGACCTCGCGGTCGCCGCCCCGGGCCTCGTCGGCACCGAGGATCCTCTCGCCCTCGCGCTGCCGGAGACCGCCGTGACCGCACCATGGGCGGGGATCTCGCCGCCGCGCTCCGGATGGGAGATGCAGCGCGAGCTCCCCGCATCCGTCCTCGCGGCACGGTCGCAGTGGGGTATGGCTGCCGTCGCGCACGAACTGCCCGCCGACCCCGGGGAGGACATCGTCCGCACGGTGCGCGCGCACATCTGGGGGGAGGCGGACGAGGAACTCGACGGCCTGCCTCGCGGTGTGGCGTTCGCCGGCACGGCCCTCGGCTTCGTGCACGGCGCACCGCGCCGGGCTGGACCCGCCTCTCGCTCCGCCGTGGGCACATCCTGGTGCGCCGCGCTGTGCGTTCCGGCCTTACGGCGGTCCGCGCCACGGGCGCCGCGGGCTAGCCGTTTCCGGCGCCTGCGCGCCCGTATCCCGCCTTCACGATCCCCCCGGTACTGCCACCTCAGCGTTGTCTGACGCCCGGGCGAGAGGATCAGGAGTCGCGCGCCGCGGCGCGCCCGGCGGCGCGCCCGGAGAACAGGCACCCGCCGAGGAACGTCCCCTCCAGGGCCCGGTAGCCGTGCACGCCGCCACCACCGAAGCCGCTGGCCTCGCCCGCCGCGTACAGTCCGGGCACCGGCGTGCCCTCCGCTCCCAGCACCCGCGCGTCGAGGTCCGTCTCGATCCCGCCGAGCGATTTACGGGTGACCACGTGCAGCTTGACCGCGATGAGCGGCCCGGATGCGGGATCGAGGATGCGGTGCGGCACGGCCGTCCGCACCAGCCGGTCGCCGCGGTAGGAGCGGGCGGAACGAAGCATCGCGATCTGCGCGTCCTTGGTGAACTCGTTGTCCATCTCGCGGTCGCGGGCCTCGACCTCGAGCCGGACGCGCTCGGCATCGAGCGCGTCACCGCCGGGGAGGGTCTGCATCCCTGCGATGAGGTCGTCGAGCGTGTCGCGCACGATGAAGTCCTCGCCGTGGTCGAGGAACGCCTGCACGGGTCCCGCGGCGCCCTTGCCGAGGCGCGATTTCACTAGGAGCGGGATGTCCTTGCCGGTGAGGTCGGGGTTCTGTTCGCTGCCGGAGAGGGTGAACTCCTTCTCGACGATCTTCTGCGAGAGCACGAACCAGGAGTGGTCGTATCCGGTGGCGCGCAGGTGCGCGAGCGTGCCGAGCGTGTCGAAACCGGGAAACAGCGGCACCGGCAGGCGCGTGCCCGTCGCGTCGAGCCACACCGAGGAGGGGCCGGGCAGGATGCGGATGCCGTGGTCGGGCCACACCGGATCCCAGTTGGTGATGCCCTCCACGTAGTGCCACATCCGGTCGCCGTTGATCAGGCGTGCACCGGCGGCGGCTGTCGTGTCGAGCATGGCACCGTCGACGTAGGCGGGGACGCCGGTGAGCATCGATACCGGCGGGGTACCGAGCCGCGCCGGCCAGTTGCGTCGGACGAGGTCATGATTGCCGCCAATGCCGCCGGAGGTGACGATGGTGGCGCCTGCGGCGATCGTGAAGGACCCCACCACCTCGCGAGAGCTCGCGGTGCCGCGGGCGCTGCCTGAGGGGGCGAGGACGTCACCGCCCGCCCCGGTGACGGTGCCGTCGGTCGTGGTCAGCGCGGTGACGCGGTGCCGGGCGAGGATCGTCACGCGGCCGTCCTGCTCCGCCGTCTCCAGCGCGGCCTGGAACGGCGCGACGATGCCGGGACCCGTGCCCCAGGTGATGTGGAAGCGCGGCACCGAGTTTCCCGGCCCGGTCGCGGTGTAGCCGCCGCGTTCGGCCCAGCCGACCACCGGGAAGAACCGGACGCCTTTTTGCGCCAGCCAGCTGCGCTTCTCGTGGTGGGCGAACGCCAGGTACGCCTCTGCCCAGCGGCGGGGCCACGCGTCCTCGTCACGGTCGAACCCGGCGGTGGCGAACCAGTCCTGCCGGGCCAGCTCGGGACTGTCGTGGATGCCCATGCGGCGCTGCTCGGGGGAGTCGATGAGGAAGAGCCCGCCGAACGACCACCATGCCTGCCCGCCGAGGTTGGTGCGGGGTTCCTGGTCGACGATCGTCACGCGCTTCCCGGCGGCTGCGGCCTCCGCGGCGGCCACGAGGCCGGCAAGGCCCCAGCCGACGACCAGGACATCGGTCTCATGGTGGGCTTCGGTCATGGCGACTCCTCGTCGTCGTGGTGCGGCTACGCGGGGGCGCCGTCAGTGCGGCTGCGGCGGCTCCGCGGCGCGCACCGGGAGCGTCCCCGTGTCGCGCCCGGTGGCCGTCGGCCCGATGCCGGCGGGTTCGAACGAGCTCACCATGGCATAGGCGGCGCGCTGCAGGTAGTCCCAGAGGGTGCTCTCGTGCAACGGGGGCAGCTCGAGCGCGTCGACCGCCGCGCGCATGTGCGCCAGCCACCGGTCGCGGGCGTCGGGGTCGACATGGAACGGTGCGTGCCGCATCCGGAGTCGCGGGTGCCCGCGCTGCTCGCTGTAGGTGGTGGGGCCGCCCCAGTACTGCTCGAGGAACATCAGCAGACGGACCTTCGCGGGGCCGAGGTCCTCCTCGGGGTACATCGGCTTCAGCACCGGGTCAGCGGCGACGCCGTCGTAGAACACGTCGACGAGGCGGGCGAACACCTCGTGGCCGCCGATCTCGTCGTAGAAGCTGATCGGGGTGTCGGTCACGTGTTCTCTCCTTCGCCGGCGGCCTCGGGGGAGCCGTCGGTCTTGCCGGATTTGCCGGACCTGCCGGTGCGCTTCGGCTTCCAGACCGGCTTCTCCGGCATGGTGGGTGTCGGCCGGGTCTTCGGCGGGTTGGCGCCCCGCACGCTCTGTGCCCCCTCGTACCCGGTGAGGATGATCGAGTTGAGCTGGGGCAGGTGCACGCCCAGGTCGTCCATCGCGCGCTTCAGCCGCATCCGGAGCTCCCGGGCGACGTCGTCCTTCGCGTTCGAGCGGGTCTTGATGACGAGGCGGATGACCAGCGCGTCGCCCGACACCGACTCCAGCCCCCAGATCTCCGGCTGTTCGAGGATGCGGGTGCGCCACTTCGGGTCTTTCGCGAGAGCCTTGGCGGCCGTCAGCATCGCCTTCTCGACGTCGTCGATGGATGCGTCGGCCGGCACCGCGAGATCGACGATGACGCGCGCCCAGCCCTGGGACATGTTGCCGATCCGGGTGATCTCGCCGTTGCGGACGTACCAGAGCGTTCCGTTGACATCGCGGACGTGGGTGACGCGGACGCTCACGTATTCCACGACGCCGGTGGC
This sequence comes from Microbacterium sp., assembly GCF_026393345.1. Lineage (GTDB taxonomy): Bacteria > Actinomycetota > Actinomycetes > Actinomycetales > Microbacteriaceae > Microbacterium. The sequence continues at coordinate 6,348 of NZ_JAPLAI010000033.1, forward strand.
GAGGCCGAGGTCTACGACGTCGCCGATGCCCACCTGGTCCTCGGCGACGATGAAGATGCCGTTCAGGACGTCCTTGACGATGTTCTGCGCGCCGAAACCGAGGCCGGCGCCGATGGCCGCGGTGAGGAGGGCGAAGGATCCCAGGATGCTGGCGTCGATGACGTTGACGATGAGGATGAGCGCGACGATCACGATCGTGACGTTCATGATGTTGCGCAGGATCGACCCGAGCGTGCGCGTGCGCTGTACCAGGCGCACGCCGGCGAGGGGCGAGCGGTCGAGAGCCTGGGTGTCGTCGACGTTGGCCTTGCTCTTCGCGCCGTTGACGATCCGCTCCACGACCCGGTGGATCACGAGGCGGAGGACCCATGCCACCAGGAAAGCGACGACGATGATCGACACGATCCCGAGTGCCTTCCACCCGGCACGGACGAAGAACGCGGCGATCTCACTCCACCAGGCGGGGTCGGTGACATCGGGTTCCACCGCGGCGAGACCCCTCGACAACTCCTGCATCACCTCAGCCTAATGACGGATGCCTCGGACCCTGCTGAGTCCGAGGCATCCGTTCGCGTGGTGCTACTCCGCGTCGCGCGACTGCACGTCGAGCGCACGCTCGACGCCGGCGAGGTTCTCGGCGATGAGGCGGCGGAGGGCCGGCGGGGCGTCCTGGTGGGAGCCGAGCCAGCCGCGGGTGGCATCGCGGAGGGCCGTGCTGGCCAGCGGCGAGGGGAACAGGCCCACGATCAGGTAGCTCGCGATCTGATACGTGCGCTCGTTCCAGATCGGCAGCAGCATGTCGAAGTACCGCGGCACGAACTCCTCCAGCAGGTCGCGCGTGGCCGGGTGGATGAACCCTGCCGCCGCGGAGCGGAGCACCGTGTTGGGCAGGTCGTCGTGCTCGACGAGCTGCGCCCACGCCTCGCGCTTCGCCTCGAGGGTCGGCAATGCCGCCTTGGCCTGAGCGGCGAATTCGCCGCCCTTGGCGGTGTTGTCGGCGGCGAGCGCAGCGTCGATGTCCACGGCGGTCACGAGGCCCCCCGCGGCGAGCGAGACGAGCAGCGCCCACGACAGGTCGGCGTCGATTTCGAGGCCCTCGAGCACCGTGTCGCCGTCACGGAGGGCGCGCACCGCCTCCCACTGCGCGGGGGTGGATGCGGCCGAGGCGAACGCGGTGACGAACTGCAGCTGGCTGTCGCTGCCCGCCTCGGCGGACTGCGCCAGCGCCCAGAGGCCATCGGCGACGGTCGCCCGCGCCTGTTCGCGCCGTTCCGGCGTGACGTAGGAGTTCGCCGTCAGCTGCAGTTGACCCAGCGTCGTGCGCACGGTGGTCGACTCGGTCTCGGCGCCGATGTTGCCGAGCACGAGGTCGATGTATGCGGATGCTGAGGCCTCCGCATCCCGGGTCTGATCCCACGCCGCGCCCCAGACGAGCGAGCGGGCGAGCGGATCGCTGATCTTCGACAGGTGCGCGATGGCGGTGGCCAGCGACCGGTCGTCCAGGCGGATCTTCGCGTAGGCGAGGTCCTCGTCGTTCAGGAGCACGAGGTCGGGGCGTTTCCGTCCGACGAGCTCGGCCACGTCGGTGCGGTCCCCGTCCACGTCGAGTTCGACGTGGTGGGTGCGCACGAGCGCGTCGCCCTGCAAGTCGTAGAAGCCGACGCCGAGGCGATGCGGGCGGATCGTGGGATAGTCGGCGGGCGCCGTCTGGATGATCGAGAACTTGGTGATAGTGCCGTCGCTGCCCTCGTCGATCGACGGGGTCAGCGTGTTCACGCCCGCGGTCTCCAGCCACTTCTTCGACCAGCCGCTGAGATCGCGGCCGCTGGTGGCTTCGAGCTCGACAAGCAGGTCGCGCAGCTCGGTGTTGCCCCACTGATGCTTCTGGAAGTACTGACCCACGCCGCCGAAGAACGCGTCGATGCCCACCCAGGCGGCGAGCTGCTTGAGCACCGATCCGCCCTTGGCGTAGGTGATGCCGTCGAAGTTCACCTGCACGTCCTCGAGATCGTTGATCTCGGCGACGACCGGGTGGGTGGAGGGGAGCTGATCCTGGCGGTACGCCCAGGTCTTCTCCATGGCGTTGAACGTCGTCCACGCCTCGGTCCACTCGGTGGCTTCGGCGGTTGCGATCGTCGACGCCCACTCGGCGAACGACTCGTTCAGCCACAGGTCGTTCCACCACTTCATGGTGACGAGATCGCCGAACCACATGTGCGCCAGCTCGTGCAGGATCGTGACGACGCGGCGTTCCTTGACCGCATCCGTCACCTTGCTGCGGAAGACGTACGTCTCGGTGAAGGTCACCGCGCCCGCGTTCTCCATGGCGCCGGCGTTGAACTCCGGCACGAACAGCTGGTCGTACTTCTCGAACGGGTATGGGACGCCGAACTTCTCTTCGTAGTACGCGAAGCCCTGGCGGGTCTTCTCGAACACGTAGTCGGCGTCGAGGTGCTCCCACAGGCTCTTGCGGGCGAAGACGCCGAGCGGGATGACGCGCCCCGAGGCGCTGGTGAGCTCGGAGAACGTCGACTCGTACGGTCCCGCGACGAGGGCGGTGATGTACGACGAGATGCGCGGGGTGCGCGCGAAGGACCAGGTGGCCGAGCCGTCGCCGTGCCGGGTGGGCTCGGGCGTGGCGGAGTTGGAGACGACCTGCCAGCCCTCGGGCGCGGTCACGGTGAACCGGAACTCGGCCTTGAGATCGGGCTGCTCGAACACCGCGAACACGCGCCGCGAGTCGGGGACCTCGAACTGCGAGTACAGGTAGACCTCACCGTCGACCGGGTCGACGAAACGGTGGAGGCCCTCGCCGGTGTTCGTGTAGAGACAGTCCGCCTCGATGAGGAGCTCGTTCTCGGCGGCGAGGTCGTCCAGCGCGATGCGCGAGTCGGCGAACGCGGTCGCGGGGTCGATGTCGCGCCCGTTGAGCCGGATGGTGCGCACCTCGCCGGCGATGAGGTCGATGAAGGTGGCGGCGCCCTCGGTGGCGGTGAAACGCACGGTGGTCGTGGAGCCGAACACGTCGGCGCCACGCGTGAGGTCGAGGGTCACGTCGTACGACTGGGTGTCGACGATCGCGCGGCGTTCCTGTGCTTCCAGGCGGGTGAGGTTCTCTCCAGGCACTGCTTCGCTCCCAAGGGGTGATCGGGGATGGCATCGTCGGGCACGGCGGCCGACGGCTTCCGATCCAGCCTATGCCCGTGACCTCGCGGGAACACGGTCTGACGCATAGTGCATGCGCGCGGGGTCAGCCGCGGTGCGAGGATGGGGGAGTGAGTTCCCCCGATCTCGTGCCCGCGGATGCCGGCACACGCGTACCGTTCGCCTCTGCCGCCGCCGCATCCGGAGCTCCGCACGTGGAGCAGCCGGTCGCGTACGACGGCATCCTCCTCGCCGGGTTCGGTGGTCCGGAGGGACAGGACGACGTCATCCCCTTCCTCCGCAACGTCACCCGCGGCCGCGGGATCCCGGATGAGCGACTCGAGGAGGTCGCGCACCACTACCGTCACTTCGGCGGCGTCAGCCCGATCAACGCGCAGAACCGCGCGCTGAAGGCGGCGCTCGAGACGGAACTCGCCGGCCGCGGGATCGACCTGCCCGTCTACTGGGGCAACCGCAACTGGGCGCCGTACCTCGACGAGGCGGTGACGGATGCGGCAGCTGCGGGGGACACGACGCTCCTCGGCATCGCGACGAGCGCCTACAGCTCGTTCTCCAGCTGCCGGCAGTATCGCGAGGACTTCGCCCGCTGTCTCACCGACACCGGCCTCGGCGACACCGTCACAATCGACAAGGTGCGCCAGTTCTTCGACCACCCGGGCTTCGTCTCCGCGTTCCGTGAGGGCGTGCGCGACGCCCTCCGTGGGTTCCTCGATGAGGGCGTCGCGCCCGATCGCATCCGGGTGCTGTTCTCGACCCACAGCATCCCCGTCGCCGACGCGCAGCGCTCCGGCCCGCGCGACGTGGACTTCGGCCCCGGCGGCGCGTACGCCGCCCAGCACGAGGCCGTCGGCGCCGCCGTGATGGCGCAGGTCGCCGCTGAGATCCCGGAGGCCGCCCAGGTCGGCTGGGAGCTCGTGTTCCAGTCCCGCTCCGGCCCCGCCTCGCAGCCGTGGCTCGAGCCCGATGTGTGCGACGTCATCGGCGAGCTCCCGGCCCGCGGGATCGACGCCGTCGCGGTCGTGCCGCTCGGGTTCGTCAGCGACCACATGGAGGTCCTGTGGGACCTCGACACCGAGGCGCTGGAGGCGGCGGAGGCCGCGGGGCTCAAGGCCGTCCGTACCCCGACCCCCGGAATCGACCCGGCCTACGTGTCGGGCCTCGTCGACCTCGTCGAGGAGCGCCTGCACGGCACCCCCGCATCCGACCGCCCGCACGAGACCGCGCTCGGACCCTGGTTCGACGTGTGCCGGCCGGCCTGCTGCGAGAACGTTCGCGCGGGCTTCAAGCTCGCCGCCGCAGGCATCGCGCCCTGAGCGCCTCGGCCCGGACGCCGAGTCGTTCGCGGCCGATGTGGTGACAGACGCGACGACTCGGCGGATGGAAAGATGGGGGTATGCGCATCCACATCGCCACCGACCACGCCGGGCTCGAGTTCTCCACGCAGCTGCAGCACCACCTTGCGGGGGCCGGCCACGAGGTCGTCGACCACGGGCCGATCGAGTACGACGCCGTCGACGACTACCCCGCCTTCTGCATCCGCGCGGCGCAGGCGGTCGTGCGTGACCAGGCCGCCGGCATCGAGACGCTCGGCGTCGTGTTCGGCGGTTCCGGCAACGGCGAGCAGATCGCCGCGAACAAGGTGCAGGGCATCCGCGCGGCGCTGGTGTGGAACATCGCCACCGCAGAGCTTGCCCGCGAGCACAACGACGCCAACGTGATCGCTATCGGCGCCCGGCAGCACACCTTCGAGGAGGCGGTGACCTTCATCGACCGCTTTATCGACACCCCGTTCTCGAACGAGGAGCGCCACGTGCGTCGCATCGCCCAGATCGCCGCCTTCGAGCGTGACGGCTCGCTCCTGCCCGACCCGCGCGCGGGCGCCGCGGTGCCCGACGTGCTCGCCGCCGACCCGCATGGACCCGAAGG
>NZ_JAPLAI010000018.1 GCF_026393345.1 Microbacterium sp.
CCTGGGCACGATCCACCCAGAAGTCCTTCATCTTGCCGATCTGCATCTGCATCAGCACCGCAGCGCCGACGAACGTCAGCGACACGAACGTGACCAGCACGACCGAGATGACCATGGAGGCATTGCGACGGAGCCCGCTGAAGGCCTCGCCGAGGATCAGACCGCTCCTCATCGCGTGGGCCCCACTTCGTCGTCGTCCTGGCCGAGACCGAGGCGGTCCGCGAGGCCGAGCTCGTCCATCGAGACCTCGGGGATGCGGGGTGCGGGCGCGGGCCGCGTGATCGGCGGCTGCTCCGCATCCGGATGAGGGGCAGCGGGTGCCGTCTCACGCGCGGTCTCGGCGGCGGGGGCCTGGTCGAGCCGGACCGGCTCAATCTGTCCGGTCTCGGAGATCTCGCGGCGCAGCTCCTGCACGGCGGTGAGGGCGGCGGTCGCTGCAGCACCTCGCTCGGCCTGCGGCCCGAGACGCGGGATCCCGGACGTGTCGCCGTATCCACCGCTGCTCTCGTCGCGGACGATCTCGCCGTGACGCAGTTCAATCACGCGGCGACGCATCTGATCGACGAAACCCGCCTCGTGCGTGGCCATAACGACCGTGGTGCCGCCGGCGTTGATGCGGGCAAGCAGCTGCATGATGTCGACGGAGGTCGCAGGGTCGAGGTTTCCGGTCGGCTCGTCGGCGAGCAGCACCTGCGGGCGGTTCACCAGGGCGCGGGCGATCGCGACACGCTGCTGCTCACCGCCGGAGAGCTCGTGCGGCAGACGCTTTTCTTTGCCGGCAAGGCCGACGAGGGCAAGCGCCTCCGGCACGGCCTGCTGGATGAAGCCCTTGGAGGAGCCGATGACCTGCAGCGTGAACGCGACGTTCTGGAACACGGTCTTGGTCGGCAGCAGCCGGAAGTCCTGGAACACCGCGCCGACGTGGCGACGGAAGTACGGCACCTTGCGGTTCGGGAGTGCCCGGAGGTCGCGACCGAGCACGACGACGCGTCCCTCGCTGGGGGTGTCCTCTCGCAGGATCAGCCGCAGACAGGACGATTTGCCCGATCCCGACGCTCCCACGAGGAAGACGAATTCTCCGCGTTGCACCTCGAAGTCCACGTTCTGAAGCGCGGGTTTGGAGGTGCCGCGATACCGCTTGATGACATTCTCGAACCGGATCATGGCCACGTCAGCCTAAGCGGACGACGACGCTGAGCCGGGCACCACCCGCGGCGCGCCGCATCCCTCGAGGTCAGTCTTCGATCTTGCGCTTGCGCCACCGGATGCCGGCGGCGATGAGGCCGTCCAGGTCGCCGTCGAAGACGCTCGCGGGGTTTCCGACCTCGTAGCCGGTGCGGAGGTCTTTCACCAGCTGCTGACCGTAGAGGAAGTAAGAGCGCATCTGGTCGCCCCAGCTCGCCGTGATCGTCCCGGCGAGTTCCTTCTTCTTTGCCGCTTCCTCTTCCTTCTGCAGCAGCATCAGGCGGGTCTGCAGCACGCGCATGGCGGCGGCGCGGTTCTGGATCTGCGACTTCTCGTTCTGCATCGACACGACGATGCCGGTCGGAAGGTGCGTGATGCGCACGGCGGAGTCGGTGGTGTTGACCGACTGTCCACCCGGCCCGGAGGAGCGGAACACGTCGACGCGGATGTCGCCCTCGGGGACCTCCACCTCGACAGCTTCTTCCATCACCGGGATGACCTCGACCGCAGCGAAGCTGGTCTGCCGCTTGTCGGCGCCGCCGAAGGGGCTGATGCGCGCGAGGCGGTGGGTGCCGGCCTCGACCGACAGCGTGCCGTAGGCGTAGGGCGCGTCGACCTGGAAGGTCGCGGATTTGATGCCGGCACCTTCGGCGAAGGACGTGTCCATCACCTTGACCGGGTACTTGTGCCGCTCGGCCCAGCGCAGGTACATCCGCATGAGCATCTCGGCGAAGTCGGTGGCGTCGTCGCCGCCCGCGCCGGAGCGGATCGTCACGACGGCGGAACGATCGTCGTACTCGCCGTCAAGCAGTGTCTGCACCTCGAGGTCGCCGATGATCTTCTCCAGCTCCGCGAGCTCCTTGCGGGCCTCCTCGGCGGACTCCTCGTCCTCCATCTCGGTGGCGAGTTCCACGAGCACCTCGAGGTCGTCGAGGCGTCGGCCGACATCGGTGACCCGCTTGAGGTCGGCCTGCTTGTGGCTGAGCGCGCTCGTCACCTTCTGCGCCTTGTCGACGTCGTCCCACAGATCGGGGGCGCCGGCTTCCTCGCTCAGGCGCGCGATGTCGGCGCGCAGCGCATCCACGTCGACCACCGCCTGGATGTCGTCGTAGGTGGAACGGAGCGCCTGGATGGCGGAGGACACATCGAGCTCAAGCATGACACTCCAGACTAACGTGGATGCGGTGACCGACCGTGACCAATCCGCAGATCCAGGAGTGGCCTCGGTCCTCGGGCGCTTCGCGCCGATGATCTACGGCCCCACGCTGCTCTTCGCCCTCGGCGAGGGTGCGGTCATCCCCCTCATCCCGGTGATCGCCGAACGCCTCGGCGCCGACATCGCCCTCGCCGCGGTCGTGGTGTCGGCCCTCACCGTCGGCCAGCTCGTCGGGAACCTGCCCGCCGGCGCCGCCGTCGCCCGCATCGGGGAACGCCTGACGATGGCCTCCGCGGGAGCCCTCGTCCTCGTCGGCACCGCCGCGGCCCTCTGGGCACCGAACCTCGCGGTATTCGCCGTCGCCGTCTTCCTCATCGGCCTGAGTGCCGCCGCCTTCGGCCTCGCCCGCCACGCCTTCATGACCACGCGCGTGCCGATCCACTTCCGCGCCCGCGCGCTATCGCTGCTCGGCGGCACGTTCCGCCTGGGCATCTTCATCGGCCCCTTCGTCTCCGCCGCCCTCCTCGCGATCTTCCCCGGCGAGACGGCGCCGATCTGGTTCCTCGGCGTCTGCACCCTCGGGGTGATCCTCCTCGTCCTGTTCGGGCCCGACCCGGAGAAGGGCCTGGCCGCCGAGGCCGCAGAGCAACGAGTGTCCTCGGACGGGGAGGACTCGGGCGAGCCCGTCACGGGATCGATCCCGGTGTCGGAGCGCGCCGGGGTGTTCCGCACCATGTGGCAATACCGCCGAGTGCTGTCGCGTCTGGGCGTGGCCGCCGCATCCCTGTCCGCCGCCCGCGCGGCCCGCCAGGCGATCCTGCCGCTGTGGGGCCTGTCGATCGGCCTCGACGGGCAGACGATCGCCCTGGTCGTCGGCATCTCCGGTGCGATCGACTTCGCCCTGTTCTACGCGAGCGGCCAGGTGATGGACCGGTTCGGACGGCTCTGGGCGGCCCTTCCCGCGATGATCCTCATGGCCGGCGGGTTCCTCGCACTCTCGGTCACGCACGATCTCGGCACGGCCCCGATGTGGTTCGCGATGTTCGCCGCCGTGCTCGGCGTCGGCAACGGCCTCTCTAGCGGCATCCTCCTGACCCTCGGCGCAGACGTCGCCCCCCGGGACGACCCGGCGCCGTTCCTCGGCTCTTGGCGCACGCTCAGCGACGCCGGCGGTGCGGCCGCACCGCTTCTCGTCTCCGCCATCACCGCGGTGTTCTCGCTGTCATGGGCGGCGGGCGCCATGGGACTCGTGGCCTTGCTGGGTGCGGGAGCGTTCCTGCGCTGGGTGCCGATGTTCGTGCCGCGGGTGAAGGCGTAGGCGGCGGTCAGCGCAGGCCGGTGCGGCTCGTCGCGGTGGCGGTGAGCGCCACCCCGTCCGGGACGAACACCGAGAACAGCGGCGGATGCCACGCGGCGGTGACCGTCACGCGGGCCGAGCGTCCGTCCGGGGTGTCGGCGGAGACCACCGCCGGCTCCCCCGGCGCCGCCGCGACCAGCGCCTCGGCCTGTGAACGCACCTCCGACGGCGTCAGCGTCGCCTGCGGTTCGCCGTCCTGCAGCGTCAGTGTGAAGCCGTCGGCTCCGGCGAGCGCCGCCGCATCCGCGACCGCATCCAGCTGCTTCTGCGCGATGTAGAGGCTCGTCGCACAGGCGCACACGATGACGAGCGCGATCGCGAGGATCGCGTAGCCGAGCACGAGCGGCAGGATGCTGCCCTCATCGTCTCGCTGCGTCATGGGCTCGTCCCCCACAGCCGTGAGGTCTTCTGCACCGCCTGCGCCTCCACCGGCACGGTCGCGAGGTCGTCGAGACCCAGAATCGGCGGGACCAGTGGCAGCGGGATGCGGGCCCGCACCGTGACCGTGAGGGTCGCGCCGGACGACGGGCAGGCACCGGAAGCGTCCGGGCAGGTGAGGCCTACGGCCAGTCCGTCGAGGTCGAGGCCGTACTCCTCCGCTACCTGGTGCAGCACGAGGTCGACGCGACGGTCGGCGTCCGCCGCGTCCGTCGCCAGGCCGATGGCGCGCGCGGTGTGACGGGCCGCCGCTTCGACGCCGAGGGTTCCGTCCTGGATGAGGCCCAGCGCGACGATGAGATAGACGACCGGCACGAGGAGGAAGAGACCCGCGACGAGGAACTCCAGCGACGCGGAGCCGCGATCGTCGCTGTCCCGCATCCGTCGACTCAGCTCACTCCAGGCTCTCCGCGGGGGCACGGCCGGTCACCTCCCACGCTCCGGGTAGGCCGATCAGACCGATGATCGGCATCGGTGCGCGGACGGTGACGCGGATGACCGGATACCCGTCGGCCGATTCTTCCGTCACGGCGACGTCCTGCGCGTAGGTCGCACCGACCGCTCGGGTGATGACGCTGCGGGTGCGCTCGCCGCCCTCGGCGAGCGTGGTGTCGGCGAGCGCCGCGTGGTATGCGCC
>NZ_JAPLAI010000042.1:0-8426 GCF_026393345.1 Microbacterium sp.
ATCAATAGTGTTTCGGCGGCCATAGCGAGAGGGAAACGCCCGGTCACATTCCGAACCCGGAAGCTAAGCCTCTCAGCGCCGATGGTACTGCAGGGGGGACCCTGTGGGAGAGTAGGACACCGCCGGACTTCTTCCGTGAAAAAGCCACCCCAATGTTGGGGTGGCTTTTTCTCGTTAACGCGTCGATGACGTGTGCCGCTCCATGTCCCACTATCTGCGGATCATGTCCCGTCTTCTGCTGCTGTGGGGCACTCAAAACGGCAAAAAGTGGGACATGCGCGTGCGGGGGTGTCGCTGCGGCGCACGAGGCCGTGGCTCTCTGGGTGCCGGGCGGCCTCGCGTATCCTGGACCACATGTCCAGCGACGAGCACGAGACCGAGAATGCGGCCGACGGACTGCTCCCGACGCTCGAGGTGATCGAGCAGCAGCCTCTCGGACAGCGAGCGGTTGCCTATGCGGCATTGCTGGACGAGCTGTCCCGCCGGCTCGACTCATCGCCGTCGCAGGCATGACGGCCCGTCTCGACGCCGCACTCTCCGCCCGCGGGCTCGCGCGATCGCGCACGCACGCGGCGTCGCTCATCGCGGCGGGGCTCGTGACGGTCGACGGGCGTCCCGTGGTGAAGCCGTCGACCCCGGTCGCCGATGACGCGGCCCTCGACGTCGCCGGGGCGGACCACTACGTCAGCCGCGCGGCGCACAAACTCCTTGCCGCGCTCGACGGGTTCGACATCAACGTCGGCGGACGCGTGGCGCTCGACATGGGCGCTTCCACCGGCGGGTTCACCCAGGTGCTCCGCGAACGCGGTGCCGAACCCGTAGTCGCGGTGGACGTCGGTCACGGCCAACTGGCGGCCGAGGTCGCGGCGGATGCGGGCGTCATCGCCGTCGAGGGCTTCAACGTCCGCTACATGACGCCGGAGAACCTGCGCGAGGCGAGCGGGGTGTCCGCAGGCCCCTCGGTGGTGACCGGAGACCTCTCCTTCATCTCGCTGCTGCATGTGCTGCCGGCGGTGCGGCAGGTGGCCGCACCCGGGGCCGACATCGTGCTGCTGATCAAGCCGCAGTTCGAAGTCGGACGCACGGCCGTCCGCGGGGGACTGGTCACCGACCCGGTGCTCCGCGCCGAGGCCGTGGAGACGGTGCTCTGGGCCGCATGGGATCAGGGGCTCGGCACACGCGGGGTGCAGGCGTCCCCGCTTCCCGGCACGCACGGGAATGTCGAGTACCTAGCCTGGTTCGGCGCCGACGACGGCACCAGTCCGACAGAATGGATGGGCACGGTCCGAGAACTGACGGGAACGGTATGAGCGACGCTGAGCGGCACATCCTGGTGGTTGCGCACGCTCGCCGCGACGACACCGTCGACGCCGCGCAGCGGGTGATCAGCGCGCTGCAGGCGGCGGGCGCGCACCCCGTGCTCGCCACCGACGATCGCGACGAGCTCAGCATCTACCTGCCCGAATGCGCCGACCTTCCTGCCCTCGATATCGACGTCCCGGTGACCGACATCGAGCTCGCGATCGTCCTCGGCGGTGACGGGACGATCCTGCGCGCAGCCGAACTCGTGCGCGGAGGCTCCGCGCCCATCCTCGGCATCAACATGGGCCACGTCGGCTTCCTCGCCGAAAGCGAACGCGACGACATGGACGAGGCCGTCGCCCGCGCCGTCGCCCGCGACTACCGGGTGGAGGAGCGACTCGCCCTGGCTGTCCGCGTGAAGGACGCCGCGGGCTCGGTCATCTACGAGACCTGGGCGCTCAACGAGGCCACCGTCGAGAAGGCCAGCCGGGAGCGGATGCTGGAGGTCGTCATCGAGATCGACGGCCGCCCGCTGTCGAGCTTCGGCTGCGACGGCGTCGTGGTCGCGACTCCGACCGGCTCTACCGCATACAACTTCTCTGCTGGCGGACCCGTCATCTGGCCGACCGTCGAGGCGATCGCCGTCGTGCCGCTGTCGGCTCACGCCCTGTTCGCGAAGCCGCTCGTGGTGGGCCCGGAGGCTGCGGTGGCGATCGAGGTGCTCGCCCGCACCGACGGCACCGGCATCCTGTGGGCCGACGGCCGCCGCTCGCACGATCTTCCGCCCGGCGCCCGCGTTGTCGTCCGCCGCTCCAGCCGCGCGGTGCGGCTCGCGCGGCTCCACCCGTCCGCGTTCACGGAGCGGCTGGTGCAGAAGTTCCACCTGCCCGTCGCCGGGTGGCGCGGCCCCGACCAGCTCACCACCGGCAGTACCTCGTGATTGAGGAGATGCGACTGCGGGACCTCGGGGTCATCGCCGAAGCCACTTTGCCAATCGGTCCCGGCTTCACCGCGATCACCGGCGAGACCGGTGCCGGCAAGACCATGGTCGTCGCCGGTCTCGGGCTCCTCCTCGGCCAGCGGGCCGACTCTAGCGCGGTGCGCTCGGGAGCCGCGCAGGCCGTCGTCGACGGCGTCTGGGTCGTGCCGGAGACCGGCCCGGTCGCCGATCGGGTGATCGACGCCGGCGGGGAACTCGAACCCCTCGGCTCCGGGCGGGCCGAACTTCTTCTCGGACGCACCCTCACCGCCGAGGGGCGCAGCCGTGCGTCCGTCGGCGGCCGGCCCGCGCCCGCCGGTGTCCTCGCCGACCTCGCCGACCACCTCGTCGTCGTGCACGGCCAGTCCGACCAGCTGCGGCTGCGCTCCGCCGCCGCGCAGCGCGACGCGCTCGATCGCTTCGCCGGCGCTCCGGTGGCGGCCGCGCTGGCCGCCTACGTCGACGCCTACGAGCGATCCCGCACCATCGCTGCGGAGCTCGACGAACTCACCCGCACCCGTGACGCCCGCGTCCGCGAGGCGGAAGACCTCCGTGCCGCGCTCGCCCTCATCGAGGTCGCCGATCCGCAGCCGGGGGAGGACGTCGAGCTCGCCGCACGCGCCGAGCGACTGTCGAACGTCGAGGAGCTGCGGGCGGCGGCCGCGATCGCCCACTCCGCGCTCTCTGCCGAGGACGACGCCCCCGACGCGGTCTCGCTCCTCGCCGAGACGCGTCGCGCGCTCGAGCGCGGGGGAGACCCGGCGCTCACCGATCTCGCCGAGCAGGCCGCCGATCTCGGTTACCGGGCCGCAGACCTCGCCGCCGCCGTCGCCCGCTATCTCGCCGACCTCGATGACGCGGGCCCTCATGAGCTTGCCGCCGTGCAGGAGCGGCAGGCCGTGCTCGGGGCGCTCATCCGCGCCCACGGCAGCCTAGATGCGGCGCTCGACCTTGCCCGCGACGGCGCACTCCGCCTCGCCGAGCTGGAGGACGACGGCTCCCGCATCGAGCGGCTCGAGACCGAACGGGACGCCGCCCGAGCCGCGCTGGATGAGGCGGCGACCGCGCTCACCGCCGCGCGCACCGAGGCCGCCGCGCGCCTGGGTGCCGCGGTGACCAGCGAACTGCACGCCCTCGCCCTGCCCGACGCCCGCGTTCAGATCACCGTGACGCCGACCGCCGAGAACGCCACCGGCCGCGACGAGGTCGCGATCCTGCTGGCACCGCATCCGGGCGCCGAACCTCGTCCGGTCGCCCGCACCGCATCCGGCGGCGAGCTCAGCCGCGTCATGCTCGCAATCGAGGTCGTCATCGCGGGCACCGACCCGGTGCCGACGTTCGTGTTCGACGAGGTGGATGCCGGGATCGGCGGCGCCGCCGCGATCGAGGTGGGCCGGCGGCTCGCCGCGCTCGCCCGTACGGCGCAGGTCATCGCCGTGACCCACCTGGCTCAGGTCGCCGCTTTCGCCGACAACCACCTCACCGTGCTGAAACAGAGCGACGGCTCGGTCACCGCATCCAGCGTCCGTGCGCTCACCGGCGCCGACCGGGAGGCGGAGATGGCGCGGCTGCTGTCGGGGCTCCCCGACTCGGAGGCGGCGCTGCACCATGCTCGCGAGCTGCTCGCGCTCGCACACCCGACCCACTGATAGGATGGAAGCCCGTGACGAACTCTTCTGGATCAGGTCCCCACGGCAGCACCCACGACGACACCACCAAGCACATTTTCGTGACCGGAGGTGTCGTCTCCTCGTTGGGTAAGGGGTTGACCGCCGCCAGTCTCGGCAACCTGCTCACCGCGCGCGGACTGCACGTGGTCATGCAGAAGCTCGACCCGTATCTGAACGTCGACCCGGGAACGATGAACCCGTTCCAGCACGGTGAGGTCTTCGTCACGGACGACGGCGCCGAAACCGACCTCGACATCGGGCACTACGAGCGCTTCCTCGACATCGAGTTGAGCCAGGCGGCGAACGTCACCACCGGCCAGATCTACTCGCAGGTCATCGCCAAGGAGCGTCGCGGCGAGTACCTCGGCGACACCGTGCAGGTCATCCCGCACATCACCGACGAGATCAAGCGCCGGATGCGGCTGCAGGCCGACGAGGAGCCTCGCCCCGACGTCATCATCACCGAGATCGGCGGCACCGTCGGCGACATCGAATCGCAGCCGTTCATCGAGTCCGCCCGCCAGATCCGCCACGAGCTCGGCCGCAACAACGTGTTCTTCGTGCACGTGTCGCTGGTGCCGTACATGGGTGCCTCCGGTGAGCAGAAGACAAAGCCCACCCAGCACTCCGTCGCGGCCCTCCGCTCCATCGGCATCCAGCCGGACGCGCTGGTGCTGCGCAGCGACCGCCCCGTCACCGAGTCGAACAAGCGCAAGATCGCGCTCATGTGCGACGTCGACGAGGCCGCGGTCGTCAACGCGGTCGACGTGCCCAGCATCTACGACATCCCCACCATGCTCAACGAGCAGGGCCTGGACGAGTACATCGTCCGCGCCCTCGGGCTGTCTCAGGCCGCCGAGGTCGACTGGACCCGCTGGCAGAAGGTGCTGAACGCCGTCCACAACCCCAAGCACGAGGTCACGATCGGCCTGGTCGGCAAGTACATCGACCTGCCCGACGCCTACCTCTCCGTGACCGAGGCGCTCAAGGCCGGCGGCTTCGCGCAGGAGACGCACGTGAACATCACGTGGATCCCCTCCGACACCTGCGAGACCCCGGAGGGTGCCGCCAAGGCACTGTCCGCGATCGACGGCATCGTCGTCCCCGGCGGCTTCGGCATCCGCGGCATCGAGGGCAAGCTCGGCGCGCTGAAGTTCGCCCGTGAGCAGGGAATCCCCACGCTCGGCATCTGCCTGGGCCTGCAGTGCATGGTCGTCGAGTACGCACGCAACATGGCCGACCTCCCCGGGGCGTCCTCCAGCGAATTCGACCCCGACACCGAGTTCCCGGTGATCGCCACAATGGCCGAGCAGGTCGACATCCTCGACCATGGCGACCTCGGCGGCACCATGCGTCTGGGCCTGTACGAGGCGGCACTCGCGGAGGGCTCGATCGCGGCGGAGGTGTACGGCGCGTCCCGCGCGTCCGAACGACACCGGCACCGCTACGAGGTGAACAACTCCTACCGGGGTCGCATCGCCGACGCCGGTCTCGTGTTCTCGGGTCTCAACCCCGAACTCGACCTGGTGGAGTACGTCGAGCTGCCCCGCGACGTGCACCCGTTCTACATCGCCACACAGGCCCACCCGGAGCTGCGCTCGCGTCCCACCTCCGCGCACCCGCTGTTCCGCGGGCTCGTCGGGGCGGCCCTGGAGCGTCACCGCGCCAGCGAGCTGTTCGAGGTCGAGGACGAGACCGGAGCGGAGTGACCCGGCATGGCGATCGACGAACTGCGTGACGAACCGGTCTCACCGGAGGTCATCTCGAGCGAGCTCGTGTACTCCGGCAACATCTGGGACGTGCGCGACGACACCGTCCGCTACCACGGCGGCCGCATCCGACGGCAGTACGTCGCCCACCCCGGCGCCGCCGCCGTCATCGCGCTGGACGACGAGCAGCGCGTGCTGCTGATCCAGCAGTACCGCCACCCCATCCGGCACCGCGACTGGGAGGTGCCCGCGGGGCTCCTCGACGTCGCCGGCGAGGCGCCGATGGATGCGGCACGGCGAGAGCTCGCCGAGGAGGCCGACCTTCGCGCCGAACGGTGGGACGAGCTCGTCAGCATCTTCACCACCCCGGGCGGCAACGACGAGGTCGTGCATCTCTTCCTCGCCCGCGACCTCCGCCCTGCGGCGGAGACGTTCGCGCGCGAGGACGAAGAGGCAGATATCCGCGTCGAGTGGGTGCCGCTGACGGATGCGGTGGATGCGGTCATGGCCGGCCGGATGCGCAACGGCATCCTCGCGACCGGTGTGCTGGCCGCGGCCGAGCGGCTGAGGCGCGACGCGGAGGCCTGAGATGCGGGTGGATCGGGCGGTCGACGTCTACCTGCGTCACGTCGCGATCGAACGCGGGCTCGCCGACCACACCGTCGCCGCCTACCGGCACGACCTCGGCGGGTACCTGGAGTGGCTGACCGCGCACGACATCGACGACGCCGCGCAGATCACGCCGGCGGTGGTCGCCGCCTTCGCGGCGGAGCGGGCGTCCGCGGTGCCGCCGCCGGCCGCATCCAGCCTCGCTCGGCTGCAGTCGTCCGTGCGGGGCCTGCACCGCTTCCTCGTGCGTGAGGGGATCTCGGATGCGGACCCGTCGGGCAAGCTCCGGCCGCCCAAGCTGCCGCAGCGACTACCCAAGGCGCTGACCATCGACCAGGTCGAGCGGCTCCTGGACGCCGCCGGTCCTGCGCCCGGGGGCGACACCCCGGCCAGCGCCGCGCAGCTGCGCGACCGGGCGCTCGTCGAGCTGCTGTACGCCACCGGTGCGCGGGTGTCGGAGGTGGTGCAGCTGGACGTCGACGACCTGGCGCACGGCGACGTGCTCCGGGTGCGGGGCAAGGGCTCGAAGGAACGCATCGTCCCGGTCGGCTCGTTCGCGCGTGCGGCGGTCGACGCCTACCTCGCCCGCGCCCGGCCGGATCTCGTCACCCGGGGCCGCGGCAGCCCCCGGCTCTTCCTCGGGGTGCGGGGGGCGCCGCTGTCGCGCCAGAGTGCGTGGGCGGTGCTCCAGCGGGCCGCCGAGGCGGCCGATCTCACCGCGCACGTCTCGCCGCACACCCTGCGTCACTCGTTCGCGACGCACCTGCTGCAGGGCGGTGCGGACGTGCGCGTGGTGCAGGAGCTCTTGGGCCACTCCTCTGTGGCCACCACCCAGATCTACACGCACGTGAGCGTCGACGCCCTCCGCGACGTATACGCCTCCGTGCATCCCCGCGCCCGCTGACGACGGGATCCGCAACCGGACGGCATCCTCTCGGCACGGCATCCGCGGTCCCGGCCTCGCGCTGGCTAGAATCGATCGAACGACCCGGGAGAGCAGGAGCACGGTGGCGGAGCGCGCAAGCAAGGGCAAAGGGACCTCGTCCCTAACGGGCGATACCCCGATGGGGCCGACCGGACGCCCCTATCACGGGTTCGCGACCCCACCCGAGCTGACCTCTCATGGCCCGGCCCGGATCATCGCCCTCTGCAACCAGAAGGGTGGCGTCGGCAAGACGACGACGACCATCAACCTGGCCGCCTCCCTCGCCGAATACGGCCGGAAGGTGCTCGCGGTCGACTTCGACCCGCAGGGTGCGCTGTCCGCGGGCCTCGGCATCCAGACCCACGACCAGCCGACCGTGTACGACCTGCTGCTGGACACCAAGCGCGACCCGCGCGATGCGATCGTCGCGAGCTCGGTCGAGAACCTCGACGTGCTGCCGGCGAACATCGACCTGTCCGCCGCCGAGGTGCACCTTGTCAACGAGGTCGCCCGCGAGACGATTCTCGCCCGGGTGCTGCGGCACGTGGCCAAGGACTACGACGTCATCCTCATCGACTGCCAGCCGTCGCTGGGCCTCCTGACCGTGAACGCGCTCACCGCCAGCCACGGTGTGCTCATCCCGCTCGAGTGCGAGTTCTTCGCCCTCCGCGGTGTCGCGCTGCTCATCGAGACGATCGACAAGGTCCGCGACCGGCTGAACCCCGCCATCACCCTCGACGGGGTGCTGGCCACCATGTACGACCCGCGCACCCTCCACTCCCGCGAGGTGCTGGAGCGGGTCGTCGAGGCGTTCGGCGACGACGTGCTGGAGACCGTCATCGGTCGCACCGTGAAGTTCCCCGACGCGTCCGTGTCCGGGATGCCGATCACCGAGTTCGCGCCCGAGCACGCCGCCGCACAGGCCTACCTGCGACTGGCGCGGGAGCTGGTCGCTCGTGGCGCCGTCGCTTAGCGACGGCGCCACCCCGCCGGAGGCGGCGATGGGCACTGCGCCTGTCGAGGACGCTGCAGGCGTCCGACCGTCGCCTGACACGGGCGAGGACGCCGCCGGCGTCGATGGTGATGCTGGCTTCCGGGTCACCCTGGGCGTCTTCGACGGCCCGTTCGATTTGCTGCTGACCCTCATCTCGAAGCACGAGCTCGACATCACCGAGGTCTCGCTCAGCCGCGTGACCGACGAGTTCATCGCCTACCTGCGTGCCCTCGGACCC
>NZ_JAPLAI010000042.1:8433-97365 GCF_026393345.1 Microbacterium sp.
CCTCGACGAGGCGTCCGAGTTCCTCGTGGTGGCCGCGACCCTGCTCGACATGAAGGTCGCGGGGCTCCTGCCGCAGGGCGAGCTCGTCGACGCCGAATCCGTCGCCATTCTCGAGGCCCGTGACCTGCTGTTCGCGCGCCTGCTGCAGTACCGCGCGTTCAAAGAGGTGTCCGCCTGGTTCGCCCGCTGCCTTGAGCGCGAGGACCGCCGGCACACCCGCAGCGTGCGGCTCGACGACAAGCACCGCCGGCAGGTTCCGGATCTCGTGTGGACGCTCACCCCGCAGGACTTCGCGGCGCTGGCGATGCTCGCGCTCACCCCCAAGGAGATCCCGCACGTCGGCCTCGACCACCTGCACGCCCCGCTGGTCAGCATCCGGGAGCAGGCCGCCATCGTCGTCACGCTGCTCCGCGACCGGGGCAGCCTCACCTTCCGTGAACTCGTGGCCGGCGTCACCGCGCCCGGCGTCGTCGTCGCCCGCTTCCTGTCCATCCTCGAGCTGTACCGTCACGCCGCGCTCTCCTTCGAACAGCTCGAACCCCTCGGCGAGCTGACCCTGCGCTGGAGCGCCCAGCGGTGGTCCGACGAGAACCTCGCCACCCTCGGAGCCGACTATGACCACTGACGTCCCCCCGATCGACATCGCCCGCCAGCTCGAGGCGATCCTGTTCGTCGTCGACGAGCCGCAGAGCCTCGTCAGCCTCGCCACCGCGGTGTCCGCACCCGTGCCCGCCGTCCGCCAGGCCGTCGAGGGACTCGTCGCCGACTACGACGGCGAGACCGGCGGCCCGCGCCGCGGATTCGAACTGCGCGAGGTCGGCGGCGGCTGGCGACTGTACGTGCGGGAGGACCACGACCAGCTGGTCTCCGACTTCGTCAACTCGCAGACCCCGTCGCGGCTGTCGCAGGCAGCTCTCGAGACCCTCGCCGTCATCGCCTACAAGCAGCCCGTCACCCGCGGGCAGGTGGCCTCCATCCGTGCCGTCAACGTCGATTCGGTCGTCCGCACGCTCGTCGCCCGCGGGCTCATCACCGAGGTCGGCCAGGACTCCGAGACCGGTGCCATCCTGTACGGCACGACCGACGCGCTGCTCGCGCACCTCGGGGTCAACTCCCTCGAGGAACTTCCCCCCATTTCACCGCTGCTCGACGACGGGTCGGCCGGCTTCGAGGAGTTCATCCGATGACCCCGCAGGACCAGACCCCCGACGCCGACGGCGTCCGCCTCCAGAAGGTACTCGCCAATGCGGGCGTCGCCTCCCGCCGCGTGGTGGAGGACATGATCGTCGCCGGCCGCATCCGGGTCAACGGTGTGACCGTGACCGAGCTCGGCCGCCGCATCGACCCCGAGAACGACCTCGTCGACGTGGACGGCACCGCCGTGCAGCTCGATCAGAGCAAGCGCTACGTCATGCTGAACAAGCCCACCGGGGTCGTCAGCACCATGAGCGACGAGCAGGGCCGGCCCGACCTCCGGCAGTTCACCCGGGAGTGGGAGGAACGGCTGTACAACGTGGGCCGGCTGGATGCGGAGACGAGCGGACTGCTCGTCCTCACCAACGACGGCGACCTCGCCCACGTGCTCGCGCACCCCTCGTTCGGGGTCACCAAGGTCTACATCGCCCGCGTCCGCGACACCGTCTCCGCACAGACGATCAGCCGGCTCACCCGCGGGATCGAGCTGGAAGACGGCCCCATCGCGGCGGATAAGGCTCGGCTGCTGGATGCCAGCGGTTCCTCGAGCCTGGTGGAGCTCACGCTGCACTCCGGTCGCAACCGCATCGTCCGCCGCATGATGGCCGCGGTCGGTCACCCGGTGCAGGAGCTGGTCCGGCGGCAGTTCGGGCCCCTCCACCTGGGAACGCTCCCTGCGGGGCGGGCCCGGGAGTTGACTACGATGGAGCGGGGCGCGCTGTTGACTCTCGCGCGCCGCGATGCGGAGAACACTCCGCCCGCCGGCTAGGAGATCCAGTGAGCCAGACGACGATCGCGCGCGAGCGAGGCGCTGCCCGTACGTCCGGCACCGTCCGCATCGTCGGTGCGGGGCTGCTGGGGGCGTCCCTCGGCCACGCGCTCACCGCCCTCGGCGTCGACGTGGTGCTCGCCGACACCTCGCCCGCGCAGCTGCGGCTCGCCATCGACTACGGTGCCGGCCGCGCCGCGCGCGACGACGACGCGCCGGGTCTCATCGTCGTCGCGGTCCCGCCGGATGTCGTCGCCGACGTCGTGGAGCGGGAACTCGCCGACTACCCGGGAGCGGTCGTCACCGACGTCGCGAGCGTGAAGCTCGAGCCGTATCTGCGGCTCCGCGAACGCGGTGCCGACCTTCGCCGCTACATCGGCTCGCACCCGCTGGCCGGGCGCGAGCGTGGGGGAGCGATCGCCGCCCGCGCCGACCTGTTCGTCGGGCGCCCCTGGGTGGTGTGCCGGGATGCGGAGACCTCCGCCGCCGACCTCGCCCGGGTCGAGGCGCTCGCGCTCGACGTCGGCGCTACCCCGGTGGAGATGGGCCCGGAGGAGCACGACCGCTCCGTCGCGCTCGTCTCGCATGTGCCGCAGCTGGTCGCGAGCCTCCTTGCCGGCCGTTTCGTCGGCGCCCCCGCCAACGCGCTGGGACTCGCGGGCCAGGGCGTGCGCGACACGACCCGCATCGCCGCATCCGCCCCCGAGCTGTGGGTGCAGATCCTCGGGGCGAACGCCGCCCCCGTGGTCGAGGTGCTCGACGCCCTCGCCGACGACCTCACCGCCGTGGCCGACGCGCTGCGGCACCCCGACGCCCCCGGCGCCCGCCGGGCGGTCGCCGACACGATCCGCCGCGGCAACCAGGGTGTCGAACGACTCCCCGGCAAGCACGGCCAGAACCGCCGCTTCGAGACCGTCATCGTGCTCGTCGACGACACCCCGGGCCAGCTCGGCCGTCTGTTCGGCGAGCTGGGGGAGTTGGGCGTCAACGTGGAAGACCTGCGCCTGGAGCATTCGCCCGGCGCTCAGTTCGGCCTGGCCGAGATCAGCGTGGTGCCGGCTGCAGCGCAGCCCGCCGCCGACGGCCTCACCGAACGCGGATGGAAGATTGCGAGCACCACCAATGACTGAACCTCTCACCCACGCGCCGGACGCGCCGGTGGTGGTGGCCGTCGACGGCCCCGCCGGCAGCGGCAAGTCCTCCGTGTCCAAGGCGGTCGCGCGCCGCCGCGGCTACGGCTACCTCGACACCGGTGCCGCCTACCGCGCCCTCGCCTGGCACGCTCTCGACCGCGGTGCCGACACCTCCGACTCCAGCGCCGTCGTCGAGGTCCTCGGCGACTTCGACTACGCCGTCTCGCTCGACCCCGACGCCTTCTGGGTGCGGGTCGGCGCGACCGATGTGACCGCCGCGATCCGCGAGCCGCGGGTGACCGACGCCGTCAGCGGCGTCGCTCGCATCCCGTTCGTACGCCAGGCGGCGACCACCCTGTTCCGACGCCTCGTCGCCGAGTCCGGTCGCCGCGGCGTCGTCGTCGAGGGCCGCGACATCACCACCGTCGTCGCTCCCGACGCCCCGGTGCGGATTCTCCTCACCGCCGCCGAAGAGGTGCGCGCCGCGCGCCGGAGCGCAGAGACCAGCGAGCAGGATGCGGCGACCGTCGCCGCCTCCCTGCAACGCCGAGACGCCGCCGATGCGACGGTGTCCGAATTCATGACAGCCGCTGACGGGGTCGAGGTGGTCGATTCGACCGATCTCGACTTCGACGGCACGGTCGCGGCGGTCCTCGCCGTGATCACGAATGCCCCGGAGGTGCGCCTTGGGCGCTGAAGACGAATACGAAGGCGGGCCCGACCAGCTCGCAGAGAAGCTGGCCGACCTCGATGAGGCGCTCGCCGAACAGCGGGCGGAGGCCCTGCGGGCCGGCCTCGCAGAGTACGACCTGGATCCGGAGGACGCCGAGCTGCTCGCCGGCATGGTCTCCGGCGACGGGGTCCTCGAGTTCCTGCCGGCCCTGCCGGTGGTCGCGATCGTCGGCCGTCCGAATGTCGGCAAGTCGGCGCTGGTGAACCGCATCCTCGGCCGCCGTGAGGCCGTCGTCGAGGACACCCCCGGTGTCACCCGCGACCGGGTCACGTACAAGGCCGAGTGGATGGACCGCCGGTTCTCGCTCGTCGACACCGGCGGCTGGGAGCCCGATGCCCGCGGCATCGACAAGTCGGTCGCAGCCCAGGCGGAGGTGGCCGTCGACCTCGCCGACGTCGTGCTGTTCGTCGTCGACGCCATGGTCGGGGCCACCTCGACCGATGAGCACGTGGTCAAGATGCTGCGTCGCAGCGGCAAACCGGTGCTGCTGGTCGCCAACAAGATCGACGATGCCCGGCAGGAGCCGGAAGCTGCCGTGCTGTGGAACCTCGGTCTCGGCGAGCCGTACCCGGTCTCCGCGATCCACGGGCGCGGTGTCGCGGACCTCCTCGACCACATCATGACGGTGCTGCCGGAGGTGTCCGCGGTCGCCAAGCACGAGATCGGCGGGCCGCGACGCGTGGCCATCCTCGGCCGCCCGAACGTCGGCAAGTCGTCGCTGCTGAACAAGGCCGCGGGCGAGGAGCGCGTCGTCGTCAACGAGCTCGCGGGCACCACCCGCGACCCGGTGGACGAGATCGTGGAGCTTGGCGGCAAGCTGTGGCGCCTCGTCGACACCGCGGGTATCCGTCGCCGCGTACATCTGCAGCAGGGCGCCGACTTCTACGCGTCACTGCGGACCTCCGCGGCGCTCGAGAAGGCCGAAGTCGCCGTCGTCGTGCTGGACGTGTCGCAGAAGCTCAGCGAGCAGGACGTCCGCATCATCGACATGGTGCTGGAGTCGGGCCGCGCGCTCGTGCTCGCGTTCAACAAGTGGGACCTCCTCACCACCCCGGAGCTCGTGGACAGCGAGCGCCGCCGGTACCTGGAGCGCGAGATCGAGCAGGACCTGGCGCACGTCGCCTGGGCTCCGCGCGTCAACATCTCCGCCCGTACCGGCCGGCACCTGGAGAAGCTCGTTCCGGCGCTGGAGACGGCGCTGGAGTCGTGGGACCAGCGCATCCCGACCGGCAAGTTCAACGCGTTCCTGTCGGAGCTCGTGGCCGAGCACCCGCACCCGCTCCGCGGCGGCAAGCAGCCCCGCATCCTGTTCGGCACCCAGGCAGGCACCCGTCCGCCGACGTTCGTGCTGTTCACGACCGGGTTCCTCGACCCCGGCTACCGCCGGTTCATCCAGCGGCGCCTGCGCGAGATCTACGGTTTCGAGGGGTCGCCGATCGTCGTGAACATGCGCGTGCGTGAGAAGCGACAGCGCTGAGTGTCATTCGTGACGGCCGTAATACGTCCGTCGCACACGGTGTGAAAAGCTGAGGACGTGACGATCCAACCCCCCGCTCCCGGTGAATCGCGCCGCCCCGAGGGGCCGCGCGACCCCGGCGACGCGTGGGTCGTCGCGCCCACCGGCGAACGCTACTGGGGTCGCTTCGGCGCCGCAGGCCTGCTCGCGCACGACCCCCAACGGGGTGTGCTGCTGCAGCACCGGGTGTCGTGGAGCCACTTCGGCGGCACCTGGGCGCTGCCCGGCGGTGCCCGGCACGAGGGGGAGTCCGCCGTCGACGGCGCCATGCGCGAATCGCTGGAAGAGGCGGGCGTTCCGCTCGGCTCGGTCCAGCCGCGCCTTCTCAGCGTCTTCGACCTCGGCTACTGGTCGTACGCGACCCTCGTCGCCGATGTCGTCGCCCCGTTCGAACCCGTCATCAGCGACCCGGAGAGCGTCGAGCTGTCGTGGGTGCCGGTCGATGAAGTTGACGACTATCCGCTGCATCCCGCGTTCGCCGCGTCCTGGGAGCAGCTGCGTCCGCTCCTCGACGTGCGTCCGGTGATCGTCGTGGACGCCGCCAACGTCGTCGGCTCCGTGCCGGACGGCTGGTGGCGCGACCGCGCCGGCGCCGCCGAGCGCCTGCTGACCCGGCTGAGCGACTGGGCCGCCGCCGGTGTGGCAGGCACCGAGCTCGGGCTGCCCGAACGCACTTGGTATCCCGAGGTCGTGGTGGTCCTGGAAGGCCAGGCTGTATCCGCCCCGGCGGTCGGCGGGGTCACCGTTGTCACGGCTCCCGGTGAGGGCGACGACGAGATCGCCGCGCAGGCCGTGCGCTTCGCCGCATCCGGGGCTCAGGTCACCGTCGTGACGAGTGACCGCGGTCTCGCGGCGCGGGTGCCCGGCACTGTCCGCGGTACGCGCTGGCTGCGGGATCTGCTCGACGCCTGATTTCGTCGCCGGACGCAGGGACGTAGCCAGTCGCCGGATTCGGAGATGTCACCGAATTCGGAGCATCCGGGCCTGATCGCTCCGAATTTCGTGACATCCCCGAATCTCGCGACAGCGCGGGGCGCCACGGCCATGACCGGGCAGCAGCACTCGGATGCGGTCAGTCTTCGCGACCGCGGAGTTTCTCCAGGTCGCGCCGCTCACGCTTCGTCGGACGCCCGGCCCCGCGATCGCGGACGGGCACGAACGCGGTGAGCTCGCGCGGTGGCGGCGGGGGAGTGAGGTCCTCGAAGGCCGGGGCCGCGACCTGCGCGCCGACGCGCTTGGTCAGCAGCTTCCGCACGATGAGCGTCCGGTCGAACCCGCTGATCCGCACGCGCACCTCGTCCCCCGGCCGCACCGGCTGGGCCGCCTTCGCCCGGTCGCCGTTCAGCCGCACATGTCCGGCACGGCACGCGGTGGTCGCGGCGGATCGGGTCTTGTAGACCCGTATCGCCCATAGCCACACGTCCACGCGGACAGAGGGCACCGCATCCGTCATCGCGCCCGCTTCGCCCGCAGCACCACGACGGCGCCGGCGGCGATGAGGCCCTGCCCGGCGCAGTACGTGACCATGACGGCGGGACTCGTCCAGTCCGGCATGGCATCCGTCAGGAACAGGCGGAACGCGAGGATCGAATCGGACGCGAGGAACAGGGCGCCGCCGAGCGCAACCGCCGGCGTCGAGCGGGCGGCGGATGCGGCAGTCGCGCCCAGCAGGAGCCCGTAGGCGCCGATCGCGATCAGCCAGCCGACACCGCCTTCTTGCGAGAGCAGGGCGGGGGCGAGGACGGCGAGCAGTACGATCCACCAGACCACATACACCGCCGACCACAGCGGCAGCCGGCCGCGCGCGAGGAAGCGCATGAACAGGATGATGTAGCAGACGTGCGCGAGCCCGAAGCACGCCAGCATCATCGGGAGTTCGGGCGCGAACGGGAAGAACGTCGCTGCGCCGTCGCCGAGCCACGACAGCGCGAGTGCGAGGAAGAGCAGCGTGAATGGCGTGCCCCACCCCGAACCACGCCCGGTCCAGAGGACGGCGAGGGCGAGGAGTGGCATCAGCGCGAGCTTCGTGGGCCCGGCCAGCGCATCGTTGCCGACGGCCAGGGCGATCACGTGCACAATGGCGAGGGCCACGTACGGGAGGAACGCCCAGAGCGGCGTGGCCGTGGTGGGGCGGCGAGTCTGGGCGGGACCGGCGTCGATGCTCACCCGCTCACGGTATCGCTCCGGGCGGGGGAGAGATCGAGGGACACGACGGCGCGATGCGGGCGGCTGCGCCCCACCTCGCGGAATCCCGCGTCGAGGAACACCGACAACACACCGAGGTAGAGGTCGTTCGTCGGCACCTTCTGCATGGTCGGGTCGAACGGGTACGCCTCGAGGGTGCGCGCCCCGTTCTCCCGGGCCAGGCCGATCGCGCCGTCCAACAGCGCCCGCATGACACCCTGACCGCGGAACTCCTTGCGGATGGAGAAGCAGGTGACCGCCCACACGGACGCGTCGTCCCAGGGCTCGGCGGAGAGGGCGAACGTGCGGGTGCGCGCCAGCCGCGGCTGGCGGATGCGAGGGCCCACGCGCACCCATCCCGCTGCCGCGCCATCGACCCGGGCGATGAGGCCGGGCGGCGGGGATGCGGCCACCTCGGCCGCCAGCAGATCCTCGCGCTCCTCGCGTGAGGTGCGATCGAACTCTCTGGCCTGCAGCGTCCACCACTGGCACTGGCAACTGGCGCCGTCCCCGCCGCCGGTGAGGGCCTGCTCGACTGCATCCATGGTGCCGGGTGTGGCCGGCACGACCTCGATGTCGCTCATGCCGTGAGGGTACGCGCCGGCGCCGACACGCGGGGTGTCCCTGCCGCGTTCGCAGGCACGCGCGGGAGCGGGTAGGATTGTCGAGTTGCCCGCTCGCGGGCGGCATCGGGATGTGGCGCAGCTTGGTAGCGCACTTGACTGGGGGTCAAGGGGTCGCAGGTTCAAATCCTGTCATCCCGACGGAAAAGCCCAGGTGAGAACGTGTTTCTCGCCTGGGCTTCGTCGTTTCTATGGTCCTCTTCGGAGGGGCTTATGGAAGCATCCGACCGTGGTTGCCGATGCCCTTCGAGATGCTCCAATTGCGGTCGTTGTGACGAGCCGGGACCTGGAGCCCGATTTTGCCTCGCTCCACGACCGTTTTCATTGCCTGCTCATGCTCTATCTCGTCGCGGAGTCGCTCAGCGTCGTAAAGCCCAACTACTCACCCGACGGGTCGTAGATCCTCTCTGGCTGCGCGGATCCTGACGGGACAAACGAAGGCCTGTGCGTGATGGACTCCGACGGCACAGACGCCCCGGCAATCTTCCAGACGCGGGAGTACGGGAACCACGGCGTCTGGTAGAGGTGCCAGCTCGCGGCAGCGCAACTCCGCCATTTCGGATGGGCATGACGGGTGCGTCGGCGACTCGCCGACTCCTGAAAGGCCTGAAAAGCGATGACCAACATGGACCAGAAACGAGACTCCTCACTCACCGCGGAGGGACGCGGGATCGGCGGTGTCGTCGAGTGGCTCGAGCAGCTCACCCCCACCTCGACATTGATCCGCCTGAAAGGGCCGAAGCTCGTGGGATATCGGTGGACACCGGGAGACCACATCAGATTCCCGATCGGCAGCCTGTTCGTGCTGCGCACCTACAGCATCTGGGACGCCGACTCGGACGCCGGCTGGATCGAGATGGTGCATTTCCACCACGGCACCCCCAACAGTGTCGGACTGGACTGGGCCGCTACGCTCCAGCTCGGGCAGTACGTCCGGATCATCCGAGACCCCCGGACATTCAAGATTGACCCCAACGCCGCATATCACTTGTTCGTCGGCGAGGAGACCGCCGCCGCAGGGTTCGGCGCGATGATCCGCTCTCTTCCTGCCGGTGCCGACGTGCGCGGCGTGATCCAGGCCAACACCCTTGCCGACCACATCGAACTTCCCCGGTTGCTGCAACGCGTTGAACGCAACGGCGCATCGGCAGCGTCTTCGCAACAGCTCGTAAACGCGGTCGCCCTACTCGACCTGCCCGGTCACCCGGGCACCGCCTACCTCGCCGGCGAAGCCCGAACCATCCAACTCGTGCGAACCCATCTCATGCGCGAACGCGGCTGGCCCCGACGCAGCATCCGTACCAAGCCGTTCTGGACACCCGGCAAACGCGGCATGGACTGAACCGGCGCTGCTGCATTGCAAGGCGCATATCCCGCCGACGTAGCCTCGAGCCGTGGCGCCGTGCGACTTCTGGCGAGTCCCGTTGCCTCGCGCCGACGAAGACCACTAGCAGAAGCGCAGCGCTGACGCCGAGACGTCCTCACAAGCCAACTTGTGACAGGAAGATAGAGGAGCGCCCGGGCGAGACAGCGGTGCGAGACGAATCCCAGACCAGCAAGCAATCTCGGCGACCTCATGTACGGGAGAGTGCAGCAAATACCACAGGAAATCTCTGACGCGTGGGTCTGGCCCCGATTTACGCAGGCCCAGTCGCGCACGGGCCAGGCGGTGGAGTGGCGCATTGTCGTCGCGTGGACGTCCGACCACTCGGCGGGGAGGTGGTCACTCGGCGGGCGGGAGGAAGACGATCTTACCGTGCACCTTCCCAGCGGCGGCCCGCTCGTGGGTCGCGGGTAGTTCGTTCAGCGACACGCGCTGGGTGATCTCGACGTGAAGATCGCCGCTGTCGACGAGCGAGACAAGGCCCGAGAGCACGTCCGCGTCCGGGTGGACGAAGATCGTGATCGCGCGGACGTTTCGTTCTTCATCGCTCGGTGTCGTGACCGTCGGTGTCGTGGAGACGACCACGCCGCCGTCGCGGACCAGGGCGGCCAGCGCGGTGAATCTCTCAGTGGTGATCGGTGCCAGGTTGAGCAGCACGTCGACGGGTTCGCTGATCGCGTCGAGCACGGAGGTGGTCGTGTGGTCGATGACCTGGTCCGCACCTGCGGCCCTGACGATCTCCTGGCTGCGCGGGCTTGCGGTGGCGATGACGTAGGCACCTGAGCGCTTGGCCAGCTGCACGGCGTATCCGCCCACGGGGCCTCCGGCGCCGTTGATCAGCACCCGTTGACCGGCCTCGAGCTTGGCCGCCTCGAACAGTGCTTGTGAGGCGGTGAGCCCGACCGACGGCAATCCGGCGGCGTCGGCCAGCGGGATGGCGGTGGGAGCCTTGACGAGCACCTCGGCGGGGGCGACGACGTACTGTGCCGCCGAGCCGTCCGCGTTCATCGGGATGAGTCCGACGACATCGTCGCCTACGGCGAGACCCTCCACGTCGTCGCCGAGCGCATCGATCGTGCCGGATACGTCGTAGCCGGGGATGTGCGGCAGCGTGATCGGGATGGGGAGGAACCCTCCGCGGATACCGCCGTCGGCCGGGTTGTAGGCGGAGCCGGCGACCCGGATGCGTACCTCGCCCGTGCCTGGCGTCGGTGTCTCGGTGTCCTCGTAGCGCAGGACCTCGGGACCGCCTGTTTCGTGGAACCGTACTGCCTTCATGAGTCTTTCCTTTCACGATGTGCTTCGGATTCGAAGCAACTGAAGGAACCGTAGCACTACTTTGAATTTGAAACAAGTGATTCGAATCAGAAGCACTGATAGAATCGGATCATGACCTCCGAGCAGCCCTCTCTCGATGCCACGCAGTTGGGGGTGTATTTCGCTCTGATCGAGGCGAGCAGCTTGCTCAAGCACGCCGTCGAGCAGCAGTTGCAGGATGCCGGGGAGCTCAGCTATGTGCAGTTCCAGCTTTTGGCCAGTCTCGCCGACTCCCCGGAAGGGAGTCGGCGGATGACCGATCTCGCTGACGGTGTCGTCTACAGTCGCAGCGGACTGACCTACCAGGCCCAGACGCTGGAGAAACGCGGCCTCGTGACCCGGACGCCGTCATCCGATGACGAACGCAGCATCACCGTCACCATCACCGAACAGGGGCATGCCGTGCTCGCGGGAGTCTTCCCCGGTCACATCGCCATCCTGGGCGACTTGCTGTTCGCCCCGCTGTCTCGCTCCGACATCGAGACACTCGCCGACATTCTCGGTCGCGCCCGAGACCACATGCGCCGGACGCCACCACGGTCGGCGGCACCGCGACAACGCAAGAAGGCGACGGAAGAGAGATCTCCATAGCTCGCCGCTGGTCGGCAGGGTGCGGGTCGCCGTCGGGCTTCCCGAGCCACTTGACCACGAGTCGAAGGATTCAGCTGTCTCGCCGAACCGTCGTCCCCGGGTCGGGTTGGGGCAGCGGGTGCCCGCACGCTTCAGCTATCCCCGGGTTGCCCGGATTGTCCTACGTGACGAGCTGCGCCGCCACCGCGACCACGCAAGCTCGCGCCAGAGGCGATGTTGATGATGACGTCCCCGGTCGTGCTCGATCATGTGCGGGAATAGCGCATTGTTCAACACGGAGAGCGTTAAGGCTAATGCTCCCCGCGTTGACGATCGTCTCGGCGTGGACCGACTCGATCGACCTCGAGGACTGACGACGTCGGGCGGCGGAGTCGATCCGCCGCGGCCCGACGTGGTCAGGACAGAGCGGAAACGATGGCGCTCGTGTCGGTGATGGTCGCGATATTCTGCAGCGCGTAGTTCAGCGCCGCTGCATGCCACTCGGCGTTGATGCTCGACGTCGCATCCGAGACGATGACCGCGCGATATCCGTAGTCGGCTGCGTCGCGCACGGTGTGCTCCACCGCCATGTTGGTCCAGACGCCGACCACGACGACGGTCGTGATTCCGAGGTTGCGCAGCATCGAGTCGAGACCGGTGCCGTTGAACGCGCTCATGCGGGTGCGGTCGAGCACGATCTCGTCGTCAGCCGTCAGTCCGTCGATGATCTCGGCGCCCCAGGTACCGCGCTTGAGCGACTCGGGGCCGATCATCGTGAAGATCGGGGCGTTGGCGCCGCCCACGGCGACGCCGGGGTACGACACGATGCGGTTATGGAACACCGGCGCGCCGACGGCGCGTGCGGCTTCGAGGATCGTGTGCACGTGGCCGATGACGTCTTGGGAGGCGGCGTGCTCGGCCGCTCCCGTCGACGCGAACGCGCCGTTCGGCAGGACATTGTCGTTCTGCATGTCGATCGCGAGGACGGCGGTGGTCGGAGCGTTGAGGATGAGTTCGGACATGGTGTCTCCCATGAGAGTGGCGGAGCGGGCGGTGCTCGCTGCACCGCCCGCCGGGGGATGGATGCCGAGGGTCAGTTGAAGACCATGCCGCCGTCGACGAGGATCGACTGCCCGGTGATGTAGTTCGAGTCGGCGCCGGCGAGGAAGGAGACGACGCCCGCGACCTCGCTCGGCTCGGAGAGGCGCCCGAGCGTGATGCCGTCGGTGAACTGCGCCCAGCCCCACTCTTCTGGCTTACCGGCGGACTCGGCGGTCTTCTTCGCCAGGTCTTCCATGAGGGGGGTGCGCACGATGCCGGGCGCGTACGTGTTCACCGTGATGCCGTCCTTGGCGAGGTCGCGTGCCGCGGTCTGCGTGAAGCCGCGCACGGCGAACTTCGTCGCGGTGTAGAGGCCGATGCCGGGGTTGCCGACGTGTCCGGCCTGGGACGCGGCGCTGATGATCTTGCCGCCATGGCCGAGCTCGCGCAGCTTTCGGGCCGCAGCCTGCACACCCCACACGACGCCGTTGAAGTTGATGGCGAAGATCTTCGCGATGCTTTCGGGAGTGATCTCGTCAATTGGCGACTGCGGTGCGATTCCAGCGTTGTTGACGATGACATTGAACCCGCCGAGTTCGGTGACGGTGGCATCCACGGCGGCAAAAAACGCTATCCCTGTCGGGGGAGAACGCCCCATGGGCCCATCGCATGTGCGATGGAGCTCCCATGGGTGCGAACCCGATGTCGTCTTTTGCGGAGCATCGTGGACGCCGCTCCGGTGCGTCGCTCGTCTCCGACTCCTCCTTGACAGGCCCACACCTCGCACGAGATGGCGTGCACTGAGGAACTCGCATCGAGGCGCCGACTCGCGGGATCAGGACGACGCTCCTGATCAAGTTCCCGGATTACGTGGACGTCGGTTGTCGGGGAGCCAGCGTCAATCGTCGGGGACGGAGGGCTCCAGGAGTCTTGTCAGACGTTTCTTGTGGGAGTTCTGGTTCACGATCCACTCAACCTCCGCATCCTTCGTGTCGAGCGAGTGAAACGCGGGAAGCCCGCGGAGCGGATCGGCCGCTACGGCCACGCTCCAGCAGTAGCCCAGAGCCTGTCGCAACGCTTGGACGGCAGGTGTGCGCCGGTTTTCGATGGGCATGCGTCGAAGGTGGTCAGTGGTGCGCTGACACACCGTGATCGCGACCGCCGCCGATTCTGGGGTGCGCAGCAGTCGCGGTTCGCAGATCGCCGCGGCTGCTGCGCGCTGGACGAGTGGGTCGGGGTCGTCTGCCCACATCAACACGATCGATGTGAGTGCGGAGGGCATCGTGTCGCCGAGGAGCTGCAGCCCGATCGCCACTCCTTCTCGGACTCGCCACCGAGCATCCGACGCGAGCGAATGTGCATTGGCGAGGAATGCGCGGTCCTGTCCCCGAAAAGCGCTCGCGGCCGCTGCGCACATCATGCGAAACTCGTCGCCGCTTTCCATGAGTTGCTGGATGAGAGGGGCGTCGGCGACACCGGCCACGGCAGAAACGAGTGCGGTGTTGGCTCGGGGGCCGGGTAGCCCGGAGTGCTCATCCAGGTACGCGTTCCGGGCGGACGGGTCCAGCGCCCGGAACTCCGCCTGCCACTGCGCAGAACTCTTCACAATCCAACGGTACTCGCGAGCGGGGGCGGGATCCGACTCGGATGAACGGCGGCCCGTGAGCGCAGCGAGGGCATCTGGTCCGCGGCGTCGAACAGGGCCGAAAAAATCTTCGCGGGGCGGGAATAAACTCACGCGCCCGTGTGTCACGAAAATTAGACTTGAGTCGAAGTGACTCAACGCATGAGAGGAGAGTGATGATGCTGTTCGATACCTTCAAGGAGCTGGACCGGATCAGCTCGGCGTTCTTCTCCGGGCTCCCGGAGTCCGCGCTCAGTTCCGCGCCGGTGAACGTCTACCGCGACGAGGACCACTATGTGGTGGAGGCGGATCTTCCGGGCTTTGATCCGTCGTCGATCGATGTGTCGGCCGAGGCCGGGCTGCTGACTATCAGGGCGGAGCGCGACGCCTCGCGCGAGGATCGCGGGGAACAGTGGCTCGTCCGCGAGCGCAGTTCCGCCCACGTGGTGCGACAGATCGCGCTGAGCGACGAAGTGGATCTCGATGCCATCGCCGCCGACTACCGCGATGGCGTGCTGAACGTCACGCTGCCGGTGCGAGCCGACGCGCTTCCGCGGAAGGTCGCCGTCGCATTCGGGTCGTCGGGATCAACGCCGCAGGCGCTCGGATCAGGCTCGGCGGAGCAGGAGGGCGTGGACCCAAAAGCCCAGCCCGCGCATTCGGTCGCTTCCTGACCCGGTGGCTGCCCGGAGCCCGCACGGGCTCCGGGCGCCGGATGCGCGGGAATGTCCCGGTTCACGTAGCCCCGTCACCACGGACGGGGGCGGCACGATGAATGCGTTCGATCTTGTGGAGGCCACGACGGCCATTGAGACCTCCGACGTCGCCGAGACGACGGACGAGCTTGCCGCGGTGCGGGATCTCTACCGGAGCGCACCTCCCATGGATGCGCCCCGGGTGGCCACCGGCCTCGAGCCGGGTACCCCCGCGCCGGACTTCGCGCTCCCGGCCGCAGACGGCACGATCGTGAGCCTCTCGGAGCTGCGCGGATCGCCGGTGGCGCTGGTGTTCTACCCGCTGGACTGGAGCCCCGGATGCAGCGTGCAGCTGGAGCTGTACGAGCAGGAGCACGAGGAGTTCGCCTCCCGCGGCATCCGTTTGCTGGGGGTCTCGGTCGACTCGATTTACAGCCACGGTGCCTGGGCCGCGGTGCGCGGCATCCACTATCCGCTGCTGAGCGACTTCCAGCCGCACGGCGCAGTCGCGCGCGCGTACAACGTGTGGCGCGACGCCGACGGCCACAGCGAACGCGCGGTCTACCTCATCGACGCGAACGGAATCATCCGCTGGACGCACGTGTCCGAGCGCCTCAAGGAGCTCCCTGACTTCGACGAGCTCGTTGCCGCGCTCGATCTCGTCGCGACGGGAGAGGAGCCCGGCCTCGGCGACGTGGACACGGACGAACATGACAAGGAGGTGCAGCAATGACGATCTGGGATGTCACTCCCACCCGCATCCCATCCGTTCGGAACACCCGCACCGTGCCGGTCGCGATCTACGGCAACCGGTGGTGCGGGATCACCCAGCTCATCCGACGGGCGCTGGATCGCGCCGGTATCGGCTACGACTACGTCGACCTCGACGAGAACCCGGCCGTGCACGCGCGTCTCGAGGCGCTGACCGGCGGGCGGCTGCGCACGCCGGTGGTGTACATCGGCGGAGAGTGGCTCATGGAGCCCAGTCTTCGTGAGGTGCAGACGGTCCTCGCCCGTCACGGAGTATGGGCGTGAGCGTCGTGACGTGCCCGGGGTGCGCGGCGAAGAACCGCGTGCCCCCCGCACGCGCCGGCAAGGTGCGCTGCGCAAAGTGTCACACCGATCTTCCGTGGCTCGTGGAAGCCGACGACGACTCGTTCGACGCGGTCGTCGGGGAGGCAACCCTTCCCGTCCTGGTCGACGTCTGGGCGCCCTGGTGCGGCCCGTGCCGTCAGATCGCCCCGGTCGTGGATCAGCTCTCCCGCGACCTCGCAGGACGGCTTAAGGTCGCCAAGGTCAACGCCGATACCTCGCCCCGCGTCGCCCAACGACACGGAGTGTCGTCGATCCCGACCCTGCTGCTCTACCGCGACGGACAGGAGGCTGACCGGATGGTGGGTGCCGTCCCCGCACCGCAACTGCGAGCATGGGTCGAACGCTCACTCACCCCGTGACCAGACTGCAGCCCCCGGGGCGGTTCCTCGCGGATGCGAACGGGCCAACGTGCGTGTCATCCGCCCGCGTCCTCGTCGCTGGCGGGTCCGCGCTGGAGCCACGGTCGGAATGCTCTGGTGAGCAGCGGCATGACGATGAACGTCATCAACACGACGAGGGTGACGGACAGGACGAGGGTCACGACGGGAATGGGCAGCGAGCCGAGGAGGATCGGTCCGAGCATCAGCAGCAGGACGGTGATGATCGGGTAGATGGCTATCCAGGTGACGATCGCCATCTTCCAGCGTGGCGGGGGAGTCACTTCGTGTATGCCCCGTTCACGATGTCCTCCACGAGCGTGGGACCGGTCGGGGACCATCCGTACGCGGCTCGTGTCGCGGCACTCGACGCGGTCATGTCGGCGGCGAAGAAGCGGCCGATGAACCCGAAGTGCTCGACGGCATCGTCGGGATCGATGGATGTGGTCTTCACCCCGAGCGCATCGGCGATCGCCTCCGCGATCACCTTCGTCGGGATTCCCTCTTCGGCGACCGCGTGAAGGCGGGCGCCGGCCGGAGCCTGTTCGAGGGCGAGTCGGGCGAGGCGGGCGGCGTCCGTGCGATGGACCGCTGCCCACGCGTTCCTCCCGTCACCGACGTAGCCGGAGACACCGGTGCGTTGGGCGGCGGCGACGATCTGGGAGATGAACCCGTGATCGCCCACGCCATGCACGGTGGGAGCGAACCGGAGCGCGATGCTTCGGACGCCCTGGTCGACGTAATCGAGGGCGAGGTTTTCGCTGCCCCCGCGGAGTGAGTCGGGTCCGATCGCCGGACTCGCATCGGTCTCGAGGGCCGGTCGACCGGTCTCGGGACGAAGCAGGCCCGACGCAAGGGCGAACGGCTTACCGCTGCCGACGAGCGCGTCCGCGAGCGCCTGGACCGCCGCGCGCTCGGCGCGGTTGGATTCGGCGGGGTTCGCCCAGTCGTGCTTGTTCGCCAGGTGGAGGACCGCATCCGCTCCTCGTGCGCCTCGCTGCAACGAGTCGAGGTCGTCGAGGTCCCCGCTGAGCGCCTCCGCGCCCTTCTCCCGAAGGGCAGCTGCGGCGGCCTCGTTTCGAGCGAGGCCGAGCACCGTGTGCCCTGTGGCAAGGAGCTCATCCACAGCGGACGCCCCGATCCAGCCCGTCGCTCCGGTCACGAATACGCGCATGGTCGTACACCTTTCATGTCATTGTCTGACATCACTGTAGCACGCAATGTCAGACCATGACATGAGTATGATGGGCGGCATGGCGCGATGGGCTGCAGGTTCCGAGGGGAAGCTCAAACAAGCCGCCATGGACCTCTTTCTCCAGCGCGGTTTCGACGACGTCACGGTCGGCGAGATCGCCCAGGCGGTGGGGGTGACCGAGCGCACGTTCTTCCGCTATTTCGCAGACAAGCGCGAAGTCCTGTTCGTCGATCAAGCCGCCTACCATGCTCACTTCCTCGATGCGCTGGCATCGTCGGATGAGGCGACGCCGATGGCTCTTGTCGAAGATGCTCTCCGCGGGGGTGCGGAGTTCTTTCCCGAGGAGCGCCGCCCGCTGTCGCGAACCCGGCAGAAGATCATCGACTCCAGTGCCGCACTCTCGGAACGTGAATCGCTCAAGCGCGCGTCGCTCACCGAGGCTCTGACGGCTGCGCTCGCCGCACGAGGCATCGCACCGCTTAGGGCCGCCCTCGCGGCGCACAGCGGATCCGCCGTCTTCCACATCGCCTTCGCCGCCTGGATCGCCGAAGGCGAGACGCGCACCTTTCTCGAGCTGCTCGATAGCGCCCTCCGTGAGCTGAAGACGCTTATCTCTTCAGACACGACGCGCGACTGACGGCGCGCGTCGGGCAGCGAAGTAGCCGGTGGTGGTCACGGGGCGAAGGAACTCACCGCGGCGGTACCGATCAAGCCGCCGATCTGGTGTGGGGTGTTGGCCATCCTGTCCGCATCAACGAACCGCCGCGCTACGGGGGTGTCGGCGATCTCATCCGGGGTATCGATCGGCTGGCTCGCCACATCGACGGCGCCGAGCCTGAGCTTCTTGCCGCAGATCGGTTCGATGAGATCCATCAGCACGTTGGGAGTGGCGGCACTCCCAACGAGACGATGTCGATCGTGGACCGCTGCAGCAGCATCTTGGCGGGTTACCGGTCAGTGTGCCGCGCGCGGGGAGAGACTGTTCCCGCTTTCGCGCGAGTCAGCGTCGCTGGCCGCCGCCTTGGCCGGCGCCGCCCATCTGATTCGCGAGGGCCTCACCCGCCGTCGCGGTCGTCGCGCTGGCGCCGTCCACCGTCACGGTGTAGGTGGCGCCGGCGGTGATGCCCGAGGCGCTGGCGAAGACGGATGCGAAGTCCGACAGCGCCTCGAAGCTGGCCACGATCGTGCCGGAGGCATCCGCCACCGACACGGTCTGACCCGCGGATCCGGAGACGGCTACCGCGACCCATGCCTGCCCTCCGCCGGGTGCGACGAGCACGCTGCCGCCGACCGAGACGATGCCGGCGTCGATCGTGACGGCGACATTCGCATCGATCGCGCCCTCGCCACCGCCCGTCGGGCCTGCGACGGTGACGTCGCCGCCCGAGATCGTGATCGAGCCATTCGAGTCGATGCCGTCGCCGTCGCCCGCGACGCGGACCGTGCCGCCCGAGATGACGACCGTCTCGCCGGTGTCCTGTTCGCTGCCGCCCATGCCGCCACCACCTTGGTCGGGGGTCGTCGTGCCGCCAGCACCGTTGATGCCGTCGTCGCTCGCGTCGATGTCGGCCGTGCCGCCCGAGATCGCGATGTCGGTCGCTTCGAGGCCTTCGCTCGCCTCGATCGTGACGGTGCCGTCGCGCATCTCGAGCGTCTGCTCGGCGTGCACGCCGTCGTCGCTCGCGACCACCGAGATCGTCGCTCCGCCGATGCCGGCCGACCCGTCGGAATGCACGCCGTCGTCGTCGGCGTCGATCGTGATCTCACCGCCGTCGAGCGCGACAACCGCGCCGGCCGTGATGCCTTTGGCCGAGTCCGAGCCGCTCGCGGTGAGCGAGATCGTGCCACCCGTCACGATGACGTCGGTCGTCGCGGCCAGGCCGTCGTCGCCGCTGGTCGCGGTGAGATCGCCGCCCGAGATCCAGATGTAGCCGCGCGTCGCGTCTTCGTCCTGATCGCTCTTCAGCGCGTCGCCACCGGCGGTGACATCGAGCGTGCCGCCTTCGACGAGCAGCGCGTCCTTGCCCCGCAGTCCGTCGTCGGCGGCGTCGATCGTGATGTCGCCTGAGAGGATGACGAGGTCGTCGGTCGACGTGATGCCGTCGTTGCCGTTGCCCGACACCGAGAGCGAGCCCGTGCCAGTGATCGTGAGGTCGGCATCGCTGTAGATCGCCGCGTTCGCGTCTGCCTCGTCGGCGTAGGAGGAGGCATCCGAGACGGAGTTCTCGGACCCCTCGGCGAGAGAGATCGCGACGTCGTCGGCCGAAGCCACCGTGATAGCCGGCCCCGCAGTGTTCGTGATCGTCGCGCCATCGAGGATCAGCACGACCACCGCGTCGTCGGGGGCCGCGACGACGACCGAGCCGTCGAGCGAGCCCGACAGGCGATAGACCCCCGCGGCCGTGATGGTCACGGTCGAGCCGTCATGATCGACCCCGTCGACCGATGAGGAAGAGGAGAGATCGAGATCGACGGCATCCGTTTCCGACCACTCGTCATCCCGCGTGACGGTCGCATCCTCGTTCGAGGCGATCACGGCATCGGCGGCGAGGTCGGAGTCTACGACCGCTGTCGCCTCGACGGCCGACGAGTCGGAGGACGATGTCGCCGCGGGTGTCGCGGTCGCGCAGCCGGCGAGCACGACGGCGGTGAGGACGAAGGCGGATGCGGGCAGGATCAGGCGGCGGCGTCGCATGACAGCTCCTCTGTTCGATGGTGGCTGATGGTCTCAGAGAACGGTCCGCGCAGCAGGCGCGCCCAGCGGTTGCGGGGGAGGTCGGGATGCAGCGCGGCGAGCCCGGTCGCGTACTTGCTGACCGTCGCGGGCCGGCACCCCGAACGCCACAGCAGGCGATCGACGGCCGACGCTGTGCCGCCGGACTTCGTCTCGACGATCGCGAGCTGCGGCAGGGTAAATCCCGTGCCGTCCGGCTCGATCCACGCGAGATCGGTGTCGACCGTCGCGCGGCCTCCCGCCGAGAGCAGGGTCGCGCGACGATAACGGGTCACAAGCGTCGCATCGAGGTCGTCGGCGCGCGCCGGATCGACGCCGATCGCGTCGAACGCCCCGGCCGCGTCGTCCCGCGCCTCGATCGTGAGCATCGCCCGGTGCTCGGCGGCGTACTCCGAGCGCTCCTTGACGGTCGTGCCGCGCGCCCCGCGGGTCTTGATCTCGAGGTACGAGGTGCCGACGTCGAGGTAGGTCCGGGTGCGCAGCTTGAACCGGCGCCGACGCGGCTGCGCCGCCATGCGGAAGCTCATGAGGTCGGGGGTGTCGAAGTAGACGGATTCGTACGCGAAGTCGCGCGCGCCGTCGATCTCCAGCACGCGGGTCGCGGCATCCAACTCCTCTAGCAGCCTGCCCAGGTCAGCGCGCGGGACGACGTATTTGCGGTCGACGCGTGTGAGAAGGGACGCCTCGGCGACGAGCTCATCGAGACCCACCGGCGCGAAGCGCAGGAGCGCGGCGGTCATCGCCGTGCCCCCGCCGTGGCTACCGCGTGGGCGGCCACGCGGTAGCGGACGTCGACGAGCGTCGTGTCGTTGACGAGATCGAGTTCCTGCACCGTGAGCGACGTCACCGTGCCGCCAAGGCGGTCGGCAAGCGATGCGCGCAGCTCGGCCTCGTCGGCGATCGCGCGGTCTAGACGCACGATCTGATGCCGGCCCCGGGCGAGGAGCGCGGGGTGATCGGCACCCCAGAGCACGACGAGGATGAGCGCGACGAGCCCGATGACGGGCCACGGGTCGAGCTGGGGAAGGCCCGACATGAGCCCGATCGCGAGAGCCGCGAAGTAGTAGGCGACCTCGCGCTGCGAGATCTCGGACGAGCGCAGGCGAATGATCGACAGCACGCCGAAAAGCCCCAGCCCCAACCCGAGCGCGACCTCGGCAGTGCCGAGCACCGACGCGACCGCCAGGACGCCGACGTTGACGCCCAGGAACGCCACCACGAGATCGCGGCGATGATGCCGACGGTAGTACAGGCCGAAGCTCAGGATCAGAGCGGCGGCGAGGTCGACTCCGATGAGGAGGAGGGATGTCAGAGTCAATGGTTTCTCCCGGTCGTGAAGGCTTCTGAGTCCATGGCACCCGTTTTCGCTATGCGTCTGCTATGCCCCGTGCCTGCGGGGCCTGCGGATGTGCGCGGTCCGAAGACGAACGTCTTCTGCACGCCGTAGCTCGTGACGAACAGCACGATCTCGGTCGTGATCTTGGCGAGGACGAGTGGCAGACCGAAGCGCGTAAGCGCGTCGATCCAGACGATGTTCGAGGCGAGCAACGCCACCGCGAGAAGCGCATACCGCGACGCCGCTGTGAGTCGTCCGCGCGTGTGACGGGGGAACACGAAGCGCCTGTTCGTCGCGAAGTTGACGCTTGCGCTGAGCAGGCGTGCCGCGATGATCGAAGGCACGAGCCAGCCTGTCAGCGTTGTGAACAGCAGCAGCGCGAGGGTGTCGACCGTGAATGCGACGAGCGACGACCCCGCGAAGAGCACGAGCGGCAGAGCGACCCGCAGCGAGTCCGTGACGGGTCGGAAGTGGCTCGACGCGTTGTCGTCGAGATAGACCGTGTCGATCTGCAGCTCACGCGTCTCGACCCCGTCGCGGTGGCTGCGCAGCAGCACGTTCTGCTCGTACTCGAAGCGCTCGCCGGGCTGGTCGCGCATCCACGGGATGACATCTGCCGGGATACCGCGAAGCCCGGTCTGGGTGTCGCTCAGACGCCATCCGGCCGCGGCGCGGAAGAGTCTCCGTGAGATTCCGTTGCCGATGCGACTGCGCAGGGGCACCCTGCCCGAGAACCCGCGGCAGCCCAGCACCAGGGCCGCCCGACCGGACACGGCATCCTCCCGGAGCGCGTCCGCGACCCGCACGATGTCGCGCACGGTGTGCTGACCGTCGGCATCGGCCGTCACGACATCTTCGGCTGGGTGCGCCTCGAGCACGTGGTCGAGCCCGGACTTGATCGCGGCCCCTTTCCCGCGATTGGCGGGATGGCGCAGCACGGTCGCACCGCGACGCTCGGCGTCGGCGAACGCGGCGTCGAACGACGGGCCGCTGCCGTCGTCGACGACGACGACCTCGGTGTCGGCATCCGCGTCCCGCACCGCAGTCACGAGCGACGGCAGAGCGGCACCGGGCTCATAGGCGGGCACCAGGACGATCACGGCGTCACCACGCCACGTACAGGATGTCGCTCGTGCCGCGCTCGCCGCCGTTCGACGGCTGGTTCACCACCTCACCGTCGAAGTACATCGTCGACGACCCGCCGCCGTCGAGGTTGTACGCGGTCGTCGCGCCGAGCTCGATGAGCATGTCGGCGGCCTCGGTGAGCGTCATTCCGCGGCTGTACCCGTCATCGCGTCCGTCGATGACGACGAACACGAGGTGATTCTCGTCGATGACGCCAACGATCGTGCGGGGCTGCTCGCCCTGGATCGAGTGGTTGCCGAAGTTCGTGTCGACCTCTTGCGTCTCGATGCCGTCGACCACTTCGCCGTCTTCGACGATAGCGGGGCCGAAGCTGAGCGTGTTCCACGCCCCCGCGGCGAGCAGTTCGTCCGCGCTCGTGGTCGTCTCGTCGTAGACCTCGACCGTGCCGTCGGCATAGAAGACGAGACCCTCGCGTGCCCCCTCGTCGCGGTAAACGACGCCGTTGCGGATCACGATGCCATCGTCGCGGAACCCGTAGTAGTCGCCGTTGATCGCGAAGACGGCGTCGTTGTCTTCGGCGATCGTCGAGGTGCTCTCGATGATGTTCGCGCCGAACTCGTCGTTGGCGAATGCCGAGCGCAGGTCTGTCGCCTCTCCCAGAACGACGTCGGCGACATACGCCGTGACGGTGTCGCTGCCCGACCCCGTCACGGTGGTCGTCACCGTGACGGTCGTCGTCCCGTTGGTATAGGTCGAGCCTTCGACGCTGCCTTCGACGGTGTCGGCGGGGGCGGTGTAGGTGGAGTTCTCCGCCTCGTAGGAAGAGACGTCGGCGACCTCGACGTGCGGGATGAGGAAGCGGTCCGCGGCCCAGACCGCGCCGCCGCCCGCGGCGAGCACGACGGCGAGGCCCACCGAGATGAGCGTCGTGCGAAGGGGGTGTCGTTTCCGGTCCATGACTCATGGATACGGTGGTCGCCTATCCGGCTCGTCGCGACGCGCTATGCGCTCGCTGTGGACGAGCCGCGGATGTTCTGGCTCCCGACGACCAGCACCGTGCCTGTGGCCGCCTCGCGCAGGAGCTACTGGCGTAGCCCTCAGCGCGCGCCCCCGGAGCGAAGGGCACAGCATCCGCTCAGTAGCGGTAGAAGCCCTCGCCCGTCGCCGTGCCGAGCTTGCCCTTGTCGATGTACTCCTCCTTGAGGAGCTTTGCGAAGCGCTGGGCGAGGGGGCTCGGGTTGGCCGAGGAGATGTTGTAGGCGGTCGTCAGACCAACGATGTCATAGACCTGGAATGGTCCGAGCGGGGCTCCGGTGCCGATTCGCCACGTCTTGTCGACGGTCTCCGGGTCGGCGTAGCCGCCCACCACCAGCTCGGCGGCGGCATCGAGCAGCGGCACGAGAAGCGAGTTCAGCACATATCCCGCTTTCTCCTTCTTCAACTCGATCGGCACCATCCCGCTCGCGACGGCGTAATCGACGACGGCCTGGTAGACCGCGGGATCGGTGTCGGTGGTGCCCATGACCTCCGCAGTGTTCTGGCGCCACACGTGGTTCGCGTAGTGCAGGGCCAGAAAGCGGTCCGGACGGCCGGTGAAGTCCTTGAGGTCGCTGGGCAGGAGCGTCGAGGAGTTGGTCGCGAAGATCGTCTTCGCCGGCGCGACCGCTGCGAGCTTCGTGTAGATCTCGCGCTTGAGCTCGAGGTTCTCGGGCACTGCCTCGATCACGAGGTCGGCGTCGGCGGTGGCTTCGGCCAGGTCCGTCGAGTAGGTGATGTTCTGCAGCGCGCGCTGAGCTCCGCCGTCAGCCGCACCGCCGACATTGTCGGCGACGTA
This sequence comes from Microbacterium sp., assembly GCF_026393345.1. GTDB lineage: Bacteria > Actinomycetota > Actinomycetes > Actinomycetales > Microbacteriaceae > Microbacterium. The sequence goes on from NZ_JAPLAI010000042.1 coordinate 32,874, forward strand.
GATGTCGGCCAGCTGTGCGAAGCGTGCCTTGGCCTTCGAGATGACCTCGTCGTTGATGTCGTACGCGGTCACGGAGAAGCCGTGGAAGGCGCCCTGGAATGCGATCTGCGATCCCAGCACGCCCGTGCCGAGCACGGTGATGTTCTTCAGTTCAGTCATTGGTGACTCTCTCGGTTGCCATTTTGGATGCCGCTGGCTTCAGGAGCCAGAGTGGAAGAAAGCTTCGCCGGTCGGGGCCTCGAGTGCTCCCGCATCCGTGTGCGCGCCGCCGGTGCGGATGACTGGCGGGAGCCGACGCCCGAGGGTGTCGGCGCCGACGACCCCGATCGGCCGCTGGGCGGCTCTCTGGGGGAGTGGGTGACCCATCTCAGCCTCGACCTCGATTCCGTTCTCAGCGGAACTAGTACGATTCGTACTGAATTCATTATGCACCGTAGTGAGAGGGCGTGGCGTGGCGGAGGCTGTGCGGAAACGCGCGAACACGCGCGGGCGTCTCATTGATGCCGCTGCGAGTCTCTTCGCTGAGACGGGCACCACTCGAGTGAGTATCGACGAGATCTGTGCGCGGGCGGGGTATACGCGTGGTGCGTTCTACTCGAACTTCTCCTCCATCGATGCGCTGCTGTTCGCGCTCTACGAGCGCAAGACTGAGGAGCTTCTCGAGACGCTCGCCGCCTCTTCGTCGGATCCGGCTCCGGCTGGCGGCATTGAGGCGGAGGTGGCCCGATTCCTCGAAATAATCCCCGCGGATGTGCAGTGGTACGTGCTCCGGTCGACGTTCGGCGCCCGCGCGCAGCATGACGGCACGGTGGCGGCCGCACTGCGAGCGCACGGCGAGGAGCTGCGCCGCGGTCTGACTCCGTTCGTCGTCGACATGGTGTGCTCGGCCGGGCTGCGACTCGTCGTCGACGAGGAGGAGGCCACCCGGGTGATCATCGCCGCGCACGTCGGTGCCGTGCTGCAGGGAGCCCTCGTCGATGACCCGACTCGACTGCGATCGGACACGGTGCTCGCCGCCGTACGCGGGTTGACCGAATGATCGCCACCCCCGAGCGGGGTGGCAGAGCGGCATGACAGCGCAAAGCGCTGGTCGGCACCGTCATCCCCTGGTGCAGGTTCGCCTCCGCCCAGGGGGCCGGAGGGCTCGGGTACGCGTTCCCCGCCGGGATCGGCGGTGGCCATGGCCTCCGGGCGTCGGGTGTTGGCGGTCTCGGGCGACGGCGGGGCGGCGTACGGCCTGGCCGAGCTGGCCACGGCGGCCCAGCTGCAGGCGCCCGTCACCTGGCTCAGCGTCGACGACGGCGGCTACGGCATCCTCGACGCGTACATGACGCGGGCGTTCGGTGAGGCGAATGAACGCGCGACCCGGTTGCTGATCCCCGACTTCGTCGAGGTCGCCCGCGCCTGCGGCGTGCGCGCCGAGCGCGTCGAGGTAGCGGACCTCGAGCGAGCGATCGCGGCGGAGTTCGCCCTCCCCGGGCCCCGCCGCGACCATGCCCCGCCGCGCGGAACCCCGGCCCCCGGCGCAGGCAGGGCGCCGGGCGGCGCTTGGGGGATCCGCGGTCAGACGGTGCGACGACTCAGACGCGTCACGGCCCAGCCCAGCAGTGCGAACACCAGGCCCGCGCCGATCGCGAAGACGGCGACCCCGAAGGACACCACCGACGTGAACAGCGAAGCCCGCAGGAAGGATGCGTTCATCACCGTGGCGCGGAGGGGATCGTCCTGGTCCAGTTCGGCGTACGTCTTTCCGCCGGCCATCTCGGTCGCGTGCATATTGATGACATCCGCCTGCGCGAGCGCGGTGAGAGGGCCCCTGACCTCAGACCCGGCGAGGAATGTTGCGTCCTCGCTGACGGTGATGTGCTGAGCCGCGAGCTGCGAGCTCACCACGCCCCACACCACCCCGCCGGTCACGATCATCACGACGCCGGCGATGATCGCGAGGAGGCCGACCCACCAGATCAGGGCGCGTTTGGCCGGGGTGCGGGTGGGGTGGTCGGCAGTCGACTGCGTCATGGCGCCTCCAGGTCAGCGGGCGAGAGGATCCCGCCCCTGTGTACAGCGTGTCATAGGTCGCGCAACCGTTCTAGAGTCTCCCGGCAACGGCAACGGCATCGGCATCGGCATCGGCATCGGCACCGGGAGCCCGGAGCGCCGTCAGGCTTCTCAGACGGGTTCATCGCGGCGCCGGCATCCCGGCGGCCGTGGTCCGCCTCCGTCTCGGCCCGGGGTAGACTGGACCCCGATAGGCGGAAGTCTCATCCGTCTCGCCCCGGCCGTGTGGTAGCGGTCGGGGCTTTTTCATGTCCCGCGCACACCGACCGCTCGGGCGGTGACGATTTGCTGCGTCCGCGGGATCTCGTCCCGGTGCGTGCGGGCACGTGGGCACGGTCCGCTCCGCGGAGACCGGTTTCCCCCAGGCCGCGAGCGGCACAACCTGATACTCAGGCGGAGGACGATACCTTTAGGACGTGTCTACATCTGAATCCTCCGTCCCCGCAGAGCCTGAAACGGCCGACGCCACCCAGTCCTTCGCCGATCTGGGTCTCGATGCCGCCGTCCTCAAGGCCCTGAAGGACGTCGGATACGAGACGCCTTCCGCCATCCAGGCGGCCACCATTCCGCTGCTGATGGCCGGCCATGACGTCATCGGCATGGCGCAGACCGGCACCGGCAAGACCGCCGCGTTCGCACTGCCCGTGCTGTCTCAGCTCGACCCCGGCGCGCAGAAGCCGCAGGCTCTCGTGCTCGCCCCGACCCGCGAACTCGCGCTGCAGGTGTGCGAGGCGTTCGAGAGCTACGCCGCCCACCTCAAGGGTGTGCGCGTGCTCCCGATCTACGGCGGACAGGGCTATGGCACGCAGCTGTCCGCCCTCCGCCGCGGCGTGCAGGTCGTCGTCGGCACGCCCGGCCGGATCATGGACCATCTCGACAAGAAGACGCTCGACCTGTCGGAGCTGCGCTTCCTCGTCCTCGACGAGGCCGACGAGATGCTGCGGATGGGCTTCGCTGAGGACGTCGAGACGATCCTCGCCGAGACCCCGGCAGAGAAGCAGGTCGCCCTGTTCTCCGCCACGATGCCGGCACAGATCCGCCGGATCTCGCAGCAGTACCTGCGCGACCCGAAGGAGATCACGGTCAAGAACAAGACCGCGACCTCGGCGAACATCACGCAGCGCTACCTCGTGGTCTCCTACCCGCAGAAGGTGGATGCGCTCACCCGCATCCTCGAGGTGGAGAACTTCGAAGGCATGATCGTGTTCGTCCGTACCAAGAACGAGACCGAGACGCTCGCCGAGAAACTGCGCGCCCGCGGCTACACCGCGGCCGCCATCAGCGGCGACGTCGCGCAGGCGCAGCGCGAGCGCACCGTCAACCAGCTGAAGTCGGGCAAGCTCGACATCCTCGTGGCGACCGATGTGGCGGCCCGCGGTCTCGACGTCGACCGCATCAGCCACGTCGTCAACTACGACCTGCCGATCGACACCGAGTCGTACGTGCACCGCATCGGCCGCACCGGTCGCGCCGGGCGCACCGGCGACGCGATCAGCTTCGTCACGCCGCGCGAGCGCCGGATGCTGACCGCGATCGAGAAGGCGACCCGTCAGCCGCTGACCCAGATGCAGCTGCCGAGCGTCGAGGACGTCAACGCCACCCGCCTCACCCGCTTCGACGACGCGATCACCGCAGCGCTCGAGCAGAGCCCTCGCATCGAGCGGTTCCGCGTCATCATCGCCCACTACGTCGAGCACCACGACATCCCCGAGGTCGATGTCGCCGCCGCCCTCGCCGTCGTCGCGCAGGGAGAGACCCCGCTGCTGCTGTCCGCCGAGGACGATCGGCCGCAGCGCTTCGACGACCGTGAGCGCCCCGAGCGGGCCGACCGTGACCGTGGTGACCGCCCGGAGCGCCGCAGCCGCCCGTCCAACTCGTCGCTGGCGAAGTACCGTATCGCGGTCGGACGCCGTCACCGTGTCGAGCCGCGTCAGATCGTCGGTGCGCTGGCGAACGAGGGCGGCCTCAAGCGAGAGGACTTCGGGCAGATCGATATCCGCCCCGACTTCTCCCTGGTGGAGCTGCCGGCCGATCTCCCGAACGACGTGCTCGACCGGCTGAGCGGTACCCGCATCAGTGGCCGCCTCATCGAGCTGCGACTCGACCGCGGCGCACCCGGCGGGCGCAGCGACCGCGAGCGCAAGCCGCGCCAGTACTGACGGCACCGCCATGTGGCGGCGGAAGGCGAAGACGCCGAAACCGGAAGACGCGCCCGAAACGGAACGCTTCCCGGACGAGCGTCCCCGCCCGACGCCGCTGTGGGCGCTGCTGTCGCGGTGGCTCCTGGGTGCCGAGGCCTGGCTGCGATCCCATGGCGGGAAGCGTCTGCGCCTCGGGATCCGCGGGTTCTGGGGCGTCATCGCCGCCGGCGGGCTGTTCCTGCTGTTCGGCCCGGTGATCAACCCGCCGTTGACCCTCGACGACATCACCTCGTCGGCGTCGACCGCGACCGACCACTGGATCGTCCGACACATGGATGCGGATTACCGCCTCGCCCGTGACGACGACGGCGGACTCCGCGTGCACGTCGAGGAGCGGATCGAGGCGTTGTTCCCGGACGACGTCGATCAGAGCGGCATCCAACGGGTGCTCGCGGTCGAGTACCAGGGCCACGCCCTCGCTCCATCGACGATCACGGCGACCCTCGACGGGGAACCGATCGAGGTGACGCGATCCGCAACGCCGGAGACGCTCACCCTGACGCTCGACGCGGGGGAACGGCTGGACGGCGACCACGTGTTCGCCCTCAGCTACACGCTCCAGGATCTCGCCTACCGGACGACGGATGCGGCGACCGGCGCGGACGTCGACCTGCTGGAGTGGGATGTCTTCGGGCCCTCCTGGCCGCAGGGCATGGCCGGTCTCGATGTCTCGGTGACGCTGCCCGACGACCTCGATGCCGAGCTGGTGCGGCCACCCCGCGGGATGCTCGGGTGGTCGATCCTGACGGCAGGGGAGTGGCTCACCCCCGAGACGGACAGCCCGCCCGGTACGGTGACCTACGCCTTCAGCAACGACCAGAACCTGCCGCCGCACGCCCAGGCCCAGTTCTCGATGCCGTTCGCCGCGGGGACGTTCGCCATGCCCCCGTTGACCCCGCTGTTCTGGGTGCAGACGCTGGGGCCGCTCGCGCCGCTCGTGTTCCTCGCCGTCACGCTGCTGTTCGTCCTCGCCGCCCGCGCCGTCGCGTGGAGCGACGCCCGGGGGCGTCCTTGGTTCGTCGCGCAGTACGACCCGCCCCCGGGTGTCACGCCCCGCCTGGCGGCTCAGGTCCTGCAGACCCCGCGGACGATGGAGCTGGCCGGTGCGCTGCGGTGGGCAGCACACGGAACGCGTGCCGCGAAGCTCGCCGCGGCGCGGGTGGCGCACCGCACCGGCCGGTTCGGCGATCGACTGCCGGCCCGGCTCCGTTACCTGAGCGCGGCGGAGCGGCGGGAACAGTACACGCGCGGCTTGCGCCGCATCCCGCGCGGCTTCGTCCGTGACTTCTTCATCGCCGCGCCGATCGCGCTGACGGTCCTGCAGTGGGGTCTCGTGCGGCAGCTGTCCCACCAGGCGCCGCTCGCGATCGTGTGGTGGCCGACGGCGTTCGTGCTGGCCTCGACCGTCGTCGCGCTGGCCGTGCTGGGCATCACCCGCACTGCCCGTCCCCTCACCCGCCGCGGTGCGCTGCTGACGCAGCATCTCCGCGGCATCCAGGTTTACGCCGAGCGCACGGAACTGCTGGCACGGGCGGAATCGGATGACCGGCTGCTGCCCTTCGCGGTGCTGACCGCCGCGCCGCGTGACGCGGGTCGTCGGGTGCGGGAGACGCTCGCGCACGAGCTCGGTGACCCCCGCGCGGGGCGCCGCGGCTGGCGGACCGGCGGCTTCGTCACCTGGCCGACGATGGTGGTGAGCGGTGCCGCGGTGCTCACGGTGCTGGCGGCGATCGCGGTGGTCGTGTTCCTGCCCAACCCGTATGAGCGGCACCCCGAGTACGCGACCCAGTACGGCGATGTGCCGGGAACGCTCTACACGGTCTTCCAATCCGAACAGGTGACCGGCGAGCTCACCCGCAGTCCGTCCGGGGCGGCGGAGCTCGCCGTCACGGAGCAGCTGAACGTGGTCTTCTCGGATGAATCGTCGCGGGTACCGCAGGTCGCCAAGCAGTGGCCGGACCGCATCCGGGGTCACGACCTGCAGTTTCGCGTGGAACGGGTCAGCATCGACGGCGCCGAGGTGCCCTTCACCGTCGAGCGTGACGGGGACACCCAGCTCATGCTCACGACCATGAACGATGTGCTCACCGGGGCGCACACGGTCGAGATCCGTTACGTGCTCGGCTCCGCCGCCTACGCCGATCAGGCCGCCGACGGCCGGCTCGTCGACCGGGTGCGGTGGGCAGCGCTGTGGGAGGACTGGCAGTCGTTCTCCGAATGGGCCGAGGAACCCATCGACCCGGTGCGCGTGGAATTCCGCCTCTCCGACGAGCTCGCCGACCTGGCGGAGGATGCCGGCTGGCTCACCCAGGACACGTCTGCGGACGAGGTGCGGGACTGGAACGAGACGGTCGTGCCGTTCGGTCACGTCGCCCGCCTGGTCGATCCCGGTGACGGCACCGACCCGGACGACGAGACCTCCGAATCTGCCGGCGCCGTCGCCGGGTTCGACACCCATGTGCTCGAGCTCCGGCGGGGCGAGGGCGGCTACCCCTTCGACCTCACGGTCACCGACACCGGCGTCCGCGTGGACTTCCCGGCGGGCACCTTCGCGGGTCCGTCCGCGACCGAGCGGGGCCTCGCCGAGACTCGCGCAGCGCTGCCGATCGCTGTGGCACTGCTCTGGGGGTGCCTGGCCGCCCTGTGGGGCGTGGCCGGCCTGCTGCTGCGCGCAGCGGGGTCGTCGGCCCTCACCGCCCGCGGGGCGGTGCGCGTGCTGATTCGCTGGGCACCCGCCGCCTGCGCGCTGGCGGCCACAATCGTGATGTTCTGGGTGAGCGGCGGGATGGACGGCGACGATCCCACGTTCTTCTGGTTCGCCGGGGCGGCGGGGGCCGCCGTGCTCGGCGCGATCGCCGGCTGGTGCACCACCCGGCGACGAGCAGCGAAGCGATAGCCGCCGACGGTGCGGGCGGCTCAGTGGGCGAGCGCGCCCCAGGCGACCTCGAGAGCCTGGGGGTCGGATGGCGGCACCTGAGCGGGCAGTCGCATTCCCGCCCGGGGCCAGAGCCTGACCGGCAGCACCACCGCGATCTCGACCGGTGCGGGAGGCATGCCCGGCGCGGACGCGAGGCCCTCGATGCGGGCCTCCTGGTAGCGTCCGCGAGGCGCAGGCGCCGACACCGCCGTGATCTCCAGCGTGCCGCGCACCGCGGTCGCCAGCGGGTCGCGGAGCAGTCGTTCCAGCTGACGTGCGGCGTCGTCGAGTTCACCCATGCCGACAACCTACCCGGCATACCATCGAGGGATGGGCTCGGTGTCACGGCGGATCGGCAAGGACGTCATCGCCGTCGCCCCGCATCGGGGAGCGCACCGGGTCGCCCTGCGCGCCGCCTTCTGCGTCGCGGTGCCGTTGCTGGTGCTGTGGGCGCTCGGCCGCCTCGACCTGAGCGTCTACGCGACGTTCGGTGCGTTCGCGTCCCTGTACGGGCGGCACGACTCCTACCCCGACCGCATCCGGATGCAGTTGGCAGCCGCCGTGACCCTGCTCGTGGTGATGCTGCTCGGCACCGTCGTCGCGGTGCTCGAGGCTCCGACGCTGGTGCGCATCGTCGTCGTCGCGCTCGTCGCGGTCGTGGTGAGCGGTCTCGCGCAGGCCGCGCGGTGGCATCCGCCGGGCGCGCTGTTCGCCGTGTTCGCCGCCGGGGCGATCGCGACCCTGCCGGTCGACCCCGGGGCCTTCGCCGATGTCGTGATCGTCGGCGGCTCCGCCGCGGCGTTCAGCGTGCTGGTGACGGTGGTCATCGCGACCGCGCGGCGAGGGCCGCGCAGCATCGGACCGCTGCGGTCGGCGCCGTGGCAGCGTCCCGACCTGCTCGCCGCGGCCGGTGTGGGACTCGGAGCGATGCTCGCCGGTCTCGCCGGGCTCGCCCTCGTGGGCACCCACTGGTACTGGGCGATGGTGGCCGCGGTCGCAGCGCTCGGCGGGGTGCACGTCACCGCGCGGATCGTCCGCGGTCTGCAGCGACTGGCCGGCACCCTCGTCGGCGTCCTCATCGCGGCCGGGATCCTCGCCCTCCACCTGCCCCCGCTCGTGACCATTGCGGTGGCGGTGCTGTGCCAGGCCGGCGCGGAACTGTTCATCGGCCGCAACTACGGCATCGCGATGCTGTTCGTCACCCCGCTCGCGCTCCTCATGATCGACCTCGCCGTCCCGTCCGACCCCGCTGAGCTTCTGCGCGACCGGGTGCTCGACACCGTCATCGGTGTCGTCATCGGCACCGTCATCGCGGTGCTCTCGGCCCGGGTGCGCCGGCGCCGCCCCACCGCCTGACCGCGCCCCGCCCCCGGCCGCTCCCGTTCGTCCGTCGCATATGGCGGATGCGGCGGGCGCCCCTTGCACATTCGCGACGGGCGAGCCCTGCCCCGCGCACGTCGTCTACCGTGGAGAAGCGGACACCGCGCCGCGACCCCCGCCACCCGTCAAGGAGTCATCGTGCAGACACGTCCCCTTCCCCGCGCCGGCCGTGAGGTCTCCGCGATCGGCCTCGGCACCTGGCAGCTCGGCGCCGACTGGGGAGCGGTCGAGGAGACCGACGCGCTGGCCGTGCTCGCCGCATCCGTCGAGGCCGGGGTCACCCTGTTCGACACCGCCGACGTCTACGGTGACGGCCGGTCCGAGTCGCTGATCGGACGGTTCCTCGCCGAACGCCCGGGCCACGGCATCACGGTGGCCACCAAGATGGGCCGCCGTCTTCCGCAGGAGCCGGAGAACTACACCCCGGCGAATTTCCGCGCCTGGACCGACAGATCCCGCCGGAACCTCGGCGTGGACACCCTGGACCTGGTACAGCTGCACTGCCCGCCCACCGCAGTGATCGAGGACGACGCCACCTACGATGCGCTCGATGCGCTGGTGGCGAGCGGCGCGATTGCCGCCTACGGCGTGTCGGTCGAGACCTGCGACCAGGCGCTCGCCGCCATCGCCCGCCCGAACGTGGCGAACGTGCAGATTATCCTCAACGCGTTCCGGCTCAAGCCCCTCGACGACGTGCTGCCCGCCGCCGAGGCCGCGGGTGTCGCGATCTTCGCCCGCGTCCCGCTGGCCTCTGGGCTCCTGTCCGGCCGGTACACCCGCGAGACCTCCTTCGCCGCCGACGACCACCGCGCATTCAACCGGCACGGGGAGGCGTTCGACCGCGGGGAGACGTTCTCCGGCGTCGACTACGAGACGGGGCTGTCCGCGGTCGCCGAACTGTCGGCGGCCCTGCCCGCCGGCGTCTCGCTGCCAGAGGCGGCTCTCGCCTGGGTTGCGTCACGGCCCGGGGTGACCAGCGTCATTCCCGGTGCCCGGAAGGTGGCGCAGGCCGAGGGCAATGCCCGGGCCTCGCGCCTTCTCGAGGAAACGAGCGCATTCGATCTCGCCGCGTTCGATGAGACCGTGCGGGTCGTCTACGACCGGCTGCTGCGCGCCGACATCCACCCGCATTGGTGACGCGGACGATTGCAGCGGATGCCGTGCCGGGTGAGGATGAGGGCATGCCCCCCGCATCCCCGTCCTGGCGTCGCTGGACCCCGCTGATCGTGGCGGCCGCCGTGCTCGTGGGCGCGGCCGTCGCCGTGCCGGTCATCATCGCCGTCCGCGATGGTGCGGAGGTCGCGACCCCCGCCTTCTCCCGCTCACCGGTGCCGTCCCCGACCCCGTCGCCCACCCCGACCGGTCTCGCGGCAGATGTTGCGGTCTACGACCTGGCAGGGCTGCCTACGGCCGACGTCTTCACCATCATCCCGGCCCTCCCGGTCGACGACGACCCGTTCGGCGCACCGACGGGTCTGCTCGCGACCCCCGCCACCGCGGCCATCCCGGTGTTCGCACAGCCCGGCGGCGCCCCGGTGGCCGTGCTGCCGGCGGACCTTCGCTGGGGCGGGTCGACCCTGCCCGTCGTCGCCAGGGACGGCGCCTGGGTCCGGGTGCTCATCAGCGGCCGGCAGGGCACGCCGCCCGGCGGCAACCCGGCGCAGCTCACCGGCTGGCTGCGCGCCGCCGACGTCGCGCTCACCGAGAACGACACACATGTGGAGGTCAGTCTCTCGGCCCGCACCATCACGATCGTCAGCGCGGATCTGACCGAGACCGTCACCACCGATTTCGGCTCCGGCGCGGAGGGCACCCCGACCCCGGTCGGCCGCACGTTCATCATGCACGCCGAGGTCATGCCCTACGCGTACACCCGCGGCCACCCGCTCATCTATCTGGGGGTGCAGTCGCCCACCCTCGCAGGCTTTGACGGCGCCGACACCGCCGTCACCGCGTTCCACTACCACGACACGCGATCCGGGGCGATCTCGAACGGCTGCATCCGGCTGGATGCGGCGGCGATCGATCGTCTCGCCCAGCTTCCGGTGGGCATCCCGGTCTACATCGTGGGGTGAGCCCGACCACCCCTGCCCGGCGATAGGGTGGCGCTGTGACGAGCCCGATGCGCATCGTCGTCGTGGTGCCCTGCCGCAACGACGCCACCCTGCTCGAGGCGTGCCTGCAGGCGCTCGCCGTGCAGACCCGGCCCCCGGATGGCGTCATCGTCGTCGACAACGGCAGCACGGACGATTCCGCGGCCGTCGCCCGCCGCTACGGTGCCGAGGTGTACCCGGAGCCCCGCGTGGGGGTGTGGCCCGCCGCCGCCCACGGCTACGACCGGGCCGACGCCGATCTGATCGCACGGCTCGACGCCGATTCCCGACCGCATCCGGATTGGATCGAGCGGCTGGAGCGGGCTTTCACCGACGATCCCGGGCTCGGGGTGCTCACCGGCGGTGCGGAGTTCTACGGCATCGACCGGATCGGCGCGTTCCTCGGCGCGCACTGGTACATCGGCGGCGGCCGGGTGTGGGTGAAGCTGTGGCTCGGAATCCCGCTCGTGTTCGGCTCGAACTTCGCCATGCGGCGGGCGATCTGGGAGCGCGTCCGCGACCGGGTGCGGCGCGATGACCCCCGCATCCACGACGATCTCGATCTCACCATCCACCTCCGTGCCTCGGACGGCGTGCGGTGGGACCCCGATCTGCGGATGCCGGTCTCCGCCCGACCGCTGACCTCGGTGAAGGGCCTTGCCCGCCGGGTGTGGCGGGTGCTGCCGACCTTCGCGGCGAGCTGGCCGGACGGCCGGTTCCGCGCCGCCGTGCGCGACGACGTACCGGCGGCCCCCTGGGCCGACGGCGAAGAACTGTCCCCCGGCTACGGGCGGTGACTCCCGATGACGGCGGTGGGCGACGCGGCGGTGCTCGTGGCCTACGTCGCCTTCGCGGTGCTCAGCGTCCTGCTCGCGGTGATCGACCTGCGCACGCATCGGCTGCCGCATCCGATCGTGCTGCCGGCCTACCCGGTGGCATGGGTCCTGCTCGGGCTCGCCTCGGTCGCCCACGGTGACGGGGGTGCGTTCCTGCGCGCGCTCGTCGGGATGCTGGCGCTGTTCGCCTTCTACGCCGTCCTGCGCGCCCTCCAACCGGGCGGGATGGGCGGGGGAGACGTCACCCTCGCGGGGCTGATCGGATTCCTGCTGGCGTACCTCGGGTGGGATCCGCTGCTCGTCGGAGCGGCTGCCGGCTTCCTCCTCGGCGGATTCTTCAGCCTCGTCGTGCTGCTCACCCACCGGGTCGACCGCCGCACCGCGATCCCCTTCGGACCGTGGATGCTGCTCGGCGCCTGGATCGGCATCGCTGTCCCCGCGGCCCTCAGCTAAGCCGCCGCGCCGGGTGTGTCAAGGACGGGGAGGACGCTCCTGCGGCGGATAGCGTGGGGTCATGTCCGACCCCGCCGCCTCAGACCCCGCCGCGCCGAAGGCCGGCCCCGGGATCCCCGCGCGCCTCATCGCCTGGGCGCTGCAGCGCAAGCCCGTCCGTGCCTTCCTGCTCTACAGCGAACACCGCGGACCGGCGCTCGCAGACGGCATCACCTACCGCACCCTGTTCAGCGTGTTCGCCGGCGTCCTGCTGGGGTTCTCCCTCGCTGCGCTCTGGCTGTCCGGCAACCCGACCGCGTGGGACGCCCTCGTCGCGGCCGTGGACAACGCCATCCCGGGCATCGGCGACATCATCAATTTCGACGACTTCCCGGCGCCGGCCGGGCTCACCGTCGCCGGGATCGTGTCGATCATCGGACTCGTGGGCGCCGCCATCGGGGCGATCGGATCGCTGCGTGCGGCGCTGCGGACGATCGCCGGCAAGATCCACGACGACATGTTCTTCGTCTGGGTGCTGCTGCGAAACCTTCTGCTCGCGATCATCGTCGGTGGTCTCCTGGCGGCCTCCGCCGCCGCGACCGTCATCGGCTCCGCCTCCATCGAGACGGTGACCGGCTGGCTGGGACTGCCGAAGGACTCGTTCCTCGTGAACGCCGCGACGACCGCGGTATCGCTCGTGATCACCTTCGCCCTGGACACGGTCGCGATCGTCATCGCGTTCCGGATGCTGTCCGGGGTCCGGGCCCCCGCGCGGGCACTGTGGACCGGGGCGCTCCTGGGCGGGTTCGCCCTCACCGTGCTGCAGACGCTCTCGGGGCTGTTCGTCGGTGGGGCGAAGTCCAACCCGCTGCTGGCCACCTTCGCGTCCCTCATCGCGCTGCTGCTGTGGCTGAACCTCTCGTCGCAGGTCATCCTCATCGCCGCCGCGTACATCGTCACCGGGGTGGAGGACGCGGCGGACCGGGTGCATGCGCGGTACGCCGCGACGACCTTCGCCCAGCGCCGGGTGCGCCGGGCAGAGATCGATGTGCAGGCCGCGACCGACGAACTGCGCGCCGCGCAGGAAGCGGAACATCACGAGCGGGCTGCCGGGTCATGATCACCGTCCCCGCGTACACGGCCGGCCAGGTCGCCGCCGCCGAACTCCCGCTCCTCGACCGGGGCGAACCACTGATGGCTCGCGCGGCGGCCGCGCTCGCCGAGATCGCCCGCAAGGAAGGCGTCCTCGGCGACCGGGGCATCCTCATCCTCGCCGGCCGAGGGGACAACGGAGCGGACGCGCTGCTCGCCGGCGGTCACCTGGCCGCGGCCGGTCTCACGGTCGATGCCGTGCTCACTGCGGGCGACGCCCGCCCACACGCGGTCGAGGCCGCGGTGGCGCACGGGGTCCGCATCCGTGACGCCGCCGATATCCACCCCGGTGAGCATTCCGTGATCGTCGATGGCATCCTCGGCATCGGCACCCAGGGCGATCCGGTGCTGCGCGGGGACGCGCGCACCGTGGTGGCGGCGCTGCTGCCCGCCGTCCGGGTGGGTCGTACGCACGTCGTCGCCGTCGATCTGCCGAGCGGGCTGCATCCGGATCTTGGGACCGTCGCCGACGACCTCGTGCTGCCGGCCGCCGTCACCGCCACGTTCGGCGCGGTCAAGGCGGGACTGGCCCGCGGCCGGGGACCCGAGCTCACCGGATACCTCGTCCTCGTCGACATCGGGCTCGACCTGCGCACGGCGGAGCCTGCCGGTACCGCGGCGGTCGACGAGATCGTCGAGGCGCGGGACCCGTCAGCGGGCGTAGCGGTCGACGAACGTGCGCAGCATCTGTGAGGGGTGGCTCACCGGAGTGCGGCGCACCGCATCCAGGGTGAGCTCCAGTTCGTCGTCACCGAAGTAGCCGTAGCCCGCGTAGGCGTGGATGCGGGTCGTGATGCCGTCGACGTCGAGTTCCGGGTGGAACTGCGTCGCGTACACGTTCTGACCCGACCGGAACGCCTGCACCGGGCAGGCCGGCGACGAGGCCAGCAGCGTGAGGTGCGACGGCAGCACGCTGACGGACTCCTTGTGGCCGACGAACGCGTCGAACGTGTCGGGGAGGCCGGCGAACAGCGGATCGGCGCGCCCGGCGTCGGTGAGCGTCACCGGGACGATGGAGATGGGCTCGCTATGGGTTCGGTCCACCTGCGCGCCCTGGTGCACGCCGAGCGTGCCCACGCCATAGCAGGCGCCGAGGAAGGGTGCGTCCGCGGCGACCACGCGGTCGAGCAGTGCCCCCATCTCCGTTTCGACCCGTCGCTGCGCCGCGGACTTCTTTTCCGGTGCGTCGGAGGCGTTGAACGGGCCGCCGCCCACGATGATGCCGGAGATTGCGTCGAGATCGAGCGGCGGCATCGGCTCCGCCTCGAGCCGGATGCGGATGAGTTCCCGCTCCTCCAGCCCGCTGTAACGCAGGAACAGGTCGTATTCCTCGTCCGCCGGACCCGATTCGGCGCGGGTGGCGAGGAGGACGAAGGGCTGCACGCGGGAATTGTACGCGGTCCGACCGATCGGAGTGTGCGGTGGCTAGGCTGAGGCCATGGCTATCGCACGACTTTCCGGAGGCCCGCTCGACGGGCAGGTAATCCCGCTCGACGACACCGTGGACGACGCGTACATCGCGTCGTACAACGAAGGGCAGATCGTCTACCGCCGCGTGGGGGAGGACCAGCACGCGGGCGCGACCGACGGCCCCACCGAGGCGCTGTTCTCCTTCGTCGAGTCGACCGAGCCCCTCGACGTCACCGCCGGCGACGTGGACGACGTCCCGCACTCGTGACCGACGCGTCGGCGGACGGACACACGCGGGAGATCGAGGTCGAGCAGAAGTTCGACGTCGACGCGGCGGTGGAACTCCCCGACTGGACACTGCTGCCCGAGGTGGCGGCGGTGGGGGAGGCGGAGGTCCGCGAGCTCGACGCCCGGTACCTCGACACCCCCGACCTCGCGCTCGGCCGCGCGAAGGTGGCGTTGCGGCGCCGCACGGGCGGTCCGGACGAGGGGTGGCATGTGAAGATCTCGGCCGCCGACGGCCGCCACGAGTGGCACTGGCCGCTCGGTGAGTCCACCGATGTCCCGGATGCGGTCGCCGAGGCGCTCGCGGACCGTGCCGTGCCGCCGTTCACCCCGATCGCCCGCATCCGCAACCACCGGGTGGCCTACGCCCTCACCGACCGTGACGGCGGGAAGCTCGCGGAGGTGGTCGACGACCACGTGACCGCGACCGCGGAACGAACCGGACGGGTCAGCAGCTGGCGCGAGTGGGAGGTCGAGCTCGGCCCCGCAGCGCCATCCGATGGCGTGTGGCGCGAGGCGTTCTTCGCCGCCGTCGAAGCGCTGGTGCGCGGCGCGGGCGGCGCCCCGGCCGCATCCGATTCCAAGCTGGGACGTGCGCTCGGACTCTGACCCGTACACGTGACGAGGGCGGCCCCGGATCTCTCCGGTGCCGCCCTCGTGGTCTCTGCCGTGGGTCAGAGGTTGATCATGTGTCCCGCGAGGCCGTGGAAGGCCTCCTGCACCGCCTCGGACAGCGTGGGGTGCGTGTGGACGTTGCGAGCCGCCTCGAGGGCCGTGAGGTCCCACTTCTGAGCCAGCGTCAGCTCCGGCAGCAGCTCCGACACGTCGGGTCCGATGAGGTGGCCGCCGAGGAGCTCGAGGTGCTCGCCGTCCGCAATCAGCTTGACGAAGCCAATGGGCTCGCCCAGACCGTTCGCCTTGCCGTTGGCGCTGAACGGGAACTTCGCGACCTTGACGTCGTAGCCGGCGTCCCGCGCCTGCTGCTCGGTGAGGCCGAACGAGGCGACCTGCGGCGAGCAGAACGTCGCGCGCGGCATCATCCGGTAGTCGCCGAGAGTCTGCGTCTCCGCCTTGCCGATGGTCTCGGCGGCGACGACCGCCTGCGCCTCGGCGACGTGCGCGAGCTGCAGCTTCGCGGTGACGTCACCGATGGCGTAGATGCCGTCGACGTTCGTGCGCATGTAGTCGTCGATCTCGATGGCCCCACGTTCGGTGAGCTTCACACCGGTGTTCTCCAGCCCGAAGCCGGTCACGTTCGGGGCGAACCCGATCGACATGAGCACGCGGTCGGCCTCGAGGGACCCCTTGGCGCCGTCGGCGTTGGCGCTGTACGACACCGACACCGACGAGCCGTTGTCGACGATCGACTCGACCTTGGTGGAGGTGAGGATGTCGATCCCGTACTTCTTGTACTGGCGCTGGATCTCCTTGGAGACCTCGGCGTCCTCGTTGGGCAGCGCCCGGTCGAGGAATTCGATGATGGTGACCTTCACGCCGAAGTTGCTCAGCACATAGGCGAACTCCATGCCGATGGCGCCGGCGCCCACGATCGCGATGGAGTTCGGGAGTTCACGGTTGAGGATCTGCTCCTCGTAGGTCACCACGTTCTCGCTCAGCGTGACGCCGGGAAGCAGACGCACCGTCGAGCCGGTGGCGATGATCGCGTTGTCGAAGGTGACGCGCTCGGTGGAACCGTCGGTCTTGGCGACATCGATGGTGTGGGCGTCGGCGAACGTGCCCCGACCCTCGTACTCGGTCACCTTGTTCTTCTTCATCAGGAAGTGGATGCCCTTGACGTGGGTCGCGGCCACGGTGCGGCTGCGGTCCCACGCGGTGCCGAAGTCGAAGTGCACGTCACCGGAGATGCCGAACAGCTCAGCCTGGTGGGTGAAGGTGTGCGCGAGGTCCGCGTTGCGGATGAGCGCCTTGGAGGGGATGCAGCCGACGTTGAGGCACACACCGCCCCAGTACTTCTCTTCGATGATGGCGACCGAGAGGCCCAGCTGTGCGCTGCGAACCGCTGCGACATAGCCGCCGGGGCCCGCGCCGAGGATAACGACGTCGTAATGAGGCATGCTCTCAGCCTATCGCTCGATGGAGTCGTCTCGTCCCGCGCTGCGGGTGGCGGCAGCGTCCTTTCCCTGCCGCGCGCGGGCGGCGAGCAGGGTGATCACGGCGGCGAGTACGAGGAGCACGATCACGGCGCCGATGATCCACGGCAGTGGGCTCGCGGCGTCGTCCTCGACGGTCGTCGTCACGAGCGGCGTCTCGCTCGGGCTCGCCTCCTCGGAGGGGACGACGGACGCCGACGCCGACGCCGTGACGGTGGGGGTCGGCTCCGCCGTCGCCGGGCCCGCCACAGTGAACGACAGCTCGCCCGACACCGGGTGGCCGTCGCTGGAGACCACGCGCCACAGCACGGTGATGTTCCCCGTCGCCGTCCCGTCGAGCGGCTGCGTCACCACGTTCTGATTCGTTTCGGGGGAGCCGCTCGACAGCTCCGTGCCGGCCGCATCCGTGACCTGCACCACGGTGCTGCCCTCGTCGGAGAGGAGTGCGGCGCTGAAGGACAGCGTGAGTGCGGCGGGGAGGACTTCGACAGTCGTGCCGTTCGCGGGGTCGGAGGAGATGAGTGAGTCGTGGGCGGCGGCGGGGCGCGCCGACAGCAGGACGGCGCTCCCGGCCAGCAGCAGCGCGAGGAGCGCGAGGACGACGGGGCGGAGCACGCGGCGAGTCGGATGTGCGATCACGAGCACGAGCCTACGAGGAGTTCCCGTGCACGCGGTGAGCGTCGGGTCTCCGGCAGCGGAGTGCCGGTCGGGCCTTTCCGGGCGGCGACGCGGCGCCTACGCTGGGCGGTGGCGGGCACCCCTGTCCGTCGGAGCGACGAGACGAAGGTGGGCGGGGCGATGGACTCGATGATGATGGATGCGATGTCGGACGAAGCGATGACGATGCGCGGAGCACCGGCGATGGACATGGAGCTGATGCAGGCGTGTATCGACGCGTGTTCTGCCTGCGAGCAGGCGTGCACGATCTGTGCGACGCAGCTGATGTCGTGCGCACCGGCGTGTATGAACTGTGCCGACATGTGCTCGACCATGATGCGTTCGATGCTCCGGATGCAGGGGATGACACCGCCGGTCATGATGGCGATGCTCGACGCGTGCATCGCCATGTGCCAGCAGTGCATGGACGAGTGCATGGAGCACTCGGACAACGCCGTCTGCATGATGTGCGCGCAGTCTTGCCGGGCGTGCATGGACGCCTGCATGGCGATGAAGGACGCGATCGCGGCCTGAGCGTCAGGCGGTCTCGCGCACGTTGAACCGCGCGCGACCTGTGGCGAGCACCCGGTATCGGGCGTGGACGGCGACCGGCGCGCCCGGCAGAGCGGCCGAGGCCGCCCCGGCGGCGCTGAAGTAGGTCGTCAGCGTGTCGGTGTCCCATGCCCGCACGGTCACGGTGCCGTGTTCGGCATCGGCGGCGACGACGATTCCGTCGACCCATTCCGAGGGCGTGGCGGCCGCGAGCCGCGACTGGATGAGGTGCAGCGCGTGTCCCGGGTCGTACGACGTGCACGGTCCGCCGCTGTGGCACATGCACTCCGCGGCCGATCGCACCGGAACGGGGCGGGCGGGGCGGAAGGAAGGAAACACGGCACTCTCCGGGTCGGTGATGCGGACGACAGCTACGGTACGTACGGTTGCGCCGGCACGCGCGGATACCGACACACACGGCAACATTCGGCAGCTCGGACGCCCCGCCCGGCACTTTCGGGAGGCGTCTGATCGGTTAGGCTGGACGAAGAGGAGGACGACGTGGACGAGAAGCGCGAGATCCCGGCTGACGACATCCGCCGCGGGTCCGGTGGACGAGTGCCGACGCACGACACCACCCAGACATTCGGACACGACTCCGACCTGTCGTTCGTGCCGTTCGGCAGCGAGCTGACCGACGCCGAGATGGAGGCGATCGAGGCGCTGCCCTCGGGCTCCGCGCTCCTGATCGTGCGATCCGGTCCCACCGCCGGTGCCCGCTACCTGCTGGACACCGACGTGACGACCGTCGGCCGGCATCCGGATGCGGACATCTTCTTCGACGACGTCACGGTCTCCCGCCGTCACTCCGAGGTCACCCGCCTGGGGACGACGTTCGAGATCGTCGACCAGCGCTCGCTGAACGGCACCTACGTCAACGGTGAGCGGGTCGATCGCGCCACCCTGCTCAACGGTGCGGAAGTGCGCATCGGCAAGTTCCGGCTCATCTTCCTCGTCTCGCCCGCCGACCTGTCGGCGGACGGCTGATGGCCGCTGCTCCAGCTCGGGGGAGCAGCGGGGCACAGGGACTGCTGAGCATCGGTCAGGTGCTCGCGCGCCTCGAGTCGGAGTTCCCGGCCCTCACCTCCAGCAAGCTGCGCTTTCTCGAAGTGCAGGGGATCGTCCGCCCCCGCCGCACCGAGTCCGGGTACCGGAAGTTCGCCCAGGAGGACCTCGAGCGGCTGCGCCTCGCGCTCACCCTGCAACGGGACCACTACTTGCCCCTGCAGGTCATCCGCGAGTACCTCGACGACATCGAAGCCGGCAAGTCGCCCGCATCCCCGGCCGGCGTCCGCTCGATCGTGCCGCCCGCCCGGCGCTACCGCCGCGACGACCTGCTGCGAGAGGCCGGTGCCGCGCCGCAGGTTCTCAACGACGCGATCGGCCTCGGCCTCATCGCCGGCGGCGACACGTACGACGACCGCGCACTGGCCATGCTGCGCTCGCTCGTCGCCCTCGACCGGCACGGCATCGAGCCGCGGCACCTGCGGGCGCTCCGCCAGAGCGCGGACCGCGACGTCGCTCTCATCGAATCGGCGCTGGCACCGCTTCGCCGCCGCACCGACGCGACATCCCGCGGCCGCGCCGCCGAGGTCGCTCCCGAGCTGGCGCGGCGTCTGGCCGACGTACGCGACGCGCTGATCCGCACGGCGCTCGACCGGCTCGACGGGTGAACGCGCGACACGCCGACTCCGTGGAGCGGATGTCGTTGATCCGCTCCCGACCCTCCTCTAGCGTGGAGGAAACGATGTGGAAAAGGAGGCCGCCGGCATGAACGCAGGCGAACCGATCGGGGAACCGGTCTTCTCGGCCGACCTCCTCTTCACCGACGGCCTTCCGGAGATGGACGACGAGCTGGGCTACCGCGGCGCGGTCGCCGCTCGCGCCGCCGGCATCACCTACCGCCAGCTCGACTACTGGGCGCGTACCGAGCTGGTCCAGCCGACCGTGCGCGGCGCGAGCGGCTCTGGCTCGCAGCGCCTGTACGGCTTCCGCGACATCCTCGTGCTCAAGCTCGTCAAGCGGCTGCTGGACACCGGCATCTCACTGCAGCAGATCCGCACCGCGGTCGATCAGCTCCGTGCGGCCGGCATCCGCGATCTCGCCGGGACGACCCTCATGAGCGACGGTGCCTCGGTCTACCTGTGCACGTCGAACGACGAGGTCATCGACCTCGTCAGCCGCGGCCAGGGCGTTTTCGGCATCGCCGTGGGCAAGGTCCTCCGCGAGGTGGAATCCACGCTCGTCGAGGTCAACCTGCAGGCCCCGGACGCGGCTGACGAACTCGCCACGCGTCGCGCCAAGCGCACCGCCTGACTCGCCGCATCCCGCTCTCGAACCGGACGGGGTCCACGATCCGATGCGGACGTGTCGCGAGAATCGGGGATGTCGCGAGATTCGGACATGTCGGGCCAGGATGCTCCGAATCCGGTGACATCTCCGAATCCGGCGACCGCATCCGCGGCCCGGACTCAGGGTGCGGGAGCGGATTCCTCGGGCGTCGAGATGCGCCCGGTGCGCATGATGCGCTCCAGCAGCGCGTCGAAGTCGGCGGCGAGCTCCTGCGCGGAGTCTCCCGGCCACACGTGCAGTGGTTTCGCGGCGCCCTGCGCCTGCTGCAGCGAGGTGCGCTCGGGCAGCTGCGGCGACAGCACCAGGGGTCCGAACATGTCGCGTAGTTCCTTGATGCGGAACTGGTGCTCGATCGACTGCGGCCGCACCCGGTTCACGACGATGCCGAGCGGTTGCAGTCGCGGCGACAGCCCGCGGCGGATCTCCTCGATGGCACGGAGCGCCCGGTCGGCGGCGGCGACGGAGAACAGGCCCGGCTCGGTGACGACGACGACGCGGTCACTCGCCGCCCACGCGGTGCGGGTGAGGGCGTTCAACGACGGTGCGCAGTCGACCAGCACGAGGTCGTAGTCCGCCTCGACGGTCGCCAGGGCCTCCTCGAGCTTCCAGACATCACGGACGCTCGGATGCGGTCCGTCGAAGTTGATGGCGGAGGGGCTGCCGATGAGGACGTCGATCGTGCCGGGATGCACCTTGGTCCACCCGCTGGCGGTGATCGCCTGGCGGACGACCTTCTCCTTCGGGTTGGCCAGGACGTCGGCGACGTTGAGACGCCCCGCGACCTGGATGTCCATCCCCGTGGACACGTCGGATTGCGGGTCGAGGTCGACGACGAGAGTCCGCACGCCGCGGGCAAAAGCCGCTGAGGCGAGTCCGAGTGTCACGGTCGTCTTGCCGACGCCGCCTTTGAGCGAGCTGACGGAAAGAACATGCACGAGCGTCTACGTTACCCGCCCCTCGACGGTGAGCGCACTCCAAGCCTTCGGGCACGGTATGAATCGCCTCGGTGCGTGGTTCCTCTAGGCTGTGAGCAGACTCCGCCTGTGTCGTTAGGAAGTTAACGGGCATTCACCAGTCGTTCGACGGATGCGAGGCTGCATGTTCCGCAAGATTCTGGTTGCCAATCGTGGCGAGATCGCCATCCGCGCGTTCCGCGCCGCCTACGAAGTGGGAGCCCGTACGGTCGCGGTCTACCCGTGGGAGGACCGCTTCTCGCTGCATCGGCTGAAGGCCGACGAGGCGTACCAGATCGGCGACAAGGGCCACCCGGTGCGGGCGTACCTCGACGTGGATGAGATCGTCCGCGTCGCGCTCGAGAGCGGTGCCGACGCGATCTACCCCGGCTACGGATTCCTCTCCGAGAATCCGGAGCTCGCCGCGAAGGCGGCAGCGGCGGGCATCACGTTCATCGGACCACCGTCCTCGGTGCTGGAGATGGCCGGCAACAAGGTCACCGCCAAAGAGCACGCGATCGCGGCCGGCGTGCCGGTGCTGCGCTCCACACCCGCCTCCGACGACATCGACGCGCTCCTCGCGCAGGCCGACGAGATCGGTTTCCCCATCTTCGCGAAGGCCGTCGCCGGCGGCGGCGGACGAGGGATGCGGCGCGTCGAGGCCAAGGACGAGCTCGCCGAGGCGCTGGCCGCGGCCATGCGCGAGGCCGAGAGCGCTTTCGGCGACGCCCGCATGTTCCTGGAGCAGGCGGTGCAGCGGCCCCGTCACATCGAGGTTCAGGTGCTCGCGGACGCGGCGGGTGAGACCGTCCACCTGTTCGAGCGGGACTGCTCGGTGCAGCGGCGCCACCAGAAGGTCATCGAGATCGCCCCCGCCCCGAACCTGGACGACGACGTGCGCCAGGCGCTGCACCGGCACGCCGTGGCGTTCGCCCGGTCGATCGGGTACGTCAACGCCGGCACGGTCGAGTTCCTGCTGGAGACCGCGGGCCCCCGCACCGGCGAGGTGGTGTTCATCGAGATGAACCCCCGCATCCAGGTGGAGCACACCGTCACCGAGGAGGTGACGGATGTCGACCTCGTGCAGTCGCAGATGCGCATCGCGTCGGGGGAGACCCTCGCCGAGCTCGGGCTCACGCAGGGCGAGATCCGGCTGCGTGGCGCCGCCCTGCAGTGCCGCATCACCACGGAGGACCCGGCCCAGGGCTTCCGCCCGGACACCGGCAAGATCACGACCTACCGCTCGCCCGGCGGCGCGGGGGTGCGCCTGGACGGCGGCACCACGGCGGCCGGGTCTCAGATCAGCCCCCACTTCGATTCCATGCTCGCGAAGCTCACCTGCCGCGGCCGCGACTTCCCGGCAGCCGTCGGCCGTGCCCGCCGGGCGCTGGCGGAATTCCGCATCCGGGGCGTGTCGACCAACATCCCCTTCCTGCAGGCGGTGCTCGATGACCCCGAGTTCGTCGCCGGCGACATCAGCACCTCGTTCATCGAGGAGCGGCCGGAGCTGCTCGCGGGGCGCGAGTCCAAGGACCGCGGCTCGAAGATCCTCAACTGGCTCGTCGACGTGACGGTGAATGCGCCGAACGGCCCGAACCCCGAGGTCGTCGACCCGCGGGAGAAGCTGCCGGCGCTCGACCTGCTCGCGCCGGCACCCGCTGGCTCCCGGCAGCGGCTGCAGGAGCTCGGTCCCGCCGGCTTCGCCGCCGACCTCCGTGCCCGCACCGAGCTCGCCGTCACCGACACCACGTTCCGCGACGCGCACCAGTCGCTGCTGGCCACGCGCGTGCGCACCAAGGACCTCGTCACGGTCGCCCCGTACGTCGCCCGTCTCACACCGCAGCTGCTGTCGGTGGAAGCCTGGGGCGGCGCGACCTACGACGTCGCGCTGCGGTTCCTCGGCGAGGACCCGTGGGAGCGGCTCGATGCGCTCCGCGAGGCGCTGCCCAACGTCGCCATCCAGATGCTGCTGCGCGGTCGCAACACGGTCGGCTACACCCCGTACCCCACCCGGGTGACGGATGCGTTCGTGCACGAGGCCGCCGCATCCGGCGTCGACATCTTCCGGATCTTCGATGCGCTCAACGACGTGTCGCAGATGCGCCCGGCGATCGATGCGGTGCTGGCCACCGGCACCGCGGTCGCCGAGACCGCGCTGTGCTACACCGGCGACCTGCTCGACCCGGCCGAGACGCTTTACACCCTCGACTACTACCTGCGCCTGGCCGAGCAGATGGTCGACGCCGGCGCCCACGTGCTCGCGATCAAGGACATGGCGGGACTGCTGCGCCCGACGGCCGGCGCGAAGCTCGTCGAGGCGCTTCGTGCCCGATTCGACCTGCCGGTTCACGTCCACACGCACGACACCGCGGGCGGCCAGCTCGCGACACTGCTGGCCGTGAGCGCTGCGGGGGCGGATGCGGTCGACGTCGCCGCGGCACCCATGTCGGGCACCACCAGCCAGCCCTCGCTGTCGGCCCTCATCGCCGCCCTCGCCCACACCGAACGCGACACCGGCCTCTCGCTGCAGGCGGCCGAGGACCTGGAGCCATACTGGGAGGCCGTGCGTCGGCTGTACCGGCCGTTCGAGTCGGGACTGCCGGGACCCACCGGCCGCGTCTACCACCACGAGATCCCGGGCGGCCAGCTCTCGAATCTGCGTCAGCAGGCGATCGCGCTGGGTCTCGCGGATGATTTCGAACTGATCGAGGACATGTATGCGGCGGCGAACCGCATCCTCGGCCGCATCCCGAAGGTGACGCCCTCGTCGAAGGTCGTGGGGGACCTCGCCCTGCACCTCGCCGCCGTTCGCGCCGACCCCGACGACTTCGCCGAGAACCCGCAGAAGTACGACATCCCCGACTCGGTCGTGGGGTTCATGGCGGGCGAGCTCGGCGACCTGCCCGGTGGCTGGCCGGAGCCGTTCCGCACCAAGGTGCTCGAGGGGCGGACCGTGTCGATCGAGGTCGCGCCGCTGGCGGACGAGGATGCGGCGGCCCTCGACGCGGACTCCGTCACCCGGCGCGACACCCTCAACCGGCTGCTGTTCCCGGCACCGACCAAGGTCTTCCAGGACGCGCGGGAGACGTACGGCGACCTCAGCGTGCTCGACACCGCCGACTACCTGTACGGGCTTGCCACCGGCACCGAGCACGTGGTCGAGATCGAACGCGGCGTGCAGCTGTGGGTGGGTCTTGAGGCCATCGGCGAACCCGACGACAAGGGCATGCGCACCGTCATGACGACCCTCAACGGCCAGCTGCGGCCGGTGTTCGTGCGCGACCGCAGCATCTCGGTGCAGACCCGTCAGGCGGAGAAGGCGAACCCCAGCACTCCCGGTCACGTCGCCGCGCCGTTCTCCGGTGTCGTCACCGTCAAGGTCGCCGTGGGGGATACCGTGACGGCCGGTCAGGCGGTCGCCTCCATCGAAGCGATGAAGATGGAAGCGGGCATCACCAGCGCCCTCGACGGGGTCGTGGAACGGGTGGTCCTGCCGGCGACGGCGCAGGTGGAGGCGGGCGACCTTTTGGTCGTCGTGCGGCCCGCCGAGTAGCCTGTTCGGGGCGCCCCCCGCCCGTTTGGAGTTACACAGCATGCCTGATCGCACCGATCCGATGACCCAGGACGGCGCCGACGACATCGCGGCGCCGCACGTCGATGCCGCCGGAATCGACCTTCTCGGGACCCAGACCGCGCAGGTCGCGGTCACCCTCCCGGTAGAACACCAGGACGATGACCTCGTCGAGGACGACCCCGCGCCGATGGCGGCGACGCCCGGCGTGACCGCCATGCCGATGGCCGCCGCACCCGGCGTGACGTCTGCGCCCGAGGACGTGCACGACGCCGTCATCGTCGAGGACGAACCCGAGCGACCGCTGACCCGCCCGGGCGCGGCGCCGACGGGACCCGCCTCCGGGCCGGAGTCCGCTCCGGCTCCGGTCTTGCGGCGGCACCACACCGAGACCAGCCCCGTCACCCTGACCGCCGTGCGGGTGGGGGAGCGGGAGGCCGACCGGGAGACCCCTGACCTTCTCACCGACGGTCGCCTGGTGGAGCGGACCCGGCTGCCGAAGACCGAGCCCTCCGGCGCCTGGCCGCACCTGCTGTACACGCTGAGCGGACGCCGGATCAACCTCGGCGACAGCCGCAAGGCGCGTGAGCGCAAGGCGCTCGACGCCCGCATCGCCGTTCCTCTGGACGGGCGCGCACGGTTCGTCGCCGTCCTCTCCCGCAAGGGCGGCGTCGGCAAGACGACAGTGACGACGCTGCTGGGGATGGCCCTCGCGGACGCGCGCGAAGACCGCGTCATCGCGGTGGACGCCAATCCCGACCGCGGCACGCTCGCCGACCGGATCGGCGGCACGCCCGGTAAGACCGTGCGGGACCTGTCCCGCGCCCGCGCGGAGGTGCACGGGTTCACCGAGCTGTCGGCGATGGTCGCCCGCGACCACACCCGCCTCGACGTGCTCGCCTCCGACGCCGACCCGAGGGTGTCCGACGCGTTCAGCGACGACGACTACCGGGACGTCGCCGAGCTCGCCGCGCACTATTACTCGATCGTGCTGACCGACACCGGCACCGGCATCGTGCACTCCGTCATGGATGCCACGCTCGACGCCGCCGACGCGATCGTGATCGTCGCAGGTCTCAGCGTGGACGAGGCCCGCCTGGCCTCCGAGACCCTCACGTGGCTCGAGACGAACGGGTACACGGATCTGGCGCGTCGCGCCGTCGTCGTTCTGAACACGTCGCGCCCCGGCACCCCGCTCGTCCGCGCCGCCGAGGTGGAGGAGCACTTCCGCAGTCGCGTCCGCGCCGTCGTCCGCCTGCCCTACGACGCTCTCGTCGCCGCGGGCGGCGCCATCGCGTTCGCCGAGCTGGAACGCGACACCCGGCAGGCCTCCCGTGAACTCGCGGCGACGGTCGTCGAGGGCCTGTCCGGTTCGGCCGTGACGGCAGCGTGAGCGCACGATGACGGTCCGACCGATCCGCCTCTTCGGCGACCCCGTCCTCAAGACCCCGAGCGCCCCGGTCGCCGAACTCGACGAGGGTGCCCGCGCCCTGGTGCGCGATCTGCTGGACACCGTGGAACTCCCCGGCCGCGCCGGGGTCGCCGCCCCGCAGATCGGGGTGGGTCTGCGCGCCTTCAGCTACAACATCGACGGCGACATCGGCTACGTGCTGAACCCGGTGCTCGCGGAGGTCTCCGGCGAGCCTGAACTCACCGGCGAGGGCTGCCTCTCCGTCCCCGGGCTCTGGCACGACGTGCTGCGCTACCCGTGGGCGCGGGTCGTCGGGATCGACCTCGACGGCAACGAGGTGGTGCTGGAGGGCACGGGCCTCCTGGCGCAGGCGCTGCAGCACGAGACGGACCACCTCGACGGCCTCCTCTACCTCGACCGGCTGGACAAGGAACGGCGCCGCGTGGCGCTGCGCGAAGTGCGCGAGAGCAGCTGGTTCTGACGCCAGGGCACCTGCCCTGACAGACGGATGCGGCGACCTGCGCCGAAGCGCGAGGCCGCCGCATCCGTATCCCGCCGTTACGGCAGCGAGATGTTCGTCGTGTTCTCCGGCACGGAGTAGATCTCCTCGATCTCATCGGCGAAGTCGTTCAGGATGACATTCCGCTTGATCGAGAGCTTCGGGGTGAGGTGCCCGCTCGCCTCGGTCCACTCCGAGTCGAGGATCGTGAACTTGCGGATCGACTCGGCCCGGGAGACGCCGTCGTTGGCCCGATCGATCGCCCGCTGCACCTCGGCGCGGACCTCGGGGCTCTTGGCCGCCTGCGCCAGCGACATGCTGGCGTCCAGGCCGTTGTTGCCGAGCCAGCTGGGCAGCATCTCCGGGTCGAGAGTCACGAGCGCCGCGATGAACGGCTTCTGGTCGCCGACGACGACGACCTGACCGACGATCGGGTTACCGCGGATGGGGTCCTCGAGCGCCGCCGGGGCGACGTTCTTGCCACCGGCCGTGACGATGATCTCTTTCTTCCGGCCGGTGATGGTGAGGAAGCCCTGCGCATCGAACGAACCCAGGTCGCCGGTGCGGAACCATTCGCCGTCGAAGGCGGCGGCGGTGGCCTCGGGGTTCCGCCAGTACTCGCGGAACACGTTGATGCCGCGCACCTCGATCTCGCCGTCCTCGGCGATGCGGACGCCGACGCCCGGGAGAGCCGGGCCGACGGTGCCGATCTTGGCGTTCTGCGGCTGGTTCACGGTCGCGGGGGCGGTGGTCTCGGTCAGGCCGTAGCCCTCGAGGATGGTGACGCCGAGGCTGTGGAAGAAGTGCCCCAGACGCGCGCCGAGCGGAGCGGAACCGGAGATCGCATAGACGACACGGCCGCCCATGGCCTCGCGCAGCTTCGAGTACACCAGCCGGTCGAACAGGGCGAACTTGATCTTCATGCCCAACGGGATCTTCTCGCCCTCCTGCAGGCGGCGGGAGTGCTCGACCGCGGTGGCCGCCGCGGTGCGGAAGATCTTGCCGCGCCCGCCCGCCTCCGCCTTCTGCTCGGCGGAGTTGTACACCTTCTCGAACACGCGGGGAACGGCCAGCAGGTAGGTGGGCTTGAAGGAGCCGAGCGCGTCGAGGAGGTGCTTGGTGTCGGGCTGGTGCCCCGTCTTCACGCCGGCGTGCACGTTCAGGATCGAGATGAACCGCGCGAACACGTGCGCCGTGGTGATGAACAGCACCGTGGAGGCGCCGGGGATCTCGACGACCTCGCGCAGCGACTTGGCGGAGTTACGCGAGAGCTCGACGAAGTTGCTGTGGGTGAGTACACAGCCCTTCGGGCGTCCGGTGGAGCCGGAGGTGTAGATGAGGGTCGCGATATCGGCACCGTTGGCGAGTCCGCGGCGACGCTCGATCTCCTCGTCGGGCACGTCGGCGCCGGCGGCGGACATGCGGTCGAGGTCGCCGGCGTGCATCTGCCAGCTCTCGCGCACCAGCGGCAGGTTCTCCCGCACCTCGGCGAGCCGGGCAGCGTGCTCGGCACTCTCGACGAGGCAGGCGATCGCACCGGAGTCGGAGAGGATCCACTCGATCTGGCTGGCGGAACTCGTCTCGTAGATCGGGACCATGACCGCACCGGCGTAGAACAGCGCGAAGTCGACCAGCGTCCAGTCGTAGGTGGTCCGGGCGAGGAACCCGACCTTCTCGCCGGGCTGGATACCCGCGGCGACGAAGCCCTTCGCGAGCGTGATGACCTGGCGCCGGAACTCGGCAGCGGAGATGTCGCGCCAGCCGTCCCCGTCGGGGACCGCGAACAGGGCTCGGTCGGGCGTTGCCGCGACCCGCTGCTCGAGCAGATCGGTGATGTTGTCGTCCGGTGCAGCGGGGACGATTGCGGGAATGTCGAATTCAACGACGCTCATGACGGCAGCTCCTTCGGTACCGGGCAGTCACTTCTGACACCAGAGTCTAGTAGCCCGTGAAACTGAGTCCCACATATTGCCCGCCACGGTATCCGCCGCGCGGGGGCGACTACGCTAGGTGGGTTGAGTTCTCGGGAAGGGCGGCATCGTGCGGGCAGTAGGCATCGACATCGGCGGGACCAAGATCGCCGGTGCCGTCGTGGACGAGGCGGGCCAGATCGTCGAGCGCGCCCGGGTCGCCACCCCCGCGGCGGTCAGCGGCATCCAGAACATGGTCGCCGACATGATCACGCGCCTGGCCGGCGGTGAGGATGCGGTCGCCGGTGTGGCTGCTGCAGGGTTCATCGACCGCGACCGGTCGAAGGTGTACTTCGCGCCGAACATCGCCTGGCGCGACGAGCCACTGCGCGATCACCTGCAGGCGCTCACCGGCGTCCCGGTGCTCATCGAGAACGATGCCAACGCCGCCGGCTGGGCCGAATACGTCTACGGCGCGGGCGAGGACCTCTCCGACGTCGTGACCCTGACTCTCGGCACGGGAGTGGGCGGCGCCGTCATCATCGACGGCGGCCTGCTCCGCGGCGGCCATGGCATCGGGGCCGAGCTCGGCCACATCCGGCTGGTGCCGAATGGCCGCACCTGCGGCTGCGGGCAGCGCGGCTGCCTCGAGGTCTACGGCTCCGGTCGCGCGCTGCAGCACGAGGCGGAGGAGATCGCCACCGACGCGTCCTTCGGTGTCGGCGCGGCGCTGCGGGGTGTGCGGGACCGGCTCGGCAGCATTCCGGGCGAGGAGATCTCCCGGCTCGTGACCGAGGGCGACCCGGGAGCCCGCGAGGCGCTCCGGCGGATCGCGGTCGCCGTCGGCACCGCCTGCGGCTCGCTCGCCGCTGTGCTCGACCCGCAGCGTTTCGTGATCGGCGGGGGAGTGTCACAGCTCGGCGAGGTGCTCCTCGGCCCGATGCGCGAGGCCTTCGCCGCCGCGATGCCCGCCTACGGCTCGCGCCCCGTCGCCGACTTCGCCGTCGCGCGGCTCACCAACGATGCCGGGGTGATCGGTGCGGCGGACCTGGCGCGTCGGACGCTGACCGCGGGAGGATGATGCGGTGTTCTACTGGCTGATGAAGTACGTGGTGCTCGGCCCGGCGCTGAAGGCCATCTTCCGGCCGTGGATCGTGGGCCGGCGGAACGTCCCGGCCACCGGTCCCGCCATCCTCGCCAGTAACCACCTGTCCTTCTCGGACTCCGTCTTCCTGCCGCTCATGCTCGACCGGCCAATGTCCTTCCTCGCCAAGAGCGACTATTTCACCGGCCGCGGCCCGAAAGGCTGGGCCACGCGGTTCTTCCTGAAGGCGATGGGCATGATCCCCATCGACCGTTCCGGCGGCAAGGCCTCCGAGGCGTCCCTCAACACCGGGCTGCAGGTGCTGGGCCACGGGGACCTCCTCGGCATCTATCCGGAGGGCACGCGCAGCCCCGACGGCAGGCTGTACCGGGGTCGTACCGGCATCGCCCGCATGGCTCTCGAGGCCAAGGTGCCCGTGATCCCGGTGGTCATGGTCGACACCGAGGAGATCATGCCGATCGGCAAGAAGATGCCCCGCATCGGCCGGGTGGGCATGATCATCGGGGAGCCGCTCGACTTCTCGCGATACGCCGGCTTCGAGGGCGACCGCTTCGTGCTGCGCAGCGTGGTCGACGAGATCATGGTCGAGCTGCAGCGCCTGGGCGCCCAGGAGTACGTCGACGTGTACGCCTCTTCGGTGAAGAGCCGTCGCGCGCGTCCGGAGGTCGCTCCCGCGTCGGTAGACTGACCGGATGCAATCGCTGCTCGACGCGCTCGACCACTGGCGTTCCCTTCCCATCAAGCAGCAGCCGCAATGGTCGGACGACGCTGCCGTCGCCGCCGTGTCGGCCGAGCTTGCCATCGTGCCCCCGCTCGTGTTCGCCGGCGAGGTGGACAACCTGCGGGATCAGCTCGCCGCCGCCGCATCCGGCCGTGCCTTCCTCCTGCAGGGCGGTGACTGCGCCGAGACCTTCGCGGGTGCCACGGCCGAGCAGATCCGCAACCGCATCAAGACGGTGCTGCAGATGGCGGTCGTGCTGACCTATGGCGCGTCCATGCCGATCGTGAAGATGGGGCGGATGGCGGGACAGTTCGCCAAGCCCCGTTCCAGCGACAGCGAGACCCGCGGCGACATCACGCTGCCGGCGTACCGCGGCGACATCGTCAACGGATACGACTTCACCGAGGCCTCGCGTCTCGCGGACCCGAACCGGATGCTGAAGGCGTACCACACGGCCGCATCCACGCTGAACCTCATCCGTGCGTTCACGCAGGGCGGGTTCGCGGATCTCCGCGAGGTGCACAGCTGGAACAAGGGCTTCGCCTCGAACCCCGCCAACCAGCGGTACGAGGGCCTCGCGAGCGAGATCGACCGCGCCATCAAGTTCATGGAGGCCGCCGGCGCGAACTTCGACGAGCTGCGCCGGGTGGAGTTCTACACCGGCCACGAGGGTCTGCTCATGGACTACGAGCGGCCGCTCACCCGCATCGACTCCCGCACCGGGACGCCGTACAACACGTCGGCGCACTTCCTGTGGATCGGGGAGCGCACCCGCGACCTCGACGGCGCCCATGTGGACTACTTCTCCAAGATCCGGAACCCCATCGGCGTGAAGCTCGGCCCGACCACGTCGCCCGACACGGCGCTGGCGCTGATCGACAAGCTCGACCCGGACCGCGAGCCCGGCCGGCTGACGTTCATCACCCGCATGGGCGCCGGCAAGATCCGCGACGCGCTGCCGCCGCTGCTGGAGGCCGTCAAAGACTCCGGCGCGACGCCGCTGTGGGTCACCGACCCGATGCACGGCAACGGCATCACCTCGCGGAACGGCTACAAGACCCGCCGGTTCGACGACGTGGTGGACGAGGTCCGCGGCTTCTTCGAGGCGCACCGGGCTGTCGGCACCTACCCCGGCGGCATCCATGTCGAGCTGACCGGTGACGACGTCACCGAGTGCCTCGGTGGGTCCGAGGCGATCGACGAGGCGACCCTCGCCACGCGGTACGAAAGCCTGTGCGACCCGCGCCTGAACCACATGCAGTCGCTGGAGCTGGCGTTCCTCGTGGCCGAGGAGCTCGAGAAGCGCTGACCCCGCGCCGCTGACCCCGCCGAGACTTCACGTATGTCCCGTATTTCATCG
Organism: Microbacterium sp.; assembly: GCF_026393345.1. Lineage (GTDB taxonomy): Bacteria > Actinomycetota > Actinomycetes > Actinomycetales > Microbacteriaceae > Microbacterium. The sequence continues at coordinate 64,840 of NZ_JAPLAI010000042.1, forward strand.
AAATGCGGGACATACGTGAAGTCTCGCGCCGGTGACGGAGCTGTGGACAACACGTACGCAGCGAGGATGCGGTGGACAAGCGCCGCGGACGCCGCTGAACGGAGCAGCCTCGGGGGATGCCGCATCCACCGTCGCCGCTTCCGCCCGGTCTCACGGACGATCCTTTCGGGTACTCCGAAGCTCGACGTGAGGGGGTCTCGCGGCGACGGTTGCGCGGCGCGGATCTCACCCATCCGTACCGTGGCATCTACGCGGTCGCGCCGCAGGAGCTCGATACGCTCGCGCGCTGCGAACTGCTGCGACCGCTGCTGTCGCCTCGTCAGCACCTCAGCCACCTCACGGCGGCTCGCCTTCTCGGAGTGCCCGTGCCCTTCGCCGCCCGGGGTGAGGAAGCGCTCCATGTGACGACGACCGCCGGCGCCGCACCGATGCGGCGGCCCGGTGTCGTCGGATGGGAGACAGAGGAGCCGACGCCGTCTGTCGTCATGCTCGGAATACTGCCGGTCGCCGCGCCCGCAGACGTCTGGTGCCACCTCGCTGTGCCCGGCGGCGCGGGCGGCGACCCCAAGACGAAACGCAGAGGTCGCCTCAGTGACGAGTGGTTGATCGCGGCTGGCGACTATCTGCTCACCGGTCCGGGACGCGGGATGCGGCGGACACCGCTGTGCACGTTCGAGGAGTTGGAGGCCGCCGTGTCACGACGCCGTGGCATGCGGGGAGTACGTGCTCTCACCCGGGCCCTTCCACGCCTTCGCCGGGGGCCGCACTCCGCGCAGGAATCGCTCCTGCGGATCGGACTCGTCGACCACGGACTGCCGGAACCGGAGGTCCAGGTACCCGTCATGACCGCCGACGGGCTGCGACATGCCGACCTCGGCTATCCCGAGGCGCGGCTACTGCTCGAGTTCCAGGGTGATCAGCATCGCACTGACCGACAGCAATGGCTGGCGGATCTCACCCGGGTGCAGCTGTTCGAGGATGCCGGCTTTCACACGATCCTCGTGGGCTATGCCGACACCCACCCGCAGATGAGTCCGCTCGCGTCCCGCATTCGGCGCGCTCTCGTTCGGGCTCGCGAGACTTCATGAATGTCACGCATTTCTCGTTGAAGCGGGACATTCATGAAGTCTCGGCGGATCAGAACGAACCGCTGATACTCAGCGTCACGGTCGTGCCGCGCGGATGGGATGAGCCCGCGGTGGGGTTCTGCGCCGTGACCTGGGTCACTGCGTCGGGGAACAGGTTCCAGCTCGCGTTGTAGCTGACCTGGAACCCGGCCTTCTCCAGCGCGTTCTTCGCCTGATCCCGTGTCATCTTCGTCACGTCGGGGACGGCGAACAGCTGCGGCCCCTTCGACACCCGGAGGGTGACCGTCTCGCCGGGACGCCAGTCGCCGCCACCGTCGCGGGCGACGATGCCGACGACATCGCCCTTGTCGACGTCGTCGCTGAACTCCTCGATCGAGTCGACCTTCATGCCGACGTCCGTCAGCACGGACGTTGCCTCGGTCACGCCCATGCCGGAGACATCCGGCAGCGGCCCCTTCGACACGGTGAGCACGGCGGCGTCGCCCTCGTGGACGGTGCAGCCGCCGGTGCAGTCGACGGCGTCCGTCGCGCCGCGCGGGGTGAGGGATGCGGCGACGACCGTGTCGGGAGCCGCATCCGTGAAGACGTACTGGGGATCACCGACAGCGACGACCGCTGCCTGCAACGCCGCCGTCGCCTGCGCGACCGGCATGCCGCCGAGCGCAGGGAGATCGTGCGGGGCAGGGCCGAGGGACACGACCACGCGGACCGTGGATTCCTTGTCGACCCGCGCGCCGCCGTCCGGCTCGGTGCGGATGACGGTGCCCGCCGCGATGTCGAGGCTGTACTCCTCCGCGCGCTCGGCGACCAGGCCCTCTTCGGACAGGGCGGCCTGCGCCTGTTCGAACGACAGTCCGGCGACGGCGGGAACGCCCACGAGCGACCCGGGCCCGGAACCGAAGAACCAGCCGGCGCCACCGGCAACGACCGCGAGGAGGAGGACCAGGGCGAACAGCCAGCCGCCCCGCGTGCTGCGGCGCCGGGTGGCGCGGCGCAGCAGCGTGGCGTTGTCGGCATCCGGGCTCGTCGCCACGGCACCGGTGAGCGCGGCCGCCGGAAGCGCCTTGGTGAGTTCCCCGGAATCCAGGATGTCGTCGGCTACCGCGGTTCCCACCGCGAGCGTGCGGGCGACCTGCGGGGCGATGCCGAGTTCCGCCTCGATCTCACGCAACCGACGTAGCATCTCGTCCGCATCGAGCGGGCGGGCGTCGGGGGAGCGCTCGGTCGCCCAGAGCACCAGCTCGTCGAGCTGCTCCGGCACGCCGGGGTTCTTGGCGCTCGGGCGCGGGACCGAATCGGTCGCGTGCTGGTAGGCGATCTGCATCGGCTGCTCGCCCTTGTACGGCTGCTCACCGGTCAGCATCTCGTAGAGCATGATGCCGAGCGCGTAGATGTCGCTGCGGGCGTCCGCGCTGCCGCGGGTGACGAGTTCGGGGGCGAGGTACGCGATGGTGCCGAGCAGCATGGCGCCGCTGGCGGTGTTCGCCGTCGTTGCCCGGGCGAGGCCGAAGTCGCCGATCTTGATCCGGCCATCCTCGGCGAGCAGCACGTTCTCCGGTTTGACGTCGCGGTGGACGATGTCGGCGCGGTGCGCCGCGGCGAGCCCGGAGAGGATCGCATCCATGATGGTGATCGTCTGCGGGATGCTGAGCCGCTTCTGCTCGCGCATGAGTTCGCGCAGCGTGATCCCTGGCAGGTACTCCATCACCAGGTACGCCATGTCGTCGTCCTGGCCCTGGTCGAACACGTTCACCACGTGCGGATCGGCCAGCCGGGCGGCGGCGCGCGCCTCCTGGATGAACCGGCTCTGGAATACCGTGTCGTCGCTGAGGTGGCCGTGCATGACCTTCAGCGCGACCCGCCGCTCGAGCCGCAGATCGGTCGCGACGTAGACGGTCGCCATGCCACCGCGGGCGATCCGAGCGCGCACGCGGTAGCGGCCGTCGACCAGGCGGCCGATCAGCGGATCCGCGCGCTGGCTCGTGTTCACGCTCAGAGTCTACGGAGCCGGAGCGGTGAGCCCGGGGAGCGGCTCGCCCTCACCGCTCGCGGAGTCGTCACCCGAGAACGGAAAGCCAGGTGGTGGCAGGGCCCTCCCAGGCCGCGTAACGATCGGGATACGCCGAGATCTGCACCGACTGCGCGGCGTCCGCGAAGCTCAGTGCCTCCCACCCCGGAATGTCGAGAAGGCCGCGGGTGAGCGTGCCGTTGGGGTCGGCGGGACCGCCGAAGAAAGCGCGGGCGGACCGTTGCGGGTCGCGCACCTGGTCCTCGGTGCCCCAGCCGGTAGAGGGACGCTGCTGGAACAGGCCGAGCGAGTCGCGGTCGCCCCAGTCGAGGTTCCGCAGCCACGACTCCTGCATGGCGGTGCCGAGGGCGATGGCGATGCCCCGGTCGGGAACACCGAGCTCGCGGCCGACGGCGATGATCACCTGGGCGTTCGCGACCTGTTCGGCGTCGAGTTCGAGCGGAGCGGATGCGGCGGGTGCGGCCGCCGCGATGGGCACGGAGGCGGGAGTCGCGGTGGGCACCGCCAGCACCTGCCCGGGGTAGATGATCGAGTCCCACGTGAGTGCATTGGCGGCCAGCACCGCCGCGATCGTCGTCCCGGCGTTCCGGGCGATGGCGCTCACAGTGTCGCCCGCGACCACCGTGTGGGCGGCGACCGGCGCCGGTGCGGGCACCGCGGGGGCGGTCGCGATGGCCGCGGGTGCCGTGAGGCGAAGGGTCTGACCGGGACGGATGATCGAACTCCACCCGAGACCGTTCGCGTCGAGCACGTCTTGCGTCCGCAGTCCGAAGCGGGCGGCGATGGCGCTGACAGTGTCGCCGGGCCCGACGGTGTATTCGGGCGGGGCCGCGTCCTGACGCGGCGCGACGGTGCGCGCCATGGGCGGGACGGCGGGCTCCGCGGCGTGGGCTGCGGGGCTCGCCAGGGACAGGGCGAGGGATCCCGCCGCAGCGCCGACTCCGATGCCGGCGATACGTGCGTGGGCGTGACTGAACATGGGCGTCCTCCTCATGGTGGAGCGTCCTTCCGGGGGTCCGGCAACCCTTCCACGGGCCTGTGACAGGTGTCAAGGGAGTGACGGATGTGACGGAAGTGAACCGACGCGGGCCGCCGCATCCGGTCGGGGCCCGTGGGATAGTTGCAGGGTGAGCGATGACACCACCCCCCTGGAGACCACCTGGCTGACGATGCCCGACCTCGTCGAGGCACTCGGCGAACCGCTCGGCCGCGTTCGGCAGCGCATCGAGGACGCCCAGCTGATCGGGTCCCGTCGCACCGGCGTGTTCGCCGTGCCTGCGGTGTTCATCGTGGACGGCGCACCGCTCGGCTCGTTGCGCGGCACGGTCTTCTCGCTCCGCGACGCGGGTCTCTCCGACGACGAGGCCATCGACTGGCTGCTCTCCTATGACGAGACCATCGGCCGGCCGCCGCTGTCGGCGCTCCTGGCCGGCCACAAGAGCGAGGTACGGCGCGTCGCGCGGACGCTCCTCTGACCCGCCCGGCTCTCAGGCCTGGCGCTCGGTCGCCGCGAGAGCGAGATCCCGCAGGCGACCGACCGCATGGGTGCCGAGCGGGGATCCGGCGAGAGCCCGATCCGCCTCGCGGGCGTACGCGGTGATGAGATCCTCGACCCGCGCCAGCGCGCCGGAGTCGATGATCGTCTGCTGCAGTGACCGGATCTGCTCCGCCTCGAGCGTGGGATCCCCGATCAGCTCGTCGAGGGTGCGGCGGACGCCCGCCGGGACCGCTTGGCGCGCAAAGGCGATGAGGACGGTCCGTTTGCCCTCCCGCAGATCGTCGCCCGAAGGCTTACCGGTCACGGCCTCGTCACCGAATACGCCGAGGACGTCGTCGCGCAGCTGGAACGCCATCCCGATCGGATGCCCGAAGCCGCTGAGCGCCGCACGCTGTAGCGCATCGGCGCCGGCGAGCGCCGCGCCAATCAGCAGCGGCTGCTCCACGCTGTAGCGGGCCGACTTCAGCGACGCCACGCGCAGGGCGCGGTCGGCGTGCTCCGCATCGGGCGAGCTGCCGAAGGCGGACTCCTCGGCGATGTCGAGATACTGCCCGATCGTCACATCGCGGCGCATCCGCGCGTATTCGGCGCGCGCCACCGCCGCGACGGCGGTCTCGGCATCGACCAGGCCGGATTCGAACAGATCATCGCTCCAGGCGACGAGGAGGTCGCCGAGCAGGACGGATGCGGAACGCCCGAACGCCGCCGCATCCCCGGTCCACCCGGCATGCGTGTGCGCGGTCTGCAGGGCACGATGCGCGGCCGGCCGCCCGCGGCGGGTGTCGGAGTTGTCGATGAGGTCGTCATGCACAAGGGCGGCCGCGTGGAACACCTCGAGGCTCGCGGCGGCGGCGATGACGGCGGCCGGGGGAGCTGCGGCGGGGTCGTGCGCCTCGGCGACGGCCTGCCAGCCGGTCAGGCAGAACCGTGCGCGCAGTCGCTTACCGCCGTGCACGCTGGCCCGCGCGGCCGCCACGAAGCCGGCCGCTTCCGGTCCCCAGTCGGCTGTCGCGGCCTGTTCGGACGAGAAGAACGTGTCCACTCGCTGGGAAACCGCTTCAATCGCATCCGGGGGGGTCGACACGGCCCTAGCCTAGTCAGCGCGGCCACGCGTAGAATCCGAATAGAACATCGTCCGAGGGGGATGTATGCCACTCTCTGAACAAGAGCAGCGTCTGCTCGATGAGATGGAACGCCATCTCATGGGTCACGACGCCGACGTCGTCAGCGCCGACGGCTCCGCTCGTGCGCTCAGCTATCGCAACATCGTCCTCGGATCCCTCACGGTCCTCGTCGGCCTCGGCGGTCTCATCGCCGGGCTGTCGACGCAGCTCATCGTCATCAGCGTCATCGGCTTCGTGGTGATGCTCGGTGGTGTGGTGTTCGCCGTGACCCCGTCGCGGCGGACCACCGCCGTTCCGTCTGCCGCGCCCCGCGCCGCAAAGCATCCGCAGGCCTCCTTCATGGATCGCATGAACGATCGATGGGACCGCCGGCAGGGCCACTGACCCTCCACTCCACCCCACTTCAGGCGCCGACCCCGACGGGTCGGCGCCTTTTTCGTGTCTGACCGGGCCTGATCCGTAGGGTGCGCCGGGTGTCGGTGCGCGCGCCCGTGCCACCGGATCTGCTCGTTCGGAGCCGTTTCGTCCACAATGGGGTAGTGAAGTGGGGGACAGTGGAGTAAAGTGGAGCTACCTCGCGGGGCCGGACGAAGGAGGGGGTGATGCTCGGATGCTGCTGGGCACGCACACTCCCAAGCTCGACGACAAAGGGCGGGTCATTCTGCCGGCCAAGTTCCGCGACGATCTCGGCGGCGGCGTCGTGATCACCCGCGGCCAGGAGCGCTGCCTCTACGTGTTCAGCACCGCCGAGTTCGAGCGCGTGCACGAACGGATCCGCGAAGCACCGCTGACCAACAAGCAGGCCCGTGACTTCCTGCGCATGTTCCTCTCCGGGGCCAGCGCCGAGACCCCTGACGGGCAGAGCCGCGTCACGATCCCGCCCGCACTGCGTGCCTACGCCGGCCTCGAGCGTGAGCTCGTCGTCACCGGCGTCGGCGCCCATGCCGAGATCTGGAACTCCGAAGCCTGGAACGCCTACGCCGAGAGCAACGAGTCGACGTACTCCGAGATGGAGCAGGAGGTGATCCCGGGCCTGTTCTGAGCCCTCGATCGCGACTCCTCGCCGCTCACGCCCTGACGCACTTCCCCGGCGCCAGGTCATGCAGCGGAGGGGGATCGGGACCGAGGGACCAGCCCCACAGCATCATGGACTACAGCGACATCCACACCCCCGTCCTGCTCGAGCGCTGCGTCGAGCTGCTCTCGCCTGCCGTCTCGCGCGACGGCGCGGTCATGGTCGACGCCACCCTCGGCATGGGCGGTCACACCGAGGCGATGCTCGAACGCTTCCCGGGTCTGCACGTCATCGGGCTCGACCGCGACACCGACGCCCTGCGCATCGCGGGGGAGCGGCTCGCCCGATTCGGCGACCGCGTGACGCTGGTGCACACCGTCTACGACGGGATCGCGGAGGCCGTGGCCGCTGCGGGGTTCCGTCGCATCGACGGCGCCCTGTTCGACCTCGGCGTCTCGTCGCTCCAGCTGGACGAGGCCGACCGCGGCTTCGCCTATGCCAAGGATGCGCCGCTCGACATGCGGATGGATCAGACCGCCGGCGTCACCGCGGCCGACGTCCTGGCCACCTATGGCGAGGGCGACCTCCGCCGCATCTTCGAGCGCTACGGCGAGGAGAAGCTCGCCGGCCGCTACGCCCGCGCCATCATCGCCGCGCGGTCGCAGACGCCGATCGTGCGCTCCGCCGAGCTCGTCCGCATCCTGGATGCGGCAACTCCGGCCGCACTCTCGCACTCGGGCCACCCCGCCAAGCGGGTGTTCCAGGCACTGCGGATCGAGGTGAACGGTGAGCTCAGCGTCCTCGACCGTGCCATCCCCGCCGCCCTCGACCTCCTCGACGTCGGCGGCCGCATCGTCGTGATGGCCTACCAGTCGCTGGAGGACCGCCTCGTCAAGCGCGTGTTCGCCGCGGCCTCGGCGTCGACCGCCCCCGCCGGGCTGCCGGTCGAACTCCCCGAGCACACTCCGCGGTTCCGGCTCCTGGTCAAGGGTGCCGAGCTCGCCTCCGACGAGGAGCGCGCCCGCAACCCGCGCGCCACACCCGTGCGCCTGCGCGCCGCCGAACGGATCAGGGAGGCGGTATGACCACCGTGACCGGCTCGCTTGCCCGTGACCCGCGGATGCTGCCCGACGAGGTCGGCGCGGACATCCCCCGCCGCATCCTCGCCCCGCTCGACCGGCCCGCCCGCCGCCGCCGTCCCCGGCTGGCCTACGGCATCGTGGCCGTCGCCGGTGCCGTCGCGATCGCCGCGGCGCAGATGCTGCTTTCGATCCTTTCCACCCAGAGCTCCTTCGAGATCTCGTCGCTCACGCAGCACCAGAAGGAACTCACCTGGCAGCAGCAGATTCTCTACGACGAGGTTGCAGGGCTCAGCTCGCCCCAGTACCTCGCCGCGAACGCCGCCGCGCTCGGCATGGTCATCAACGAGTCACCCAGCTACCTGCGGCTCAGTGACGGCGCCGTGCTCGGCTCGCAGCTGCCCTCGGTCGCCAGCTCGTCCGTGGACGCGCTCGGGCGCAGCCTCGTCTCCAACACCCTCGTCACGGACACCCCGCTGGTCACGGACCCCGACGCCACCATCGACGGGCTTCCCGTCCCCGCGACGGACGCGACGGGAGCGGTCGATCAGGGCAATGCGGCGACACCCCCCGCGCTGACCGACGGACTGCCGTCCCCGGCCACACACTGAGTCCATGACGACGAGAAGCACCCGCAGCCCCCGCCGTCGCACCGTCGTCGCCCTGGCCGTCGTCCTCGCGGTCGTCGTCGTGTTCGTCGTCCGGCTCGTGGACATCCAGGTCGTCAACGCGGACGAGCACGTCTCCGACTCCCTGTCGATGGGCATCGGCGTGAGCCGCGAGACCTATGGCACCCGGGGCTCCATCGTCGATGCCAACGGCAACACGCTGGCCGGCAGCATCCTGCAGTACGACGCTCAGCTCGATCCGAAGCTGGTCGGCCCGGTCGAGCGCACCGGCGACGACGGCGAGAAGCAGACGGTCGACTGGCCCACGATCGCCGCCGAGATCGGGACGATCACCGGGCAGACCGCGGAGGAGATCCAGCAGATCGTCGCGGATGCCGTGGCCGAGAATCCGGACTCCCGCTATGCACGCCTCGCCACGGGCCTTTCCACCGAGCAGTACCGCGCCCTCGCCGAGCTGAAGCTCCCGTTCCTGTTCCAGAATCCGCATCCGGCGCGCAGCTACCCGGACGGCGCGGTGGCGGGAAACCTCGTCGGGTTCGTCGGTTCCGACGGCGAGCCGCTCGCGGGCCTCGAACTCGCCGAAAACGAGTGCCTCACCGCGACGAAGGGGTCGGTCACCTACGAGCAGGGCGTCGACGGCACCATCATCCCCGGCACCGAGACCGAGACGCCCGCCGTCGACGGCGGCACCGTGACCCTCACGGTCGATCGCGACCTGCAGTGGTACATGCAGCAGCTCATCTCCGAGCAGACGCAGAACCTCGGAGCGTTGCACGGTCAGATCATGGTCGCGGACGTGGCCACCGGCGAGATCAAGGCGGCGGCGGAGTACCCGAGCGTCGATCCGAACGACGTCGACGCCACCGCGGTCGAGGATCGCGGCAGCCGGATCTTCCGCGACCGGTTCGAGCCCGGCTCCACGTTCAAGGGCCTGTCCGCCTCGATCGCCATCGACACCGGCACCGCGACCCCGACCACGATCGTGAACGCCGCCGGGCGGGAGAGCTTCGCCGACGGCGTGCGGGTCACCGACTCCATGAGCCACGGCGACACCCCGTACACGCTCACGGGTGTGCTGATCGACTCGTCGAACGTGGGCATCTCCAAGATCTCGGTGCAGATCCCGTCGCAGACCCGCTACGACTATCTGACCGCGTTCGGCATCGGTCAGGGCAGCGCCGTCGGCTTCCCCGGCGAGCAGCACGGGGAGCTTCGCACACCCGATCAGTGGGACCCGCAGACGACCTACAACATCGCGTTCGGACAGGGTGTCTCCACGACCCTCCCCGAGCTCGTCGGCGCCTATCAGACCATCGCGAACGACGGGGTGAAGGTGCCGCTGAAGCTCGTCGAGTCCTGCACGCACGCGGACGGCACGGTCGATGCCACCGACGCCGGCGCCCCGACGCAGGTGCTCAAGCCCGAGACCGCGACGCAGGTGCAGCAGATGCTCGAGAACGTGCTCCTGCAGGGCAGCCTCGCCAAGTCCGTGGCGATTTCGGGGTACCGGATCGCCGGCAAGACCGGAACCGGTGAGATCGCCGAGAACGGCTCTTACAAGCAGGGCGTCTACTTCACCACGCTCATCGGATTCGCCCCCGCGGACGACCCGCAGTACGTCGTCGCCGTGACGCTCGATCAGCCGACTGCGGTACGATCGTCCTCGGCCAACGCGCCGGCTTTCCAGAAGGCCATGACGCAGGTGTTGAAGACCTTCCGGGTCACCCCGTCGACCTCCGAGGCAGTCCTGCTGCCGAAGACCGGTTGAGGCGTCGGCCCCCCTTCTCATGATCGAACTCTCTCTTTCCCACATCGCCCATGTCCTCGGCGGGGAGCTTCGGCTCGCGCCCATGGACACTCCCGAGACCCTGGTCGGCGGGGCCGTCGACACCGATTCCCGTCAGCTGGGACCGGGCGGCATCTTCGTCGCGAAGCCCGGGGAGGAGACCGACGGTCACCTCTTCGTGGGCGCCGCGGTCGCGGCCGGTGCGGCCCTCGCCATCGTGGAACGCCCGGTCGAGACGCCGGTCACCCAGATCGTCGTCCCGGATGCGGTGCAGGCGCTCTCCGACCTCGCCCGCGAGGTCGTCGGCATCGTCCGTGCCCAGGGGAACCTGCGGATCGTGGGGATCACCGGCTCGAACGGCAAGACCACCACCAAGAACCTGCTCGCCCGCATCCTCTCCGACGAGGGTGAGACGGTCGCCCCCCGCGCCTCGTTCAACAACGAGGTCGGTGCGCCGCTGACGATGCTCCGCGTGACCCACCAGACCCGCTACCTGGTGAGCGAGTTCGGCGCCAGCGCGCCGGGCGAGATCGCGCGCCTGGCGGGACTCGTGACCCCCGACATCGGTGTCGTGCTCATGGTCGGGCTCGCCCACGCCGGCGGCTTCGGCGGCATCGAGGCGACCTTCCACGCCAAGTCCGAGCTCGTCAAGGCGCTGCGTCCCGGCGGCCTCGCCGTCCTGAACGCCGACGACCCGCGCGTGCGCAACATGGCGCCCATCGCCGAGGCGAACGGATGCGAGGTGCGCTGGTTCAGCCGGGAGGCCGCGGCCGACGTCCGTGCCGACGACATCGACGTGACCGCATCCGGCACCACCTTCACCGTGACCGTCGACGGGCGCTCGTTCCCCGCGCACCTGCAGGTGCTCGGCGCCCACCACGTCATGAACGCCCTCGCCGCGATCGCCGCGGCCACAGCCCTCGGCGTCGAGCCGGCGGACTGCGTGGCGCGCCTTGCGACCGTCGAGATCGCGGAGCGGTGGCGGATGCAGCCGCTGGGCTCCGACCGCGTCCGGATCATCAACGACGCCTACAACGCCAGCCCCGACTCGATGGCCGCGGCCCTGCGCACCCTCGCGCAGATCACCGGCCCGGATCAGCGTGCGGTCGCCGTCCTCGGCGCGATGAGCGAACTCGGCGAGCAGGCGGGGGAGGAGCACGACCGCATCGGCGAGCTCGCCGTGCGCCTGCGGATCCCGCGGATCGTCGTCATCGGCACCGCGGCGCGGCGGATGTTCCTCGCCGCGGTCGCGGAAGGCTCGTGGAGCGACGAAGCCGTGTTCTTCGCCACGCCCGACGAGGCCTTCGAGTACCTGCAGGGCGAACTGCGCGACGGAGACAGGGTACTCGTCAAGTCGTCGAACTCGGCCGGGCTCCGGTTCCTCGGCGACCGTCTGGGAGAATCGTTCTCGTGAGATCCCTCCTGACTGCCGCGGCGATCTCTCTGGCCTTCACGCTCTTCCTCACCCCCGTGTTCCTCCGGCTGTTCCGCAGCTGGGGCTGGGGTCAGGTGATCCGCACGCCGGAGGATGTCCACAACCCCAGCCACGGGGCAAAACGCGGCACCCCCACCATGGGCGGCGTGATCTTCATCGCGGGCTCCCTCGTCGGCTACTTCATCGGCACCTACGCGGGCGGCAACCCGCCCACGATCTCGGGCCTGCTCGTCATCTGGATGATGGTCGGCTTCGGTGCGGTGGGCTTCATCGATGACTTCATGAAGGTGCGCCGCCAGAACAGCCTCGGCCTCAGCGGCTGGCGGAAAGTCGCCGGCCAGATCATCGTGGTCGTCATCTTCGGCATCGTCGCGCTGAACCTCCCCAACGCGGACGGGCAGACCCCCGCGAGCCCGTTCATCTCGCTGTTCCGCGACATCCCCGTGCTGTCGTTCATGGCGTTCGGCGCGATCGTCGGCTGGATCCTGTACCTCGTGTGGATCGCGTTCCTCGGCGTCGCCGCATCCAACTCGGTCAACGTGTCCGACGGTCTGGACGGCCTCGCCGGCGGGTCCGCGATCTTCGTCACCAGCGCCCTGGCGCTCATCGCGTTCTGGCAGTTCAAGCAGCCGTGCGACCTCGCCGCTCTCGAGCAGGGACTGCAGTCCGCCTGCTACCAGACCCGCGACCCGTTCGATCTCGCCATCATCGCGGCCTCCTTCATCGGGGCCCTCGTCGGGTTCCTGTGGTGGAACGCGCCGAAGGCGCAGGTGTTCATGGGCGACGTCGGGTCCATGGCGATCGGTGGCGTCATCGCCGCCCTCGCGATCCTCACCCGCACCGAGGTCCTGCTCGCCGTCATCGCCGGTGTCTACGTCATCGCATCCGGCTCGGTCATCCTGCAGCGGCTGTACTTCAAGATCACCCGAGGAAAGCGCCTGTTCCTCATGAGCCCGCTGCACCACCACCTGGAGATGCGCGGCTGGGCGGAGATCACGATCGTGGTCCGGATGTGGATCATCGCGGGCCTGCTCGCCCTCGCCGGTGTCGGTCTCTTCTACGTCGAATGGCTCGTGCGCTCATGACCCGGCTCGACCCGCTCACCAGCTGGCACGCCGACTGGAGGGGGCTCCGCGTCGCGGTGCTCGGCCTCGGGGTGACCGGGTTCTCGGTCGCCGACACGCTCGCCGAGCTCGGCGCGGACGTCCTCGTCGTGACCGAGCGGGCCGAGGAGGAGTACGCACGGCTTCTCCCCGTCATCGGTGTGGCGCTGCACACCGGGCCACTCGATACGGTGCCCGCCGAACTCCGCGCACACGACCCCGAGGTCATCATCGCCTCGCCCGGCTTCGCGCCCACGCACCCGGTCATCGCCTGGGCGACGGAGGCGGGCGTGCCGCTGTGGGGCGACATCGAACTCGCCTGGCGCGTGCGCGACAAGGTGCTCCGCGCCGACGGCACCCCGGCGGACTGGATCCTCATCACCGGGACCAACGGCAAGACCACGACCACGCAGCTCACCGCGACCATGCTCCGCGAGGGCGGGCTGCGTGCCGCGCCCTGCGGCAACATCGGCGTGCCGGTGCTGGACGCCGTCCGCGACCCCGCCGGGTTCGACGCGCTCGTCGTCGAGGTCTCCAGCCACCAGCTCTGGTACCTCGGGCTGACACAGCACGCAGATGCCCAGGTGTCCCCGCTCGCGAGCGTGTGCCTGAACCTCGCCGCCGATCACCTGGAATGGCACGGCTCCTTCGAGGCGTACCGGGATGCGAAGGCGCTCGTCTACCGCAACACCCGCGTCGCCTGCGTCTACAACAAGGCCGATGACGCCACCCGGCGCATGGTCGAGGATGCCGATGTGGTCGAGGGTGCACGCGCCGTCGGCTTCGACCTCGGCGTCCCCGGGCCGAGCGATCTCGGCGTCATCGAGGGGATCCTCGTCGACCGCGCGTTCCTCGAGGAGCGCCGCACGTCGGCGCTGGAGATCACCACGGTCGCCGAGCTCGCCGAGGCGGGCCTGTCGGCGCCGCACGTGGTCGCCAACATCCTCGCCGCCTCCGCGCTCGCCCGCGCCGCCGGAGTCGAGCCCGCCGACATCAGGGCGGCGCTCCGCGCCTTCCGCCTCGACGCCCACCGCATCGAGATCGTCGCAGTCGCGGACGGGATCACCTGGGTCGACGACTCGAAAGCCACCAACCCGCACGCCGCGGCATCCTCGCTGACCGCGTTCCCCGGCGCGATCTGGGTCGTCGGGGGGCTCCTGAAGGGCGTCGACATCTCCGAGCTCGTGGCGTCCCGCGGGCCGGGGGCGAAGGCGGTCGTCGTGATCGGCGTCGACCGCGATCCCATCACGGCGGCGTTCGCGCGACACGCGCCGGACGTCCCGCTGTTCGAAGTGGATCACGCCGAGACTGAGGACGTCATGGCACGGGTCGTGGAGCTCGCCCTCGAGGTCGCGCGTGACGGAGACGTGGTCCTCCTCGCCCCCGCCGCCGCATCCTTCGATCAGTTCTCGTCCTACGCCGACCGCGGCCGGTCCTTCGCCCGAGCCGTGCAAGATCAGATCGGGAGGGACCACGGTGGCGAGTACGACACCGACCCGACCGGACCTCGGGCCTGACCCGCAGCGGCGGGGCCTCGCGGCCCGGGTCTCCCTCGGACGGGTCTTCGCGCCGGTACCGAGCGAGTTCCTGCTGATCGCCTCGACCGCGCTGCTGCTGACCGGGTTCGGACTGGTCATGATCCTGTCGGCCACCTCGGCGACGTCCGAGCAGCCGTATGAAGCGGTCATCAAGCAGGGCGTGTTCGCCATGCTCGGCATCCCGCTGATGTTCCTCGCCTCGCGCCTGCCGGTGTCGTTCTGGAAGAAGGCGGCGTGGCCGGCTCTCATCGGCGCGACCCTGTTCCAGCTCCTCGTCTTCACCCCCCTCGGCGTCACGAACGACGGAAACCGCAACTGGATCAACATCGCCGGCCTTCAGGCTCAGCCGGCCGAGTTCCTCAAGCTCAGCCTCGCGCTGTGGCTCGGCTTCATCCTGTACCGCAAGCGCACCCTGCTGGCGAACTGGCGGCACGTGTTCATCCCCGCCATCCCGATCGCCCTCGCCGTGATGGGCACCGTCATTGCCGGTAAGGACCTCGGTACCGTCCTCATCCTCGTGCTCATCCTCTTCGGCGCCCTGTTCTTCTCGGGCGTGAAGCTGCGGATCTTCATCCTCCCGGTCGCGCTCGTCGGGTCGCTCGTGGCGTACTTCGCGATCGCGAGCCCAGACCGGATGCGGCGCTACCTCAGCTTCCTCAACGACGACTGCCTCTCCGACTACTACGGTGACTGCTATCAGCCGCTGCACGGTATCTGGGGCCTCGCCGGCGGCGGCGTCTTCGGTCTCGGTCTCGGCAACTCGAAGGAGAAGTACAGCTGGCTGCCCGCCGCGGCGAACGACTACATCTTCGCCATCGTCGGTGAGGAGTTGGGCCTGGTCGGCTGCATCGTCGTGCTCATCCTCTTCGCGCTCTTCGCCGTTGGTGCGTTCCACGTCGTTCGCAAGACCGACGACACGTTCATCCGCATCACCGCCGGTGCGATCACGATCTGGATCGTCGGGCAGGCGCTGCTGAACGTGGGCGTCGTGCTGCGACTGCTCCCCGTGTTCGGTGTGCCACTGCCGTTCATGTCGCAGGGGGGTACGTCGCTCGTGTCCGTCCTCATCGCGTCGGGGGTGCTGCTGTCGTTCGCCCGTACGCTGCCCGCGCGGCGGCGGATCCCCGCCCGCGGTTAGGCTCGACGGATGACCACGTACCTGCTGGCCGGAGGCGGGACCGCCGGCCACGTCAACCCGCTGCTCGCCGTCGCGGACGCCCTCCGCACCCGTGAGTCCGACGCGCAGGTGCTCGTCCTCGGCACCCGTGAGGGGCTGGAGGCGCGTCTCGTGCCCGAGCGGGGCTACGAGCTGCTTTTCGTCGACAAGGTTCCTTTCCCGCGGCGCCCGAACCGGGCAGCGCTCGCGTTCCCCGGTGCGTTCCGCCGTGCCGTGGCGCAGGTCCGCATGCACATCCGCGATCGCGGCGTCGATGTCGTCGTGGGCTTCGGCGGCTACGCATCCGCTCCCGCCTACGTCGCCGCCCGCCGCGAGGGGGTGCCCGTGGTCGTCCACGAGGCGAACGCGAAACCGGGCCTCGCCAACGTGCTGGGTGCCCGTCGCGCCGCGGCCGTGGGTGTCGCGTTCGCTGGCACGCCGCTGAAGCGCGGACAGGTCGTGGGGATGCCGCTCCGACGCGAGATCGTCGACCTCGACCGCGCGTCCCTGCGGCCGGAGGCGGCCGCGCACTACGGTCTCGATGCCGACCTGCCGACGCTGCTGGTCTTCGGCGGCTCGCTCGGCGCGCAGCGGCTCAACGAGGCATTCGCGGGCGCTGCCGGCGATGTGCTGGCTGCCGGGTACCAGCTCGTCCACCTCACCGGCGCCCGCTGGGAGGGCACCGACCCCGAACTCCCCGGCTACGTGGTGCGACCCTACGAGGACCGGATGGACCTCGCCTTCGCCCTCGCCGACGTCATCGTGTCGCGCTCCGGCGCCGCCACCGTGTCGGAGATCAGTGCCCTCGGCATCCCCGCCGTGTACGTGCCCTACGCGGTGGGCAACGGCGAGCAGGCACTCAACGCGCGCTCGGCCGTGCAGGCCGGAGCCGCCGTCGTCATCCCGGACGCCGAGTTCACCGCCGAGTGCGTGCGTGAACAGGTGCTCCCGCTCCTCGTGGATGCGGCCGCGCTCGACCGGATGCGGCGAGCCGCCGCATCCGTCGGGTCCCGCACCGGGGCCGACGCCGTGGTCGCGCTGATCGACGGCGCGCTCGCCGCTCGCTGACCGCGTCCCGGCGAAGGCCCCCTCACGTGCGTGTGCCGAGACCATATCTGCCCCGCGAGACCACACTCGATCGGATGTGGTCTCGCTGAACGGATGTGGTTTCGCAGGGCCGCGTCCGGCGGCGCCCGCCTTGGTCGAGCACTCGGCGTGGATGGGCGGGGGAGCGACCGCGCGAACCTAGACTTGACGGGACATGATCAGACCCGACCTGACCCTCCCCATTCCCGACTCCATCGAGGCCGCGCACTTCATCGGCATCGGTGGTTCCGGCATGTCGGGCCTCGCGCGCATGTTCCTCGACCGGGGCATCCGGGTGTCAGGCTCCGACCGTGCCGACAGCGACGCGCTGCGGGCCCTCGCCGCGGCCGGTGCCACGGTGCACGTGGGGCACGACGCCGCGCACCTGGGGGATGCCGACACCGTCGTGCACACCGGGGCCATCTGGCCGGAGAACCCCGAGTTCGTCACCGCCAAGGCTCAGGGGCTGCACGTCATCCACCGGTCGCAGGCGCTGCACTGGCTGACCAGCGGCCGCCGGCTGGTGTCCGTCGCCGGTGCGCACGGCAAGACCACCTCCACCGGCATGATCGTCACCGCCCTCCGGAACCTCGGCGCCGACCCGAGCTTCGTCAACGGCGGTGTCGTCACCGACCTCGGCGTTTCCAGCGGTACGGGGATCGACGACCTTTTCGTCATCGAGGCGGACGAGTCCGACGGCACCTTCGAGCTGTACGACACCGCCGTGGCCCTCGTCACCAACGTCGACCCGGACCACCTCGACCACTGGGGTTCACGCGACGCCTTCTTCGACGGGTTCGTGCGCTTCGCGGATGCCGCGTCCGAGGCGGTGGTCATCTCCGCCGATGACGCCGGCGCCCGCCGCGTGCGCGACGCGCTGACGCATGGGAACGTCGTGACCTTCGGGGAGGCCGCCGACGCCGACGTCCGCGTCACCGAGATCGACACCGACGGCCCCGTCGCCTTCACCGTCACCGCCGGCGGCGAATCCGCCCGTGCCCGGCTCGCGGTGCCGGGCGCGCACAACGCCGTCAACGCCGCCGGCGCGATCGCGGTCCTCCGCTCGCTCGGTCACCCCCTCGCTGCCGCCGCCGAGGCGGTCTCGGGGTTCGCCGGCACGGTGCGCCGCTTCGAGCTGCACGGCGTCGAGCGCGGTGTGAGCGTCTACGACGACTATGCGCATCACCCCACCGAGGTCGAGGCCGCGCTGACGGCGGCACGCACCGTGATCGGCGACGGACGCCTGATCGCCGTGCACCAGCCCCACACCTACTCACGGACGCAGCTGATGTCGCCCGAGTTCGCCGAGGTGCTCGAGCGCCTGGCCGACCACACCGTCGTGCTCGACGTCTACGGCGCGCGGGAGGACCCGATCCCCGGGGTCACCGGCGCCCTCGTCAGCGATGCGTTCACCGACCAGGACCGCGTGCGTTTCGTGCCCGATTGGCAACAGGCCGCCGATTACACCGCCGAGGTCGCCCGCCCCGGCGACTTCGTCGTGACCCTCGGCTGCGGCGACGTCTACCGGATCATCCCGCAGGTCCTCGCCGCGCTCGCGCACACGACACCGGCGGACCACTGACGCCATGCGCCGACCGACGCCCCTCCCGCCTCCCCCCGGGGGGCAGCGCGACACGTCGCCGCGTCCGCTCATCCCCGACGTGGCGGACTCACCCGGCACCGGCACGGCCCCGGATGCGGGGGAGCAGGCATCCGGCGCCCTCGATGCGACGGCGCCCCTCGCCCCGCTGATCCCGCTCACCGCGTCGGAGGGCAGCGGCGCGTACTCGCGCGTGCCCGACGGCGCCCCCACAGAGCCCGCCTCCACCGACGGCGCTCAGGTGCGCCTGCGCGACCTGTGGCGAGCGGGCCGCGCCCGCCGCCGAGCGCTCCGTGCCGAGGTGCGCCGATTCACGGTGCGGCAGCGGCATCGCCGCCTGGCATGGCTGGGCGCGGGGATCGGCCTCGTCCTTCTCGTGGCGGGAACGGTCGGGGTCGCCTACAGTCCGCTGTTCGCACTGCAGCACATCGAGGTGGTCGGTACGTCACAGCTCCCCGCCGAGACGGTGGCCGAGGCCCTCTCCGGGCAGCTCGGCACGCCCCTCGCCGCCGTCGACGAATCCGCGGTGAAGGCCGCGCTCATCGCCTTCCCGCTCGTCGAGTCGTACACGCACGAGGCATCGCCGCCGCACGACCTGGTCGTGCGCATCGTGGAGCGCACCCCGGTGGGCTATGTCACCTCCGCCGCCGGGTACACGCTCGTCGACGCTGCCGGCGTCGCGCTCGCCACGACCCAGGACCCGCCGGGCGGCTACCCGGGCCTCGACGTCGCCGGCGGACTCGGCTCGGATGCCTTCGCCGCGGCCGGGCAGGTTATGCGCGCCCTCCCCGATAGCCTCCGTACGCAGGTGACCGCGGTCTCGGCGTCCTCGCCGAACGATGTCCGGCTGACCCTTGCGGGGTCCGAGGTGGTGTGGGGGAGCGCGGAGCAGTCCGCGATGAAGGCCCTCGCGCTGCAGCAGATCATGGCCGGACGGCCAGGTGCGAGCGCCTACGACGTGTCCTCGCCGAGCGTCGTCGTGGTGCGCTGAGAAAACGCATCCGACGACACGCCGCCCGCATCCCCGGGTCGCGTCGCACGCCGCCTATTTTCAATCAAGGAATTGCATACCGGGCAACACTTTAACCTTCCACTTAAGGGTGAATGTTGAGACCGGGTGATGAAGCGGTTCGGGACGAGATGGAGGCCGGCATGAGCCAGAACCAGAACTACCTCGCGGTGATCAAGGTCGTCGGCGTGGGCGGTGGCGGCGTCAACGCCGTCAACCGCATGATCGAGCTGGGCCTGCGGGGTGTGGAGTTCATCGCGGTGAACACTGACGCCCAGGCCCTCTTGATGAGCGACGCCGATGTCAAACTCGACGTCGGTCGGGAGCTGACCCGCGGGCTCGGCGCCGGCGCCGACCCCGAGGTCGGGCGCCGCGCGGCCGAGGACCACGCGGAGGAGATCGAAGAGGCGCTGGCCGGGGCCGACATGGTCTTCGTCACCGCCGGTGAGGGCGGTGGCACCGGCACCGGTGGCGCCCCCGTGGTCGCCCGCATCGCGAAGTCGATCGGCGCGCTCACCATCGGTGTGGTCACCAAGCCCTTCTCCTTCGAGGGTCGCCGCCGTCAGAGTCAGGCCGAGGCGGGCGTCGTCAAGCTCAAGGAAGAGGTCGACACCCTCATCGTCGTGCCGAACGACCGGCTGCTGGAGATCAGCGACCGCGGCATCTCGATGATCGAGGCGTTCGCCACGGCCGACCAGGTGCTCCTCGCCGGTGTGCAGGGCATCACCGACCTCATCACCACCCCCGGACTCATCAACCTCGACTTCGCCGACGTGAAGTCGGTCATGCAGGGTGCGGGGTCGGCGCTCATGGGCATCGGTTCCGCCCGCGGCGCCGACCGTGCCATCAAGGCCGCCGAGCTCGCGGTCGAGTCGCCGCTGCTGGAAGCATCGATCGAGGGCGCGCACGGCGTGCTGCTGTCGATCCAGGGCGGATCGAACCTCGGCATCTTCGAGATCAACGACGCCGCGCAGCTGGTGAAGGAGGCCGCCCACCCGGAGGCCAACATCATCTTCGGTACCGTCATCGACGACACTCTCGGCGACGAGGTGCGGGTGACCGTCATCGCGGCCGGATTCGACAGCGGCGAGCCCTCCCCGCGCATCGAGCCGGTGCTGGCGTCCCGTCCCGTCGTGCCGCCGCTGGCAGCGCCCGTCGAGACCACCGAGACGGCCGCGGAGCCGGTCGCCGAGGCGAAGCCCCAGGTGCCCGTGCCCGCCGGCATCTCCGAACCGGCGTCGTATGACTCCGCGTTCGGCGACGACGACCTGGACATCCCCGACTTCCTGAAGTGAGCCCGTTCCACCCCCGGAAAGCGTCTTCGTGACCGACGAGTTGGCGGCCCGCCTGGCCGACATCGACGCCCGCATCGCCCTGGCGGCGCGGGCGTCGCGTCGCGACCGCGCGGAGATCACCCGGATCGTGGTGACCAAGTTCCACCCGGCGAGTCTCGTTGAGCACCTCGCGGCGCTCGGCGTGACCGACGTGGGGGAGAACCGGCAGCAGGAATTGTCGGCGAAGGTGGACGAGCTCCGCGAGATCCCCGCGCTCCGCTGGCATTTCATCGGTCAGGCGCAGACCAACAAGGCCCGCGCGGTGCGGCAGGCCGCATCCGTCGTCCATTCGGTAGACCGTGCGCGGCTGGCGGACGCGTTCGAGCGTGCCGGGCTCGACGGCGCTGGCCCGCTGACGCCGCTCGAGGTGCTGATCCAGGTGAACCTCACGGATGATCCCGGGCGCGGTGGCGCGGCGCCCGACGAGATCGAACGCCTAGCCGAGCACATCATCGGCGGATGCGGCACGCTGCGCCTGCGGGGACTCATGGCGGTTGCGCCGCTCGACGAGGACCCGGCGCCGGCGTTCGCCCGACTGCACGAGTACGCCGCGCGTCTTCGCACCGTGGCGCCCGACGCCACCTGGATCTCCGCCGGCATGACCGGCGACTTCGCCGAAGCCATCGCGGCCGGCGCGACACACCTGCGGATCGGGTCGGCAATCACCGGTCCCAGACCCCAGCACGGATAGCCTCTCAACAGACGAGCAAACGGAGGATGCGATGTCGAACCCCCTGAAGAAGACCATGGTCTACCTTGGCCTCGCCGACGAGGAGGAGACCTACGAGGAGCAGCCCGCGCCCGCGCGTGCCACCCGGAAGAGCGAGCAGCTCGAGAAGCCGGCCGCTCCCGTCACGCCTCTCCACCGTCCGGCCGTGGTGCGTCAGCCCACCGTCGGCACTGTCAGCGAGATCCTCACGGTGCACCCGAAGCAGTACCGCGACGCCCAGGTGATCGCGGAGAACTTCCGCGAGGGCATCCCGGTGATCATCAACCTCTCGCAGATGAGCGACGCCGACGCGCGCCGCCTGATCGACTTCGCGAGCGGCCTGTCGCTGGGTCTGTACGGACGTATCGAGCGCGTCACCAGCAAGGTGTTCCTGCTCTCGCCCGAGAACGTCGCCGTGTCCGGCGATGGCGCCGTCGCCCAGGCGGACCCGGAAGCCGCGGGCTTCCCGCAGCAGTAGTCCGCCGTGGAGGTCGTCCACGTCATCGCCTCGGTCGCGAACGTCCTGCTGCTCATCTACGTGATCGTGCTGCTGATTCGTCTGATCCTGGATTACATCCCCATCTTCAACCGGGAATGGCGCCCGCGCGGTGCCGGGCTGGTCGCGGCGGAGCTCGTCTACACCGTCACCGATCCGCCCATCAAACTGTTCCGGCGCGTCATCCCTCCGTTGCGCGTCGGGCCGGTCGCCATCGACTTCGCGTTCGCTCTGACCCTGTTGTTGTGCTTCATGCTGCTGTCGGTGACGCGCGCGCTCTCGGCGCTCTGACCCTTCGACAGCCTCGCCGCGGCGCGGCTATGCTGTCGTGAAGCGGCCCGTACTGCGGGCACCGTCCCCCTGGCACACGCCGCCACGCCCCCGAGAGGAACACCATGGCATTGACTCCGGATGACGTCGTCACCAAGCAGTTCCAGCACGTCCGGTTCAAGGAGGGTTTCGACCCCGATGAGGTCGACGACTTCCTCGATGAGATCGTCGTCGAGTGGCGCAAGACCATCGCCGAGAACGAGGAGCTGAAGGCCAAGCTCGCCGCCCTCGAGTCCGGCGAGACCCCGGCCGCCGCGGCCCCCGTCGTCGAGGAGACGGTCGAGGAGGTCGTCGTCGAGACGCCCGCCCCCGCTCCCGCCGCCGCGACGGACGGCACGAGTGCCACCGCCGGCATCATCGAGCTCGCCCAGCGCCTGCACGACGAGCACGTCGCCGAGGGCAAGGCCCAGCGCGACCAGCTCATCTCCGACGCCAAGGCTCAGGCCGCGTCCATCGTCGCCGAGGCTGAGGCCAAGGGTCGCGACGAGATCGCCCGCCTCGAGAAGGAGCGCGCGGTCCTCGAAGGCCGGATCACCGAGCTCCGTCAGTTCGAGCGCGACTACCGCTCGCAGCTGCGTGACCTCATCGAAGGCAAGCTCCGCGAACTCGACAGCAGCTCCAGCCCCTCGGGCAGCACGCCCGTGTCGGCGATTGGCCTGTAGGGCCGTTGTCGGCCCGGCGCCCGCTTCGCCTCGCGACGGCCGGCACCCTCATCGCGGTTCTCGCGGTGGCGGTGCTGGCCGTCGACCAGTTCACGAAGTACCTCGCGATCACCTTCCTCCCCTCCGAGACCCTGGTCCCGGTGCTGGGTGACTTCTTCGGCCTCTACCTGATCCGCAACTCCGGCGCCGCGTTCTCGTTCGGCGCCGGTGTCACGTGGGTGTTCACCCTGGCGCTCGCGGCCGTCGCCGTCGTGATCGTGGTGCTGGTGCGCCGGGTCCGCTCCCGCGCCTGGGCGATCGTGCTCGGGCTGCTGCTGGGAGGTGTGCTCGGTAACCTCACCGACCGCCTGTTCCGCGAGCCCGGGTTCGCGATCGGGCATGTGGTCGATTTCATCTCGACGCCGTGGATGTGGTTCTGGACGAACCCCGCGATCTACAACGTCGCGGACTGCTTCATCGTCACCATGATGGTCACGATCGCCATCCTGGTGCTCATCGGCCTGCGCCTGGACGGCACCCGGGAGACGCGCGCGGATGCGGACGCCACCGGTGCCGCGGAATCCGAGGGTGCCGTCACCGAGGCCCCCGCATCCGAGGTTTCCGGCTCCGAGGTCTCAGGTTCCGACGGTGCCGTCACCGACGAGCCGCGCCGGGACTGACATGGAATCGCGTGCACTGCCGGTGCCCGACGGACTCGACGGCAGCCGGGTGGACTCCGCCCTGGCCAAGCTCCTGGGGTTCTCCCGCACCTTCGCCGCCGAGGTCATCGACGCCGGCGGGGTGACCCTCGACGGTCGTGTCATGGGCAAATCCGACCGGCTCCGCGCCGGCGGGTGGCTCGATGTATCGTGGGCGCCGAAACGCGAACCCGAGATCGTCCCGATCGCGGTACCCGATCTCGGGATCGTCTACGACGACGACGACATCGTCGTGGTGGACAAGCCCTCCGGCGTCGCCGCCCACCCCTCGGTGGGCTGGGAGGGACCGACCGTGCTCGGCGCGCTGGCCGCCGCCGGCTACCGGATCGCCACGACCGGCGCGGCGGAGCGTCAGGGGGTCGTGCACCGCCTGGACGTCGGGACCAGCGGGCTCATGGTCGTCGCCAAGACCGAACGGGCCTACACCGTGCTCAAGCGGGCGTTCAAGGAGCGCGAGGTGGAGAAGATCTACCACGCCGTGGTGCAGGGCCACCCCGACCCGCTCGCCGGAACCATCGACGCGCCGATCGGCCGGCATCCCTCGCACTCGTGGAAGTTCGCGGTCACTCCGACCGGCAAGGACTCGGTCACCCACTACGAGACGCTCGAGGCGTTCCGCGGGGCGTCGCTGCTGGAGATCCACCTGGAGACCGGCCGCACCCACCAGATCCGGGTGCACATGGCCGCCCACCGGCATCCGTGCGTGGGAGACCCGCTGTACGGCGGCGACCCCGTGCTCGCCGCGCGACTCGGCCTCATCCGGCAGTGGCTGCATGCGCACGAACTCTCGTTCGCTCACCCGCTGACCGGCGAGTGGGTGAGCTTCACCTCGCCGTACGCACCGGACCTGCAGCACGCGCTGGACCTGCTCCGCGCCGACTGATCCGAGCGTCTCCGGTCGTCAGATGAGTGACCCGAGCACGTCCAGACGCACCTGTGCGGTCACCGCGATGAGGGTGTAATCGAGCACCGTCACCAGGGGTGCCCATGCCCACAGCATGGCGCCGATGCGGCGGGGGCCGATACCGAAGACCCCGTCGCGGAGCATCCAGGCCACGGTGTACCAGAACACCGGAATGGTCACGAGCCAGATGACCATGCACCACGGGCACAGCGAGCCGTATTCGAAGACGCTGCGCCAGGCGAAGACGTGCACGAGCACGACGGCACCGGCGAGGAACGCGGCATAGACCTGCCAGAACCAGGGCCGCAGACCCCCCGGCGCGGCGAGCGAGGCGGCCGCGGCGTAGAGCGGGCCGGCGAAGAGCACCATCCCCGCGATCGAATTCGAGAAACCGAGAAGGTTGCCGCCGGGGGAGAGCAGATTGGGTCCGCAGGTGACGACCGCGCTGACGCTGCAGGTGATGAGCGGATCGCTGTCCGTGAGCTGGCCGATGTACTCCAGGTAGATGAGGAAGGCGACCACGCCTCCCACGACCGCGGCGACGATCCAGAACGCCGCCAGCGCACGCGGCGCGCGGAAGGATGCGGGTACTGCTGGCGCGAGCTCGGTCACGCTGTCATTGTGCGCGTCATCCGGCCGCATCCCTTCGCCTCGCGCCGGGAAAATTCGCGAGACGCCCTCAGCGTCCCCCCTCGAACCGGGCGGAGGGCTCGTCCGTCAGGGCTGCCTCCACCCGGGCGCGCATCTCGTCGGACAGCGCGGACAGATCGGCGAGCGGGTACCAGCGGACGTCGGTCATCTCGCCGTCCGCGGGATACGGCTCCCCGGAGATCCAGCTGCAGCGGAACGTCAGATCGAGGTAGTCCGTCTGGTCGCCGTTCTCGTACGTCACCCGGGGGATCTGGTGCACCCACGCGAGGCGATCGGCGCGGATCACGACCCCGGCCTCCTCCGCGGCCTCGCGCACCGCCGCATCCGCCGGCTCCTCTCCCGGGTCCACGATGCCCGTGATCGGCGTCAGCGCGCCGTTGTCGCTGCGGCGGCCGAGCAGCACCTCGTCGCCGCGGACGATCACCGCGGTCACGCCGCTGAGGAAGAGGGGCCGGGTGCCGACGTACCGGCGCAGTTCGAGGATGAAATCGGGCGTCGCCATGCGCCCACCCTACGGACCGGGTGTCGGACGCGAACGTAGACTCGATGCGTGGCAGCCGACTCCTTCGTTCATCTCCACGTTCACAGCGAGTACTCCATGCTCGACGGAGCCGCCCGCATCGGGCCCATGGTGCAGGAGGCCGCGCGGCTCGACATGCCGGCGATCGCGGTCACCGACCACGGCAACACGTTCGCGGCGTACGAGTTCTACAAGACGGCGAAGGATGCCGGGGTCAAACCCATCATCGGCATCGAGGCCTACGTCACCCCCGGGACGCATCGCTCCGACAAGTCGCGGGTGCGCTGGGGCTCGCCGGAGCAGAGCGACGACGATGTCTCGGGCGCCGGCGCGTACACCCACATGACACTGCTGTCCCAGAACACCGAGGGCATGCACAACCTCTTCCGGCTCTCCTCCAAGGCGAGCCTCGAGGGCTACTACTTCAAGCCCCGCATGGACCGGGAGCTGCTGCAGACCTACAGCTCGGGGCTCATCGCGACCACCGGCTGCCCCTCGGGCGAGGTGCAGACCCGGCTGCGGCTCGGACAGTACGACGCGGCGCGCGCGGCGGCCGCCGAGTTCCAGGACATCTTCGGCAAAGAGAACTACTTCGCCGAGATCATGGACCACGGGCTCTCGATCGAGCGCCGCGTCATGACCGACCTGCTGCGGCTTGCGAAGGACCTCGACATCCCGCTCGTCGGAACGAACGACCTCCACTACACGCACCAGCACGACGCCACCAGCCATGCGGCGCTGCTGTGCGTGCAGTCCGGCTCGACCCTCGACGACCCGAAGCGCTTCAAGTTCGACGGCGACGGCTACTACGTCAAGTCGCCCGCCGAGATGCGGCAGGTCTTCCGCGATCACCCGGAGGCGTGCGACAACACGCTCCTCATCGCCGAGCGGTGCGAGGTCGAGTTCGATACCAGCGCGAACTACATGCCGCGCTACCCGGTGCCGGAGGGCGAGACCGAGGAGTCCTGGTTCGTCAAAGAGGTCGAGAACGGCCTGAACGACCGCTACCCCGACGGCATCCCCGCCGACGTCCGCCGGCAGGCCGAGTACGAGACCGGCGTCATCGTGCAGATGGGGTTCCCGGGCTACTTCCTCGTGGTCGCCGACTTCATCAACTGGGCCAAGCGCAACGGCATCCGGGTCGGTCCCGGCCGTGGCTCGGGTGCCGGTTCCATGGCCGCGTACGCGATGAAGATCACCGACCTCGACCCGCTCAAGCACGGCCTCATCTTCGAGCGGTTCCTCAACCCCGACCGCGTCTCCATGCCCGACTTCGACGTCGACTTCGACGACCGTCGCCGCGGCGAGGTGATCCAGTACGTCACCGACAAGTACGGCGACGAGCGGGTCGCACAGATCGTGACCTACGGCACCATCAAGGCCAAGCAGGCGCTGAAGGATGCGGGGCGCGTGCTCGGCTTCCCGTTCAGTATGGGGGAGAAGCTCACGAAGGCGATGCCGCCCGCCGTGATGGGAAAAGACATGCCCCTGACGGGTATGTACGACCCGGCGCACCCGCGCTACAAGGAGGCGAGCGAGTTCCGCCTCGTGGTCGACACCGATCCCGACGCTAAGACGGTGTTCGACACGGCGCTGGGCCTGGAGAATCTGAAGCGCCAATGGGGCGTGCACGCGGCCGGCGTCATCATGTCCAGCCACCCGCTGCTGGACATCATCCCGATCATGAAGCGGGAGCAGGACGGCCAGATCGTCACGCAGTTCGACTACCCGGCATGCGAATCCCTCGGCCTGATCAAGATGGACTTCCTGGGGCTGCGGAACCTCACGATCATCTCCGACGCGCTCGACAACATCGCCGCCAACCGCGGCGAGCCGCTCGTCCTCGAAGACCTGCCGCTCGACGACCGTGACTCCTACGACCTCCTCGGCCGCGGCGACACACTCGGCGTGTTCCAGCTCGACGGCGGGCCGATGCGTTCACTGCTCCGGCTCATGCGCCCGGACAACTTCGAGGACATCTCCGCCGTCATCGCGCTGTACCGGCCCGGCCCCATGGGGGCGAACTCCCACATCAACTACGCGCTGCGCAAGAACAAGCAGCAGGAGATCACCCCCATCCACCCGCAGCTCGAGGAACCGCTGAAAGACATCCTCGACACCAGCTACGGCCTGATCATCTATCAGGAGCAGGTCATGGCGATCGCCCAGCGGGTGGCCGGGTTCTCGCTCGGCCAGGCCGACATCCTGCGCCGCGCCATGGGCAAGAAGAAGAAGTCCGAGCTCGACAAGCAGTACGAGGGATTCCACGGCGGCATGGTGGAGCGCGGCTTCGGCGAGCCCGCCATCAAGGCACTGTGGGACATCTTGCTGCCGTTCTCGGACTACGCCTTCAACAAGGCCCACTCCGCCGCCTACGGGCTCGTCTCGTACTGGACCGCGTACCTCAAGGCGCACTACCCCGCGGAGTACATGGCGGCGCTGCTGACGAGCGTCGGCGACTCCAAGGACAAGATGGCGGTGTACCTCAACGAGTGTCGCCGCATGGGCATCAAGGTGCTGCCACCCGACGTCGGCGCGTCGATCAACTACTTCGCCGCCGTCGGGGAGGACATCCGCTTCGGCCTGGGGGCCGTGCGCAACGTCGGCTCGAACGTCGTCGACGGCATCATCCAGGCGCGCGAAAAGGCACCCTTCGACTCGTTCCACGACTTCCTCGACAAGGTCCCGCCGCACGTCGCGAACAAGCGCACCGTCGAATCGCTCATCAAGGCCGGGGCGTTCGACTCCCTCGGCGACACCCGCCGCGCGCTGCACGAGATCCACGAGGAGGCCGTGGAGGCCGCCGTCGACCTCAAGCGCAAGGAGGCCACCGGAGCCGTCGCCTTCGACTTCGACAGCCTGTGGGAGGCATCGGAGGAGACCGCACCGCCCAAGGTCGAACCGCGCCCGGAGTGGACGAAGAAGGACAAGCTGGCATTCGAGCGCGAGATGCTCGGCCTGTATGTGTCCGACCATCCGCTGGCGGGCCTCGAAATCCCGCTCGCCAAGCATGCCTCGATCGGCATCCACGACCTGCTGTCCTCCGAGGACATCGCCGACGGCGAGCAGGTCACGATCACCGGGCTCGTCACGAGCGTGCAGCATCGCGTGGCCAAATCCAGCGGGAACCCCTACGGCATGATCACCGTGGAGGACTTCAACGGCGAGATCACCGTCATGTTCATGGGGAAGACCTACACCGAGTTCGCCTCGATGCTCGTCGCCGACTCGATCCTCGCCGTCCGCGGCCGGGTCTCCCGGCGGGACGACGGCATGAACCTGCACGCCCAGAGTGCGTTCGCCCCAGATCTCGGCGCGGTCGACGACTCCGGTCCGCTCGTGCTGATGATCCCGGAGCAGCGGGCGAGCGAGGCCGTCGTCGGCGACCTCGCCGCCGTGCTGCGGCGTCATCGCGGCGACACCGAGGTCACGGTGAAGCTGCACCGCGCCGGCACGGCCAAGGTCTTCGAAGTGCCGCATCCGGTGCGCCTGTCCGCCGACCTCTACGGCGAGTTGAAGGGCCTGCTCGGGCCTTCGTGCCTGGGCTGAGGACACGCGGGGCGGGCGCCGCCTGTCGCGGTTAGGATCGGATGGTCTTCGAGGCCCCGGTCTCCCCCCACCCGGAAGGATCCGACATGACAGACGATGCGCGCGGCGTCTACGCCGACGACGAGTTCGCGACGAGCGACGCTCCCGACAGCGATGCGCCCGCCGATGCGGGGGAGCCCCCGCAGCACGGCGTGGGTCCGTTCTCGCTGCGCGAGGTGGTGATCGGCGGCATCTGGCTCGTCGCCTTCGTGCTCTCCTTCCTCCCGGTCTTCGGTGCCGCATCGCTGTGGAGCCTGGGCCTGACCTGGATCCTCACGATCGGCGTGCCGACCGCTGCCGTGTTCCTGCTCGTGCTGCGGCGGCTGTCGCCGGACGGCATCCGCCGGGTCGGTTCGCTCGGCATCGACCAGTTCGTCTCCGTCGCGTTCTCGGTCGCGGCGGTGTACTGGCTGACGCTGGTGTGGCAGCAGGTCTCGATCACGGTCAACACCGGCATCACGAGCAGCGGCAGCTGGCTCATCTGGGTCGAATTCATCCTCATGGTCGCCGGTGTCGTCTTCACCGTGTTCGCGCCGCTGCTGCCGGTCTTCGGCGAGGACTTCCGTCACCGTCCCGAGTCCCTCGCGCACCCGAACGCCCGGCGCCTGCGTCCGATGACCGCCCGGCCCCCGCGCCCGGCCCGTCCGGAGCCCGTCCCTACTGCGCCGGCCGCGCCCGCAGCGGAGACCGTGGCCCCGGCGGCTCCCGAGATCGACGACAGCACGGCGGAGACGTCCGTGTTCGAGCCGTTCGACTTCGAGCCGCAGACGGGCGAGTCCCCGGATGCGGTGGACGACGCCTCCGCGACGACGACCGGCGAGACCGTGGTCGAGGAGCAGCCCGTCACCGCGCAGCCGACACAGAGTGGCGCGCCCCAGGCGTTCTGGGCGCTGGCGCCGGAGGAGCGCGACGTGCTCGACGCATCCGGCACCCCCATCTTCCGGGTCGGCCCCACCGCCTGGGCGCTCGTCATCGAGGACCGCGGCGAGGTCTTCGTCGTCCGTCACGAAGACGGACGCGTCGGCTATCTGCACGACGTCACCGGGGTCACGCGCGGCTGACCGCGGCGCCGGGGGCCACCTCGGTGACCGGTACCCTGGAGGGATGCTGCGCACCATCGATCTCCGAGGCCGATCGCTGACTCTCGCCGAGCTGCTGGCCGCGGTTCCCCGGGCCGATGTCGCGCGGGAGAGCGCCCTGACGACCGCCGCGCAGATCGTGCACGACGTCGCCGCGCGCGGCGAGGACGCGCTGCGCGAGCAGGCCGAACGGTTCGACGGCGTCATGCACCACGCGCTGCGGGTCCCGGCCGAGCACCTCGACGAGGCTGTCGCCGGCATCGCCCCGCAGGTGCGCGCGGCGCTGGAGGAGGCCATCCTCCGTGTCCGTGCCGCATCCGCCGCGCAGGTGCCCGCCCCGATCGTCACCGAACTCGGACCCGGTGCCCGCGTCACGCAACGCTGGCAGCCGGTACGACGCGTGGGCGTGTACGGCCCCGGCGGCAAGGCCGTGTACCCGTCGAGCGTCGTGATGAACGTCGTGCCCGCGCAGGTCGCCGGCGTCGAGGTCGTGGCGCTCGCGTCCCCGCCGCAGCGCGAGTTCGACGGCCGCGTGCACCCGGTGATCCTCGCCGCGGCACGCCTCCTCGGCATCGACGAGGTGTACGCGATGGGCGGTGCCGGCGCCATCGGCGCGCTCGCGTACGGCGTGGGCAGCATCGGACTCGACCCGGTCGATGTCGTCACCGGCCCGGGCAATAATTTCGTCGCCGCCGCCAAGCGAGCGGTCGCAGGCCTGGTGGGCACGGATGCGGAAGCCGGTGCCACCGAGATCCTCGTCGTCGCCGATGACACCGCCGACCCGCGGCTGGTCGCCGCCGACCTCATCAGCCAGGCCGAGCACGACGAGCAGGCCTCGGCGGTGCTCGTCACCGCATCCGAGCAGCTGGCGCAGGAGGTGGCCGCCGAGATCACGATCCGCGCGCCCCGCACGCGGCACGCGGAGCGGGTGGCCGTGGCCCTGGACGGGCCGCAGTCCGCGATCGTGCTCGTCGACGATCTCGCGCAGGCGACCGCATTCAGCAACGCGTACGCACCCGAGCACCTCGAACTCCACCTCTCCGACCCGCATCCGGAGGAGTTCGTCAACGCCGGGGCCGTCTTCGTCGGCGCCGACTCGCCGGTGAGCCTCGGGGACTACCTCGCCGGCAGCAACCACGTGCTGCCGACCGGGGGACAGGCGCGTTACGCGGCCGGCCTCTCCGCGGCGACTTTCCTGCGGCCCCAGCAGGTCATCGAATACGACCGCACCGCCCTGGCCGCCGTGCGCCACGCCATCGTCACGCTGGCAGAGGCCGAAGCGCTTCCTGCGCATGGCGAGGCCGTGGAAGCCCGGTTCGAGGGATAACCTGTCGCTGTCATGCATTGCCCTTTCTGTCGCCATCCCGATTCCCGCGTCATCGATTCCCGCACCAGCGATGACGGGCTCAGCATCCGTCGCCGCCGTCAGTGCCCCGAGTGCGGCGGCCGCTTCTCGACCATCGAGACCGCGAGCCTGAACGTCATCAAACGCTCCGGCGTGATCGAGTCGTTCAGCCGCGAGAAGGTGATGTCCGGTGTGCGGAAGGCCTGCCAGGGCCGTCCGGTGACCGAGGCCGACCTCGCCATGCTGGCGCAGAGCGTCGAGGAGGCGGTGCGCCAGACCGGCTCGTCGCAGATCGACACGAACGAGATCGGGCTCGCGATCCTCGGACCCCTGCGCGAGCTCGACGAGGTGGCGTACCTCCGATTCGCGAGCGTCTACCGCGCCTTCGAGTCGCTCGAGGACTTCGAGTCCTCGATCGCGGAACTTCGAGCCGATCACGCGAACCGCGCCGAGAAGCCCGCCGCGGCGGAGTGACGGGCGCCGGGCCGGTAGCCTG
The DNA here is from genome assembly GCF_026393345.1 of Microbacterium sp. Classification (GTDB taxonomy): domain Bacteria; phylum Actinomycetota; class Actinomycetes; order Actinomycetales; family Microbacteriaceae; genus Microbacterium. The sequence continues at coordinate 96,827 of NZ_JAPLAI010000042.1, forward strand.
GCAGACGATGTATCCGCTGCTTTTTCGCACCGTCCTCACGCGCATGGACCCCGAGTCCGCGCACCATGCGGCCATGGCCGTCATCCGGATGCTGGGTGTGCCCCCGTTCGCGGCGCTCGCCCGTGCCGTGACCCGGCCGGACCCGGCCCTGCGCACCCGCGCGCTCGGACTCGAGTTCGACTCGCCGTTCGGTGTCGCCGCCGGGTTCGACAAGGACGTGACCGGCGCCGCCGGGCTGTACGCCCTGGGCTTCGGGCATGTCGAGGTCGGCACCGTCACGGCGGTCCCGCAGGACGGCAACCCGCGCCCGCGCCTGTTCCGCCTGGTGCCGGATCGCGCGGTCATCAACCGCATGGGCTTCAACAACAAGGGCGCGCAGGTGGCCGCGAAGCGACTCGCGCGCCTTCGCCGCCGCCGCCACCGGCCCGTGCTCGGCGTCAACATCGGCAAGAGCCGCGTGGTCGACGTCGACGACGCAACCATCGACTACGTGCGCAGCGCGACCCTGCTGGCACCGCCGGCCGACTACCTCGTCGTCA
>NZ_JAPLAI010000007.1 GCF_026393345.1 Microbacterium sp.
AGCTGCGCCGCGAGCTCGCGGGGCTGCGCACCACCCGCGACATCAAGAAGGCCCGACGTCGGCGCAACGAGGTGCCGGCCGTCGTCATCGCCGGCTACACCAACGCCGGAAAGTCGAGCCTGCTCAACCGGCTGACGGGCGCGGGCGTGCTGGTCGAGGACGCGCTGTTCGCGACCCTCGACCCCACCACGCGCAAGACCCAGACGAGCGACGGACGCGTGTTCACCATGTCCGACACCGTCGGGTTCGTGCGGCACCTGCCGCACCAGCTGGTCGAGGCGTTCCGCTCCACGCTCGAGGAGGTCGGCCAGGCCGACGTCATCGTGCACGTCGTGGATGGCTCGCACCCGGATCCGGGCGCGCAGCTGGCGACCGTCCGCGACGTGATCGGTGATGTCGGCGCCAGAGACACCCGCGAGATCGTCGTGTTCAACAAGGCCGATCTGCTCGACGCCGACGCGCGGCTGCTCCTTCGCGGGCTCCAGCCCGATGCGCTGTTCGTGTCTTCCCGCACCGGAGAGGGGATCGACGAACTCCGTGACGCCGTGGAAGCGGCGCTGCCGCTGCCCGCGGTCGAGGTCGACGCGCTCGTCCCCTACGACCGGGGCGACCTCGTCTCGGCCGTCCACGAGCACGGCATGATCCTCACGCAGAGCCACGAGGAGCACGGCACCGCACTGCGCGCGCGCGTCCCCGAGGCGCTCGCCGGGCGGCTGGCGCCGTTCGCCCGCTGACCCGGGCGGTCAGGCGCCGTCGAGCGTCGGCATCAGCACGCACAGGTCGGGATCATCCGCGACCGTCATGAACCCGGCCCCGTGCAGCAGCTCGGTCCAGGCCGCATCCGTCGACCGGGTGTAGAGCGGCCGGTCCGCTTCGCGGGAGACGACGATCGTGAGATCGCGTCCGGAGTGTTCGGTGGGGACGGCGCCCTCGGCGATGCGTAGCTCACGCCCTCGGGGGCCGGCCGTGGCGGTGAACGGGCCCACCGAGAGTTCGAACGGCGGCACATCGGGGGTCGCGAACCCGAACACGCGACCCAGGAACGCGTAGGTGCTCTCCAGGGCGTGGATCACGGTCTCCCGGCGGCGGAAGCCGTGTCCCTCGCCCGGGTAGAGCACATAGCCGTACGGCACGCCACGGGATATCAGCGCGTCCCGGATGGATTCCGCCTGCGCCGGCGGCACCACGGCGTCCTCGTCCCCCTGCAGGATCAGCAGCGGCACCCGGAAGCGCTCCGCGTGCGAGAGCGGCGAGCGTTCCCGGTACACCTCAGCGGATTCCGGCAGCGGTCCGATGAGCCCGTCCAGATAGCGCGCCTCGAAGTCGTGCGTGTCCTCGGCGAGGGCGCGCGCATCTCCCACGCCGTAGCGGGAGATCCCAGCCGCGAACACGTCCGTGCCCACAAGGGCAGCCAGCACCGTCCAGCCGCCGGCGGATCCGCCCTCGATCGCGATGCGCTCCGGGTCGGCACGGCCGATCTCGCACAGTCCGACCGCGGCGGCCGCGACGTCGTCGACGTCGACCACCCCCCACTGCCCTTTCAGTCGCTCACGGTACGCCCGCCCGTATCCGGTCGAACCGCCGTAGTTGACCTCGAGCACGCCGATGCCGCGGCTGGTGAAGTAGGCGACCTTCGCGGACGCCGACGGGGTCGCGTGGCTCGTCGGTCCGCCGTGCACCCACACCGCATAGGGCGGCAGTTCGCCCTCGGGTCCTGCGGCGTCGGGGTGGGTCGGCGGGTAGTCGATCGCGTGCACCGGGCCGTGCGGGCCGGCCACATGCAGCTCCCGCGGGCGCGGCAGCCACTCCTCGCCCCAGGGGGTGTCCGTGCCGGTCACGGGCACGGCAGTCCCCGCATCCAGGTCGATCAGCCACACGGCGGCGTCGCTGATCTCACCCGCGCCGATGACGAGCGCGCGCGAGCCCTGCACCTGTTCGACCGTGATACCCGCCGTGAGGGGGGCGTCCACCGGGGTCGCCGATCCCTCCTCCGGGTCGATGACGACGAGGCGGTCGCCGCCGTCGGTCTGCACCGCCAGGATGCGGCCGTCCTCGAGCACGTCGAACCATCGAGTGCCGAGTACCCACAGCGCGCCGCCGGTGTCGGCCTCGGCTGGGGCGACCGGGACCGGCGCGAGGGAACCGGGGGAGAGGCGGAAGAGGTTCCAGCGGTCCTCGGGATCGTCGCTGAACACGAGGTCCACGCCGTCCCATACCGGCTGCAGCGGGGCGGAACCGTGGTCGATGAGGGTCTCGACCGGGCCGCCGAGGTCGCGGACGTGCAGGCGGCCGTGATCCCACGGCATGTTCGGGTGGTCCCACGCGATCCACGCGAGACGGGTGCCGTCCGGTGACAACGCCGGCTGCGCGACGAAATCGCCGCCGGCGGCGAGCACCCGGATGCGGTCGCGATCGGCGACGGCACTGCCATCGAGCGGGATAGCGACAATCTCCCGATGGGGTGTGCGGGCCTCGCCGTGCGTCTCCCGGACGGCGAGGAGGATGCCCGCCTGGAGTCGGAGGCCGCCGAAGCGTTCGGCCGTCTTCTCCGCGGTCAGCGGACGCGGATCCTCGCCCGGGCGCAGGGACCATACCCGCTGGTCCGCCTTCTCCACGAACAGCAACTCGCCGTCGTCGGTGGCCGTCCAGGCGCCGCCGCCGTACTCGTGCACCAGAGACCGGGCGTTCCACGGGGCGGGCAGCACCGTGGACACGGTGTCGTCGGCCATTCGGCGAAAGACCGCCACCCGGCCCGACTCGGCCGGCACCGACTGCCCCCACCACACCTCGTCGCCGACGAACCGGGCGCCGTCGAGGCGGGGAGCCGCGGCCGTCACCTCAGCCGCAGTGAGGGGGGAAGGCCAGGAACCGTAGGGGAGGGTCTGCGTCACGCCCCCACGCTACGGCGAGACGTCCGCCCCGTCGACATCCGCGGGAGTCGGCGCCGAGAGTGGCAGATCAGACGGCGCGCAGCAGCGCCACGATCTTGCCGAGCACGACGGCCTCGTCGCCGAGGATCGGCTCGAATGCGGAGTTGCGGGGCAGCAGCCAGGTGTGCCCGTCGCGCTGCCGGAAGGTCTTCACGGTCGCTTCGCCGTCGAGCATGGCGGCGACGATGTCCCCGTTCTCGGCGGTCGACTGCGACCGCACGACGACCCAGTCCCCGTCGCAGATCGCGGCGTCGATCATCGACTCACCCGCCACCTTCAGCATGAACAGGTCGCCCTTGCCGACCAGCTGGCGGGGGAGGGGGAACACCTCTTCCACCTGCTGCTCCGCGGTGATCGGCACGCCGGCCGCGATCCGCCCGACAAGGGGGACGAGTGCCGCGTCGCCGATGTTCGGGGCGCTGTCGGCCGGACTCTCGGTCGCGGTGCCGGGAAGATCGATCAGCACCTCCATGGCGCGGGTCTTGCCCGGGTCGCGGCGGAGATACCCGCTCAGCTCCAGCTGGTTCAGCTGATGGGTGACGCTCGAGAGCGACTTGAGACCGACGGCGTCCCCGATCTCACGCATGCTCGGCGGATAGCCGTGCCGGGCGATCGACCGCTGGATGACCTCGAGGATCGCCATCTGCTTGTCGCTCAGGCTCTTGCGGCGTCGGGTCTGCGGCTTCGGCGCTGCGCTCATCTGCGTGACTCCCTCGGTTTCCGTCCGCCCGCGTCTTCGAATGTCGGAGGTCGGTGATTCGGTGTTCTTGTCGAAACGGTATCCGGTTCGGACCCGACTGTGGGGCAAGCGCCTCGCGTGTCGTCTTCGAAACTCCGGGTCGCCGGATCCCCATTGACAGGTTACAGAATCGAAGATAACTTCGGAAGAGAGGTTCGCATCCGGTGCTCCCGGCCGAGCACCTGGATGCGAATCTCTCCCCGGCGGAAGGAGACCTCATGAGCACGATCGAGTACGCACCCATCGAGTACCCATCGATCCGGCACGCCGCGCGCCTCACGGCGCGCACGCGGCTGCGGCTCACGGCCCGCGGTCGCCGGGTGCTGACGGCGCTGGCGGCGACGCCGCTCGTGGTCGCGGTGGCGGCCGGGGTGCTCGCCGGCGGCGCGGCCCTCGCGTCCCGTGAGGCGAGCGCACCGGCGGGGTCCTTCGAGACCGTCACCGTCACGGCAGGGGACTCGCTGTGGTCGATCGCCGAAGACGTCGCCCCCGGGCACGACCCGCGCGACGTGGTCGACGCCATCATGCGACTCAACGCCCTCGACGACGCTGCGGTGCTCGCGGGTGAGCGACTCGCGATCCCCGCGGAGTTCGTCCAGGAGTGAGGCCTCGCCCCGGCTCTACGATGGATGGATGAGCGCGCGACTGGAAGACCTGCCCCTCCGTGATGACCTGCGGGGCATGACGCCGTACGGTGCACCGCAGGCACCGCTGTCCATTGCGCTCAACGTCAACGAGAACACCCACCCGGTCCCGGAGGAGGTCGTCGACGACATCCTTGGCCAGATCGCCCGGTCGCTGCACGAAATCAACCGGTACCCCGACCGTGAGTTCGTCCAGTTGCGCGAGGCCTTCGCGGACTACCTCGGCGAGGGACTGACCGCCGACCAGATGTGGGCTGCCAACGGCTCCAACGAAGTGCTGCAGCACCTGCTGCAGGCCTTCGGCGGACCGGGTCGGACGGCGATGGGCTTCGCCCCCACCTACTCCATGTACCCGCTGCTGACCCGCGCGACCGGGGCGTCATGGATCGCGGGCACCCGGGAACCCGACTTTCGGCTGACCCCCGACTCCGTCTCCGCGCAGATCGCCGACGCGCAGCCGGATGTCGTGTTCCTCTGTGCACCGAACAACCCCACCGGCACGCCGCTCGAGCTCGACGTGGTCGACGCTGCGTATGAAGCGGCTCGGGGCATCGTCATCGTCGACGAGGCCTACCAGGAGTTCGCACCGCACGACGCCCCGTCCGCTGTGACCCTGCTGGAGGGCCGGGAGCGCCTGGTGGTGTCGCGCACCATGAGCAAGGCGTTCGCCTTCGCCGGCGCTCGGGTCGGGTACCTCGCGGCCGACCCCGCCGTCGTGGATGCGCTGCGCCTGGTGCGATTGCCTTACCACCTCAGCGCGCTCACCCAGGCGGCAGCGCTCGCGGCTCTCCGCCACGCCCCGCTCATGCTCGGGATGGTGGACGAGATCGTCGCGCAGCGCGACCGCATCTCGGCGACCCTTGAGGCGCTCGGCTACGTGGCGCACCAGTCGTGGACCAACTTCGTCCTGTTCGGCGACGTCGACGATCCCGCCGCGACCTGGCAGGCGCTCTACGACCGTGGCGTCCTCATTCGCGACGTGGGCATCCCCCACCACCTGCGGGTGACGGCGGGCACCGAGGCAGAGACCACCGCGTTCCTGGAGGCGCTGGCCTCGATAGACTCGGAGGCATGAGCCTCGAGCCCGCCGCACACCGTACGGCCAGCATCCGCCGCGCCACCAGCGAGTCCTCGGTCGAGCTGACGCTCGACCTCGACGGAACCGGCGTGAGCACGATCGCGACCACCGTGCCGTTCTTGGATCACCTGCTGACGGCGTTCGCGAAGCACTCCCTCACCGATCTCACCGTGACCGCCACCGGCGACACGCACATCGACGCGCACCACACCGTGGAGGACGTCGCGATCGTGCTGGGCCAGGCGATCCGGCAGGCGCTCGGCGACAAGTCCGGCATCGCCCGGTACGGCGACGCTCTGGTGCCACTGGACGAAGCGCTCGCGCAGGCCGTGGTCGACATCAGCGGCCGGCCCTATCTCGTGCACTCCGGCGAGCCCGCCGGCTACGAGCACCACCTCATCGGCGGGCACTTCACCGGCTCGCTCGTGCGCCACACGTTCGAGGCGATCGCGTTCAACGCCGGGCTCACCGTGCACGTCACGGTGCTCGGCGGGCGCGACCCGCACCACATCGCCGAGGCCGAGTACAAGGCGTTCGCGCGCGCGTTCCGGCAGGCGAAGGCACTCGACCCGCTTGTGCAGGGCATCCCCAGCACCAAGGGCGCACTGTGACCGAACGCCCCCTCGTCGCTGTCCTCGATTACGGGTCGGGGAACGTCCACTCCGCGGTGAAGGCACTCATCGCCGCGGGCGCAGACGCCCGGCTCACCGCCGACCGCGCCCTCGTCGCGGAAGCCGACGGACTCCTGGTGCCCGGCGTCGGGGCGTATGCCGCCGTCATCGAGGCGCTCCGGGAGAGTCGCGGAGACGAACTCATCGACCGGCGGCTCGCCGGAGGGCGTCCGGTGCTCGGGATCTGCGTCGGGATGCAGGTCCTGTTCGGCCGCGGCGTGGAGCGCGGCATCGACACCGAAGGCCTCGGGCAGTGGCCGGGCGTCGTGACCGAGCTCGATGCGCCCGTGCTGCCGCACATCGGCTGGAACACCGTCTCCCCGGACCCCGATTCGGTCCTCTTCGCCGGCCTCGAGGACGAGCGGTTCTACTTCGTGCACTCCTACGCCGCGCAGGACTGGACGCTCGAGACGCAGCCGCCGTTCCCCACCCCGAGGCTCACCTGGACGACGTACGGGTCGCCGTTCCTGGCTGCCGTGGAGAACGGACCGCTGTCGGCGACGCAGTTCCACCCGGAGAAATCCGGGGCCGCCGGCATCCGCCTTCTCGCCAATTGGATCGGCACCCTCCGCGCGGGCTAGTCTCTTACCTCGTGCGTGCGGCGGATGTCCGCGCGAGGCACGAGGAGCTATGAACGATTTCGCGTCGACCCCGGCATTGACCCTGCTGCCGGCCGTGGATGTCGCCGGCGGCAAGGCCGTCCGTCTCACCCAGGGTGAAGCGGGCAGCGAGACCAGCTATGGCGACCCCGTCGATGCGGCCATGGAGTGGGCCCGTCAGGGTGCCGAGTGGATCCATCTCGTCGACCTGGATGCGGCCTTCGGGCGCGGCAACAACGCCGGCGTGCTGCGCAAGGCCATCAAGGCCGTCCGCGGCGTCCAGGTGGAACTGTCCGGCGGCATCCGCGACGACGAGTCGCTGGAGGCTGCGCTGGAATCCGGTGCCTCCCGCATCAACCTCGGCACCGCGGCGCTGGAGAACCCGGAGTGGGCCGCCGACGTCATCGGACGCTACGGCGACGCGATCGCTGTCGGCCTCGACGTCCGCGGCACGACCCTGGCCGCCCGCGGCTGGACCCGCGACGGCGGCGACCTCTGGACCGTGCTCGACCGGCTCGAGGACGCCGGCTGCAGCCGCTACGTCGTCACCGACGTCACGAAGGATGGCACGCTGCGCGGACCCAACCTGGACCTGCTGCGCGAGATGACCACGCGCACCCCGAAGCCCATCGTCGCCTCCGGCGGCATCGCCAACCTCGACGACATCGCCGCCCTGCGTGAGCTCGTGCCGCTCGGTGTCGAGGGTGCGATCGTGGGCAAGGCCCTGTATGCGGGCGCGTTCACGCTCGCCGAGGCGCTGGATGTCGCCGGAGGCTGAGCACCCGCACCACGCGGATTCGGCGGGTGTTCCCTGGGAGGGGCGCCGGTTCGAATCGAACCCGTACTCGACCGACGACGGCACGGCCGATCCGGCGCTCCTCGCGGCGCTGACGGCGTTCCGCGACGGCACCGGCGACGAGATCGCGGTCGTCGAGGCGTACCGCGAGGCACGCCTGCTCATCCCGCTCATCGCGGAGAAGGGCGACGAGGGCGTCGGCCCCACCGGGCTGACGGTGGACAAGACGCAGGAGCTGTCGATCGTGACGGTCGCCTCGCCCGACGGGCGGCGGGTGCTGCCAGTGTTCACGAGCGTCACGACGCTGCAGGCGTGGGACGCGGTCGCCCGCCCCGTGCCCGCCGCGGGGATCCGCACGGCGCTTGCCGCTGTCGCAGACGACACCGACCTGATCGTTCTCGACCCGGGTTCACCGACGGAGTTCGTGCTGCGCCGCCCAGCGGTGTGGGCCATCGGCAAGGGCGAGCCGTGGGAGCCGTCGCACCGCTCACCCGAGGTGTTCCGCGGGCTGCAGCAGAGCATTGCGATGGAGCTCGCGGTGCTCGACCTCGCCGTCGCCCCGGGCGACCCCGAGGCGCGCGGCCGCGGTCCGGAGCTGATCGTGGAGCTGGAACTCGTTTCGGGACTCGAGCAGGCCGAGCTCGACGCGGTGCTGCAGCGTCTCGCTCGTCGCTGGGCCGAGGACGATCGGGTGGCGACCCTGGTCGACTCGCTGACCGTCAAGCTCCGTCGTTCGCGCTGACCCTGACCCTGGTCGACTCGCTGACCGTCAAGCTCCGTCGTTCGCGCTGACCCGCTGCATCCGTCGCCCGCGTGTCCCGAAAACCGCAGAACATGTCCCATTTTGTGCCGTTATGAGGTGCGTATAACGACAGAAATCGGGACATGCTCGCTGGGGTGGCGGGTCGGCGCTGAACCGGCGCGCTAATCCTGACGGCGCGGCCGACGCGAGCGCTCGGCCGGGATCAGCGCGGGGGAGCGGTCAGTTGACCGGGCCGGTCCACTTCTCGCCCGGGCCCTTGCCGATCGGGTCGGGGATGACGGATGCTTCGCGGAACGCCAGCTGCAGGGAGCGCAGGCCGTCGCGCAGCGAGCGCGCGTGCATGTCGCTGATCTCGGGAGCCGCGGCCGTGATGAGGCCGGCGAGGGAGTTGATGAGCTTGCGGGCCTCATCCAGGTCCATCTGGCTGTCCGGGTCATCGGCGAGGCCCACCTTCACAGCCGCCGCGCTCATGAGGTGAACCGCGGTGGTGGTGATCACCTCGACCGCCGGGACGTCGGCGATGTCGCGCGTAGCCGCGGAGGCGGCGCGTTCGCGCTCCTCCCATTCGGCTTCGCGGTCGACGTCGGTCGGGACGCCTGCGGGCTGGGGCTGGGAGGGAGTCGAGTCCACGGTGCACTTTCTGCTAAACTAGGCGGGCATCGGAGCGTCTGCTCCGTTCGAAAGAGGATTTATCCCACCCGCGCTTGCCGTTCCAGGCTACCGGGTCATTGCACTCCGTCTCTCCCAGAGAGGCAGTCAGGGTGCGAAAGCCGGTCGTCTCGACGTTCGGCGGGTGGAATATGCCTCTTCTGCCCGTGACGCACCCGCGTCGCGGTGGCACCACTCGCACGTCAGAGGAGTTCCGCATCAGCGATCCCCGCACCAATGAGCGCATTCGTGTGCCTGAGGTCCGACTCGTCGGCCCGAACGGCGAACAGGTCGGCGTCGTCCGCATCGAAGTTGCGATGCGGCTCGCTCAGGAGGCCGATCTCGACCTCGTCGAGGTGGCACCCAACTCGAAGCCTCCCGTGGTCAAGATCATGGACTACGGAAAGTTCAAGTACGAGGCCGCTCAGAAGGCCAAGGAAGCTCGCCGTAACCAGGCCAACACCGTCCTCAAAGAGGTCCGGTTCCGGCTGAAGATCGAGGCTCACGACTACACGACCAAGCTCAAGCGCGCCGAGGGCTTCCTCCAGGCGGGGGACAAGGTCAAGGCCATGATCCTCTTCCGCGGTCGGGAGCAGCAGCGCCCCGAGCAGGGCGTCCGGCTTCTGCGCAAGTTCGCAGAGGACGTCGAGGAGTTCGGCACCGTCGAGTCGAACCCCACGATCGACGGCCGCAACATGGTCATGGTGATCGCACCGCACAAGAACAAGTCCGAGGTCAAGACGGAGCAGAACGCTCAGCGCGCGGCCAACAAGGAAGCAGCCCGCTCCGCGCGGACCAGCTCCGAGGACGAGTCCACTGACGAGGCCCCCGCAGCCACGGCCGAATAGGCCCCCCAGACTCCCGCTCCGGCGGGACGCACAACGAAGGAAGAGAACATGCCGAAGCAGAAGACCCACTCGGGTGCCAAGAAGCGGTTCAAGCTGACCGGGAGCGGCAAGCTCATGAAGCAGCAGGCCGGCATGCGGCACAACCTCGAGGGCAAGTCGAGCCGCCGCACCCGCCGCCTCAACCAGGAGCAGGTCCTGGCCCCGGGCGACGCCAAGGTCGCCAAGAAGCTGCTCGGTCTCTGAGCGACGCACGTTAGTTAGGAAGAGAAATGGCTAGAGTCAAGCGGGCAGTAAACGCCCACAAGAAGCGTCGCGTCATCCTCGAGCGCGCCTCCGGTTACCGGGGACAGCGTTCGCGCCTGTACCGCAAGGCGAAGGAGCAGGTCACCCACTCGCTCGTCTACGCGTACCGTGACCGTCGCAAGCGCAAGGGCGACTTCCGCCGCCTGTGGATCCAGCGCATCAACGCCGCGGCCCGGGCGAACGGCATCACCTACAACCGCTTCATCCAGGGCCTGGGCCTTGCGGGCGTGCAGGTGGACCGTCGCATCCTCGCGGAGCTCGCCGTGAAGGAGCCGGCGACGTTCGCCTCGCTCGTGGCGACCGCCAAGGGCGCGCTGCCCACCGATGTGAACGCGGCCAAGGCCTCGGCGTAATCGCATCCTCGTCCGAAGGGGCGTCCACCCGTCAGGGAGGGCGCCCCTTCGTCGTGTCCGGGCTGCCCGTCGCCCTAGACTGAGACCGTGCTTGAGAATCCGCGGTCGCCGCGCGTCCGCGCCGTCGCGAAGCTCGCCAAACGGAGCGCGCGCGACGAGACCGGCCTGTTCCTGCTCGAGGGCCCGCAAGCGGTCGCCGAGGCGATCCGCTACCGGCCAGAGGGCGTGATCGAGCTGTTCGCGACCCCCACCGCGATGGAGCGCCACCCCGCGCTGCGCGACGCCGCCCGGGATGCGGACATCGACATCGAGTTCGCGGTCGAGAGCGTGCTGGACGCGATGAGCGACACCGTCACGCCGCAGGGCATCGTCGCGGTCGCCCGGCAGTTCCCCACCGCGCTGAAGGACGTGCTGGCCGAGGGGCCGCGCCTCATCGCCATCTGTGAGGAAGTGCGCGACCCCGGCAACCTCGGCACGATCATCCGAGCTGCGGATGCGGCGGGCGCCGACGCCGTGCTCCTCACCGGACGCACCGTCGACCCGTTCCACCCCAAGGTCGTCCGGGCCACCACCGGTTCGCTGTTCCACGTGGCCGTGTCGCGGGCGGGGGAGCTCGAGGACGTCATCACCGCCGTGGGGCTCGCTGGGCTCCGCGTCATCGCCGCCGATGTGAAGGGCGAGGACCTCCTCGCCGCGCGTTCGCGGGGGATCCTGGCGGAACCCACCGCCTGGCTCTTCGGCAACGAGGCCCGCGGACTGTCGGATGAGGCGCTCAAGCTCGTCCCCACCGTGCTGCGCCTGCCGATCTACGGCGCGGCGGAATCGCTGAACCTCGCCACCGCCGCGAGTGTCTGCCTGTACGAATCCGCATTCGCGCAGCGCGCCGCCGACCTCTCCTGATCGCGTCGCCGCGGGCGGCGATCGTGAGAAGTAGATGAGAGAGCTGTGGACAACTCCTCATGTAGCGATCGGGTTCCTAGCCTGAGGGCATGACGCCTTCAGATGACGCGGCACCGCAGACTTCGAACATCTCGGTGCGGCGCGGTGACCCGCTGGTCGTCATGACCGGGGTGCAGAAGCACTACGGCGACTTCCAGGCGCTCACCGATATCGACCTGACCGTCAATCGCGGCGAGGTGGTCGTCGTGATCGGCCCGTCCGGATCCGGGAAGTCGACCCTGTGCCGCACCATCAACCGGCTCGAGACGATCACGAGCGGCACCATCACGATCGACGGTCGGGCGCTCCCCAGCGAAGGCAAGGCGCTGGCCGCCCTCCGGGCGGACGTCGGCATGGTGTTCCAGTCGTTCAACCTGTTCGCACACCTCACGATCCTGGAGAACGTGACCCTGGGGCCGATCAAGGTCCGGGGCATGAAGAAGGCGGATGCGGAGCGCGAGGCCCGCATCCTGCTCGAACGCGTGGGCGTTGCGCAACAGGCCGACAAGCTCCCCGCTCAGCTGTCCGGCGGCCAGCAGCAGCGCGTCGCGATCGCCCGTGCGCTCGCGATGAACCCGAAGGTGATGCTCTTCGACGAGCCGACGAGCGCACTCGACCCGGAGATGATCAACGAGGTCCTCGACGTCATGACCTCGCTGGCCGAGAGCGGGATGACCATGATCGTCGTCACCCACGAGATGGGGTTCGCCCGCAAGGCGGCGGACCGCGTCGTTTTCATGGCCGACGGGCTGATCCTCGAAGAGGGCACCCCGGAGGAATTCTTCACCGCAGCCAAGAGTGACCGCGCGAAGGACTTCCTGTCGAAGCTCATCACGCACTGACCCGCGCACCGGATCGTTCCATCCCCCCACGAAGGAGACAGCACATGCGACCCTCACGATTGATTGCCGGAATCGGCCTCGCCGCCGTGGCGATGCTCACCCTCAGCGCCTGCAACAGCGGTTCACCGACGGAGCCGGCGGGAACCGGCGACACCGGGGGCGACGACGCCCTCTGGGAGGTCGCGACCGAGGTCGATCTCACGGACAGCCCCACGTACGACCGCATGGTGGAGCGCGACGGCGTGATCATCGGCGTGAAGAACGACCAGCCCGGCCTGGGGTACCAGGACGCGGTCACCAATGAGCGCAGCGGGTTCGACATCGACATCGCCCGCTGGATCGCCGCCTCCCTCGGTTTCGACGAGGACCAGATCGAGTACGTCACGATCCCCTCGGCGAACCGCGAGCAGGCCATCGTCAACGGCGACATCGACTACTACGTCGGCACCTACTCCATCACCGACGCCCGCAAGCAGCAGATCGACTTCGCCGGTCCGTACTTCATCACCGGGCAGGGCCTGCTGGTCGCCGCCGACGACGACTCCATCAGCGGCCCGGACGACCTCGCCGGCAAGATCGTCTGCTCGGTCACCGGCTCGACGCCGCTGCAGCGCATCCGTGACGAGTACAGCCCGGGCGACACGGTCGAGTACGACACCTACTCGCAGTGCGTCGAGCAGCTGAAGGCCGGATCGGTCGACGCGATCACCACCGACGAGGCGATCCTCGCCGGGTATGTCGCACTCGAGCCGGACGCGCTGAAGATCGCCGGCGAGCCGTTCAGCGAGGAGCGCTACGGCGTCGGCCTCGAGAAGGGCGACACGGCGCTGAAGGACTGGATCAACACGCTGTTCACCGACGGCGGTGACGTGTGGACCGCGCTGTTCGACGAGCACCTCGCCCCGGCCGGCATCGAGGGCGAACAGCCCGCCGTCGACGAATGATCCCCGCGGGGGCGGCGCATGCGCCGCCCCCGCTCCTCCCTCCGGAAAGGACCGCCTGTGGGCGTCATCACCGACAACCTCGACCTCTGGGTCCAAGTGGTGCTCGGCACGCTCCTGCTGTTCGCCGCCGGCGGTGCCCTCGCGCTCGTGCTCGGCACGATCGTCGGGGCGATGCGGGTCTCACCGATTCCGGTGGCGCGTGTGATCGGCACGCTCTACGTCAACACCATCCGCAACACCCCGCTCACCCTCGTGTTCTTCGCCTTCTCCTTCGCGCTGCCGCCACTGCTGGGGCTTCGCCTGACCGAACCGGTCTCGATCACCCTCGCGATCTGCGCCCTCGGCGTGTACACGGCCACCTACGTCGCCGAGACGATCCGCTCCGGGGTGAACACGGTGCCGGTCGGGCAGGCCGAGGCCGCCCGCGCACTCGGTCTCACCTTCGGCCAGGTGATGGGCTCGGTGGTGCTGCCGCAGGCGTTCCGCTCGGTCATCCCGCCGATGATGAGCGTGTTCATCGCGCTGCTGAAGAACACCACGGTCGCCGCGGGCTTCTCCGTCGTGAACCTCGGATCGATCCGCAACTACCTGAGCGAGCGCGGCGAGAACCAGTTCGTCGTGATCCTCTGGGTCATGGTCATCTTCATCGTGCTGGTGCTGCTGCTGTCCTGGCTGCAGCGCAGTCTCGAGAACCGGTGGAGGGTGGCGCGATGAGCGGCAGCGTCCTGTACGACGTCCCCGGCCCCCGTGCGATCGCGCGGAACCGCATCCTCGGTGTCGTCAGCGTCCTCGTGGTCGCGGCGATCATCGGCTTCTTCGTCTGGCGGCTCGCCGCGACGGGGCAGTTCAGCGCCCAGAAGTGGTCGGCCTTCACCTACACCAACGTGTGGCTCAACATCGGTCAGGCAGCCCTCCGCACCCTCGCCGCGTTCGCCGCGGCCGGTGTCGGCGCGCTCCTGCTCGGGTTCGTGCTGGCCCTCGGCCGGCTCTCCGACCACGCCTGGGTGCGCGTTCCCTTCACCGCGGTGATCGAACTGCTGCGCGCGGTGCCGGTCCTCATCTTCATGTTCCTGCTCTACTACGGCTTCCCGGTCATCGGGCTGCGGATGGAACCGTACTGGGCGGTGGTCATCGCCCTCATCGCGTACAACGGCTCCGTGCTGGCCGAGGTCATTCGCGCCGGCGTCGAGTCGCTGCCACGCGGGCAGCGGGAGGCGGGCTACGCCATCGGACTGCGCAAGGCCGGCGTCATGCGTCTCGTCCTGCTGCCGCAGGCCATCCGCGCCATGCTGCCGGTGATCATCGCCCAGCTGGTCGTCACGCTGAAGGACACCGCGCTGGGCTTCATCATCACGTACCCGGAGTTGCTGTTCTACGCCAAGTACCTGGGATCGCAGTCGAGCATCGGGTCGCCCATCGTGCCCGCCACGATCGTCACCGGGGTCATCTACATCGCCCTGTGCCTGGCGCTGTCGGGCGTCGCGATCCTCGCGGAGCGGAAGCTGCGCAGCTCGCCGCGCACCATCCGGGTCGCGGGCGCGGAGCCGCCCTCGCAGGTGGGGACGGACACCGAGCTCATCGCGGCCCAGCGGGGCCTGGGGAAGTACGACGGCACCTCCTGGTGACCGGCCGGGGCCCGGGGGAGGGCGCGAGGGGTACGTACGGCGCTGGTGGGACGGAGCGGACCGCACGCCCCGCGTAGACTCGATTCTCGTGTCCGACGCATCCGAAACCCCGATCACGCCCGAGGCGGTCGCACAGGCGACCGGCGACGCGCTCGCCGCGATCGCGGCCGCATCCGACTCCGCCGCGCTCAGGCTGGCCCGTGCTGCGCACGCCGGTGAGGCCTCGCCGCTCGCTCGCCTGAACGCCCAGCTGCGCGATGTGCCGAACGACCGCAAGGCCGAGTTCGGCAAGCTCGTCGGGCAGGCTCGCGGCCGGGTCGCGACGGCGCTCGCCGCCCGCGAGACCGAGATCGCCGCCGCCGAGACCGCCGCGCGCCTCGACGCCGAGCGGGTCGACATCACCGCGGTGCCCTCCCGCACCCGCGTCGGTGCCCGGCACCCGCTGAGCCTGCTGCAGGAGGAGGTCGGCGACATCTTCGTCGGCATGGGCTGGGAGATCGCGGAAGGACCCGAGCTCGAACACGAGTGGTTCAACTTCGACGCACTGAACTTCGACGAGGATCACCCGGCACGGCAGATGCAGGACACGTTCTTCGTCGCCCCCGAGGAGCGCCACCTCGTCATGCGCACCCACACCAGCCCCGTCCAGGTGCGCTCGATGCTCGAGCGCGACCTGCCGATCTACGTCGTGTGCCCCGGCCGGGTGTACCGCACCGACGAGTTCGACGCCACGCACCTGCCGGTGTTCAGCCAGTTCGAGGGTCTCGTCATCGACAAGGGCATCACGATGGCGCACCTGCGCGGCACGCTCGACCACGTCGCCCGGCAGCTGTTCGGTGCCGAGGCGAAGACCCGCATCCGGGCCAACTACTTCCCCTTCACCGAACCGAGCGCCGAGTTCGACCTGTGGCACCCCACGTTCAAAGGCGGGGCCCGCTGGATCGAATGGGGTGGATGCGGGATGGTGAACCCGAACGTGCTGCGCGCCGCGGGCATCGACCCGGAGGAGTACTCCGGGTTCGCATTCGGGATGGGATTCGAGCGGACCCTCATGTTCCGCTCCGATGTGAAGGACATGCGCGACATGGCCGAAGGCGATGTCCGCTTCAGCGAGCTGTTCGGGATGGTGGTGTGATGCGCGTCCCGTTGTCGTGGTTGCGTGAATTCGTCGAGGTGCCCGAGGGCACGACGCCGGAGGACGTGCTGGCGTCGCTGGTGCGGGTCGGCTTCGAAGAGGAGGACGTGCACCGGTTCGAGCTGGAAGGCCCCATCGTGGTCGGCCAGGTGCAGGAGTTCGTCGAGGAGCCGCAGAGCAACGGCAAGACGATCCGCTGGTGCCAGGTCGACGTGGGCGAGGCGCACGGCGGCGTCCGTGGCATCGTCTGCGGCGCGCACAACTTCTTCCCCGGCGACAAGGTCGTCGTGACCCTGCCAGGATCCGTGCTGCCCGGTCCGTTCCCGATCGCCGCCCGCAAGACCTACGGGCACGTGTCGGACGGCATGATCGCCTCCGCCAAGGAGCTCGGGCTCGGCACGGACCACGCCGGCATCCTGCGTCTCGTGGAGCTCGGCATCGACGCGCCCGTCGGCACCGACGCGATCGCGCTCCTCGGCCTCGACGACGTCGCGGTAGAGATCAACGTCACCCCGGACCGCGGCTACGCGCTGTCACTGCGCGGCGTCGCCCGCGAGTACTCGCACGCCACCGGTGCCGCGTTCCACGACCCCGGACTCCGCCCCGCCGACGAGGTCCGTCCGGGCGAGGGCTTCCCGATCGCGGTGCAGGACGAGGCGCCGATCCGCGGCCGTGTCGGCGTCAGCGAGTTCGTGGTGCGCGTCGTCCGCGGGGTCGACGCGAAGCGCCCCACCCCGGCATGGATGATCACGCGGCTCGCCCTGGCCGGCATCCGGTCGCTGGGGGTGCTCATCGACATCACCAACTACGTCATGCTCGAACTCGGCAACCCGATCCACGGGTACGACCTCGACAAGCTCACCGGCGGCATCACCGTGCGCCGTGCCCACGCGGGGGAGAAGCTCACCACCCTCGATGGTCAGGAGCGGACGCTCCACACCGAGGACCTGCTCATCACCGACGAGTCCGGCCCCATCGGCCTCGCCGGCGTCATGGGCGGCGGCACCACGGAGATGAGCGACACCACGGCGAACGTGCTCGTGGAGGCCGCGATTTTCGATACCGTCTCGATCGCCCGCACGGCCCGCCGGCACAAGCTGCCCTCGGAGGCATCCCGCCGGTTCGAGCGCGGCGTCGACCCGGCGATCCCGTTCGCCGCGGCGCAGCGCGTCGTCGACCTGATGGTGCAGTACGCCGGCGGCACCGCCGACCCGGTCGGGGGTGCTCTGTACACCGACCTCGAGCGTCCCGTCATCGCGCTTCCCGCCGGCTTCGTGTCGGGCCTCATCGGGGTGGACTACACGCCCGCCCAGGTGCGCGGCGCCCTTGAGCTCATCGGCTGTCAGGTCGAGGAGACCGGCACCGGCTGGGAGGTCATCCCACCCACCTGGCGACCCGACCTCACCGACCGGTGGACCCTCGCCGAGGAGGTCGCCCGCATCGACGGGTACGACCGCATCCCCTCCGTGCTCCCGGTGGCCCCGCCCGGCCGCGGGTGGACCCCGGCGCAGCAGGGCCGCCGACGCGTGTCGAACGCGCTCGCCGCCGCGGGATTCGTCGAGACGCCGTCGTTCCCGTTCACCACCGAGGAGCAGAACGACCTGCACGGCTCCGCGGCGGGCACCCACCTGCCGAGTGTCGTCCTCGCCAACCCGCTCGCGGGCCAGGCGCCGGCGCTCCGCCGCTCCCTGGTGCCGGGTCTCCTGCAGGTCGCGCACCGGAACGTGGCGCGCGGACTCACCGATCTGTCGCTGTTCGAGGCCGGTGCCGTCTTCCTCCCGGAGCCGGGCGTCGTCTACGGCACCGCGCAGGTGCCGCCGCTCGCGGTCCGCCCGGACGCTGCCACCCTCAGCCGGCTGGATGCGTCCATCCCGCCGCAGCGCCGCCACCTCGCGTTGCTCCTGGCCGGTGCCATCGCGCCGCGTCAGCCCGGCCGCCCCGCCGAGCCGGCGGGGCTGTCGGAGGCGCTCGACGCCGTCCGGGTGATCGCCACCGCCGCCGGCACCACGATCGACGTCGTGCAGGGGGAGCGCGCCGCGCTCCACCCCGGCCGCACGGGTGTCCTGTCGGTGCGCGGCACCGAGGTCGGATACGTGGGGGAGCTGCTGCCCGCCGTCGCCGAGGGTGCGGACCTGCCCGGGCGGGTGACGGTCGTCGAGATCGACCTCGACCTGCTGCTCGAGCGGGCCGGTGACCGCGTGGTCGCCGCATCCCTCTCCGGCTACCCCGCCGCGACGCAGGACGTGTCGCTCGTCGTTCCGGTCGACGTGCCCGCCGCGGCCGTCCGCGACGTCCTCGTCGCCGGCAGTGGCGAGCTGCTGGAGGCGGTGCGCCTCGTCGACGACTACCGCGGCGACGGGATCGAGCCGGAAACCAAGAGCCTCACGTTCGCGCTGCGTTTCCGCGCTCCCGACCGCACGCTCACCGCGGCCGAGGCGACCCAGGCGAAGCTCGCCGGAGTTGCGGCGGTCGCCGAGCGATTCGGCGCGAAACTGCGCGACTGACGCACCCACGGCGTCTGCGCCGACCGATACAGTCGACCCTTGGGCGGGTATCCGAACCGCCCAAGGGGGGAACCGGGATGTCGTCGTTCCTATACCGCGTGGGGCGGTTCGCCGCGCATCGTCGCTGGTGGGTCATCGCCGCGTGGCTGCTGCTCGTCATCGGCGCCCAGGTGGGGGGAACGGCCCTCGGCGGTACGCTCGCGTCTTCGTTCTCCATCCCGGGCACGCAGGCGCAGACCGCGCTCGACACGCTCGAGCAGCGCTTCCCGCAGACGAGCGGCGCGAGCGTCAAGATCGTGTTGCATGCCCCCGCGGGCGACAGCGTGGACGCGGACGCGGATGCGGTCGCCGCCGTCTGCGAACAGGTCGCGGCGCTCCCCGAGGCGACCCTCGTCACCTGCCCCGTGCCCATGTCCGCCGCCGGCAGCACTGCCGCGTCGGACGGCTCCCCGGCGCAGATCTCCGCCGACGGCGAGATCGCGTACGTGTCCGTGCAGCTGTCCGTCGCGTCGACCGCGATCACCCCGGCACTCGGCGAGGAGATCAGCGCGGCGGCCGCCCCCGCCGTCGCCGCGGGTCTCGCGGCATCGTATGCCGGTCTGCCGGCCGAGAGCTCCGGCGACGACATCACCGAACTCATGGGGCTCGCCATCGCGTTCGTCGTGCTGGCGGTCACCTTCGGCGCCGTCCTCGCGGCCGGCATTCCGCTGGTCACCGCGGCCCTGGGGGTCGCACTGGCGACCGGGTCGATCCTCATCGTCGCGGCGTTCGTGCCGGTCTCGTCCACCGCGCCGCTGCTGGCCACCATGCTCGGGCTCGCCGTCGGCATCGACTACGCCCTGCTGATCGTGTCCCGCCACCGGGCGCAGCTGAAGGCCGGGATGGAGGTGCGGGACTCGATCGCTGTCGCGATCGCCACCGCCGGGACCGCGGTGGTGTTCGCCGGCCTCACCGTGATGATCGCCCTCATCGGCCTCTCCGTCGCCGGAATCCCCTTCCTCTCGGTCATGGGCCTCGGTGCCGCCACCGCCGTGCTCGCCGCCATCGCCGTCGCCGTGACCCTGCTGCCGGCGCTGCTGGCCGTGTTCGGACGCCTGCTGCGACCTCGCGTGCGGAGCCCCCGGCACGCCCGTCCGCCACGTCCCGCACGCCCCGCCTGGTGGGTGCGGGCGACCACCCGCGTTCCGGTGGCGACCTTGGTACTCGCCGGCCTCGCCCTGGTCGTCGTCGCGCTCCCCGCGACACAGCTGCGTCTGACCCTTCCGGATGCCGGGTACGACCCGCCCGGCAGCACCGCACGCACCGCGTACGACCTGCTCGATCAGGGCTTCGGTCCCGGCACCAACGGCCCGCTCGTGATCGCCGCGGATATCTCCGCGACCCTCGACATCGAAGGCGCCATGACCGCGCTCGATGACGCCTTCGCGAATGTGCCCGATGTCGCGGCGGTGTCGTCCGCGCTGCCCAACCAGGCAGCCGACCTGCTCGTGGTGATCATCACGCCCGACAGCGCCCCCTCGTCGGAACAGACCACAGCCCTCGTGCAGCGGCTGCGCACCATGGCCCCCGCGTTCGAGGCGGAGCACGGGTTCACCTACCAGGTGACCGGCTCCACCGCGCTCGCGATCGACATCTCCGACCGGCTGAGCAAGGCCCTCGTGCCCTTCGGGATGGTCGTGGTGGGGCTGTGCCTGGTACTCCTGACCATCATGTTCCGCTCGATCGCCGTGCCCATCACCGCCACCCTCGGCTATCTGCTGTCGGTGGGGGCGGCGCTCGGGGTCACGACGGTCGTCTTCGTCTGGGGATGGGGGGCGGACGTCCTCGGGGTCGGCAAGGTCGGCCCCGTGATCAGCTTCCTGCCGATCCTCGTGATGGCGGTGCTGTTCGGCCTGGCTATGGACTACCACGTGTTCCTCGTATCCCGGATGCGGGAACGGTTCGCCGCCACCGGAGACGCCCACGACGCCGTCCGCACCGGCTTCTCCGCTTCTGCGCGCGTCGTCACCGCTGCCGCGCTGATCATGTTCGCGGTGTTCTTCTCCTTCGTCCCCGGGGGCAACGCCATCATCCAGCCCCTCGCCCTCGCGCTCGCGGTGGGTGTGCTCATCGACGCGTTCGTCGTGCGAATGACCCTCATCCCGGCGGCGATGGCGCTGCTGGGCGACCGCGCCTGGTGGCTGCCGCGCTGGCTCGGCCGCATCCTGCCTGATGCCGACATCGAGGGTGAAGCGGTGGAACGGATGCTGACACAGCGGGAATGGCTCACCGGCCCCGGCGCCGACCGCAGCCGCGGAGTGTGGGCGAACGACGCGCGGGTCGCAGGCGGGGCCCCGGTCAGCCTCACAGCTCCCGACGGAGCGCTCCTCGTGATCGGCGGCGACCCGGTGGCCGCCGCCCGCATCGTCGGCGCTATCGCGGGACGGGTGCCGGACGTCACCGGTGACCTCGCGGTCGGTGGCCGCCTGCTCCCGTTCGACCGCGCCGCGATCGCCGCCGCGGCCGCCTACGTGCCCGCCGCCCCCGCCGACGTCGACGCCACCACGCTGGCCGAGCACCTGTGTCGGGGGCTCGCCTCCCAGTCCGTCGGCCTCTCCCGGGCCCGTGAGGCGACGGCCCGCGCCGCACAGGCGTTCGACGCTCTCACCGGCGTGCTCGCCGGGCCCGCCGCCCGCCGCATCCTGCCCGAGACGCCGTTCGCCCGGCTCAGCGACGCAGAGCGCTGGGCCGCAGATGCCGCGATCGCACTGGCGAGCGCATTGCCGATCATTGCGCTGGACCTCGGCGGCCGCCCCGCCGCGAACGCCGTGCTGGCCGCGATCCTGGCCCACGCAGACGCCGGCTCGACCCTCGTGGTCGCGGCGGATGTCGGGGCGGTGCCACCGACGACGCGGCCGGTCGTGACGATCGTCGCGGGCAGCGGCGTGCGAGAGGAAGTCGGAGCATGAAACGCATCTGGTCGCTCGTGACCGCCCCCGCCCGCGGTCAACGCCGCTGGCAGGTGGGGCTAGCCCTCGTCCTCGTGGCGCTCGCACCGTTCGTCGTCGTGCTCACCCTGGCGCCGCAGCGAGACAGCGACACGACCGTCCCGGTCGCACTGGTGAACCAAGACGTGCCGGTCAAGAGCGGCGACACCTATCTTGCGGTGGGGAAGCTCCTGACCCAGAACCTGGTGTCGGCCGGAGCCGTGGACTGGGTGCTCACCGACACCGTGACGGCCACGACCGGCCTCGCCGATGGCGACTTCCTGGCCGTCGTCACGATCCCCGAGGACTTCTCGCAGACCGCCACGACGATCGCCACCGATGCGCCCACGGTCTCGACCCTGTCGGTGCAGACCAGCACCGCGCACGGCTACGTCGGTGGAGTCATCGCGCAGGCGCTGAGCACCGGCATCCCCGCCGGCGTGTCGACGCAACTGACACAGCAGTTCCTCGAGGGCACCCTGACGGCGTTCACAGATCTGAACACCGGGATCAGTGCCGCCGCCTCCGGCGCCGGAGGCATCTCCGAGGGTCTGGCGGCGGCTACCGATGGTGCCGGGTTGCTGGCCGACGGTAACGCGACCCTTGCCGAGGGGCTCGGCACCATGACGGGCGTGCTCGCTCAACTGCCGGCCGGTGCCCGCGGGCTCGGCGACCTGACCGCCGCCGGCGCCGTGGCATCCGGCGACCTGTCCCTGCGCCTGCTCGGCCGGTCCGCCGAAGCCGGTGCCATCGACCTCGCGCAGGACGACACCGTGGCTGCGCTCGCGCTGCTCGCCGACCGCATCTTGGCCGACCCGACGGCCCCCGCCTCGTCGCTCGCCGCCGATGTCGCCTCGCTCCAGGCGCTCGCCGCCGGCATCGACGCCTCGCTTGCGGGTCAGTCCGAGGCGCTCGCCGGTGACGCCGTCACCGCGGGGGAGGTTGCGGTGGGCGCCGGGGTGATCTCCGCGCTCAGCGCCCCCGTCGCCGAGGGACTGGGACAACTGTCGGAGGCCGCCGGCGTCGCCACCCGCGGAGCCGAGACCATCGCCGAAGGCGGTCGCGGGATCACCGCGGGGCTTTCCGCACTCACCACCGGCAGCGACAGCCTCGCGAGCGGACTCGCCGACGCTGCGGCCAGCATCCCGTCGTACACGACGACCCAGAGCACCGACATCGCGACCGTCGTCGCCAAACCGATCACCGTCGACACCACTTCCACCAGCGGCCCGGCCACCGGCATCGCCTCGTCGCTTGCGACGCTCGCGCCGATCGCGCAGTGGCTCGGGGCGATCGCCACCTTCCTCATCGTCGCCCCGTTCGCCCGCGGGGCGCTGACCACCGCCGCGCCCCCCCGGCGCATCGCCGGCGACGGTGCGCTGGTCGTGACCGCCCTCGCTCTCGTGCAGGCGCTGCTCGTGTGGGGTGCGCTGCTGTTCTCCGGCATCTCGGGGGAACGGTTCGCCGTCGCGGGCGCGTTCGCGGCGATCATGGCGCTGTCGTTCGCTTTCGTGCATCAGGCGTTGGTGGCGTTCCTGCCACGGGCGGGACTCATCCTCTCGATCACGTTCCTGGGGCTGCAGATCGCGGCCGCCGGCACCCTCTCACCGCAGGCGCTGAGTCCCGCCGCATCCGGGCCGCTGTCGATTCTGCCGCTGAGCATCGCGCTGCAGGGCACGCAGGATCTCGTGGGCGGTTCGCTCCACGGCGTCCTCGCCTCGGTCACCGGGCTGGCGCTCTGGGCGGTGGTGGGCCTGCTCGGGATGGTCGCTGCGGTCCGTCGTGCCCGGTCCCGGTCATTGTCGTTGCGCGAACTCGCCGGCGTCTGAGGATTTGCGGGAGCGGCGTCGGCGGGGATATCGTCTCGGCATGCCCGAAGCCGTCCCCGCCGTGTCCGCACCCCTGGTGCGGATGGCTGCGACGCGCCGACGTCTGGACGGTCGCCGACTCTAGGCGACTCCGCGTTCCGCCGTGCGGCGGGCCCGCCGAGGCGGGGGAGCGGACGTCGCCGTCACCGGCCCTGCAAACCCAGACTCTAAGGTAGAACCATGACCTATTCGGTCGCCGTCTCCGGCGCTTCCGGCTATGCGGGCGGCGAGATCCTGCGCCTTCTCGCCGCGCACCCCGACATCGAGATCCGCACCGTCACCGCGCACGCCAGCGCGGGGCAGCCTCTCATCCAGCAGCAGCCGCACCTGCGCTCGCTCGCGCACCTCACCCTGCAGGACACCACCCCGGAGATCCTCTCCGGTCACGACATCGTGTTCCTCGCGCTGCCGCACGGCCAGTCGGGGCAGTACACCGACGCGCTCGGCGAGGTCGGTCTCGTGATCGATGCGGGAGCCGACCACCGGCTCACCTCGCGCGACGCGTGGGAGGCCTTCTACGGCGGCGCGTTCCACGAACCGTGGGCCTACGGCGTACCGGAACTGCTCGTCGACGGCCGGAAGCAGCGGGAGCTGCTGGCGGGCGCGACCCGCATCGCCGCGCCCGGCTGCAACGCCTCCACCGTCGCGCTGAGCCTCGTCCCCGGCGTCGCCGCCGGCGTCATCGACCCGGGCGACATCGTCAGCGTCCTCGCGGTGGGTCCCTCCGGGGCGGGCAAGAGCCTCAAACCGCACCTGCTCGGCAGTGAGATCCTCGGTTCCGCCAACCCCTATGCGGTCGGCGGCACCCACCGGCACATCCCGGAGATCCGCCAGGCGCTCGTGGCCACCGGGAACGCCGTCGCCGCCGACGTCCGCATCTCCTTCACGCCCGTCATCGTGCCAATGGCCCGCGGTATCCTCGCCACCACCTCGGCACCGATCGCCGCCGGAGTCAGCGACGCCGACATCCGCGCCGCCTGGGAGCACGCCTACGACGGTGAGACGTTCGTCCACCTCCTGCCGGAGGGCGTCTTCCCCCGCACGGCGGACGTCCTCGGGGCGAACACCGCCCTCATAGGGCTCACCATCGATCGTGCCGCGAACCGGGTCGTCGTCGTCACCGCCGTCGACAACCTCGCCAAGGGCACGGCGGGCGCCGCCGTCCAGTCCATGAACATCGCGCTGGGCCTCCCCGAGGACCGCGCCCTCAGCGTGAACGGAGTCGCACCGTGAGTGTCACCGCAGCCCAGGGGTTCGAGGCGGCGGGCGTCGTCGCCGGACTCAAGTCCACCGGCAAGCCCGATCTCGCCCTGGTCGTCAACCGCGGGCCGCTCAAGGTCGGCGCGGCGGTGTTCACGAGCAACCGGGCTAAGGCGAACCCCATCATCTGGTCGCAGCAGGCCATCGCCGACGGCGTGGTCGAGGCTGTCGTGCTCAACTCCGGCGGGGCGAACTGCTTCACCGGCAGCTTCGGCTTCCAGACCTCGCACCTCACCGCCGAGAAGGTGGGGGAGGCGCTCGACGTCTCCGCGGGAGATGTGATCGTCTGCTCCACCGGGCTGATCGGCACCGGCGACGAGGTCTTCCGCCAGAAAGTGCTCGACGGGGTCGCGTCGGCCGCCGCCGAGCTGTCCGCCGACGGCGGCGAGGCCGCATCCCTGGCCATCATGACCACCGACTCGCATCCGAAGCGGGCCGTCCGCTCCCGCGACGGCTGGACCGTCGGCGGCATGGCGAAGGGCGCCGGGATGCTGGCGCCCGGTCTTGCCACCATGCTCGTGGTCATCACGACCGACGCCGTGCTGGACGCCGCCGCGGCGGACGCCGCTCTCCGCGCCGTCACCCGGGTCAGCTTCGACCGCCTCGACTCCGACGGGTGCATGTCCACGAACGATCAGGTGACCCTCCTCGTCTCCGGCGCCAGCGGCGTCACCCCTGACCTCGACACCTTCACCGCGGAACTGCGGGAGGTGTCCCTCGACCTCGCCCGGCAGCTGCAGGGCGACGCCGAAGGCGCCAGCCACGACATCACGATCGTCGTGCGCCACGCCGCCACCGAGCAGGATGCGGTCGAGGTCGGCCGCTCCGTCGCGCGCAACAACCTCTTCAAGGCCGCGATCTTCGGTAACGACCCGAACTGGGGCCGTGTGCTCGCCGCCATCGGCACCACCGATGCCGCCTTCGACCCATACGACGTCGACGTGTGGATGAACGGCGTGCGCGTGTGCACCGCCGGTGGGCCGGACCGGCCGCGGGAGGACGTCGACCTGACCCCCCGCGCCACCGAGCTCGTCATCGACCTGAAGACCGGCGAGGACACGGCGACGATCCTCACCAACGACCTCACCCACGACTACGTCCACGAGAACAGTGCCTACTCCTCATGACTGAGATCGATCTGCAGGACACCGACCCGAACGAGGCCAGCGCGAAGGCGGCGACCCTCATCGAGTCGCTGCCGTGGCTGCGCCGCTTCAGCGACCAGATCGTCGTGGTCAAGTACGGCGGCAACGCCATGGTCTCCGAGGAACTGCAGGACGCGTTCGCCGCGGACATGGCCTACCTCCGCTACGTGGGCGTGAAGCCCGTCGTCGTGCACGGCGGGGGCCCGCAGATCTCCCGCATGCTCGACCGGCTGTCGATCCCGAGCGAGTTCAAGGGCGGCTACCGGGTCACCTCCACCGAGGCCATCAGCGTCGTGCGGATGGTCCTGACCGGTCAGATCAACCCGCAGCTGGTCGCCAAGATCAACGCGCACGGTCCCAACGCCACCGGCCTGTCCGGCGAGGATGCGGGCCTGTTCGGCGGACGCCGGCGCGGCGTGGTCGTCGAGGGCGTCGAACACGACCTCGGCCGGGTGGGCGACGTGGTCACGGTCGACCCGCGACCGGTGCTCGATCACCTCGAGGCCGGCCGCATCCCGGTGGTGTCCTCGATCGCCCCGGACCTCGACAACCCGGGCCACTCGCTCAACGTGAACGCGGATGCGGCCGCGGCGGCGCTCGCGATCGCCCTGCACGCGACGAAGCTCGTCGTGCTCACTGACGTGCCGGGGCTGTACGCCGACTGGCCGAACCGCGACTCGCTCGTGTCGCACCTCACCTCGACCGAACTGCGCGCGCTGATGCCGCAGCTGGAAACCGGCATGATCCCGAAGATGCAGGCCTGCCTCGACGCGGTCGAGGGAGGCGTCGACTCCGCGGCGATCATCGATGGCCGAGTACCGCATTCGGTGCTCGTGGAGATCTTCACCCAGAAGGGGATCGGAACCGAGGTGGTGGCGAAATGACCGCTCAGAACTCATGGCGCGACGATGCCGGACGCGACCTGGTGCGAAACACCGGCGACCGCATGGCGATGTTCGTGCGCGGCGAAGGCGCACACCTGTGGGACGAGACCGGGCGCCGGTACCTCGACTTCCTCGCCGGGATCGCGGTGGACTCGCTCGGGCACGCGCACCCCGCGTTCGTCGAGGCCGTCAGCGCGCAGGCCGCGACCCTCGCGCACGTGTCCAACTACTTCGCCACCCCGCCGCAGCTCGCGCTCGCAGCCCGGCTGAAGCGCCTCTCCGGCGCGGGCGAGCGCGGCCGCGTCTACTTCGCCAACTCCGGCGCCGAGGCCAACGAGGCCGCGTTCAAACTCGCCCGGCTGCACGGCGGTGCGGCGCGTCCCCGCATCCTGTCGCTCAAGGACGCGTTCCACGGCCGGACCATGGGCACGCTCGCCCTCACCGGCAAGCCGTACATGCAGGAGCCGTTCGGCCCGATGGTGCCCGGCGTCGAGTTCCTCGACTCGACCGTCGAGGCACTGGAAGCGGCCATGGACGACACCGTCGCCGCGCTGTTCGTGGAACCCATCAAGGGCGAGGCGGGCGTCGTCGAACTGCCCGAGGGCTACCTGGCCGCCGCGCGGGAGATCACCGCCCGCCATGGTGCGCTGCTCATCGTGGACGAGATCCAGACCGGCGCCGGGCGCACCGGGGCCTGGTTCGGCTTCCAGCACGCCGGTATCGTCCCGGACGCCATCACGGTGGCCAAGGGCATCGGCGGCGGGTTCCCCATCGGCGCGCTCATCACCTTCGGCGACGCCAGCGACCTGTTCTACCCGGGCACCCACGGGTCCACCTTCGGCGGCAACGCGCTGGCGACCGCGGTCGCCGGCGCGGTGCTCGACGAGATCGAGCGGGCCGGGCTGGTGCAGAACGCCACGGTGCGCGGCGCGCAGCTGCGCGAGGCGATCACCGCGATCGGTTCACCGCTGGTGCAGACGGTGCGCGGGGCGGGGCTCCTCCTCGGTGTCGTCCTCACTCACCCGGTCGCCGGTGCCGTCACCGCCGCCGCGCAGCAGCACGGCCTGGTCGTCAACGCCGCGAACGAACACACCGTCCGGCTGGCGCCGCCCCTCATCATCGGCGACGTGGAGATCGACGAGTTCGTCGAGCTGTTCTCCGCTGCGCTGCACACCGCGGCCGACGCTCTCCTTCTCGACCACCCGGATGCGGCCGCATCCGCTTCCACGGAGGCCCACGCATGACCCGCCACCTGCTGCGCGACGACGACCTGACCCAGACCGAGCAGGCGGAGATCATCGACCTCGCGGTGACGCTGAAGCGAGACCGGTGGCAGACCAAGCCCCTCGCAGGGCCCCAGACCGTCGCGGTCATCTTCGACAAGTCCTCCACCCGCACCCGGGTGTCGTTCGCCGTGGGTATCGCGGATCTCGGCGGTTGCCGGCTGATTAACTCAAAAGCGAACCGCCAGCTGGGCGGCAAGGAGACCCCGTCCGACACCGCGCGGGTGCTCGAGCGTCAGGTCGCCGCGATCGTGTGGCGCACCTACGCGCAGGCAGGGCTGGAAGAGATGGCGCGCGGCACCCGCGTGCCCGTGGTCAACGCGCTCAGCGACGACTTCCACCCGTGCCAGCTGCTGGCGGACCTCCTCACGATCCGCGAGCACAAGGGCGAGCTGAAGGGCCTGACTCTGTCGTTCTTCGGCGACGGCCGCTCCAACATGGGCCACTCCTACATGCTCGCGGGCGTCACCGCCGGCATGCACGTGCGGATCGCCTCGCCGGAGTCGTACGCCCCGCGGGAGGACATCGTCGCCGACGCAGACCGCCGCGCGGCCGAGACCGGCGGCTCCGTGACGCTGTACACCGACCCGCTGGAGGCGGCCGCGGGAGCGGACGTCATCGTCACCGACACCTGGGTGTCGATGGGCAAGGAGGAGGAGAAGCTCGCGCGCCTCCGCGACCTCGGCGCGTACAAGGTCACCCGCGAGACCATGGCGCTCGCCAAGCCCGACGCGATCTTCATCCACTGCCTCCCCGCGGACCGCGGCTACGAGGTGGATGCCGAGATCATCGACGGGCCGCAGAGCGTGGTCTGGGACGAGGCCGAGAACCGGCTGCACGCCCAGAAGGCACTGCTGGTCTGGTTGCTGGAGCAGCAGAAGGTCTGACCCGGCGTCATCCCCCAAGGGTGCGGAGGGTGAGCGCGGACCCGGCGAGGCCGATCGTGTGCGTGTTCGCGACGCGCACCGTGGCGGTGAGCGGGTTCTCGCCGGTCCCCGCGTTCCGGGGGAACTGCGGGAACGAGCCTCCCGCCACGAGGAGCCGGATGCGGTGGCCGGCGGCGAATCGGTGGGCGAGCGGGCCGAGCTCGATCCTGACCGGGGCGTCGTCTCGATCCACCGGGAGCCGCCGGTAGGCCTCGCAGAGGTTCCGGGAGTGGCCGCGTTCGTCGACGTCGCTGACGCGGATGAAGAGGTCCGCATCCGGATGCTGTGAACGATGGGCCAGGGTCACGACCGGGGCGCCGGCGACCACAGTGTCGCGCGTCAGCGGCTCGCCGGTGAAGGCGAGCACGTCCTCGCGCGCGGCGAGAGAAGAGTCGTCGACGTACCCGCCGCCCATGAGCACGGGGCCACCGACCGCGGGCGTGGGTTCCTCCGGGTCGTAGGTGAAGCCCGCCGTCGCGCCGGGGTCGGCCGTCGGGGTGGCGGACAGCCGTCCCTCCGCGCCGAGGTGGAACGTGCGGTCGCTGCCTGCCGGCGGCCATACGGCGTGCCGCTGCCAGTCGGTGCGCCGCCGCTTCGGGCCGGTCACCCCGATCTGCACCGGACCCTCCGCCGATGCCGGTGCATCCGCCAGATGGTGGTCGACCCACGCGAGCATGCGCTGGGTCACGAGCGCGCCGTCGGTGCGGCCGACCTGCGTGTGGGTCCAGGGCCCGGCGAGGAGCCCCACCCGGATGCCGCGCTCCCGGAGCCGCGCGTACTGGGCGAAGCTCTGCGAGACGAAGAGGTCCTGCCAGCCCGAGATCAGGAGGACCGGGGTCGTCACCTTCTCCAGTGCCGTCGCGTGCCGCATCGGCGCCCAGTACGGGTCGTCGATGTCGGACCGGGTCAGGCGGTCCCGCATCCACGGCGCCTCGGCGCCGGCGTGCGCGACGGCGGCGTCGGCGAGGGGGGTGGCGTTCAGGATCGGCGCGAGACGGCGGCCGGCGGTCATGAGCTTGCGGATCGCGCCCAGCGTGCTCGACGTCCGCTGCGAGATGATCATGTCGGACCAGCCGATGAAGTCGAGGTTGAACGACCCGCTGCCCCAGGCATGGCGGGCGAAGTCGTGCGGGCCGACCGTGATGATCGAGGTCACCAGATCTGCCGGGGGATCCTCGAGCAGCGCCCACTGGGTGTGCCCCAGGTACGACCCGCCAAACGTGGCGAATCGTCCCGGATACCACGGCTGCGTCCGCATCCAGCCCACCGTGTCCTGCCCGTCGTCGGGTTCCGTGCGCATCGGGTCGAACGCGCCGCCGGAGTCCGCCGTGCCGCGGCTGCTGACCAGCAGCACGGTGTAGCCGTGGCGCACGAAGGGGGTGACGATCCCGGCGAACATCCGCCCGCGTCCGTATGGGCCCCGGGCCAGCAGCAGGCCGCGGGACGCCGCCTTCGGGTGGTACAGGCTGGCGCCGAGTTCGACGCCGTCGCGCATCGGGATGCGTACGGTCTCGGGTGTGGACATCATCGTCGCTCCATACTCTGCGATGCTTCGCTGCATCGCTGTGTCCGGATGCTAGCACAACCGGAATCAGGCATTCCGTTTCTGCCGCGCCCTAGACTTCGTGACGTGTCCGAGCCTCCGAAGTCACTGCGCCGCGACGCCGCGCGCAACCGGCGACGCATCCTGACGGTCGCGGCGGAAGTGCTCGCCGGCCGGGGCCTCGACACCTCCATGGAGGACATCGCCGCCGTCGTCGGGGTCGGGGTCGGCACCCTCTACCGGCACTTCGGCTCGAAGGCGGCGCTCATCGAGGCCATCTTCGAGAGTGGCATCGACGAGCAGCTGGAGACGATGACCGAGCTCGGCCGGGCGCCGCGGGCCTGGGACGGGCTGTGCGCGATCATGCGGTACCTGGTCGACATGCAGTCCCGGCAGCCGGGCATCATGCAGGTCATCTTCTCCCGCATCGACGCGGTGCCGGAGGTTCTGCGCACGCGAGTGGAACCGGTCCTCACCGAGCTCGTCACCCGTGCTCAGGCGGAGGGGAAGCTCCGGGCCGACTTCGCCGCGACGGACGTGCCCATCGTGACCTTCGCCCTCAGCCGCCTCGCCGCCGTTCCATCGTTCGGGGAGGGGCTGGCGCGGCGCTATCTGGAGATCTTCCTCAAGGGCCTGGCGCCCACGGCGGACGACGTCGAGGTGCCGCCGCCGCTTGCTGACGACGACTTCGGCGCGTGGTTTCGTGCGACGGGGGATCAGGGTGGCTGACCGGTGGCGGCCGCAGTGGACGCGCCTGTCAGGCCCCCGGCGGCTGGCGGGCGTCGATCTGGCGCGCGGACTCGCGGTCCTCGGCATGCTCGCCGCACACCTGCTCGTGCTGCCGCCCTTCGTCTGGGGGGATCCCGGCACCTGGCTGGAGCTGGTCGACGGACGCTCCTCCATCCTGTTCGCCGTGCTCGCGGGCGTCTCGATCGCGCTGACCACCGGCGGCACCCATCCGGTCACGGCGGAGCGGGCCGCGCGGATCCGGTCACTGGCGGGGGAGAAGCCGGCCGGACCCGGCATCCTGTCCGCTCTTCCTCCTCGCCATCCCGGTCGTGCGGTTCCCCGCGGGGCCGCTCCTTGCTCTCGCGGGTGTCGGCCTGGTCGTCATGCCCTGGGTGCAGGCGGGGCTGGAGTTCCTGCCACTGTGGGACACGCTCGCGGGCGAGTCCCTCGGGCTCGTGATCGGATGGCCGTACCCGTTCCCGCTGTGGGTCGTCTTCCTCCTCACCGGCCTCGGTATCGGGCGTCTCGACCTGCGCTCCTGGCGCGTCGCCGCCGCCCTCGTCGTGGCGGGAGTCGGCGCAGCCATGGTCGGGTACGGCATCGGCGCCCTGTTCGCCCCGGCAGGGGAGCGAGAACCCGAGACCTACCTGGAACTCGTGACGAGCATGCAGGCGCACTCCGGCGGTCTCCCCGAGGCAGTCGGGTCCACCGGCTTCGTCGTCGCCGTGCTGGGGCTCTGCCTGCTGCTGTGCCGCACACCGGTCGCGGCTCTCGTCTGGCCGATCCGCGCCGCGGGCAGCATGCCGCTGACCGCGTACACCGCGCAGATCGTGGTGTGGGCGGTATGGGCGCTGGTCGCGCTCGGCACCACCGGCGACCTCGCCGGGTTCCGCGCGCTGGCCCCCTTCTGGCCCCTCACGATCGGCGTCGTCGCGGGCTGCTCGCTGTGGGCGCTGTTTCTCGGCCGCGGTCCACTCGAGTCGCTGCTGGACCGCCTCACCCGTCGCATCCGCTGATCCACGCGCGGATGGGGGTGAGCCGCGGTCGGTAGGCTGGCCGGATGAGCGACGGCACGAACGAGGGCAAGACCGAGGGCACGAACCAGGGCGCGCTGTGGGGCGGACGATTCGCGTCCGGACCCTCGCCGGAGCTGACCGAGCTCAGCCGTTCCACCCACTTCGACTGGGTCCTGGCCCCGTACGACCTCGCCGGCTCCCACGCCCACGCCGCAGCGCTGGAGAGCGCCGGCTACCTCACCTCCGACGAAGCCGCCCGCATGCACGCGGGCCTGGATGCGCTCGCCGTCGCCGTGGCCAACGGGTCGCTGCGGCCCGTGCCGTCGGACGAAGACGTGCACGGCGCCCTGGAGCAGGCCCTCATCCGCGAGGTCGGGCCCGAGCTCGGCGGCAAGCTCCGTGCCGGCCGCAGTCGCAACGACCAGATCGCAACCCTGGTGCGGCTGTACCTGCTCGATCACGCACGCACGATCGCCCACGGCATCCTGCGCGTCATCGACGCGATCGTCTCGCAGGCCGAGGCGGCCGGCAGCGCCGTCATGCCCGGCCGTACCCACCTCCAGCACGCCCAGCCGGTGTTGCTCGCCCACCACCTGCAGGCCCATGCCTGGCCGCTCGTGCGTGATCTCGAGCGCCTCCGGGACTGGTCCGTCCGAGCCCGGGTCTCGCCCTACGGTGGCGGCGCGCTCGCCGGTGCCACCCTCGGCCTCGACCCGCAGCTGGTCGCCGACCACCTCGGACTCGACCGGCCGGCGGAGAACTCGATCGACGGTACCTCGTCCCGAGACGTCGTCGCCGAGTTCGCCTTCATCGCCGCGATGATCGGCGTCGACCTGTCGCGCTTCGCCGAGGACGTCATCATCTGGAACACCAAGGAGTTCGGCTTCGTCCGGCTCGACGACGGCTACTCCACCGGGTCGAGCATCATGCCGCAGAAGAAGAACCCCGACATCGCCGAGCTCACCCGCGGCAAGGCCGGCCGGCTCATCGGCAACCTCGCCGGTCTCATGGCGACACTGAAGGGCCTGCCGCTCGCGTACAACCGCGACCTGCAGGAGGACAAGGAACCCGTCTTCGATCAGATCACCACCCTCGAAGTCGTCCTGCCGGCATTCGCGGGCATGATCGCGACCCTCCGGTTCGACACCGAGCGCATGGCGCAGCTCGCCCCGCAGGGCTTCTCGCTGGCCACCGACGTCGCCGAATGGCTCGTCAAGCACGGCGTGCCGTTCCGCGACGCGCACGAGATCTCCGGCGCGCTGGTGCAGGCGTGTGAGCAGCGCGGCATCGAACTGCACGAGGCGTCCGACGACCTGCTCGCCGAGGTGTCGCCGCACCTGTCGCCCGACGTGCGGGAGGTGCTCGAGGTCGCCGGCAGTGTCGCGAGCCGCGACGGCGTCGGCGGGACCGCGCCGGTGCGGGTCGACGAGCAGCGAGCCGAGCT
This sequence comes from Microbacterium sp., assembly GCF_026393345.1. Lineage (GTDB taxonomy): Bacteria > Actinomycetota > Actinomycetes > Actinomycetales > Microbacteriaceae > Microbacterium. The sequence goes on from NZ_JAPLAI010000007.1 coordinate 33,426, forward strand.
CATCTCGCGGGCGCAGGGGCTCGCCCACGCCCTCGGCCTGTAGGACGTTCACCCGCATCCGCGGGTCGGTCACCCGCACAGCCTCTCTTCGTCGACCTGCGTTCACCCGTAGGCCATGCCCCGGTGGCTTTCCGCGGGCATTCTGCCCAGGCACCCTGCTGATTCTCGGGTGTCGCTAAGGGGGTACACAGGATGTCCGCGCAGCTCGTGTACGCGCGATTTCCGTCACCCGCGCACCGGGCGGCCCGGGACCCCCGCCGGACCGATCGCGGCCTGGCGGCTGGTCAGCGACAACCACCGAGAGATCGCCCGCGGCTGCCGCTTCTTCGCCACCGAGCGGCTCGCCCGGGCCGACGCCGCCGTCCTGCTGCGCCACGCCCCTGACCTCGCGGTGCATCCCTCGGTGGAGCCGCGGCTGCGCACCACCGGCTGGTTCGTGACCCTCGACCGGCGCCTGGTCATGATCGGCGCCCGTCGGTACGAGAACCGTTCGGTGGCACGGAACGCCGGGGCGCTCGCGGTGCGGCTCCTCGCCGAGATGGCGCGGGACGCCGCCGACGGCGCCGAGGGCAGGGAACGCCCCGCCCCCGAGTTCGCGCTGTGACGAGTGAGCCGCTCATCGCCGGTCGCTTCGCGATCCGGCGGCTGCTCGGCAGCGGCGGGACCGCGGCGGTGTTCGCGGCCGACGACACCCTCACCGGCCGCCGGATCGCTCTGAAGCTGCTGCATCCGCATCTGTCCACCGACCCGGCCACCGCGGAGGCCTTCTTCGAGGAGGTGCGCGCGGCCCGGTCGATCGCCCACCCCGGTCTCGCCGAGATCCTCGACGCCGGCGTGGACGACCGGATCGACCCGCCCGTGGTGTGGATCGCGATGGAGCTCGTGACAGGCGTCACCCTCGCCGACCACGTCCGCGCCCACGGGGCGATGGCCCCCGCGGACGTCGCCACCCTCGCGGTCGCCCTGCTCGACGCGCTCGCCGCGGCCCACGAGGGTGGGATCGTGCACCGCGACGTGACCCCCGCCAACGTGATGTTCGATCCCGGCGCTCTCGGCGACCGGAACCAGCTCGCTCGCAGCGTCCGCCTGCTGGACTTCGGCCTCGCCGACATCCCGGGGCGGCCGAGCGTCGGCGGGGACGCTCTCCTCAGCACCGGCGCCGCGGCCGACGCCGGCGTGGTGACCAGCGTTCCCTACGCCTCGCCGGAGCATCTCGCCGGTGCCCCCGTCACCGAGGCGAGCGACATGTACCAGCTCGGCGCCACGCTGTACGTCGCCCTCACCGCTCGGGCACCGTTCACGGGCGACACCCGCGCGGTCATCCGGGCGCACCTGACCGCGCCGCCGCCGCTGCCGTCCGTGGTACGCCGGGAGCTGTCCCGCGACTGGGACCGTCTCCTCACCACCGCGCTGCTCAAGTCTCCCGCCGACCGGTACGCCACGGCGGCGAAGATGCGGGCGGCGGTCCCCGGCGCCGCCCCGGTCGCGGGGGAGACGGATGCGGTGACGGCGCTCGACCCGGACACCGGAGTGACGCGCGTGTACCGCACCCGCATCCCCGCCCCGACGGCTGCCCCCGCCGGGGTGGTGCCGCCTCCGCCGCCGGTCGGGTCGTCCCGCGCCCGGCGGCTGCCGGTGGCGGTCGCGACCGCGGTGGTGGGGGCTCTCGCCCTCGTCGGCGTCGTGGCCCTCTCGGCGGCCGCCGGATCGGCCCCGTCCGCCGTTCCCACCCTGCCCCCGTCGACCGTGCCCACGGCCGTGACCCCCAGCCCGACCCCGGACCCCCTTCCCGCCGAGCCCGCCGCCGTGACGGTGCCGGATGTCACCGGCGCCGGGCTCGCCCAGGCCACGGAGCAGCTCATCGCCCACGGCTTCGTCGTCGGCGCGGTATCTCGCGTCGACGCCGCCGTGGCAGCGGAGACCGTGCTCGCCTCCGACCCGGCCGCGCGCGAGACTCGCCCCGCGGGGGCGACGGTCACGCTCCGGGTCGCCTCCGGTCGCAACGCGATTCCCGCCGTCGCCGGTCTCACCGCCGCGGATGCGGCGGGGGTCCTCGCCGGCGCGGGATTCGGCTCGACCATCGTCGAGGCGGGAAGCGGTACGCCGGGACTCGTGGCCGGGTCTGCTCCGGCCGCCGGGGAGAGCGCGATGGTCGGGACCGCCGTGGTGCTCACGGTTCCGCGGGCTCCCGTACCCACCGTGACGCCTACGCCCAGCGTCACCCCGACGGCGACGCCGTCCCCCGCCCCGTGAGGGACCCGTCACCCGCGCAGGGGCATCCCGTCACCCGTCGGACATTCCCGCAGCATCCGTCGTTCACCGACCCGGACGATGCTGACGCCGAGACCTGGGGCGGCACGCGCCTGCCCGGAAACCGGAGGCAGGGATGAGCGATGCGGTCACCGAGGTGGTGACGCCCGCTGATCGGACGGCGTCGGCGCCGCTGCTGCGATCGCTGCGGTCGGCGCCGGTCTTCTCCGACCGCGTCTTCCGCACGGTCTGCATTGCGGCGGGCGGTGCCACGGTCGCGATCATGCTCGCCGTGGGCGTCTTCCTCACCCTGCGCGGTGGTCAGGCGCTCAGCGTCGCCGGGTTCTCGTTCCTGTGGACGCAGGCCTGGTCGCCCGAGACCGGTGACTTCGGGATCGCCGCCGTGCTGTTCGGCACCATCACGATCGCGCTCGTCGCCCTCACGTTTTCGTTCCCGCTCGCGCTCGGCACCGCCCTCCTGATCAGCGAGGTGCTGCCGGACGGCATCAAGCGCGCCATGACGACGATCGTCGACCTCATGGCGGCCGTGCCGAGCGTCGTGTTCGGCCTCTGGGGCGTGCAGTTCCTGCAGGAGAACGTCATCCCGGTGTCCCGGTGGATCTCCACCTACTTCGGCTGGATCCCGGTGTTCGCCGTGACGGATGCGGAGGGCGACCGTCTCACGGATGCCAGCGCCTTCACCTCCTCCGCATTCATCGCCGGCATGGTGGTGGCCCTCATGGTGCTGCCCACCCAGACCTCGATCATGCGGGAGGCGTTCTCGCAGGCTCCGATCGGTGAGCGGGAGGGGGCCCTCGCGCTCGGATCGACCCGGTGGGGCATGATCCGCACCGTCGTGCTGCCGTTCGGCAAGGGCGGCATCATCGGCGGCACGATGCTCGGCCTCGGCCGCGCATTGGGGGAGACCATCGCGGTCTACATGATCATCTCGCCCATCTTCACCATCAACACCGAGGTGCTTCGCACCGGGTCGAACTCCGTGTCGGCCCTCATCGCCCTGCGGTACGGCGAGGCCAGCGAGTTTGGTCTGTCGGCGCTCATGGCCGCCGGTCTCGTCCTGTTCCTCATCACCCTTGCGGTGAACTTCACCGCATCCTCCATCGTCGCGCGGTCCCGGTCCGGGGCGGAGAGCACCTGATGACCCTCATCGACGACTCCGCCACCTCCCTGGACCCCGACGACCACCCACGCCCGGGGCGCACCGTCATCCCGGCGGAGGCCACCGGACCCGCGCCGGCACGGCGTCGCCCCGGCACCGTCTCGCTGGAAGAACGATTCGACGTGGTGGGAGCGCTCCTCGCCGGCGGCGCGGTCGCGACCCTCCTGTTCGGCTGGCTGACACCGCTGTCCGGCGCGATCGGCTGGGCCGTCGTCGCCTTCCTCGTGTTCCTCGTCTCGTACGCGGTGCTGGTCGCACTGCGCGCGGACCGGCTCGCCGTGATCGACCGCGTGGTCACCGTGCTGCTGTACAGCGCCGGCTTCATCGTCATCTGCGCGCTTGTGTTCGTCGTGCTGTACACCGTGCTGCGGGGCATTCCCGCACTCTCCCACGGCGCCTTCTTCGTCGAGACGATGCGGCTCGCGGGCCCCCTCGACCCGTTGGAGGTGGGCGGGATCGCACACGCGATCGTGGGCACCCTCATCCAGATCTCGATCGCGCTCGTCATCACGGTGCCGCTCGGGATCACCACGGCCGTGTTCCTCAACGAGATCGGCGGCCGGTTCGCACGGTTCGTGCGCACCGTCTCCGACGCCATGACGGCGCTGCCCTCCATCGTCGCGGGGCTGTTCGTGTATGCGGCGCTGATCACCCTCGTCACCCACGAGCGGTCGGGGTTCGCCGCCTCCGTGGCCATCACCGTCATGATGCTGCCGATCGTGATCCGCTCCGCGGACGTCGTCCTCCGGCTCGTGCCTCACCAGCTGCGGGAGGCGTCGTACGCGCTCGGCTCCTCACGGTGGCGCACGGTGTGGCGGGTGGTTCTTCCCACCTCCCGGTCCGGCCTTGCCACGGCGATCATCCTCGGCACCGCCCGCGGCATCGGTGAGACCTCCCCGGTGCTGCTGACCTCCGGGGTGACGGCCGAGATGAACACCAACCCGTTCTCGGGACCGATGATCTCGCTCCCGCTGCAGGTGTTCACCTTCGTGCAATCGCCCGAGCCGAACATGGTCGCCCGCGGTTTCGGCACCGCGGCGGTCCTCATCGTGCTGGTGCTCAGCCTGTTCGTCATCGCCCGCCTGATCGGCGGCCGCGGCGCCGGCGTCCTCTCCGACGGTCAGCGTCGACGCGCCGCCCGACGCTCGCGCGAGGACCTCATGCGCATCGTCCGGCGCGCGACCGTCCCCGTCCCCGCTGTCCCCGTCCACGCCGTCCCCTCCGTCCCCGACAGCGACGGCGCTGCCACGACCGAGGACACCGCACCGACCGCCCCCACCCGCTCGCAGGAGACCCCGTGACCCTTCGTCCCCGCCGCCGCGCCGTGCGCGGCGCCCTCGTCGCGCTGCTCGTCGGGGTGCTCGGACTCGGCGCCGCCGTCCCCGCGCAGGCCGCCTCCTACGTCGCCATCTCCGGATCGGGCTCGACCTGGTCGCAGAACGCCCTCGACCAATGGCGCCGGAACGTCGCCAGCAACTACGGCATGACCGTGAACTTCTCCGGCACCGGGTCCTCCGCCGGCCGCTCCGACTTCATCAAGGGGTCGGTGGACTTCGCGGTCAGCGAGATCCCGTTCCAGGCACACCCGGAGGACGGTTCGGCGCCGGAGGTCTCGCCGCGAAGCTACGCCTACCTGCCCGTCGTCGCGGGCGGCACCTCGCTGATGTACAACCTCAAGATCGGCGGGAAGAAGGTCGACACCCTCCAGATGTCCGGCGAGGTGGTCACCCGCATCTTCGCCGGTCAGATCACGCGGTGGAACGACGCCGCCATCGCCGCGGACAACCCCGGGCTCGCGCTGCCCGACAAGGAGATCATGCCGGTGGTGCGTTCGGACGGCTCCGGTTCCACCGCGCAGTTCACGAAGTGGATGGCGACGCAGTACCCGTCCATCTGGACCACGCCCATGACCTCGCAGTTCCCCACCTCGAAGCTGGCGACCTACAAGGCGCAGAGCGGTTCGCTGGGGGTGTCCGGGTACGTGAGCCAGAACTACGGCGAAGGCTCCATCACCTACGTGGAGTACTCCTACGCGATGAAATCGGGTTTCCCGGTGGTGAAGGTCAAGAACGCGGCCGGCAACTACGTGGAGCCGACCGCCGCGAACGTGGAGATCGCGCTCCGGTTGGCGAAGATCAACGAGGACCAGAGCTCGCCCGACTACCTCACCCAGATCCTCACCGACGTGTACAACAACCCCGACCCGTCGGCGTACCCGATGTCCAGCTACTCGTACATGATCGTGCCCACCCAGACCGGGGGAGTGTTCAATGAGAGCAAGGGATACACGCTCGGCGAGTTCGTGAAGTACATCGTCTGCGAGGGCCAGAAGCAGGCCGGCGCACTCGGATACTCGCCCTTGCCCAACAACCTCGTCGCCGCCGCATTCGCGCAGATCAAACGCATCCCGGGTTCCGCCGTCGGCGACTACAACGCCGCATCCTGCAGCAACGCCGGCGCCGCGGCCAGCGGGACCCCTGCGGCCGAGACCGGATCCGGGGGAACGACGACCGCGGCGGCTGGCACCGGCACCGACACCGCCGCCGCGGCCGGCGGCGACGCCGTCTACGACGCCAACGGCAACCTCATCTCGGGGTCGTCGGCGTCCGGCGGGGCGGCCGTCTCCGCGCCGTTCACGCTGGCGGCGGACTCGTGGAACGCGCCCAAGACCGGCATGCTCGTCGCCGCGCTCCTGCTCCTCGCCGCGATCCTCGTCCCGCCGCTGCTGCTGCTCGTGCGGGGCAGACGCCCGGGCCGCTGACGGCAGCGTCACCCGGCGTTCACCGGGCGATCTGTGAACGGACGCCCGGACGCTCCGCCCGTTGCCGGTGCGGACATGGCGGGTTCGTTCGGGATTCCTACCGTATGAGTGGCCGCTGGGGTGGCCGGAACTGGGGTGTCAGGTGGTTCGATCCGCACGCGTTCGCGCAGTGCTGCGCGCGACGACGGCAGGGATGGCGGTGTTCGCCGCCGTGTTGTCGCTCTCCGTGATCGGCGGCACCGCCGCGGAGGCCGCCGATGGCGCCGCATCCGCGGTCACCGTCACGGCGAAGGACCAGGACATCTACGCGGCGACCTCGCCGATGCCCGACCTCGCGGTCACGGTCTCTCAGACCACGAACCTCGTCGCGCAGGCGATCACGGTCTCCTGGACCGGGGGAGAACCCTCCACCCTCCCCAACTCGCAAACCGGTGGCGAGAACTTCCTGCAGATCATGCAGTGCTGGGGAGATGTCATCAACGATGACGCCGAGGCGTTGCCCTCCCGCACGACGTGCCAGTTCGGCGGCTTCGGCACGCCCGGTGCGAAGCGCGACGACGAGCTGCAGGCCGCGGCGATCGCGCCCGAGGACGCGCGGTACTCGTACATCAGCACCAGCGGTCTCGAGGGCTCCTACACCGGCATCCCGTTCCGATCGGTCCCCGACCCCGTCACGGGTGAGTCGACGGTCATCAAGAAGGTCGACGAGAAGGGCGCAAAGATCCCCGGCGTCAACCTCAACGAGAACGAGTTCTTCACGAAGTACACGACCAACGAGGTGCCGTGGGCGGGCTCCGCGTCGAACGGCAGCGGATCGGTGACGTTCGAGGTGCAGACCGCGCTGCAGTCGCCCGGACTCGGATGCGGCGCCGCGCAGGCCGCCGCCGACGGCACGGTGACCGGTCGCCCGTGCTGGCTGGTCATCGTCCCTCGAGGGGCCGGCACCAACACCGCATCCCCGCTGTTCTGGGAGCAGTGGAAGCACCGCGTCGCCGTCCGGCTCGACTTCCAGCCGGTCGGCACCCACTGTGCGATCGGCGCCGGCGAGCAGCAGCTGGCGGGCAGTGAGCTCATCTCCGATGCAGTCTCGTCCTGGCAGCCGAACCTGTGCAGCGCCGCCGACGGCGACGCGTACACCCTCATCACCACGACCGATATGGATGCAGCCGCCACCTCCAATGCGGTTCCCGATGCGCCGCTCACCCTCACCACGCAAGCGCTGGACACGTCCGACGGCGCCGTGGATGGGTTGAGTTACGCCCCCGTGGCACTGACCGGGATCGCGGTCACCTTCGCCGTGGACCGGTACCCGTCCGCGTCCGCCCCCGATGAGGTGCAGGCGCGCGCTCGGGAGCCGTTCACCGCCATGAAGCTCACCCCACGGTTGCTGGCGAAGCTGCTGACGTCGTCGTACACCGACGCGCTGCCGACGAACGCCGACATCGGACATCTGCGGGGGAACCCGCGCAACCTTCTGTTCGACCAGGAGTTCCTCGCCCTGAACCCGGACTGGGCGCAGCAGGCCATCGTCAGCCCGGCCGTCGCCGACATCCTGCTCCCGCAGGGGCGCCTGGGCTACGCCCGCGCCGTGTGGGACTACATCCTCGCCGACGACGACGCCCGTGCCTTCCTCGACGGCGAGGCCGATCCGTGGGGGATGCACGTCAACCCCTGGGCCACCACCGACGCCGACCTGAACTCGTCAGGAGCGGCGCTCGAACTGCCGCGCGACGACTTCCCCAAGGTGGATCCCGCCGAGGCGTACAAAGGCAGCGAGCAGGTGCTGAACGCGGTCACGTGGCGTCCGTTCACGAACGACCTGGCGTCGGGCGCCTACTACGCGCTGCGCGGCGACGGGCTGAACGTGGGCGAGTGGGATCCGATCTCCATCCCCGCGAAGTGGCAGCGGAAGGCACGCGACCTGGTCGGCGACCGGAAGGTCCTCGCCCTGACGGACACCTCGTCCTCGGAGCGGTACGAGACGGTCACCGCGTCGCTGCTGACCCCGGCGGGCACCTACGTCGAGCCCGACACCGACAACCTGCTCGCTGCCGCCGCGGTGATGACCGCATCGGGTGTGCAGCCGCAGGTGTTCGCGTACGACGCGACATCGGATGCGGCGGCCGCCTCGCGCTCCGCCTACCCGCTGACCGTTCCGGTGTATGCCGCGACGAATGCTGCCCTCAACAGCCTCGATGTCAACGCCAGCTACGCCCGGTTCATCCGCTACGCCGCAACGGACGGGCAGAAGCCCGGCGTGCTGCAGGGCCAGCTGCCGGCGGGCTACGCCCCGATCCCCGCCGGATGGCGGACGCAGGCGCTCGCCGTCGCGGACCTTCTCGCCACCGCTCCCGCTCCGCAGGCCGCCGTCGCACCGAGCGCCGCGCCCGCCGCCGCGACCACCACCGTGCCGGTCGTCGCGCCGGCCGTCACGGTCCCCGCCGACCCTGCCGCGACCGAGACCACGGCCGCCGCACTGTCCGCCGGGGCGACTCCGGACGACCCGGACACCGGGGCGCTCACGCAGGCGCTGCCGCTGAGCATCCTCGCCGGCGTCCTCGCCGCGGGGGGCGTCCCGTTCGTCGGGCGCCTGCGCTGCCGCCTCTGACTTGTCCTCCGCACCTTCCGAAACCCGATAAGAGAGAGCACACATCATGAAGTTCAAGCGGTTCGCCGCGGTCACCGCGGCGCTCGGCGTCGTCGTGGCCGGCGGCATCGTCGCGAGCTCGGCCAGCGCCGAGGTCGTCTCCAACAGCTACGTGCTGGTCGGCTCCGACACCCTCCAGGACGCGGCCAACGCGCTCGCCAACGGCACCAATATCACCGGCACGCGCGTCCGGGTCACCTCCAGCGGCGGGGACACGATCGGCTCGTTCGATGCGTTCCCGGGCACCGGCACGGGAAGTCAGATCCAGACCAAGCCGGGCGGCCCGACCTTCCTCCGCCCCTCTGGCTCCGGCAATGGCGTCACAGCCCTCCGCGCCTCTATCACCGGCGCGGCGTGGGGTGGGAAGACCATCACCGGTCAGGTCGACGTCGCCCGCTCCTCCAGCGGCCCCGGCACCAATCAGAACTCCGACGGCAAGCTCGCCTACGTGCCGTTCGGTCGCGACGCGCTCTCGTACATCTACAAGGGCGGCACCGCGGCGTGGGCGAACCTCACCGCAGCCCAGCTCAAGCAGATCTACGAAGGCACGCTCACCTCGATCGACGGTGTCGCGGTGAACCCGCGTCTGCCGCAGAGCGGATCCGGGACGCGGTCCTTCTTCCTGACCGCGATCGGCAACCCGTCGCTGAAGGCAGGCATCGACACCGGAAACACCACGGCGGAGAACGACGCCACCGTCCTCGCCGCGGGGGAGATCATCCCCTTCTCGGTCGCCAGCTGGGTCGCCCGTCGTGCTCGGCAGCCCGGTCGCCGGTGTGTCGCCCGTCACCGGTACCGGCACCGCGACCGTGCCGAACGCGGCGTACTACGCCAACACCACCTTCGGTCGTGACACCTACCTGGTCGTGGAGCGGGCACGCATCACGCCCGGCGACGGAAAGTTCGACGCCGGCCTCGCCGCGCTCGTCGACCCCGCCAGTGCGACCAGCCTCACCAACTTCACCGCCGGCCTGTCGGGCAGCCCCCGACGCGTCAAGGAGAAGTTCGGTTTCCTCGCGCCGTCGCAGACGACGCCCATCTTCGCGTACGTCACCCTCTGAGCCCCTTCCCGGAACAGGAACAGACATCATGAAAATCTCGATCCGCAAGGTCGCGGCCGCAGGCCTGGCCGTCTCCCTCGGCCTCGGTCTCGCCGGCTTCGGCGCGACCGCCGCATCCGCCGCCGTCGGCGACTGGACCCCCAACGGCACCCCTGAGCCCTACTACCTGTACTCGTTGGACACCGGAGTGGTCGTGCCCTCGGGCACGACGCTGCACTACACCACCGGACTCGTCGGAGCGCCGTCCCCGACGGACCCCGACCAGCGGTTCGCCGACGCCCCGTCGGATGCCACCACCGCGTACATCTTCATCGCCCCCAAGGGCAAGGAGTCCTCCATCGCGGACTGGGCGTCCCGGGTCGACGTCGGCTTCGAGCCGGGAACGCAGCGGGTCTTCCAGACGCCCGCGGCCCTCAACCAGTTCCCCTCGGCCAGCTTCGGCGCGGTGAAGGCTGCGGGCGGCGACTACAGCCTCGGCGTCGCCTACACGAAGAACAACGGCGTCACGTTCGTCGGTCTGGGCGCGTACACGTACGTGCACATCACCGCGGGCACCGCGGATTGGACCTACGACTACCCGACCCCGATCACGGCCACGCCGCCGGCGAACACCACGGGCCAGATCGGCCTCGCGGCTCCGGTCGCCGCCCCGGTCAACGGTGCGCTCTCGCTCAGCGTCCCGGCCGGCGCCACCGCGACCCTCGGGGCCACAGCGCTGAACGCCTCGGGTCAGTCGGTGTCGACGGGTACGTTGCCGACCTTCCAGGTCAGCGACCAGCGCTACGTCACCAAGCCCGGGTGGACGGTGAACACCTCGGTTGCCGCCTTCGCGAGCGGTGCGAACACGATCGTGCCGTCCGCGCTGTCGATTGCCCCGGTCATCGACGCCAGCACCACGGCCACCGGGGTCACCAAGGTCGCGTCGCTGCTGGGCAACCCCACGGCGGCGGCGTTCGCCGAGGCTGCGGCCGGACAGGGCACGGGCACCACCGACCTGTCCGCGGCGCTCACGCTGACGGCGCCGCTCGGCACCCCGGCGGGCACCTACACCTCGACGATGACGGTCACCGTCGTCTCGAAGTGATCCCGGGGGCGGGGGCGAGTCGTCCCCGCCCCTCCCGCCGCCCCCGGGCCGAGCCCGGGGGCGGCATCACCGGTTCTGCACTGTTCGCCTCGCGTTCACGCGTCGGACGTGCGGCCGCAAGCCTCATAGGGAGTAATTGGTCCGTGTCCGACACCCGAACCCGAACGGGTACCCTCGCTCGGCGTGCGCTGATCGCCCTGTCCGCGAGCGTCCTCGCCACGGGGATGCTGACGCTCGTCGCCCCCGCATCCGCCCACGCCGCGGACACCGATGCCATCTCGGGCAGCCCCTGCGGGTCGGACGGTGCCGCCGACGGTCGCTCTCGCTTCACGTACGAAGCCGCTCCCGGTCAGCAGATCGACGACTGCTACCTGGTCGAGAACACCGGCACCACCCCGCAGACCGTCACGGTGTATGCCACCGACGCGTTCAACACCGAGGCAGGCGATTTCGCCCTGCTGGACGCGAACGCTGCCGCGACCGACGCCGGATCCTGGGTCGTGTTCGAGGACGGCTCCACCCGCATGAGCCTCGACCTCGACCCGGGCCAGTCCCGTGCCATCCGCTTCCGGCTGACCCCGCCGGCCGATGCCGGCCCGGGAGACCACGCGGGCGGACTGATCGTGTCCGCACAGACCCCGTCCGACCAGATCCTCGTCGACAGGCGCGTGGGGACCCGCCTGTACGCACGCGTCCCGGGCGACCTGCAGTCGCTGCTGAACATCACCGGGATGACGGCGACCTACGCCCCGAGCCTGAGTCCGCTCGACGGCACCGCCCGGGTCACCCTCACCGTCAGCAACCAGGGGAACATCGCGCTGGCTCCCACCCTGGTGCTGTACGCGAAGAGCTTCTTCGGCTCGGATCTCACCGAGCGGCGGCTCGAGAACCTCGACGAGCTGCTTCCCGGCGCCTCCCGCACCGTCACCTACGAGCTCGGCCCGGTCGGGCAGTACGTGTACGTCACCGTGTCAGCCTCGCTCTACTCCCGGGGCGATCAGACCGGGGCGGTGAGCGAGGCGCCGGTCGCGCCGCAGGTCAACCGCGAGGCGGGCGTGTGGGCTGTGCCGTGGGTCCTGGTGGGGGTGCTGCTGCTGGCGGCGCTCGGCGCACTGTTCCTGCGGTGGCGGCGACGGCGCGACGACCGGCGGACCGCGGAGTGGGTTGCCTTCACCCGGGCCGAGGCCGAGCGGACCGCCGCGCAGCGCGAGAGCATCGGATCGGGGGGTCGATGAGCGCCCACGCCCGCCTGCGTGCCACCGCCCGGGTCGCGCTCGCCGCCGGCGCCGCGCTCGTCGCGGTGTCCCTCCTTGCCGTGCCCGCGCATGCCGCCGACGACGACGGCGCATCCGGCGGCATCGGTCTCACCGTTCCGGTGATCGGATCGGCGGTGACGCCCGCCACAGGCACCGCCGCGGGGTCATCCGGCCGGGGCTCCGGCACGGGAGGCGGCGTGGATGCGGTGGTCACCGCGCCGGCGGAAGAGCCGACGCCGGCGGAGGGCGACCTCCTCATCGCGGGCGGCCTGTACCTCAGCGACATCACCGGGACCTCGCGCCCCACGCCGAACCCGCTCGAGGGGAAGGCCGACCTCTGGTTCACGCTACGGAACCTGTCGACCGACACCATCGACGCGACGGCCGACTTCAGCATCGCGACCCTCACCGGGGCGCTCATCGACGACGCCCGGGTCGAGATCGCCGGGCTCAAGCCGGGTGAATCCCGGGTCGTGGGTGCGACACTCTCCGGCACCGGCCAGTGGCCCTTCGTCGCGGGCAGGGTCACCCTCAACCCGCCGGATGAGATCGAGGGACAGCCGACCGCCGCGGTGAGCCGGGCCGCCGTGGTCTATGTCTTCCCGTGGCTCGGCGCCATCGGCGTCGTGCTCGTGGGGCTCGCCGTGGTCCTGTTGCGCGTGACCGCGGGGGCGGCCGCTCCGGCCGCTCGCGCCGCCGCCGGTGCCGTCGCGGGCGCGGCCGCATGAGCGCCGCGCCCGCGACGGCGCCCGCGGCGCCCGTCGACACCCTGCCTGACGCCCCGCCTGACACCCCGCCCGGCACGTCGCCGCGCCCACCCCGCGGCGGCAGGCCGCCCAGGGTGCCCCGCCGCCCGCCGCGCGAACCGGCACCCCCGCTCACGCTGCAGCAGGCGCTCGTCCGGGGCGTCCTCATCATGGTGGCGGCGCTTGTGGCCATGTTCCTGGTGACCGTGCTGCTCATCGGGAACATCACCTACCACGCCACGCAGCAGCAGCTCGCCGACCGATTCCGCAGTGAACTCGCCGACGGCACCGCGCCGGTGAGCGAGGGGGACTTCGAGGATGTGCTCCTCGCCGACGGCGACCCCGTCGCGATCATCGACATCCCCGCGATCTCGCTGTACGACGTGGTGGGGGAGGGGACCTCCTCC
>NZ_JAPLAI010000046.1 GCF_026393345.1 Microbacterium sp.
CCCGTTCGCGATGATCGCCCTGCAGGAGCGCATGTCGTTCTTCGTGCAGCCCACGCAGGAGGTCTACGAGGGCATGGTCATCGGCGAGAACTCCCGCGCCGACGACATGGACGTGAACATCACGAAGGAGAAGAAGCTCACGAACATGCGTGCCGCGAGCTCCGACACCTTCGAGTCGATGACCCCGCCGCGCCTGCTCACGCTGGAGGAGAGCCTCGAGTTCGCCCGCGACGACGAATGCGTCGCTGTCACCCCCGAGGTGGCCCGCATCCGCAAGGTGGAGCTCGACGCCACTGCCCGTGGCCGGAGCGCCTCGCGCCTGAAGCGCCAGGACGCCAACGCCTGACCCGCGATCCCTCGAAGCGCCCGCCGGCCCCCGTGCATCCGCACGCGGTCGGCGGGCGCTTCGCTTTTCATCCGGCAGAATCGGACGTGTGAGTTCCGTTCCGCCGCGCTCCGCCGGCTCCGCCGCCGCGCGGCAGGGACTCGCGGTCGCGCTGGCGACCAGTGCCTACGGGGTCTCGTTCGGCGCGCTCGCGGTCGCCTCCGGACTGGACGTCTGGCAGACCTGCGTGCTCAGCCTCGTCATGTTCACCGGCGGATCGCAGTTCGCCTTCGTCGGCGTCATCGGCGCCGGCGGGCTGGCGGCGGCCCCCGCAGCGATCGCGTCTGCCGCGCTCCTCGGGGCGCGGAACATCGCTTACGGCATGCGGATGTCGCCGGTCATCGGCCGCGGTTTCTGGCGGCGCGCAGGCGCCGCGCAGTTCACGATCGACGAGTCGACGGCGGTCTCGCTCGCCCAGCGGGAGCCACGGGCACGCACCATCGGCTTCTGGGTCACCGGTGTGGGGATCTACATCGGCTGGAACCTGTCGACCCTTGCCGGGGCCGTTCTCGGCGACGTGCTGGGCGACCCGAAGACATACGGACTGGATGCGGCGGCCGCCGCGGCATTCCTCGCGCTGCTGTGGCCGCGCCTACGTGGCCGGCAGGCCGTCGCCGTGGGCGCGGCGGCCGCGGTCGTCGCGGCCGCCCTCACCCCTGGCCTCATGCCGGGCCTGCCGGTGCTGCTCGCGGCGGTCGTGGCGGTGATCGTCGGCTGGTTCAACTGGCTGGGCGGTCGCGGCGCCGCATCCGAACCCGACGACATCCCGGAACGAGAGGGCCTGCCGTGACCCTGTGGACGGCGGTCCTGGTGGCTGCGATCGCGTGCGTCGCCCTGAAGGCGGTGGGCTACCTCATCCCGCCGTCGGTGCTGGAGGCGCCCCGCCCGGCGCGAATCGCCGACCTGCTGACGGTGGCGCTGCTCGCTGCGCTGGTCGCGGTGCAGACCCTCGGCGACGGCCAGGCGATCGTGGTCGATGCCCGCATCCCGGCCGTGCTCGTCGCCGGTGGCCTGCTCGCGCTGCGGGCCCCGTTCCTCGTCGTCGTCGTCGCCGCGGCCGTGGTGGCGGCACTCCTGCGCCTCCTCGGCTGGGCCGTGTAGACCCGCTTCTAGACTGGACGCATGGGAAACCGGATCGGCGCGTGGATTGTCGCCTTGCTCGTGGGGCTCGTCTACGGTGCAGCGGGCGCCATCGCACACGCCTCCGTCTGGCTCGGGCTGCCTGTGG
Source organism: Microbacterium sp. (assembly GCF_026393345.1). Taxonomy (GTDB): domain Bacteria; phylum Actinomycetota; class Actinomycetes; order Actinomycetales; family Microbacteriaceae; genus Microbacterium. The sequence goes on from NZ_JAPLAI010000046.1 coordinate 1,614, forward strand.
GCCTCGTCCTGGCCGTCATCGGCTCCGCAGCGCTCATCATCGCCATGCGGCTCCTCACCGGCGACCGGTGGGCGGGGCTGGCCGGGGGACTCGGCATGATCGCCGCCACCTACGTGCTGTCGCAGACATCGCCCGGGGGCTCCATCCTGTTCACTCAGGCGCACGAGGTCGCGGCGGTGATCTGGATGGCGGCGGTGCCACTCGTCACCGCGGTCGTGGTCGCGTGGCCCGACCTGCGCCGCCTGGGCAGTGCCGCCTCCGCACCCCGTTAGACTTGACGCGTGACGTATGTGATCGCTCTTCCGTGCGTCGATGTCAAGGATCGTGCCTGCATCGACGAGTGCCCCGTCGACTGCATCTATGAGGGCGAACGGTCGTTGTACATCCACCCCGACGAATGCGTCGACTGCGGCGCCTGCGAGCCCGTGTGCCCCGTCGAGGCGATCTACTACGAGGACGACCTGCCCGACGAGTGGCGGGACTACTACAAGGCCAACGTCGAATTCTTCGACGACATCGGCTCGCCCGGCGGTGCCGCGAAGGTCGGCGTGATCCACAAGGACCACCCGGTGATCTCCGTGCTCCCGCCTCAGGGCGAGTGAGATGAGCGTCGACGACCTCGCCGACTACCCCTGGGACGCCGTCGCCCCCTTCGCCGCGACCGCCCGCGCCCACCCCGACGGCATCGTGGACCTCTCGATCGGCTCGCCGGTCGACCCCACCCCGCAGATCATTGCGGACGCCCTCCGCGGCGCGACCGATGCGCACGCCTACCCGCAGACGGTCGGCACGGTGCCGCTGCGCGAAGCGATCGTCGACTGGTACGCCCGCCGCCGCGGGGTGACCGGGCTGACGCCCGATCAGGTGCTGCCGACCATCGGCTCGAAGGAGCTCGTCGCGCTGCTCCCGCTGCTGCTGGGTCTCGGTCCCGGCGACGTCGTCGTGCACCCGCGGGCCGCCTACCCCACCTACGAGGTCAGCGCCCGTCTGGTCGGGGCGACCCCGGTCGCCGCCGACGACCCGGAGGACTGGCCCGAGGGCACCCGCCTGGCGTGGATCAATTCACCCGGCAACCCCGACGGCCGGGTACAGGATGCGGCGGCCCTGCGTCGTGCCCGGCTCCGGGCGGCGGAGCTCGGCGCCGTCCTCGCCGGCGACGAATGCTACGCCGAGCTCGGCTGGGATGCCCCCTGGGACACCGACCCCATCCCGTCGGTCCTCGATGAGCGGGTCACCGGGGGAGACGTCACCGGGGTGCTGTCGGTGTACTCGCTGAGCAAGCAGTCGAACCTCGCCGGATACCGCGCCGCGTTCCTCGCCGGGGACGCCGCACTCGTGGCACGGCTCCTCACCGCCCGGAAGCACCTGGGCCTCATGGTTCCGGCCCCGGTGCAGGCCGCCATGGCGGTCGCGCTCGGCGATGACGCGCACGTTGCCGCACAGCGCGAGAGCTACCGTGCCCGCCGGGACGTCCTCCTCCCCGCCGTCGAAGCCGCCGGCTTCCGGATCGATGGCAGCGAGGCCGGGCTCTACCTCTGGGCGACGCGCGACGAGGACGCCTGGGAGAGTCTCGGCTGGCTCGCCGACCGCGGCATCCTGGCCGGGCCCGGCCACTTTTACGGCACCTTCCACCCCCAGCACGTGCGGTTCTCACTCACCGCGTCGGACGACCGCATCCGTGCCGCCGCGGCTCGACTGCGGGGCGAATCGTAGGGTATCGACAGCGAATCGTCGTATCTCTTGCCCGTGATCTGAGTGGCCGTTTGTGAAGGATAGGCTGTACACGCACGGTCTAGCCGACGTGGAGCGGGTCGTGCCGTATCGCCCATCGGCGATCGCACACCTCGACGACACATCGATACGCAAGGAGGCGCCGTGAGCGAAACGGGCGCGCAGCAGGAGACAGCAACCCTCACCGTGGGAGGCCGAACCGCCGAGTTCCCCGTTCTGCACGGCACGGACGGCGCCCCGAGCATCGATGTCGCCACGCTGACGCGTCAGACGGGTCACACCGCCCTCGACTACGGATTCGTGAACACCGCTGCGACGAAGTCGGCGATCACTTTCATCGACGGGGATGCCGGCATCCTGCGGTACCGCGGGTACCCGATCGAGCAGCTGGCGAAGAACTCCACCTACCTCGAGGTGGCCTGGCTGCTCATCTACGGTGAGCTGCCCTCCGCCGCCGAGCTCGAGGACTTCGACAACCGCATCCGTCGCCACACGCTGCTGCACGAGGACCTGAAGCACTTCTTCTCGGCATTGCCGCACACCGCGCACCCGATGTCGGTGCTGTCGGCCGCCACCGCGGCGCTGTCCACCTACTACGAGGACGAGTCGGACCCGCACAACCCCGAGCACGTCGAGCTGAACACGGTGCGCCTGCTCGCGAAGCTGCCGGTCATCGCCGCCTACGCGCACAAGAAGAGCGTCGGTCAGGCGTTCCTCTACCCGGACAACTCGCTGAGCTTCGTCGACAACTTCATCAAGCTGAACTTCGGTGTGCTGAGCGAGGAGTACCTCGTCAACCCGGTGATGTCGCGGGCCCTCGAGCGACTGCTCATCCTGCACGAGGACCACGAGCAGAATGCCTCCACCTCGACGGTGCGCCTGGTGGGCTCCACCGGCGCGAACCAGTTCTCCTCCATCTCCGCCGGCATCAACGCGCTCTACGGTCCGCTCCACGGCGGTGCCAACGAGGCCGTGCTGACGATGCTCGCGGGCATCCGCGACTCCGGCGAGAGCGTCAAGCGCTTCGTCGAGCGGGTCAAGAACAAAGAGGACGGGGTCAAGCTCATGGGCTTCGGCCACCGCGTCTACAAGAACTACGACCCCCGCGCGAAGCTGGTCAAGGAGTCCGCCGACGAGGTGCTGCGCGAACTCGGCGTGAGCGACCCGCTGCTGGACCTCGCCAAGCAGCTCGAGGAGATCGCCCTCGAGGACGACTACTTCGTCGACCGCCGCCTGTACCCGAACGTCGACTTCTACACCGGCGTCATCTACAAGGCGATGGGCTTCCCCACGCGCATGTTCACCCCGCTGTTCGCGATCGGGCGCCTGCCCGGCTGGCTCGCCCAGTGGCGTGAGTCGGTCACCGACCCGCAGGCCAAGATCGGCCGCCCGCAGCAGCTGTACGTGGGCGCGCCGCAGCGCGACTACCCCGGCGCGGTCTAAAGCGCGGCCGCGGGCACACCGCGCCGCGGCTACCTCGGCGCGGTGTCGTCGGTCTTCGCCGCCAGCGTGGCGGCGTAGTCGGGCACGAGGTCGCGGTCGTCTTCGGGCGGTCGCACGTAGGCGGTCGGTGCCGGCCGCGGCGGGATCACGATGTCCGGGCGATCAACCGGATGCCACGGGATTCGCTCCAGGAGGTCGTGGATCATGTTGATCCGTCCCCGCCGCTTGTCATCGTTGTCGACCTCCCACCAGGGTGCGAGCGGAGTGTCGGTTCGGCGGAACATCTCGTCCTTCGCACGGGAGTAGTCCTCCCACCGGGTGATGGCCTCGACGTCGTTGGGGCTGAGTTTCCACCGGCGCATCGGATCGTTCGCCCGGTCGTGGAAACGCCGCTCCTGCTCCACATCCGAGACGCTGAACCAGTACTTCAGCAGCAGGATGCCGTCCTCCACGAGCATCCGCTCGAAGACCGGAGCCTGCCGGAGGAACCGCTCGTACTGTTCCTCGGTGCAGTAGCCCATGACCCGCTCCACGCCCGCGCGGTTGTACCACGAACGGTCCATCAGCACGATCTCACCCACGGCGGGGAGATGCGCGACGTAACGCTGGAAGTACCACTGGCTGCGCTCCCGCTCGCTCGGCGTCGGCAGCGCGACCACTCGCGCGACGCGGGGATTCAGGTACTGCGTGATCCGGGTGATCGTGGAACCCTTGCCGGCCGCATCCCTGCCCTCGAAGATCACGACGACCCGCGCGCCGGTGGCCTGCACCCACGCCTGCATGTCGACGAGCTGCGCCTGCAGGCGCTTCAGCTCACGGGCGTAGGCCTTCTTGGTCAGTCGAGCCGTCATGCACGCGAGCGTAGCCCCGCAGGGGCTCAGGCGTGCAGCGTCTCGTTCAGCGTGACGCCGACGCCCGCGCGGCGGACAGCCTCGATCGCCCCGGTGAGGGAGTTGCGGCGGAACAGAATGCCGTCGCGGCCGGAGAGCTCGGCGCCCTTCACGATCGGCCGGGCGCCGTCGGCCCCCGCGGGCTCGTCGGCGAGCACGATCTTGCTGCCGGCCGTCAGGTACAGCCCCGCCTCCACCACGCAGTCGTCGCCGAGCGAGATGCCGATGCCGGCGTTCGCGCCGAGGAGGCTCCGTCGCCCGACCGACACGCGGTGGGTGCCGCCGCCGGAGAGGGTGCCCATGATCGAGGCGCCGCCGCCGATGTCGCTACCGTCGCCGACCACCACGCCCTGCGAGATGCGGCCCTCGACCATGGAGGTGCCGAGCGTGCCGGCGTTGTAGTTCACGAAGCCCTCGTGCATCACGGTGGTGCCCGGGGCGAGGTGCGCACCGAGGCGCACCCGGCTCGCGTCGGCGATGCGGACGCCCGCGGGGGCGAGATAGTCGGTCAGTCGCGGGAACTTGTCGAGACTCTGCACCTGCAGGCCCGCCCGCTGGAGCCCGGTGCGCAGGCGCGGCAGGTCGCCCGGGTGGACGGGGCCGGCCGTCGTCCAGGCCACCGTGGGCAAGTACGCGAAGATCCCGTCGAGGTTCAGCTCGTTCGGGCGCACGACGAGGTGGGAGAGGGCGTGCAGGCGCAGGTACACGTCCGCGGTGGATGCGGGAGCCGCATCCAGGTCGATCGAGACCGTGACCGGGGTCAGGGTGACCGCGCGGCGCTCATCCGGTCCCGCGGCCGCCCGCAGCGCCGCATCCGGGGTGACGTCCTCGGGCGGGAGGCCCTCCGTCACGGCGGGGAACCAGGCGTCCAGCACCGTCCCGTCCGTCGTGCTCGTCGCAAGCCCCGTGCCCCAGATCCACCGTTCACTCATCCCCCCAGGCTATCGACTCCGAGCCGCTCGCTAGACTCGGGGAATGCCCCGGCTCGATCTGTCCGTCTCCTCCGTCGACCTCACCCGGGTCCTCTGCGACATCCCGTCAGTGTCGGGGGAGGAGACCCCGCTGGCGGACGCCATCATGGCCGCGATCTCCGACCTGCCGCACCTGGAGGTGTACCGGGACGGCGACACGATCGTGGCCCGCACGCACCTCGGTCGCGACAAGCGCGTCGTGATCGCGGGACACATCGACACCGTTCCGATCAACCGGAACCTCCCCACCCGCGACATCGAGATCGACGGGGAGCCCTCCCTGTGGGGGCGCGGCACGGTCGACATGAAGGCGGGCGTCGCGGTGCAGCTGAAGCTCGCCGCCGAGCTCACCGACCCCACGGTGGACCTCACCTGGATGTGGTACGACCACGAGGAGGTCGACGCCGACCTGAACGGACTGACGCGACTCGCCCGCATCCGTCCCGACCTGTTCGCGGGCGACTTCGCGATCCTCGGTGAACCGTCCAACGGCCAGGTGGAGGGCGGCTGCAACGGCAACCTGCGCGTCATCGCCCGCACCCACGGGGTGCGCGCCCACAGCGCCCGTGCCTGGGTGGGGGAGAACGCCATCCACGCCGCCGCCCCGATCCTCGCCCGCCTCGCCGAGCACCGCCCGCGGACGATCGCGGTGGAGGGCCTGGAATACCGGGAGGGCCTGAACGCCGTCCGCATCTCCGGCGGCATCGCCGGGAACGTCATCCCCGACCTGTGTGAGGTCGAGGTCAATTACCGCTTCGCGCCGAGCAAGTCCGCCGCGCAGGCAGAGGAGTATGTCCGCGATGTGCTGGCCGGGTTCGAGGTCGAGGTCATCGACAGCGCAGAGGGTGCCCGGCCCGGCCTCGACGCGCCGCTCGCGCAGGACTTCCTCGCCGCGGTTGGTGCCGAGCCGCGTCCCAAGTACGGCTGGACGGATGTGGCGCGGTTCTCCGCACTCGGCGTCCCCGCTGTGAACTACGGCCCGGGCGACCCGAGCCTCGCGCACCACGACGAGGAGCGGGTACCCGTGAGCCAGATCGAGGACGTCGAGCGGGGCCTCCGCCGGTGGCTGACGGCCTGACCGTCGCCTCCCGGACGGCAGCGGCCGTCGGCGGGCGCTGGCAGCGACTTCCTGCAGCGCTCCGCATCGGCATCCTGTACGTGGCGGCGCGGGTCGTCACGACCGCCTTCCTCGCCTACGCCGCCTCCCTGTCGACCACGACGTCGCGGTTCGGTGCGGAGGCGACCGTGGGCGACTTCGCCGTCGGGTGGGACGCCACCTGGTACTGGTTCGTCGCGGTCAACGGGTATCCCACCCAGGTGCCGCTCACGGATGCGGGTCTCGTGGCCGAGAACGCCTGGGCGTTCCTGCCGCTGTACCCCTACCTGTCGCAGCTAGTCGGCGTGCTCGCCGGAGGCTGGGCCGCCGGTGCGGTCATCGTCTCCCTCGTCGCCGGATACCTGGCCGCGCTCGTGTTGTACCGGATGCTACGGATGCGGCTGGACGTGTCCGCATCCACGTGGGCGGTGGTGTTCTTCACCGCCGGTCCCCTCGCCGCCCTGTTCCAGGTCGGCTACGCCGAGTCCCTGTTCCTGCTGTGCCTGCTGCTCGCGCTGTGGCGGCTGGAGCGTCGCCGCTACGGCTGGTTGTACCTCCTCATCCCGCTCATGGGCGCCACCCGCCCCGGGGTGCTCGCGGTCGCGCTCTTCCTCGGTCTGTACGGCATCTGGCGGTGGTTCCGGCGGCGGGTGGAGCCGCTGCCGCCGCGCGAGATCGTGCACATCGTGGCGCTCGGCCTCCTGGCAGCGGTCGTCGGCTTCGCGTGGCAGGTGATCGCCGGCGTCGTCACGGGGGATCCGGGCGCGTATCTCGCGACGGAGCTCGCCTGGCGACGCAACTGGATCCCGGATGCCTCGGGCGGGTTCGTCCCGTTCGAGGGGTTCGTCACCGCCGCCGGGTTCTGGTTCACCTCCTGGGGCGCGAGCGCCGTCACCGGATACGTCGTCCTCGCGCTCGTGGTCGCGGCGATCGCCGCGGTGCTGCTGTGGGAGCCGCACGTGCGACGCCTCGGCGTGCCCCTCCGGCTGTGGTCGGCGAGCTATCTGCTGTACCTGCTGGCGGTGTTCTTTCCGCAGTCGAGCATCTTCCGGCTGTTGTTGCCGGTCTCACCGCTCTGGGGCGCCGTGGCGATGCCCCGCGCCGGATGGTGGAGGGGCGGGATCCTCATCCTGTGCCTGGTCGCGCAGTGGTGGTGGATCTACAACATGTACGCCCTCGCGAACACCTATTGGCAGATCCCTTGACGTGTTGTGAAGCTGTGGCGCGGCGGAGGTTGCAGTCACGATAAACTTATTGCCAGATCATCGACGAGAAGGAGCCACACATGGCAGCCATGAAGCCGAGAACCGGGGACGGCCCGATGGAGGCCGTGAAGGAAGGGCGCCTCATCATCGTTCGCGTACCGCTGGAGGGCGGCGGTCGCCTGGTCGTCTCGGTCAACGACGCCGAGGCCAAGGAGCTGTACGACGTCCTCGGTGGCGTCGTGAACGTCTGAGTTCCCCGTCTTTATGAGAACGGCCGGTCCCCGCGGGGGCCGGCCGTTCTCGTTGTGCGATGCGCCGTGTCAGTGGGCGTCGGCGATGGTCGTCAGCTGCAGCAGACCCTCGCCGACGATGGACAGCGCACCGATGACGGCGGGGGAGGCCTGCGTCTCCTGGATGAGCGAGCGGTACGCGGCGGTCACCGGGTCGCGGCGGACCGGGTCGGAGACGGCGCCCCCGGCCAGGACCCGCGGCACGAGAACCGTGCCGCCCGGGCGCACCAGGCGCAGGCCGTGCTCGACGTATTCGATGACACCGTCCGCATCCGCATCCACCAGCACGATGTCGTAGGACGCCTCATTCATCCGCGGCAGCACGTCGGACGCGCGGCCCGTGATGAAGCGTGCCCGCGCGGCGGGGATGCGGGCCTCGGTGAACGCCTGCCGCGCCGCGGCGAGGTGTTCGGGTTCCTTGTCGATCGTGGTGAGCACGGCGCGTGGTGACCCGTGCAGGAGCCACAGGCCGGAGACACCGGCACCCGTCCCGATTTCGACGATGTTCAGCGCACCGGCGGCCGCGGCGATGACCGCGCATTGCGCGCCCACGGGTGCGCTGATGGGGTCGGCGCCGAGCTCCAGGGCGTGCGTGCGGGCACGGGTGATCGCCTCGGGTTCGATGGTCGCCTCGAGGGCGAATCGTGCATTCGCGTCGCTCGCGCTCATGTGGTTCCTCCGTCGCCAGCCTACGGGGCGGGCGCGGACGGAGCGGGCAGGCGCGGCGGGTAACCTGAGAGCATGTTCTTCGGCCTCACGATCGAGAAGCTGCTGGTGATCGGTGTGATCGCCGCCTTCCTCATCGGGCCGGAGCGCCTGCCGAAGTATGCCGAGACGCTCGCCCGTTTCACCACCCGTGCCCGGGAGTTCTTGCGCGGGGCGAAGTCGCGGGTGCAGGACGAGATGGGCGAGGACTTCGAGGACGTCGATTGGCGCAAGCTCGACCCGCGGCAGTACGACCCGCGCCGGATCATTCGCGAGGCGCTGCTCGACGACCCGCCCACCGCGACGGTCCGCGCCGCCGGGACCGCCGCCGCCGTGGCAGGCGCGATGGCACCGCCGCCGGAACGGTTCGACGCCGCATCCGGTGAGATCCCGCCGTACGACACCGAGGCCACCTGAGTCGTGACGACGCCCGCGCGCGCTGACGCACCGCTGCGTCACCTGGGCTGGTTCGCTCTCCTCTTCGGATGCGGGGCCAGTGCCTTCGTTGTGCTGGTCGTCGGGGTGGGCCTGCGGATCACCTGCCAGCGGTCGTGGGAGCACGGGCGGAACCGCGCCGCGCTGTGCCAGACCGTCCTCGGATGGCCGATGGATCTGATGGCCGCCGTCCTCGTCCTCGGTGCCGTGGCTGGGGCGGTGACCGCGGTGGTCTGTGGGATCTGCGCGACGGGGTCCGCGCGAGGGGTGCTGCGGCGCGCGAACGCGCTGTGGCTCGCGGCCTCCGGACTCTTCTACCTGGGTGTGCTCGTCACAGGAGCGGTACGCGCGATCGTCCTCGGCATCTTCTCGCCGTCGCTCCTCGCGATGGATCATCTGCTCGTGACCGCCCTACTCGGACTCTGGCTGGCGGTCACCGGACTCGTCGCGCGGGGCGTGCGCGCCGTCGCCGAGCGACGCGCCAGCCTGCCGTCGTCCTGAACCTCGCAGAATCGCGCGAACCTCGCAGGATTTGCCCGAAAAGGTGCGAACTTCGCGCGATTCTGCGCACTTCGTCGGGGCGGAAGGGCTCGGCGCGGGTCAGGCGGGGCGGACGCCCAGCGGCCGGCCGGCCAGACCGCGGCCTGCGGCGACGAGGGCCGCGGCGAGGGCGTCGATCGCCCGGGCAGCGGCGTCCTCGGGGGATGCGGCGACGACCGGGGCCCCGGCATCCCCGGCGGTCCGGAGCGCGGGGGACAGCGGGATGGAAGCGAGCAGCGGCACCGTCTCGCCCTCCGTCGACAAGCCCGCGGCGACCGCCGCGCCGCCGCCGGAACCGAAGAGGTCCAGCACCGTGCCGTCGGGCAGGGTGAGCGGTGCCATGTTCTCGACGACGCCGATGACGCGCTGGCCGGTCTGCCGGGCCACCAGGCCGCTTCGCACCGCGACATCCGCCGCAGCGGCCTGCGGCGTGGTGACGACGAGCACCTCGGCGTGCGGCAGCAGCTGACCCACCGAGATCGCGATGTCGCCGGTGCCGGGCGGCATATCCAGCAGCAGCACGTCCAGATCGCCGAAGTACACGTCGGTGAGGAACTGCTGGACCGTGCGGTGCAGCATGGGCCCCCGCCAGGCAACGGCGGCGCGCTCGTCGCCCTCCCGCAAGAACATCCCGATGGAGACGACCTTCACGCCGTAGGCGATCGGCGGCACGATGAGGTCGTCGATGCGCGTCGGGTGGACCGTTCGGCCCGCGTCGTCCACGAGTCCCATGAGCCCCGGGATGGAGAAGCCGTGCACGTCCGCGTCGACGAGGCCGACCTTGAGCCCCCGCTGGGCGAGGGCGACCGCCAGGTTTGCGGTCGTCGACGACTTGCCGACACCGCCCTTGCCGCTCGTGACCGCGATCACGCGGGTCAGCGACTCGGGGGTGAACGGGATGCTGCGGGCCCGGCCGCCGCGGAGCCGTTCGGTGAGCGCGGCCCGCTCGCTCGGCGTCATTACCCCCAGTGTCACCTCCACGCTGTCCACGCCGCCGGCGGCTGCGGCTGCATCCCGCACGTCGCGCTCGATCCGGTCGGCGGCGGGACAGCCGACGACGGTGAGGAGCACCTCGACCGTCACAGCGCCGCCGGTGGCGCTGACGCCGGAGATCATGCCGAGCTCGGCGAGGGGGCGGCGCAGCTCCGGGTCGGAGACGGTGCCGACGGCCCGGCGGACGCGGTCGGTGAGATCCGACTCAGCGCTCACGCGCGTCTCGTTCCGCCCGCTCGCGCCGTTCGACCTTGCGTCGTCGCTCTTCGCGCTCCGCGGCCTCGTCGGCGCTCTCGCCGGAGGCGCGCGCGTCGAGATCCTCGACGAGCGCCCGCAGTTCATCGCGCAGGCCCTCGCGGGTGACGACCTCACCCGACAGATCGGTCATCGCCAGCCGCAGCGCGACGATCTCGCGGGCCAGGTACTCGGTGTCGGCGAGGTTCCTCTCGGCCCGCTGCCGGTCCTGCGCGATCTGGACGCGCTCGCGGTCGTCCTGCCGGTTCTGCGCCAGCAGGATGAGGGGTGCGGCGTACGACGCCTGGAGCGACAGCATGAGCGTCAGTGCGGTGAAGCCGTTGGCCGCGGCGTCGAAGCGCAGATGCTGCGGCGCCATGGTGTTCCACGCGATCCACGCAAGGCAGAAGACCGTCAGCGCGATGAGGAACCACGGCGTGCCCATGGCACGGGCGATCCACTCGGTGGCGCGGCCGAATCGGTCGCGTGAGGGCTGCGGGGCGGCGCGCCCGATGCGTCCAGCGCGGTTCAGCGGGGCGTCGAGCGCCGGCTGCCGCGAGATCCGCGCCATCAGTGCCCCCTCGGTCCGGTCGCACGGACGGAGTCGTCGCCGGCGCGCCAGTCCTCGGGCAGCAGGTAGTCGAGCACGTCGTCGATGCTGACGGCGCCGAGCAGCCGATGCGCGCTGTCCACAACGGGCAGCGACACCAGGTTGTAGCTGGCCAGGAGCCGCGCGACCTCGCTGGCGGGGGCGGATGCGGTGACCGCCTCGAGCGTGTCGTCGATGATCGCGCCGAGGCGCTCGTGCGGCGGGTAGCGCAGCATCCGCTGGAAGTGGACCACGCCGAGCAGGCGCCCGGTGGGCGTCTCGTACGGGGGCAGCGTGATGAACACCGCGGCCGCGAGGGCCGGGTGCAGCTCGTGGCGACGGATGAGGGCGAGCGCCTCGGCGACCGTCGAGTCGGCCGACAGCACGATGGGTTCCGGTGTCATGAGGCCGCCCGCGGTCTCCGGGCCGTACTGCAGCAGGGCGCGGACGTCGTCCGCCTCGTCGGGCTCCATCAGGTCGAGGAGCTCTTCCAGCCGATCCTCCGGCAGCTGACCCAGCAGGTCCGCGGCGTCGTCGGGCTCCATGTGGTCGAGGATGTCCGCGGCACGCTCGTCGCCGAGCGCGTCGAGGATGTGCACCTGGTCGTCCTCCGGCATCTCCTCGAGCGCGTCGGCGAGCCGGTCGTCGGTGAGCTCCTCCGCCACTTCGATGAGCCGGTCATCGGGAAGATCCAGCAGCGTGTTCGCGAGGTCGGCGGGCTTCAGATCGGCGTAGCTGGCGACCAGATGCTCGGCCGACTGCGACTCGCCGGGGCGCTGCCGCTCCTGCACGTCGCTCCAGTGCGCGAACGTCGTCGGACCCTTCGCGAACGGGGAGGCACTCGTCTTGGGCTTGCGGAGGAAGAGCTGCCCCACATCCCACTCGCCGAGGCGGTCGCGTTCGATGGCGACGTCTTCGATGACGGCCTGACCGCTGCCGTCGGCGAGCGTCACCTTGCGCCCCACGAGCTCGGCGATGACGCGCACCTCGCCGCCGCGTTGCTGGAACCGACGCACGTTGATGAGGCCGGTCGTGATGACCTGACCGGTCTCGATCGTGGTGACCCTCCCGATGGAGACGAACACGTGTCTGCGGCCCGGGATCTCGACGACCAGACCCACCACCCGCGGCGAGTCGTTCGTGCGATAGATCACCACGACGTCGCGGACCTTGCCGAGTCGGTCGCCGGAGGGGTCGAAGACGGCGCAGCCTGCCAGGCGCGCGACGAAGACCCGCTGTGTGCTCACCCGTCCAGCGTAGACCTGGGCCCTTGGGGAGGCTGACAGAACCCTCACGCGTGGCAGGATAGGCGGATGAGCATGATGGGCGGCGCTCCGTTCTCGTCGGGGTCAGCGGAGGCCGGTGAGACCGTGGCCTCCTTCACCGCGTACGAGGGTGCGCAGAAGGCGGTGTCGGCGCTGATCGCGGCCGACGTGCCGGCACGCGAGATCGCGATCGTGGGTCAGGGGCTGCGTTCGGTGGAACGCGTCACCGGCCGCCTCGGCTACGCCGCCGCCGCGCGCACCGGTGCCCTCAACGGGCTCGTCCTCGGCGTGCTGTTCGCGGCCATCTTCGTCATCGGCAGTCCCGTGGTGCCGATCCAGGCGTTCGTCGGCGTCCTGTTCCTCGGCATCGCCGTGGGGATGCTGCTGAGCCTCATCAGCTACGCGATGGTCCGCCGCCGTCGCGATTACGCCTCCGTCATGCAGGTCGTCGCCGACCACTACGAGGTGAAGGTCGCCGCCGCGAGTGTGGCGAAGGCGCGTGCCGCCCTGGGCAGCGCATCGACCGCGTCGCCGTCGCCCGCAGCTCCCGCCGCGACCGCGCCGCACACCGCCGAGCCGCCGCGGTACGGTGAGCGCGCACCGGTGGAGCCGCCCCGCTACGGCGAGCGGATCGGCGGGCCGGCCGAACCCGCGGCACCGTCCGCCCCCGCGGAACCCGCGGCCCCGGCAGACTCGGCCGAACCCGAGGAACCGGCCGAGCCCGTGCGTCCCGAGGGCGACGAGCCCGAGCGGCGCTGACGGATCAGCCGCGTAACCGCGCGATCCACGCCTCGACGTCGTCGGCGGTCCGGGGGATGCCGGCCGACAGGTTGACCGGTCCGTCCGCGGTCATGAGGATGTCGTCCTCGATGCGCACGCCGATGCCGCGGTACTCCGCCGGCACCGTCAGATCGTCGATCTGGAAGTACAGTCCCGGCTCGATCGTGAAGACCATTCCCGGTTCCAGGACGCCGTCGTAGTACATCTCCCGGCGCGCCTGGGCGCAGTCGTGCACATCGATGCCGAGGTGGTGGCTCGTGCCGTGGACCATGTAGCGGCGGTGCTGGCCGCCCCGGTCGGCGTCGAGCGCCTCTTCGGCGGTCACCGGCAGCAGACCCCACTCGGCGGTGCGCTGCGCGATGACGGCCATGGCCGCCTCGTGCACGGCGCGGAACTTCACGCCGGGGCGGGCGACGGCGAACGCGGCGTCGGCGGCCTCGCGGACGGTCTCGTACACCCGCCGCTGCACCGGTGAGAAGGTGCCGCTCACCGGCAGGGTGCGGGTGATGTCGGCGGTGTACAGGCTGTCCACCTCGACGCCCGCGTCGATGAGCATGAGATCGCCGGGGATCACTGCGCCGTCGTTGCGGGTCCAGTGCAGATAGCAGGCATGCGGGCCGGCGGCGGCGATCGTGTCGTAGCCCTCGCCGTTGCCGTCACTGCGGGCACGGAGGTGGAAGACGCCCTCGACGATGCGCTCTCCCCGCGGGTGCGTGACGATCCGGTCGAGATCGGCGACGATGTCGTCGAATCCGGATGCGGTCACCTCGACCGCGAGGCGCATCTGCGTGATCTCGTACTCGTCCTTGATCAGTCGCAGCTCTGAGACGACCTGGTCGAGCTCCGCATCCGATCCGACGACTCGGTCGGCGGCGGTGGTGCGGAAGGCGTCGATGTGCTCCGTCGCGATGCCGAGGTCCGCGGCGACACCGTCGCGGGAGGGGCGCGGGCCGATCCAGAACTCGCCGATCGAGGCGTCGGCGTAGAACTCAGGGGTGGTGCGGTCGGCGCGTTCCCGGAAGTACAGCGTGACGGTGTGGCCGCCCTCGACCGGGTCGAACACGAGCATCGCACCGGGCTCGGCGTCCGCAGCCCAGCCGGTGAGGTGGGCGAACGCGGAGTGGGCGCGGAACGGGTAGTCGGTGTCGTTGCTGCGCACCTTCAGGTCGCCCGCGGGGACGACGAGCCGCTGGCCGGGGAACGCGGCCGAGACGGCGGCGCGGCGGCGGGCGGCGTACGCGGCCTGCTCGCGCGCCGGGGGAGCGGTGTCGGGGCGGGAGGCCCAGCCGGCGGAGATCGTGTCGAGGAACCCCTGCGGGAAGGGCTGCTTGCGGTTCGCGACCACGGGGGCCTCCGTCGTGGTCGCCTCGGCCTCGTGTGCGTTCTCGTTCATCGCGTCATCCCGTCTCGTCGTCGTGCCCTCCAGTGTCCCACCGTCACCGGGGTGCCGTTAGGAGGTGCGCTCGAGCTGGACGACGAGCGGACGGTGGTCGCCGCCCGAGCCGTCGAGTGAGGAGAGCACCACCGAGCCGGTCGCGGCCCACCCGGCACTCGCCATCACATGGTCGACGGGTGCGCCGGCCAGCGCCGGTCACGAGGTCGGCCAGGTGCCCACCGCGCCGTTGCTGGTGGTGACGGCCGCATCCCGGCATTGGCCGAGGTCGCCGCCGTCCGTGCCGAGCCTCGCCATGTGGTCGACCGTCGCATTGAAATCACCCGCCATGATCACGCCGTCCTCGGCGCACTGGTCGGCGAGCCACTGTAGGTCGTGCCGCCACCCCGCCATGGCGTCCTCCCGCGGGGCGACCGCATGCGCGGCCACGATGATGGGGCCCTCGCCGGAGGTCGGCATCGCCACGACCGACGGCACCGTCGAGGTGTTGCTGGAGCCGTCCTGCGACGACGCGATCACGGCGTAGTCGCCGAGCGAGGGCGAAATGAGCAGCGTCGTGGAATCCGCCGCCCAGCCGTCGGTGCCGTACTCGGTGTGGTATGCCCACATCGGCTGACCGAGCTCCCGCATGGCGATCGCGACCTGTTCGCCGGTCTCGATGGTCGTCTCCGGCAGGCTCACCACGTCCGCGCTCATCGCGACCGCGGTCTGGGCGATGGTGTCTGCCGCGGTGGCGTCGCCCGCCGTGTTCCAGGTCATGACCCGGACGCTGGCGTCGGTCTTCGCCGGCAGGGTCGCGGTGCCGACGCCCCGGTCGAGCACCACGACGATGTTCGCGGTCAGGGCGAGGGCGGCAACCAGCGCGAGCGCGAGCAGGAGCTTCCGCAGCGGACGGATGACGGCGAACAGCAGGAGGACGAGGAGCAGGACCGCGAAGGCCGCGGTCACGATGGTCCGGAAGGCGATGATCTGCGCCACCGGCAGGGTGCGTTCGACCCGGAAGAACGCGGGCCAGGTTAGGACGGCCGACGCGATCGCGAACAGCACCGTCACGAGGATCCCCAGCAAACGCAGCACCCTCCGAGACTAGGCAGCGCTCCTGGGAATCCGGCGGACGGCACCCCGCGGTACGCTCGGTGCGTGGACGGGACTGCGCGCACCGAGGGACGCGGCGATCTCCATCTCCACTCGGTCCGCTCCGACGGCACCGAACCCCCCGAGCAGGTCATCGCCGCCGCGCATCGTCATGGCCTCCGCACCGTCGCGCTTACCGACCACGACACCACCGCGGGGTGGGCGGAGGCCGCGGACGCCGCCGTGTCGCTCGGGATGACCCTGATCCCCGGCATGGAGCTGTCCGCCAAGCACGAGTGGCGCAGCGTCCACCTGCTCGCCTACCTGTTCGATCCGGACGATCCAGCGTTGCGGGCCGAGACCGACCGCATCCGGGACGCCCGGATGGGACGCGCGGAACGCATCGTCGCCGCCATCGGCCGCGACTATGACTTCACCTGGGACGACGTGGTCGCCCAGACCTCAGTGGGGGCCACCGTCGGCCGTCCGCACATCGCCGACGCGCTCGTGGCACGGGGCCTCGCGGCGGACCGCAGCGCCGCGTTCGACGGCATCCTGCACCCGCGCGAGCCCTACTACGTGCCGCATTACGCCCCCGATCCGCTGACCGCGGTGCGACTCGTCGTCGCCGCCGGCGGTGTGCCGATCATCGCGCATCCCACCCCCGCCGGGCGCGACCGGATGCTGCCGGTGCCGGTGCTGGAGGAGCTCATCGCCGCGGGGCTCGCCGGGTTCGAGATCGACCACCGCGAGAACACCGAGAGCGGCAAGCGGATCCTCCGCGACATCGCCGCGCGGCACGACCTCATCGTCACCGGATCCAGCGATTACCACGGTCGCGGCAAGCCGAACCTGCCCGGCGAGAACACCACGAGCCCGGAGATGGTCGCGCGGATCGTCGACCGCGGAACCGGAAGCGCCCCCGTCAGATCCTGACGAGGGCGCTGTCTGGGGTGCGGGTGCTCAGGCTCCGGTGACCGGGGCGCTGCCCGTGCCGGGGCGACGACGGCGCCGGCGGCGACGTGCCGCGGCGGGCTTGCCGTCCTGGTGCTGCGAGCCGCCGCCATCGTGCGTGCCGCCACCGTCGGTGCGCTCGGGCGCGGTCGTGGTCTCCGTCGTGGCTTCGGCCGCCGGGGCATCGGTGCCCTCGCGACGGCGGCGGGTGCGCGGGGCGCGGTCGCCGTCCTTGGCCGGAGCCTGCGTCTTCACCGCGGCGGTCTTCGGAGCCGTGGTGATGCGGCCCTTCGTCCCCGCCGGGATGTCGAGGTCGCTGAACAGGTGCGGGCTCGACGAGTAGGTTTCGGTGGGCTCGGGCTGACCGAACTCGAGGGCGCGGTTGATGAGCGCCCACTTGTGCATGTCGTCCCAGTCGACGAAGGTCACCGCGATGCCGGTCTTGCCGGCGCGGCCGGTGCGCCCGGCACGGTGCAGGTAGGTCTTCTCGTCGTCCGGGATGGTGTGGTTGATGACGTGGGTGACGTCGTCCACGTCGATACCGCGGGCGGCGACATCGGTGGCGATGAGCACGTCGCGCTTGCCGGCCTTGAACCCGGCCATCGAGCGCTCGCGCGCCTCCTGGCTCATGTCGCCGTGCACGGCGCCGGCGTTGAAGCCCCGGTCGTTCAGCTCGTCGACGAGCTTCTGCGCGGCCCGCTTGGTGCGGGTGAAGACGACGGTCTTGCCGCGGCCCTCGGCCTGCAGGATGCGGGCGATGATCTCGTCCTTGTCCAGCGAGTGCGCGCGGTACACCAGGTGACGGATGTTGGCCTGCGTCAGGCCCTCGTCCGGATCGGTGGCGCGGATGTGGATCGGGTTCGACATGAACCGCCGCGCCATCGCGACGATCGGGCCCGGCATGGTCGCCGAGAACAGCTGCGTGTGGCGCACCGGCGCGACCTTGGTGAAGATCTTCTCGATGTCGGGGAGGAACCCGAGATCGAGCATCTTGTCGGCCTCGTCCAGCACTACCTCGGTCGCGTTCGACAGGTCGAGCAGACGCTGCCCGGCCAGGTCGATGAGGCGGCCGGGGGTGCCGACGACAATCTGCGCGCCGGCCTGCAGCTGCTCGATCTGTCCCTCGTACGCCTTGCCGCCGTAGATGGCCACGACGCTGGTCGACCGGTTCTCGGTCAGCAGGTCCATGTCCTCGTAGACCTGCACCGCGAGCTCGCGGGTCGGCACCACGATGAGGGCCTTCACGCCCGGCTCCGGGTTCAGGCCCAGACGCTGCACCACGGGGATGCCGAAACCGAAGGTCTTGCCGGTTCCCGTCTTCGCCTGGCCGATGATGTCCTGGCCGGGGAGGGACAGCGGAATGGTCTGTTCCTGGATGGGGAAGGAATCGATGATCCCTCGGGCGGCGAGGGCGTCGATGATGTCTTGGTCGACGCCAAGATCGGCGAAGGTCGGCACGATGTGAACCTGTCTGTCTGGTCGAGGGCGGCGAGATGCCGCCGGCGGAAGTCCACGCCCTCTCTCAGATCGCAGGCGCGGTGGCCTCAGTCCGATGCCGAGGCGGGTTCCACGATACCCGAGCCGTAGGCTGTACCGCGTGTGGGAGTGGGTACAGCAACTGCTGGGGCGTGGGCGCCCCGCCGTCCGGGCGCTGCGGCTGCGTTCACGCGATGAACTGGACCAGACCCCGCGCGTGCACTTCGAGGAGCTCGCGCCGGACGTCGACACGTTCCTCGGGCAAGCGGCCTATCTGCAGCTCGGATACTTCGAGACCCTCAGCGAGATGATCTCCACCACGCCGGAGCTGGCGCACAAGGAGGCGATCTCCCGTGCCGCCGGCGCGGCCCTGCTCAAGCACCGCGAACTCGTCGGCCTCATCCGCGACCGCGGCGAGGACCCGACGCTCACCATGCTGCCGTTCCGGGAACCGCTGGACGCGTTCCGCGTCGCGACCCACGGGGTGCGACCGCAGGAGACGCTGCTGTCGGTGCACATCACCGCCGGCATGCTGGACGACTTCTACCTGGCGCTGTCTGCCGGGTACGGCGAGACGGGCCGCCGCGTCGCCCGCATCCTCCGCTCCGACGACGACCGGCAGGCCGTCGTCGACATCCTCGCCGAGACGATCGCCTCGGATGCGGAATGGGCGTCGCTGCTGGCGCTGTGGGGCAGGCGCCTGGTGGGGGACACCCTGCTGGTGGCGCGCTCGGCGCTACGCGCGTCCGGCGCCGGGGCAGTGGAGCGCGTCGAACCCGTCTTCACCCGGCTGATGGCCGGTCACGCGGACCGGATGGCCGCGATGGGCCTGTCGTCCTGACCGTCAGACCAGCTTGAGGCGGGAACGCTCGCGCGCGTCGTGAGCCTCGCGGACCCGGCCGAGGATGATGGCCGTGGGAACCACGACCACCGCCGGCACGACGATCGACAGCACCCAGATCAACGGGTTCTCCGTCGTCACCCCGAGCCACGTCAGCAGCAGCCACACGGCGCCGCCGAGGAGTGTGCCGAGCATGGGGAGCAGCAGCATCCCGCGGCGTTCCCGCCCGGGCAGGGCGACATGGGCGATCACGCCCACCGCCGCACCGAACAGGAACGCGAGCAGGATATCCACGGTGCGCTCAGGCGAAGAAGCCGACGCGTCGGGTCTGATCGGTGCCGAGCTCGACGTAGGCCAGCGTGGCGCTGGGCACGATGTAGGAGCTGCCCTTGACGTCGGTGAAGGTGATGAACGGTGCGCCGGAACCCAGCGCGTCGGCGACGGACGTCTTGACGGTCTCGGCCGAGTCGTTGGTCTCGAAGCTGAGCTCACGGCCGGTGTTCGCGATGCCGATACGGATCTCCACGGGGTGCCTTCCTTCCGGTCCCTCCAGGGGCCACCAGAACTCTACGGTACGGGCGGTGCCCCTCGGCCGCCCGCACGCTGTGGGCGAACGCGCCATGCGGCGGCGGTGTCGGCGACGCCCGGTAGCGTGGCACGACGTGGACCCCCGACCCGCTCTCGACGCCGCGCAAGCGGCGGTCGTCGCGCTGCCGCCGGAGGCCTCCGCGGTCGTCGTCGGCGGGCCCGGCAGTGGCAAATCTACCGCTCTGGTGGCACGCCTGCGCGCCCTGGTGGGGGCGTATGACAGCGCCGACGCTGCGCTCGTGCTCACCCCGTCCCGCCCGACCGCGACGGCGATGCGCGACAGCCTCGCCCTGACGGTCGGTCGCGCCACCTCCGGGCCGCTGGCGCGCTCCATCGCCTCGTTCGCCTATGGCGTGGTGCGCGCGGACGCAGCGCGCCGCGGTGGTCCGCCGCCGCAGCTGCTGACCGGCGGCGACGAGGACCAGCTGTTGCACGACCTGCTCCAGGGTGACGCCGACGACGAGGCCGACGGAATCGACCGCTGGCCCGCGTCCCTGCCCGCGCCAGTCCGCGCCGCTCCCGCCTTCCGTGCGGAGCTGCGGGTGTTCCTCGCCGAATGCACCACGCTCGGCCTCACCCCGGCGCAGCTCCGCGCTCGGGGGATCGCCGAGGACCGCCCGGTGTGGACGGCACTCGCCTCGTTCGCGGCCGACTACGCCGATGTGCGGGAACGGATGCGCGGGGCGTTCCGCGATGCCGCCGGACTCGTGCGTGAGGCGGCCGGCATCCTCCGTACCCCGGATGCGGCGGGCGTGCTGCCGGCGGGTCTTCGAGCAGTGCTGGTGGACGACGCGCAGGAGCTCACGGTGGGCGGGGTCGACCTGCTGACCGCGCTGCACGAACGCGGCATCGCCGTGATCGCCGCCGGCGACCCGGACCTCGGCTCGGGATCGTTCCGCGGCGCCCGCCCGGAGAACTTCGCCGCGATGGTCACCCGGTTCGGGCAGCCGGTGGTGCTCGACGGCGCGCATCGCGGCACGCCGTTCCAGCGCGACCTCACCCGGGGGATCGTCTCCCGGATCGGCGCGTCCGGCGTGGTCTCGCACCGCCGTGCCCCGGACGGCGTCACCCCGGACGGGTCCGTCCGCACCCTCGTCCTCCGATCCGCGGCGGAGGAGATCGACGCGATCGCGCGGATCCTGCGGGAACGTCACGTGCACGACGGGGTGCC
>NZ_JAPLAI010000008.1 GCF_026393345.1 Microbacterium sp.
ACTGGTCGAACAACGTCTACAACCTCGTCACCAAGCGTGCGATCGCGCACGAAGGCGCCACCATGGAGTGGGTCGACGACAACATCGGATCCAAGGTCACGATGAAGTACCCGTCCATCTACCTCATGGGCGAGCACGCCAAGGGCGAGACCCTCTCGGTCGCCTTCGCCGGTCCCGGCCAGCACCAGGATGCGGGCGCGAAGATGATCCACATGGCGCCGTACACGCAGTCCTCGATCGTCTCCAAGTCGATCGCCCGCGGCGGTGGCCGTGCGGGCTACCGGGGTGAAGTGCGCGTCGACGCGAACGCCCACCACTCCGCCAACACGGTGCGCTGCGACGCGCTGCTGGTAGACACCACGTCGCGCTCCGACACGTACCCGTCGATCGACATCCGTGTCGACGACGTGCAGCTCGGCCACGAGGCGACCGTCTCGAAGGTCAGCGCCGAGCAGCTGTTCTACCTGATGAGCCGCGGGATGCCCGAGGACGAGGCGATGGCCATGATCGTGCGCGGCTTCATCGAGCCGATCGCGCGGGAGCTGCCGATGGAGTACGCCCTCGAATTGAACAAGCTCATCGAAATGGGCATGGAAGGATCCGTCGGCTGATGTCTGCCGCAACCGCAGCCCCCGTCGCACACGCGCAGGGGCACATCGACCCTGCCGCCTCGTTCGTTCCGGTGCAGACCAGGTCCGAGCGCCTGCGCTCCTTCGAGCCCGCGGCGTTCGGTGCCCCGACCGGCCGCGAGGTCAACTGGAAGCACACCCCGGTGGCCCGGCTCCAGGCGCTGCTGACCGACCGCCCGGGTGACCCCGGGGCCGTCGGCATCACCGTCACGGGCCCGCTGGCCGCCGCGGGGCTGCCGATCGGCGCCGCGCCGCGCGGCGAGGTGTTCCAGCCCGAGGACGTGTCCGCCGCGATCGCGTGGCAGCGCGCTGCTGAGGCCCTGTGGCTGTCGGTTCCCGCCGAGGCGGAACTCGACGAGCCCGTCGTGGTGGACCTCCGCGGGGCGGGCGCCGATCTGGTCGCGCACGCGCACCTGGTCATCGAGGCGGGCGCCCAGTCCCGTGCCACCGTGGTGCTCCACCACGCCGGCACGGCGCAGTTCTCCGAGAACGTGGAGATCATCGTCCGCGACGGCGCATCTCTCACCGTCGTCAGCATGCAGGAATGGGACGACGACGCCGTCCACCTGTCGGCCCACCAGGCCCGCGTGGGTCGTGACGCGGCGCTCCGTCACATTGTCATCAGCTTCGGCGGCGGCATCGTGCGCGTGAACCCCAGCGTCGAGCTCGCCGGCAGCGGTGCACAGGGCGAGCTGTACGGCCTCGCGTTCGCGGACGCCGGACAGCACCTGGAGAGCCAGGTGTACCTGTTCCACAAGGGGTCCTCATCGGCCCGCACGCCAGCGGCACCGACTCGTACGAGGCGAACCGCAACCTGGTGCTGACCGAGGGTGCCCGCGCCGACTCGATCCCGAACCTCGAGATCGAGACCGGCGATATCGTCGGTGCCGGTCATGCCAGCGCCACCGGCCGCTTCGACGACGAGCAGCTGTTCTACCTGCAGGCCCGCGGCATCGCCGAGGACGAGGCGCGCCGCCTGGTCGTGCTCGGATTCCTCATGGAGATCGTGCAGAAGATCGGCGTCACCGACATCGAGGAGCGCCTGGTCGCCCGCATCGAGCAGGAACTGGCCCGATGACCGCGACCCGCGTCTGCGCGCTCAGCGAGCTCGTCCAGGACGAAGCCCGCCGCGTGGAGGTGGAGGGTGTGGCCATCTCGGTCGTGCTCGACTCCGCCGGCGAGGTGCACGCCATCGGCGACACCTGCACGCACGGCGACGTGTCCCTCGCGGAGGGATTCGTCGACGGAGACACACTGGAATGCTGGGCCCACGGCTCCGCCTTCTCGCTGCGCACCGGCCGTCCCCTCAACCTCCCCGCGTACGAGCCCGTCCCCGTGTTCGAGGTCACCGTCGACGGTGACGACGTGCTCATCGATCCCACCCTCACGAAGGAAGTCTGAATGTCTGTTCTCGAGATCCGCGACCTGCACGTCACGGTCGAGACCGAGGAGGGCACCACGCCCATCCTCAACGGTCTCGATCTGACCGTGCGCACCGGCGAGACGCACGCCATCATGGGCCCCAACGGCTCCGGCAAGTCCACGCTCGCGTACACGATCGCCGGCCACCCGAAGTACACCGTCACCAGCGGTACCATCACGCTCGACGGTGAGGACGTGCTGGCGATGACGGTGGACGAGCGTGCCCGCGCCGGACTCTTCCTCGCGATGCAGTACCCGGTCGAAATCCCCGGTGTCACGGTCACGAACTTCCTGCGTACGGCCAAGACCGCGATCGACGGCGAGGCGCCCGCGATCCGCACCTGGACCAAGGACGTCAAGGCCGCGATGAAGAACCTGCGCATGGACCCCAAGTTCGCGCAGCGCAACGTCAACGAGGGCTTCTCCGGCGGCGAGAAGAAGCGTCACGAGATCCTGCAGCTGGAACTTCTCAAGCCGAAGATCGCCGTCCTCGACGAGACCGACTCCGGCCTCGACGTCGATGCGCTCAAGATCGTCTCGGAGGGCGTCAACCGCGCCAAGGCCGAGAACGACCTCGGGGTGCTGCTCATCACCCACTACACCCGCATCCTCCGCTACATCAGCCCCGACTTCGTGCACGTCATGGTCAAGGGCAAGATCGTGGAAGAGGGCGGCCCGGAGCTCGCCGACCAGCTGGAGAACGAGGGCTACGACCGCTTCCTCGACTCCGACGCCCCGATCGAGGCGTAGGCTCCCGCCATGGCTGCGACCATCACCCCGGAGAAGTACGACGAGGTCACCGAGGCCCTGAAAGACGTCATGGATCCCGAGTTGGGGATCAACGTCGTCGACCTGGGTCTCATCTACGACCTCGCCTGGGACGACGAGAACGACGCCCTGGTCATCCACATGACGCTCACCTCCGCCGGCTGCCCGCTGACGGATGTGCTCGAGGAGCAGACCGCGCAGGCGCTGGAAAACGTCGTGGAGCGGTTCCGCATCAACTGGGTGTGGATGCCGCCGTGGGGTCCGGAGCGGATCACCGACGACGGGCGCGACATGATGCGCGCACTCGGCTTCGCCATCTGACCCGTGAGCGTCGCACCCCTGGAGGCGCTGTCGCTCGACCAGCTCCGCCGACGGCGGAGCGTGAAGTGGCGTGCCTACCCGGACGACGTGCTGCCACTGTTCGTCGCCGAGACGGACTTCGCGCTCGCGCCGGCCGTGGAGGCGACGCTCGCGGAGGCCGTCGCGCTGGGTGACACCGGCTACACCCCGGACGATCCGGGTATCCGGGATGCGTACATCGGCTTCGCCCGCCGGCGCTACGGGCAGGAGATCGATCGCTCCGGCATCGCCTCCACCGGCGACGTGATGATGGGCGTCGTCGAGATCCTGCGGCAGGTGACCTCGCCCGGCGACCGCGTCATCATCACGCCGCCCGTCTATCCGCCGTTCTCGATCTGCATCCCGGAGGCGGGCGCCGTCGTCGAACCGGTCCCGCTCGTCGAAGGGGAGGACGGGTTCGCACTCGATCTCGACGGCATCGAGGCTGCCTTCGCCGCCGGCGCCCGCGCGATGCTTCTGTGCAACCCGCACAACCCGACCGGGACCGTGCACGCGCGCGACACGCTGGCGAGACTCGCGGAGATCGCCCTCGCGCACGGCGCGGTCATCGTGAGCGATGAGATCCACGCGCCTCTCGCACGCCCCGAAGCCGGCTTCACCCCCTTCCTCGCGGCCTCCGCGGATGCGGCGCGGGTGGGGTACGCGGTGACCTCGGCGAGCAAGGCCTTCAACCTCGCGGGGCTCAAGTGCGCCCTCATGCTCACGGCGGATGACGCCACCACCGCTGTCGTTCGCGGCATGCCGGAAGAGGTCACCTGGCGCACGGGCCTGTTCGGCGCTCTCGCCGGAACCGCCGCGTTCTCTCCGGAAAGCGACCCCTGGCTCGACAGCCTGCAGGCCGCGATCCGCGCCAATCACGTTCTGCTCGCCGACCTGCTCTCCGAGCACGTCCCCGCCGCCCGGTACCGCATCCCGGACGCCGGCTATCTCGCCTGGGTGGATCTGTCCGCGAAGGGATGGGGCGACGACCCAGCCACCCGCATCCTGCGCGAAGCGAAGGTGGCGTTGCATCACGGCCCCCACTTCGGGCAGGGCGGTGCGGGGCACGTGCGCATCAACGTCGGTTGCTCGGCCGAGGTCCTCACCGAGGCGGTGCGCCGCATCGGCGACCTCGGGTGACCGCGCGACTCGGCTCGAATGGACTGGCGGGCAAGGTGAGGCTACCCTAAGCGGGTGACTGTTTCGTCTGCTCCCGTTCGTCCGGCCTATCGCCCCTACGTCGCCCGCGTCGCGGCCGTGCGGCGGCTGACCCCTAGTTTCGTCCGTGTGACCTTCACCGGCCCGGAGCTGGAGCACTTCAGCACTGCGGGCGGTGACCAGCGCATCAAGGTGCTGCTGCCGCACGCCGACGGTTCCTTCTCGGACATCGGGCAGGGCGAGGGGGCGGGGGACTGGTACGACCGCTGGCGCGCGCTGGACCACGAGCTGCGCAACCCCTTCCGCACCTACACCGTGCGACGCATCCTGCCGGAACGCGCCGAGGTCGAGGTCGACTTCGTCGTGCACCACGACGCCGGACCCGCCGGGGCGTGGGCGGAGCAGGCGTCGGCAGGGCAGGAGCTCGTCATCGTCGGCCCGGACGGTCGCGCCGCCCAGTCCGCCGGCGGGGTCGACTTCCACCCCGGCACCGCGAAGCGCATCCTGCTCGTGGGAGATGAGACGGCCGCCCCCGCCATCTGCGGCATCCTCGAGCGGCTCGACGACGACCACCAGGTCGACGCGTTCATCGAGGTCCCGACCGACGCGGACGCGCTGACCGTCGACTGCGCGGCGACGGCGCGGGTGACGTGGCTGCCGCGCGGGGTGCGTGCACACGGGGAGGCCCTCCGGGAAGCCGTCTCGACATGGGTCTCCGCGTCGGAGGACGTCCTCAACCGGGCCGCCGCACCACGAGTGCAGGACCTCGCCGACATCGACGTCGACCGCGAGCTGCTGTGGGAGGCCCCCGAGGACGGGCAGGGCGAGTTCTACGCCTGGATGGCGGGCGAAGCCGCCACCATCAAGGCCCTGCGTCGCCTCCTCGTGTCCGAGCGCGGCGTCGACCGGCGACGCGTCGCGTTCATGGGTTACTGGCGCGCGGGGCAGGCCGAAAGAACCGAATGACTACCGCCGCTCGAGTGCGGCGTGCACGGGCCGCCTTCCCGGCGGCGGTCATCGTGCTGCTCGCCTTGCGTCGGAAGCTGCCGGCCGCTCTCGGCGAACTGGCGCGATCCGGCGTCGGCCGATCATGTCGTCGTCCTCACCCAGCGGCTTCCGCGGACGATCATCGGGGTGCTGGCGGGCGCGGCCCTCGCCCTTGCCGGGACCCTGATGCAGGGGCTCACCCGCAACCCACTCGCGGACCCGGGGCTCCTCGGGATCAATGCGGGCGCGTCCGTGGCGGTGCTGATGGCGATCACGCTGGCCGGCATCACGAAGCCCGCGGGGTTCGTGTGGTTCGCCTTCGCGGGGGCGGCGGTCGCTGCGGTGCTGGTGGCCGTGATCGGATCGCGTGGCCCTGATGGGAGCAATCCGGCGAAGCTCGCCCTCACCGGCGCGGCGGTCACCGCCGGGCTCACCGCCGTCATCACCCTCATCCTGACCACCTCGATCCGTGCGTTCGACGTCTATCGGTACTGGCAGGTCGGGGGACTTACCGCGCGCGGGCTCGACAGCGTGGCGCTCGTCGTCGCGCCGCTCCTGGTCGGCGGTGTCATCGCGTTCATCTGTGCCCGCGGCCTCGACCTGCTGGCGCTGGGGGATGCCACCGCCACGGCGCTCGGACACAATGTCGCCCGCACCCGGGTGCTGGGGATCACAGCGACGGTGCTGCTGTGCGGCGGAGCCACCGCGATTGCAGGTCCCATCGTGTTCATCGGACTCGTGATCCCGCATCTGCTCCGCGGCATCCTCGGCGGGGACTACCGCGACCTGCTGCTGGTCGGGGCGCCGGCCGGCGCCGCCCTTCTGCTCGCAGCCGATGTGATCGGACGCGTCATCGCCCCGCCCGGCGAGGTGCAGGCGGGCCTCGTGGTCGCGTTCCTCGGCGCCCCGATGCTGATCTGGCTGGTACTGCGACGTCGGCGGGTGGTGCTGTGAACGCCGTCCTCTCCGTCGCCGATGTCCGCGCACGGGTGGCGCGCCGCCGGGCCACCGTCGTGCTGGCCGTCGTCGGCGCGGTCCTGGTCGTATCCCTCGTCACCCTCTCGGTCGGCGACTACGCCATCGCGCCAGCGGATCTCTGGCGCACGCTCACCGGGGGAGGATCCCGGCTGGAGAGCTACGTCGTCTTCCAGGTCCGCGCGCCGCGACTGGCCATGGCGCTGCTGGTCGGCGCGTGCCTCGGGATCGCCGGTGCGCTGCTGCAGTCGCTGCTGCGCAACCCTCTCGCCAGCCCCGACCTGCTCGGCATCAGCGGCGGCAGCGGGGTCGCGGCCGTCTTCACTCTGCTGATCCTCGGTATCACGGGTCCTGTGCTCGCGCTCGCGGCGTTCGTCGGCGGCATCATCGTGGCCGCCTTCCTATTGTTCGCGGGGCATCGGCGTTCGGACGGCGGTTACCGCCTGATCCTGGCTGGCGTCGGCGTCGGGTTCCTCGCGATGTCGCTCACCAGCTACCTCATGCTGCGCGCGAAGGTGGAGCTCGCGCAGGATGCCCTCGTCTGGCTCACGGGCAGCCTGTCGGCCACACCGTGGTGGAACGTGCTGACGGTGCTTGTCGTCGCGGTGGCTGCGCTCCCGGCCGTCTATGCCTGTGCCCGCTGGCTGCCGCTCACACAGATGGGCGCCAGCAGCGCGGCATCCCTCGGCGTTCGCACGGACACCGTCCGGATCGTGGCGGTAGGGACCGCCGTGCTGCTCACCGCCGTCACCTGTGCGTTCGTCGGCCCCATCTCGTTCATCGCGCTGTGCGCGCCCGCCATCGCCCGGCCGCTCCTCGGCCACGGCGCCATCGGCATCGGCACGAGCGCTGCCGTGGGTGCGGCCCTCCTGACCTCAGCGGACCTCGTCGCCCAGTTCGCGATCCCCGGACACTCCGTTCCGGTGGGCGTCGTGACGGGCGCGCTGGGTGCTGTCTTCCTGCTCTGGCTGCTGGCCACTTCGAAAGGACGAAACCTGTGACCAACGGAACGGATGCCCCGGCCCGTCTGGCCGTCCGGGGACTCGCCGCCGGATATCCGGGCCGCCGGGTCATCGACGGGCTCGACCTCGAGTTCGCGCCGGGGCGGATCACCATGGTGATCGGCGCCAACGCCTGTGGCAAGTCGACGCTGCTCAGCACCCTCGCCCGCGTGCTGCCGCCGCAGGAGGGCCAGGTCGAGCTGGACGACGCCGACATCGCGGGGCTGTCCCGCCGCACGTTCGCCCGCAGCGTGGGCCTGCTCCCGCAGCATCCCTCCGCCCCGGACGGACTGACCGTGGCCGAGCTCGTCTCTCGCGGACGGCACCCGCATCGCGGCGTGTTCCAGCGGTGGAGTGCGACCGACACGGCCCGGGTAGATGACGCCATGGCGCGCACCGGGGTCTCGGCGCTCGCGGAGCGCCCCGTCGGAGACCTCTCGGGCGGGCAGCGCCAACGGGTGTGGATCGCCATGGCGCTCGCCCAGGAACCCCGCGTGCTTCTTCTCGACGAACCCACCACCTTCCTCGACCTCAGCCATCAAATCGAGGTCCTCGATCTCCTGCGCGAGCTGAACCGCTCCGACGGCACCACGATCGTCGCGGTGCTGCACGAGCTGAACCTCGCAGCCCGCTACGCCGACGACCTCATCGTCATGTGCGACGGCCGCGTCGTCGCCCACGGCGCACCCTCAGAGGTGCTGACCGCCGAGGTCGTCGCGGCCGCGTTCGACCTCGAGGCCCTCGTCATCCCCGACCCCCTGACCCACACCCCCCTGGTCATCCCCGTGCCGGGCGGCGCGCACGCGCCCGCCGACGAGGACTGACCCGACCGAAAGGAAGACAACGCATGACTGCACGATCCGCCCGCTGGGGCGCCTTGGCGGCCTTCGGCCTGACGGCCTCCCTCGCGCTGACCGGTTGCGCTGGCGCAGCCTCCGACGACTCCGAGAGCGGAGGAACCGCCTCGGGCGAAGGCTTCCCGGTGACCTTCGAGCACCTCTACGGCGAGACGACGATCGAGTCCACGCCCGAGCGCGTCGCGACCTGGGGCTGGGGTGCGACGGATGCGGTGCTCGCGCTCGGCGTCGTACCGGTGGCCATCCCCTCCGACGACTTCGGCGGCGGGGACGACCGCATCGCACCGTGGGTGGAGGAGGCGCTGGACGAGCTCGGCGGAGACGAGCCCGTGATCCTCGACAACTCCGGAGACGAGCTGCCCATCGAGGAGCTGCTGGCCGCCGACCCCGACGTCCTCATCGCGTCCTACTCGGGGCTGACCGAGGAGCAGTACGACACGATCACCGGCGCGGGCATCCCCGTCGTCGCGCCCGCGGAGGCGCTGTGGTCGACGCCGTGGCGGGACGTCATCACCGACACCGGCAAGGCACTTGGTCGTGAAGACGATGCGGACGCGCTCCTTGCCGACCTTGACTCCCAGATCGCCGATGCCGCCGCAGCGCACCCGGAGTTCGCCGGTACCTCGATCGCGTACATCGACGACGACGTCGACACGATGTACATGTATCTTCCCGCCGACGCGCGCGTGGAGGTGCTGGAGGACCTCGGCTTCGTCACCCCGGAATCGGTGACGGCACTCGATAACGGCGAGTCGACCTTCTATGCGACCGTGAGCTACGAGAACCTCGACAAGATCGACGCCGAGGTGATCTTCACGCAGGCGGAGGAGCAGGCAACTCTGGACGAGTTCCTCAGCTCTGACCGCGGACAGCTCATCCCCGCCGTGAAGAAGGGCGCCGTCGCGGCTGCCGTTGGCGTCGAGGAGGAGGACTCGGTGAGCCCCACCGCCCTCACGCTGCCGTGGTCGCTGCCGTCGCTCGTGGACAAGCTCGCCGCCGCGACCGCCGTAGCCAAGGGCTGACGGAACAGCGAAAGGCCCCGGGCGCGCCGTGCGCCCGGGGCCTTTCGCGGTGGGTCCGACGGCGTCAGCGGCGCGCGTCGAGTGCCGCGACGCCGCGCCAGGTGGCCGGGAGGAGTGCGGCGGCGAACGCCGCCTTCAGGACGTCACCGAGAAGGAAGGGCACGAGGCCAGCGCCGAGAGTCGCGGCGAGGAGGCTGTCGTAGCCGAGCGCGTCCTGCCAGACCGCCGGGCCGAGGTTCAGCAGGGAGACGTAGAGCCACGGCAGGCCGAACACGTACATGACGGCGCTGCCGGCCGCGAACGACACCAGGGTGCCGACGACGCGGCGGTCCCAGGTCCGGCGTGCGAGCGCTCCGGTGAGGGCCGCGGCGAACACGAAGCCGATGATGAACCCGCCGCTGGTGAGGGCGAAGAGGCTGCCCGAGGTGCCGGCGGAGAAGACCGGGAGTCCCAGCACGCCGATGGCGAGATAGAGCGCGAGGGAGATCGCGCCGCGGGCCGGCCCAAGGGCCGTGCCGACCAGCAGCACCGCGAACGTCTGCATCGTCAGCGGCACCGGCCAGAACGGGATCGCGATCTGCGCGGCGCCGGCCACGAGCGCGGTGCCCGCGACGACGAGGACGGCGTCGACCGCGAGCGCGCGCAGACGCGTGGCGGGGCGGGGCAGCACGTCCGCGAGGACGCGGGGGGAGGTGCGGGCGGCGAGAGAGGTCATGGACGGTTCTCCTTCACGAAGGTCGCTGCAACCCGGCGCCACAGCGACATCTCCTAGAATGGTGGTTCGGCCCCTCGGCCGCATCCCACTTTCTGCCAAAACGATCGGACATCTGCTGTGCTCGCCGTGCACGACCTCGAGATCCGCGTGGGCGCCCGCGTGCTCATGTCCGAAGTGAACTTCCGCGTGGGTCGGGGCGACAAGATCGGCCTGGTCGGGCGCAACGGCGCCGGCAAGACGACGCTAACCAAGGTGCTGGCGGGCGACCTGATCCCCGCCGACGGCGAGGTCGAGCGGATCGGCGAGCTCGGCTACCTGCCGCAGGACCCCCGCACCGGCGACCCGGAGATGCTGGCCCGCACCCGCATCCTCGACGCTCGCGGGCTCGGCAGCCTGGCCCTCGGGATGCAGGAGTCGTCCATGGCCATGGCCGACGAGGATCCCGCGTTGTCCGAGAAGGCCATGCGTCGTTACGGGTCGCTGATGGAGCGGTTCGAGTCGCTCGGCGGATACGCCGCCGAGGCCGAGGCCGCCTCGATCGCGCACAACCTGTCCCTCCCCGACCGGATCCTCGACCAGCCGCTGAAGACGCTCTCCGGCGGTCAGCGTCGACGCATCGAGCTGGCCCGCATCCTGTTCTCGGATGCGGACACCATGATCCTCGACGAGCCGACCAACCACCTCGACGCCGACAGTGTGGTGTGGCTGCGTGAGTTCCTGAAGGGCTACAAGGGCGGGCTCATCGTCATCAGCCACGATGTGGAGCTCGTCGGCGAGACGGTGAACCGCGTGTTCTACCTGGACGCGAACCGTCAGGTCATCGATGTCTACAACATGAACTGGAAGAACTACCTCCGCCAGCGGGTGGCCGACGAGGAGCGCCGCAAGAAGGAGCGCGTCAACGTCGAGAAGAAGGCCACAGCGCTGCAGCTGCAGGCGGCCCGGTTCGGGGCGAAGGCGTCGAAGGCGGCCGCCGCCCACCAGATGGTGGCGCGGGCGGAGAAGATGCTCTCCGGCCTCGATGACGTGCGGCAGGAGGAGCGCGTCGCGAAGCTCCGTTTCCCCAAGCCCGCACCCTGCGGCAAGACGCCGCTCATGGCGCGAGGGCTGTCGAAGTCGTACGGGTCACTCGAGATCTTCACCGACGTCGACCTCGCGATCGACCGTGGCTCCCGCGTCGTCATCCTGGGCTTCAACGGAGCCGGCAAGACCACGCTGCTGCGTATGCTCGCGGGCGTCGACACGCCCGACACCGGGGTCATCGAGCCCGGTCACGGTCTCAAGATCGGTTACTACGCGCAGGAGCACGAGAATCTCGACGTCAACCGCTCGGTGCTTGAGAACATGATGTCCGCCGCGCCCGACATCAACGCGACCGAGGCCCGGAAGGTCCTGGGCTCGTTCCTGTTCGTCGGGGACGACGTCCTCAAGCCTGCCGGCGTTCTCTCCGGCGGCGAGAAGACGCGCCTGTCGCTCGCGACCCTCGTGGTCTCCAGCGCCAACATGCTGCTGCTCGACGAGCCCACGAACAACCTCGACCCCGCCTCCCGCGAGGAGATCCTCGGTGCGCTCGCGCACTATGAAGGCGCCGTCGTACTCGTCTCGCACGATGAGGGCGCCGTCGAGGCACTCAACCCGGAGCGGGTGCTCATCCTCCCGGACGGCGTGGAAGACATCTGGGGTCGCGACTACGCGGACCTCGTCTCGCTGGCCTGAGCCTCAGCGCTCGACGCTGTCGAGCAGAGCGTCCTCGTCGCGCATGTCCCGGTCCGGCCGCCGGCCGCGTCGTCGACGGGGAGCACGCTCGCGCGTCACGTCGGACGTGTCGGTGACCGCTTCCGCGGCGGCGCGGTCCGCCGCATCTTCCGCATCCTCACGGCGGGCGCGGCGCTCCGAGCGGATGACGTACCAGATGAAGACGAAGCCCATGACCGCGAACA
>NZ_JAPLAI010000060.1 GCF_026393345.1 Microbacterium sp.
AGGGTCATCCGCACCACGACGGTGGTGGCGGGGTGTTGCGGGATGCTGTCGCACCCGAGGGCATGCCGGCACAGGTCCGCGAGCGCATCCGCCCGCATCTGCGCGACGGTGCGGGTGTCCTCGATGACCGGGCCACCGCCCTGCCCCGCGTGCGCATCTGCGCCCGGACCGGCGTCAGCGTCACCATCCCGGGCGGCATCCCTCCGCCGCCGCAGCATCCCCGTGACGAGTCCCTCGACCGCCGCTTTGATGGGTGCGGCGGTTTCGGGGTCGAGTCGGCCGGACAGCACGAGCATCCCGTCGCGGTCTTCATGGATGGACAGGGCACGGTTGCTGCGTCGTTCGGTGTCGCGGGGTTCGACACCGTCGGGGTCGAGGTGCGCTTCGGCGCGAAGGATCAGTTTCTGCAACTGATCCAGCGTCAGTCCCGGGGCGCGGTCCACCAGCATCCGCTCCACCCGATCCAACGCTGCCGGGTCGGCGCGCACCGCCCACCGGTCGCACGCGGTGACGATCACTCCCGCGGCGAGCGTCCCGATCCGGGTGGCGTTCACGGCGGCGGCGACGTGGGGGTACTTCGGCGGGGCCTGATGCCCGGTGAGCGTCACCCGCGGTGTGGTGGATTCCCCGATCCGCATCGCCCGGGCAGCTTCCCCGGTCGTGGTGCCCACCACGGTGGAGATCATCACCGCCGCCGACCGGAACCCGTTCTTCCGGGCCAGCGAATCCGCACCCAACTCCGTACGCGACTGCCGGCCGATCTCCGCCGCCACCGGCGCGAGCGCCGCATCCGCTGCCCGCCGAAGCGTGCCGAGGGCTTCGCTCAACGCCACCAGCTCACCCGCACCGAGGCCCTCCGGCCGCCCGGTCGGGCACAACGCCTGGGCACGGTCCAGGGCCCGGTGTGCGGTGGTGAAGAGATCCTCCATGGGAACAAGTGTACGAATCACCTCCGACATTAACTCGTCCTTTTGTTCGACACCGCGACACCCGTCACCCATCGCTCACCGATCGTTCACCCGGGCCGGGGCCGGTGGCCATTCGCCGCCCGTACCGTCCCTCTCGTCCCGACTTCCTCGCGCCGTGCGCGCAGAAGCCGACTCACCCGAGAGGAACAGCAATGCCCACTTTCCTTCCCCGCCGCGGCCGCGCCGTCGCCGGGTTCGCCCTCGCCGCCATCGCGGTCTTCAGCCTCGCCGGATGCGCGGGCACGGATGCGTCCGCATCCGGTTCGGACGCCGCCGCGGCGACCAGCCTCGACGATTTCGGTACCCTCGCCGATCTCGAGGCCGCCGCGAAGGCGGAGGGCGCGCTCAACGTCATCGCGCTCCCCCGCGACTGGGCCAATTACGGCGAGATCATCGACCTGTTCGCCGAGACCTACCCCGAGATCACCATCACCGAGCAGTCGCCGGACATCTCGAGCGCCGAGGAGATCCAGGCCGCCGAAACGAACGAGGGCCTCGACACCGCGCCCGACGTCTTCGACCTCGGCCTCACGGTCGCCCTGCAGAACACCGACACGTTCGCGCCCTACCAGGTGCAGACCTGGGACGACATCCCCGACGCCCTGAAGGAGCCTTCCGGCCTGTTCGTGGGCGACTACGGCGGGTACATGTCGATCGGCTACGACTCGTCGACCTACCCGGAGCCCGCCTCGCTCGACGACCTGCTCGGCTCCGACTACACCGCCGCCGTCGCCATCAACGGCGACCCGCCCCAGGCCGGTGCCGCCTTCGCCGCGGTGGGCCTGGCCACGGTCCAGTCCGGCGGCACCCTCGATGACTTCCAGCCGGGCATCGACTTCTTCTCCGAGCTCAATGCCGCGGGCAATATGCTCAAGGTCGACGTCACCAGCGCGACCGTGGCGAGCGGCGAGACCCCCGTCGTCTTCGACTGGGACTACCTCAACGCCGCCCACAGTGCGGACAACGCCGACTGGAAGGTCGTCGTGCTGCCGGGAACCGGGTACGCGGGGTACTACAACCAGGCGATCAACAAGGACGCCCCGCACCCGGCGGCCGCACGCCTGTGGCAGGAGTTCCTTTACAGCGACGACGTGCAGAACCTGTGGCTCAAGGGTGGCGCCCGCCCCGCACGCATGGAGGCCATGACCGAGGCCGGCACCATCGATGAGACCCTCGCCGCCGCCCTCCCGGCGGTGCCCGAGAAGACCGTCGTCCCCACCGAGGCGCAGAGCACCGACGCCGGCACGCTCCTCGGCGAGAAGTGGGCCTCGGCCGTCCAGTGACCAGCCTGTCCGCTCCCCTCACGGAGCACGCACTCGCCGGGTCGGAGCATCGCGCTCCGGCCCGGCGGGTGCGGCGTCGCCTGGATCCCGCGGCGTGGGGACTCGCTCCCTTCGCCGCGTACGTGCTGCTGTTCCTGGCGCTACCGACCGTGCTCGCCGTCGCGAGCGGGCTGTTCGACGCGGACGGGTCGTTCACCCTCGCCAATCTTGCCGCGCTCGGCGACCCGGTGGTCCTTCGCACCTTCGGCAACTCGGCGTGGATCTCCGCGCTCACCGCCGTCATCGGTGCGATCGTCGGCGCCCTGTGCTGCTACGCCCTGCTCGGCCTGCCCGAACGCGGATTCGTCCGCACGACCGTGGATGCCGCATCCGGCGTGCTGGCGCAGTTCGGCGGCGTCATGCTCGCCTTCGCCTTCATCGCCACCATCGGCCTACAGGGAGTGGTCACGGCCCTGCTGGCGGATGCGGGCATCGACCTGTTCGCGGACGGCCCGTGGATCTACGAGCTGCCGGGCCTGATCCTGCCGTACATCTACTTCCAGGTGCCGCTCATGATCATCACCTTCCTGCCCGCTCTCGAGGCACTGCGCCCGCAATGGGCCGAGGCGAACCTCACTCTCGGCGGCACCCGGGCGAGCTTCTGGCTGCGCATCGGGGTGCCGGTGCTCGCGCCCTCGTTCCTCGCCAGCACCCTGCTGCTGTTCGGCAACGCGTTCTCGTCGTACGCGACCGCCGCCGCCCTCGCCAGCCAGGGGTCGCAGATCGTGCCGCTGCAGATTCGCACCGCGCTGACCAGCGAGACGGTGCTCGGCCGGGAGAACCTCGCCGGCGCCCTCGCCTTCGGCATGATCATCGTGGTCGGCATCGTCATGTGGGCGTACTCGCTGATCCAGCGTCGCGCCGCCCGGTGGCAGTCGTGAAGGGCCTCGCCCCGAGCGCGCTCACCCGGTGGATCATCGGCATCCTCGTCGGGCTCTTCTTCGCCGTCCCGCTGCTGTCGACCCTCATCTATACGTTCCGCGACGGCGACAGCTTTTCGCTCGTGCACTGGGCGGGACTCATCGACCCCGCGAAGGCAGCGACATACGCACCGATCTGGACCGGCCTCGGCAACTCGCTTCTGCTCGCGGTCGTTACGGTCGCGATCGTGCTGTTCCTGCTGGCCCCGACCATGATCCTGGTGAACCTGAGGTTCCCGCGCTTGCGGCCAGCGTTCGAGTTCGGCGTGCTGCTGCCGCTGTCGATCCCGGCGATCGTGCTCGTCGTGGGGCTCGCGCCGATCTATCTGCAGATCGGGCGCACCCTCGGCACCGGCGCGTGGACCCTCGCCTTCGCGTACGGCATCACGGTACTCCCCTTCGCCTACCGCTCCATCCAGGCCTCGATCGACGCGGTGCCGCTGCGAGTGCTCGCCGAGGCAGCCCGGTCGCTCGGCGCTGGCTGGCCGACCGTGCTGCTGCGGGTGCTCGCGCCGAACCTCCGCCAGGGGCTCCTGGCCGCCTCCCTCATCTCGGTCGCGGTCGTGCTCGGCGAATTCACGATCGCCTCGCTGCTGAACCGCCAAGTGCTGCAGACCGCGCTACTCGTGGTCAACAAGATCGACGGCTACGCCGCTGCCATGTTCACTCTGCTCGCTCTCGCGTTCTGCTTCCTGCTGCTGCTGGTCATCGGCCGGCTCGGACGCACCGGCTCCCGAAGGACCACGCCATGACCTCCGCCGCAACGACACCGCGGAACCTGCCCCGTACCTCCGACAACCTGTTGCTCGCCGAGGCCGGTGAGGGCACCCGGGTGCAGTTCCGCGGCGTGACCAAGGAGTACGGTCCCACCCGGGTGCTGCACGGCATCGACCTCGATATCGCACCCGGCGAGTTCGTGTCGCTGCTGGGGCCCTCCGGATGCGGCAAGACGACGCTCCTGCGCATCCTGTCGGGGCTTGAGCCGCTCACCGCCGGTACCGTGCTCATGGGCGGGAGCGACGTCTCGCGTGTCCCGGTGAACAAGCGCGACATCGGCATGGTGTTCCAGTCGTACTCGCTGTTCCCGCACCTACGGGTCAGCGAGAACACCGCCTTCGGCTTGCGCCGCCGACGCGTCGGAGCAGCGGATGCGGCCCGTCGCGCCGCCGACGCCCTGGCGCTCGTGGGACTCGATCACCTGGCCGACCGCTACCCTCATCAGCTCTCCGGCGGCCAGCAGCAGCGGGTCGCCCTCGCCCGCGCCCTGGTCACCGAGCCGCGGGTGCTGCTGCTGGACGAACCGCTCTCGGCACTCGACGCGAAGGTGCGCGTACAACTGCGCGACGAGATCCGCCGCATCCAGCTGCGACTCGGCATCACGACGGTGTTCGTCACCCACGATCAGGAGGAGGCGCTCGCGGTCTCGGACCGGATCGCGGTGATGGCGGAGGGGCGTATCGAACAGATCGGCACCCCGGAGGAGCTGTACCTGCGCCCCGCGACCGCGCAGGTCGCGGGTTTCGTGGGCATCTCGAGCATCGTCGCCGCCGACGCCGTGGGCGGCCGCGCCCGAGTGTGGGGGCAGGAACTCCCGCTGCAGGGCGAGGTGGCGGACGGCCCGGTCGACCTGTTCGTCCGACCGGAGAACGTGCGGATCGTCGACGGCGCCGAAGGCATCCCGGCGAGCGTGCAGGAGAGCACCTTCCTCGGCAGCTTCCGGCGGACGCTCGTGCGTACCGCGGACGGCACGCTGGTGCGCGTGCAGCACCCCGCGTCCGACGCGGTGGCGTATGACGATCAGGTGCGGATCGCGCTGGCGCCGCAGCCGGTCACCGCGCGTCCGAGGGTCTGATCCGCGGGCAGTATCGCGGATCGGGCGCGCCTGTGTCGACCCCGCCGCCCGCTTCGCGCCCGCTTCCCTAACGTGGAGCGGACCCGAAGAGGAGGAACATTATCGACCCCTGGATCGTCTTCGCCATCGCCGTTGGCATCGCCATCGTCGTGGCCGCAGTGGTGGCCGTCGTGGTCGCCATCATCGTCCGTCTGATCGCCCGCCGCCACGCCTGGCCGCGCGGCCTCATCGCCCGCGCACACCGCCCTTTCCGCGCGCTGGTGTTCCTCATCGCGCTGTGGATCGCGGTGAGCACCGCGTTCCCCGACCGTGACTGGATGGAGCGGCTGAACCAGATCTTCACGATCCTGGTGATCGTCGCATCCGCGTGGCTGCTGGCCGCGCTCGTCTCGTTCGTGACCGACGTCACCCTCGGCCGCCATCGCATCGACGTCCCCGACAACCGCGTGGCCCGCCGCATCCGCACCCAGACGCTGATCCTGCGGCGCCTCACCATCGCGATCATCGTCATCATCGCAGTCGGCGCGATCCTGCTGACCTTCCCCGCGGTGCAGGCGTTCGGCGCCAGTGTGCTGGCCTCTGCCGGTATCGCGTCGATCATCGCGGGCCTCGCCGCCCAATCGGTGCTCGCGAACATCTTCGCGGGGCTGCAGCTCGCCTTCAGCGAAGCGCTGCGGGTCGACGACGTCGTGGTGGTCGAGGACGAGTGGGGACGGGTGGGCGAGATCACGCTCAGCTACGTGGTCCTCGATCTCTGGGACGAGCGGCGGCTGGTGCTGCCGTGCACGTACTTCACGACCAACCCGTTCCAGAACTGGACGCGGCAGGGGTCGGAACTGCTCGGCTCGGTGGAGCTCGACCTCGACTGGCGGATCTCCCCCAGCCGGATGCGTGCACATCTGGACGAGGTGCTCGCCGGGACCGAGCTCTGGGACGGCCGCGCGAGCGTGCTGCAGGTGACCGACGCGGTAGGCGGCTACGTCCGGGTGCGCATCCTCGTGACCGCGCAGGACGCGCCGACCCTGTTCGACCTGCGCTGCCTCGTCCGCGAGGCCATGGTGACCTGGATGCAGCAGAACATGCCCGCCGGCCTCCCGGTTCAGCGCATCCTCATGACCGAGGAAGAGCAGCATCGCACGGTCGAACCGCACGCGGGCGGCGAGGGGGGCCTGTTCACCGGCAGTGCCGAAGCCGAGGCACGAGCGAGCAGCTTCACCCAGGCGATCCCGGTCGTCGACGCCGATCCGGCGGGCGACGACGAGGGTCAGATCTCGAAGTCGACCGCGACCCGGCTGGAGACGACGGAACGTACGTAGGCGACGATCGCCTGGTGGGCGGGGTGGCGCTGATACGCGTCGAGCGCGGCGGTGTCCGCCACGTCGGCCACCAGGGCGATGTCCCAGTTGCCCTCGCCGAGGACGTCGGGGCCGACGGTGATGTCGAGCAGCTCCGGCACGACGCCGCGGAGGGCCAGGAGATCAGCGGCGATGCGTGCCGCCTGCTCCCGCCGCAGGGGCCACGACGTGACGCAGCGTC
Source organism: Microbacterium sp. (assembly GCF_026393345.1). Classification (GTDB taxonomy): domain Bacteria; phylum Actinomycetota; class Actinomycetes; order Actinomycetales; family Microbacteriaceae; genus Microbacterium. The sequence goes on from NZ_JAPLAI010000060.1 coordinate 6,599, forward strand.
ATTTCACGGCCTGCGCATCCAGCAGCGCGTCGCGCAGCCGGTCGGGCGCGACCCGCCAGTGGGAGTGCAACCGGTCGTCGATGAGGATCACGGGAACCTTCTCCCACCACAGCTCGTAGAGGGCGGGATCGGTCTCGATCGAGGCTTCGACGACCTCGATGCGGTCGGCGCGCGCCTCCGGCAGTTCGGCCAGCACCTGCTCCACGACACCGCGGGCGACGTCGCACAGATGACAGCCGTCCTTGCCGATGATCGTGAGTGTGGTCACGCTCCCATCGTAACCGGCGCGCGAGGCGCCGGCTCGGGATGCGGCGTCTACTTCTCCACCGGAAGGCCGGCGGCGATCCACTCGCCCGTGCCACCCTCGACGTTGGTCGCGTCATAGCCGCGAGCCTCCAGCGCCTGCACGACGCGTGCCGAACGGCCGCCCGCCTGGCAGATCACGTCGAACGCCTCGTCGGGCAGCTCGTCGAGGTGATCGCCGATACTCGACATCGGGAGATTGACCGCGCCGGGGACGTGCCCGGCGGCGAACTCGTCGACCTCGCGCACGTCGATCAGCGGAACGCCGGTGCGCTCGCGCAGTTCCTGGACCGTGATGGACTTCATGCTCCGCCTTTCGGGAGGTACACGAAGCGCCCCGTCGACAGGCTGGTGCCAGTCGGGGGCGCTCGGTGTCGGTTGCCGCTCCGCAGTCCTTGCGGACTACTTCTTGTTGCGGCGCTGGTGGCGAGTCTTACGAAGCAGCTTGCGGTGCTTCTTCTTCGCCATGCGCTTGCGGCGCTTCTTGATGACAGAACCCACGGAAAACCTCGCTATGTCAGGGGTCTGGACGCAGGGATGCTGCGCCCGGGATCGGGCATGCGTAAAAAATGCCTCGGATCAGTCTAGCCGACGTCGGCGACCGGACGTTGCACGAGCTCTGTGACCGCGGATTCGGGCACCCGGTAGCTGCGTCCGAACCGCACCGCGGGGAGTTCCCCGGCATGGACCATGCGGTAGACGGTCATCTTCGAAACGCGCATGAGCGCGGCCACCTCAGCGACCGTGAGGAACCTCACGTCCGGCAGTTCCGACATGGTGTCCCCGTTTCGCCCGTCGTTGCGCACGTCCCTGCGCGCGTTCCCGCCACTGTAGAGCGTGCGTGTGACGAGTGTAAACGGGTGGGACCGGTGGGATCAGCGTCCGGGCAGGCGCTTGAGCGCGGCCGCGACGGCGTGGTTGACGGATGCGGCGGCCCGACCGACCACGTCGGCAGCGTGCACCGCCTGCACCGGCAGGGCCGGGATGCCGACGCCGTCCGCATCCGCGGCCGCATCCTGGAAGGGCATCAGCCAGTCCTCGACCTCGTCCAGCGGAGCGGATGACAGGCTGTAGTAGCGATGCTGCCCGTCCTCCCGCACCGAGACGAGGCCCGCCTCGCGCAGCACCTTGAGATGCTTCGACACGGTGGGCTGACTCACCCCCAGCTCGTGCACGATCTGCGACACGCTCGTCCCTGACTCCGCCGGAGCGGAGTGGTCGAGCAGAAGTCGGAGGATGTCGCGCCTGGTCGCGTCCGCGATCACGCCGAAGATGTCCGCCATGTGCTTAGGTTAGCCGTGCGCCGCGCGCGCGACCATGAAGCGGTGGCAGGAAGGGAGAGCCACGGATGACGGGCGAGTCCGCGGTATCCGCCTGGAGACACCGAACGGCCCTCCGGTGGGACCGGATCCGAGACCAGGCACGGGACCTCACGACATCGTCGCCCGCCCGGTTCGCGATCCTCGTCTTCTCCTCCCTGGTCGTCGTGTTCACCGTCCTGCTGTCGCTTCCGGCGGCCGCGGCGGACGGTCAGTCGACGCCCTTCGCCGACGCATTGTTCACCGCGGTGTCCACCATCTGCGTGACGGGTCTCGCGACCGTGAACATGGGCGAACACTGGTCGCCGTTCGGGCAGGTGATCGTCTACATCGGCGTCAACGTCGGGGCGTTGGGCGTCCTGACCCTCGCGTCGATCCTCGGCATGATCATCTCCAAGCGCCTAGGCCTGCGCGCGAAACTCATCGCCGCGGGCGACACGAACCCGCTCCGTATGCACGGCGGCCCGGTCAACGAGGGCCAGACCGTGCGGCTCGGCGAGGTGGGCCAGCTGCTGCGCACCGTCGCGCTGTCCACGATCGTCATCGAGGCGGGTCTCGCGGTGCTGCTGTACCCGTCACTACTCCTGGGCGGCGTGAACCCGCTCACCGCACTGTGGGAGGCGCCGTACTTCGCCGCGATGGCGTTCACGAACACTGGTTTCAGCCCCAACGCGAACGGGCTGGAACCCTTCGCAAGCGACTACTTCTTCATGACGGTCCTCATGGCCGGCGTCTTCCTCGGGTCGATCGGGTTCCCGGTCATCTTCACGCTGTGGCGCCACCAGTGGCACGTGCGGTACTGGTCGCTGCACACGAAGCTGACGCTCATCACGACGGTCATCCTGTTCTTCGCCGGCGCGATCGTGTTCGTCACGCTGGAGTACGACAACCCGGCGACCTTCGGCGGCATGGATGCGTGGGACACCACGTTCCAATCCCTCTTCCTGTCGGCGATGACCCGGTCCGGCGGCTTCTCCGTGATCGAGATCGGCGACCTGCACGGCTCGTCGCTGCTCGTCGGCTCGATGCTGATGTTCGTCGGCGGCGGTTCCGCATCCACCGCCGGCGGCATCAAGGTGACCACCCTCGCGGTGCTCGCCCTCGCCGTGTGGTCCGAGGCGAAGGGGCGCCCCTCGGTCGAGGCGTTCGGGCGACGCATCCCCAGCGACGTACAGCGCGTGGCACTGTCCGTCGTTGCCTGGGGTGCGACCATCGTGGCGCTGTCGACCATCACCATCGCGCAGATCACGAAGGCGCCCGTCGATGAGGTGCTCTTCGACGTGGTGTCGGGGTTCGCGACCGTGGGCCTGTCCACCGGTCTCACCGCCGACCTTCCCGACCCCGCGGTGTACGTGCTGGCGGCGACGATGTTCATGGGCCGCGTTGGTACAGTGACACTCGCCGCAGCGGTGGCTGCGGCAAGTCGTACGCAGTTGTATTCGCTGCCGGTGGAAAGGCCGATCGTTGGTTGAGCAGATCCGCAACGATGCGCCCGTGCTGGTGATCGGTCTCGGACGCTTCGGCGCCGCGTGCGCCGGAGAGCTGGACCGCCTCGACCGCGAAGTGCTCGCGATCGACGACAACCTCGACCTGGTGCAGAAGTGGTCGGAGCGGGTCACCCACACCGTGCAGGCCGACGCCCGGAATGTCGACGCGCTCAAGCAGATCGGCGCGCAGGACTTCCAGGTCGCTGTCGTCGCCGTCGGGTCCTCCATCGAGGCGTCCGTACTGATCACCGCGAACCTCGTCGACCTCAAGGTGCCGCAGATCTGGGCCAAGGCGGTGTCGCAGTCACACGGCAAGATCCTCGCCCGCGTCGGTGCCAACCACGTCATCTACCCGGAGCGGGAGGCCGGCGAGCGCGTCGCCCACCTCGTCTCCGGGCGGATGCTGGACTTCATCCGCTTCGACGACGATTTCGTGCTCGCCAAGATGTATCCGCCGAAGTTCATTCGCGGCGTGGGGCTCAACCAGTCCGGCGTCCGCACGAAGTTCAACGTGACGGTCGTGGGCGTGAAGAGCCCCGGCAAGCCGTTCCGCTACGCCGAGGCCAACACGGTGGTCACCAACCACGACCTCATCATCGTCTCCGGCACGAACGGCGACATCGAGCGCTTCGCGTCCCTCGACCGCTGAGCGGGCCTGTCCCCACCGCGGACCGCGTGGGAGACTGTGCCGCATGACGGAGCGGATCGACACGGATGCGGCTGTCCGCCGCTGGATGGACGGGTACCTGTCGGCGTGGACGAGCAACGAGCCGGACGACATCCGGGCTCTGTTCACCCCGGATGCGGAGTACCGCACCGAGCCGTGGTCCTCACCGATGCAGGGCGTCGATCAGATCGTCGCCGGCTGGGTGGAGCGGAAGGACGAGCCCGACACCTTCGCGTTCACCTGGGACGTCGCGGGCATCGACGGTTCCCGCGCGTTCGTGCAGGCGCAGACCGACTACCGCGACGGCCGCACCTACAGCAACCTCTGGGTCATCGACCTCGATGACACCGGGCGCGCGCGCTCGTTCACCGAGTGGTGGATGGTGATCCTCAGCTCCCGGCGGCGAGCTCCTTCGCACGGGCGAGGGCCGCATCCGTCGCCGCCGCGAAGACCTCGTCGAGGTGCGCATCCTGGAGCACCGCGACCGCCCGCTCGGTCGTGCCCTTCGGGCTGGTGACGCGGCGACGCAGCTCCGCCGGGTCCTCCCCCGAAGCGTCGAGCAGTGCCGCGGCGCCGATGAAGGTCTGCTCGGCCATGACGCGCGCCTGCTCCGGCGTGAAGCCCTTGCCGACCGCCGCATCCGTGAGCTTCTCCACGAGGAGGAACACGTAGGCGGGGCCGGACCCCGAGATGGTCGACAGTTCGTCGATCTGGCTCTCCGGCACCTCGATCACGGTTCCCACCGTCTCGAACAGACGCCGCGCCATGGCGACGTGCTCCGCCTCGGCCCGCGTCCCCGCGGCGAGCCCGGTGACGGCCTTGCCGACCACGGCGGGCGTGTTCGGCATGGAACGCAGCACCACCGAATCCGGCCCGAGGATCTGCTCGAACGTCGCGATCGTCACGCCGGCGGCGAGGCTCACCACGACGGCACCCGGGCGGAGCACCGGCGCGATCTCCCGCAGCAGGTCGGGGACCATGGCGGGCTTCACGCCCACGAGGACGATGTCAGCGGATGCGGCGGCCTCGAGGTTGCCGTCCGGCTGCTCGGCCAGCGCGATGCTGGTGACCCCATCGAACCCCGCCAGCGCGGCGGCCTTCTCGGCGGTGCGGTTCGTCACGGTGAGGCCGTCGGCGAGACCCGAGGCGACGACACCGCTGAGAATCGCGCCGCCCATGGAGCCGGCGCCGAGGATCGCGATCGGAGGAAGTGAGCTCATGCCACCAACCTACGCGGAGCTCCGCGGCAGCACGGCGAGCGGTCTATCATCGGCCACGGAGGTACGAGATGACCGACCCCGAGGACCACCTGCTCGACGGGCTCACGGCCCGCACCCTGGAGACCGGGCGGCTCGCCGTCGCGGTCATCGAGCGCGACGGCGACGACCCGGAGACGCCACTGGAGCGCACGGTGGTGTTCCTCCACGACGCACTCGCCTCCTCCCTGCTGTGGCAGGACCTGCTGGCCGGGCTCCCCGCCGACGTCCGCGGCATCGCCGTGGACCTGCGCGGGTTCGGCGGCAGCGAGAATCTGCCGGTGGATGCGACCCGCGGCGTCCGCGACTTCAGCGACGACCTGCACGCAACGCTCGAGACACTGGGCCTGCCCACCGCCCATCTGGTCGGCTGGGGCCTCGGCGGGGCGGTCGCGCTGCAGTACGCCCTCGACCACTCCGCGCTCTCGCTCTCGCTCCTGGCCCCCGTCTCACCGTTCGGGTTCGGCGGCACCCGGCGCGACGGCACCCGCCTCACCGAGGACGCCGCCGGCACCGGCGCCGGCCTCTCGAACCCCGAGTTCGTGCGCCGCCTCATCGCGCACGACACCACGGACGAGGCCGAGGCCTCCCCCCGCACGCTCATCCGGCGCGCGTTCGTCGCCGAGCACGGCACCGCGCCGCGTGAAGACACCTGGGTCGGTGCGGTGCTCGCGACCTCGACCGCCAGCGGCAACTACCCCGGCGACCAGGTCCCCTCCGACAGCTGGCCGGGGTTCGCCGCCGGCACGACCGGAGTTCTCAACGCCGTCTCGCCGCGCTGGTTCGACGTGTCCGGGATCGTCGCGCTCGATCCGAAGCCACCGATCCTCTGGGTGCACGGCGAGCTCGACGCCGTCGTCTCCGACACCTCGTTCTTCGACGTCAACCATCTCGGTGCTCTCGGGGTCACACCGGACTGGCCCGGCGACGAAATCGCCCCGGCGCAGCCCATGGTGTCGCAGACCCGCGATGTGCTCGCCGCCTACGCGGCGGCCGGCGGCGACGTGCGAGAGGTCGCGCTCGCGGGTGTCGGGCACACCCCGCATCTCGAGCAGCCGGCGGAGGTGCGCCGAAGTGTTCTGGAACGCGTCGGATTCCTCGGCCCGCACACCGAACCGGCGCCCGACACCGAGCAGATCATCCTCAAGTCCACGGATTGACGGATGCGGCAGCATCCGCATCCGTAGACTCGTCGCCATGAGTGCATCGGGTGGCAGTAAGGCGATTCTCGCCGCGTTCGCAGCGAACCTGGGGATCGCGATCGCGAAGTTCGCGGCATGGCTGGTGTCCGGTTCGGCGTCGATGCTCGCGGAGGGCATCCACTCCGTCGCGGACTCCGGTAACCAGCTGCTGCTGATGCTCGGCGGCCGCAAGGCACGCAAGGAGGCCGATAGCGATCACCCCTTCGGCTACGGCCGCGAGCGGTACGTCTACGCGTTCATCGTGGCGATCATCCTGTTCTCGGTCGGCGGGGTGTTCTCGCTGTACGAGGGAGTGGAGAAGATCTCGCACCCGCACGCGCTGGAGAACGCGTGGCTGCCGATCGCGGTGCTGATCATCGCGATCGGACTCGAGTCGTTCTCGCTGCGCACCGCCGTGAAGGAGTCGAACCACACGCGCCCGAAGGGCCAGTCGTGGGTCGCGTTCGTCCGCCGCGCCAAGGCCCCCGAGCTCCCCGTCGTGCTGCTCGAGGATGTCGCCGCCCTCACCGGTCTCGTCTTCGCCCTGCTGGGCGTGGGCCTCACGATCATCACGGGAGACGCGATCTTCGATGCGATCGGCACCATCATGATCGGCGTCCTGCTGATCCTCGTGGCGATCGTGCTCGGCGTCGAGACGAAGAGCCTCCTGGTGGGCGAGGGCGCGACGCCCGGCGATCACGACCTCATCGTGGCGGCGATCACCGCGGGCGACGAAGTGGAGAAACTCATCCACCTGAAGACGCTGTACCTCGGCCCGGATGAGCTGCTGGTCGCCGCGAAGATCGGCCTGCCCGCGGACAAGTCGCTCGTCGAGGTGGCTGCAGACATCGACGCCGTCGAGCGCCGCATCCGGGAGTCCGTTCCCGTCGCGCGCGTCATCTACCTGGAGCCCGACCTTTACCGCGCCGCGCACCCGGCCCTGCCCACCGAGACGATCATCCTCAAATCGGAGGACTGAGCATGGAGTATTGCGTCTTCACCGAGCCGCAGCAGGGATTCTCCTACCAGGAGCAGCTGGACTTCGCGCAGACCGCGGAGCAGCTCGGTTTCGATGGGTTCTTCCGCTCGGACCACTTCCTGCGAATGGGTGAGGGCGATCCGCTGCCCGGTCCCACCGATGCCTGGACCACACTCGCCGGCCTCGCCCGGGAGACCGCCCGCATCCGCCTCGGCACACTCGTTTCGTCGGCGACGTTCCGCCTGCCGGGACTCCTCGCGATCCAGGTCGCCCAGGTCGACCAGATGAGCAGCGGGCGGGTGGAGCTGGGCCTCGGCACTGGCTGGTTCGAAGCGGAGCACACCGCCTACGGCATCCCGTTCCCGCCGCGGCGGTTCGACCTGCTGGAGGAGCAGCTGGAGATCGTCACGGGACTGTGGTCGACGCCGCTCGATGGCACGTACTCCTTCCACGGCGCCCACTACGATCTCACCGACGCCCCCGCACTGCCGATGCCGGTGCAGTCGCCGGTGCCGGTCATCGTCGGCGGCGGCGGCCCGAAGCGGACCCCTGCCCTCGCCGCGCGATACGCCACGGAGTTCAACATCGGATTCCAGCCGGAGACCGTGATCGCGGAGAAGTTCGCGGGGGTGCGCGCGGCGTGTGAGGCCATCGGACGAGAGCCGGACGATCTCAAGCTCTCGGTGGCGTTGCCGACCCTCGCCGGGCGGACGGATGCGGACCTCCGCTGGCGCGCCCAGACCATCGGCGAAGACCTGGACGAGTTCCGCGCGAAGGGCAACATCGCCGGCGGCGTCGACGCGATCGTCGCCCAGGTCGGGCGCCTGCGCGATCTCGGTGCGAGGCGTATGTACTTCCAGCTGCTGGACATGCGCGACCTCGAGCAGCTCGAATACCTCGGTGCCGAGGTGCTGCCGCATCTTCCCCGCGACTGAGCTCAGTGGCGCGTGCGCCGCTCACCTGTCACTTCTTGTGCATCCGGGTGCGCCGCTCACCTGTCACTTCTTGTGCATCCGGACCGCCGTTTGCGACAGGAGAACGAAAGACACGACCCCTCGCCTGTCGCATCCTGCGGGACCGCCGTTCGCGACAGGGGAACGCGCAGCAGCAGTCAGCGGCGGGCGTCGAAGAAGGCACGCAGCAGCGCCGACGCCGCATCCTCGGCCACTCCCCCGACCACCTCGGCCCGGTACGGCAGCCGGCGATCGCGCACCACGTCGTACATCGACCCGGTCGCCCCCGCCTTGTCGTCCCACGCGCCAAAGACGAGCCGGCCGACACGCGCCTGCAGCATCGCCCCCGCGCACATGAGGCACGGCTCGAGGGTCACCACGAGCGTGCACCCGTCGAGGTTCCAGGATCCAAGGGATGCGGCGGCCTCCCGCATCGCCAGCACCTCGGCGTGGGCGGTGGGGTCGGTGGTCTCCTCGCGACGGTTGCGGCCTTCGCCGATCACCGTGCCGTCGGGGGCGAGCACCACGGCCCCGACGGGAACCTCGCCTGCGGCCGCCGCATCCGCCGCCAGTTCCAGGGCGCGCGCCATCGCGACGGGATCACGATCGGGCACGGGCAGGTTCACGCGTCCAGCGTAGGTGCAGCCGGGTCGCGGGCGCGGTCGCCCTCGTCGCAGCGGTCGCCGTTCCCCGCCGGTCGTCGACGCAGGCGCGGGCGCGGCGACGAGCCGCGTGCCCTAGCCTGGAACCATGCGCCTCCACGTCGCCGACCACCCGCTCATCACGCACAAGCTCTCCGTTCTGCGTGAGCACACGACACCGTCACCGGTGTTCCGGCAGCTGACGGAGGAGCTCGTGACGCTCCTCGCCTACGAGGCGACCCGCAACGTCCGCGTCGACCCGATCGAGGTCGTGACCCCGGTCACCACCACGCAGGGTGTGAAGATCAGCGACCCCCGCCCGCTCGTCGTGCCGATCCTGCGCGCCGGCCTCGGGATGCTGGAGGGCATGGTGAAGCTCCTCCCCACTGCCGAGGTCGGCTTCCTCGGCATGGTGCGGAACGAGGAGACCCTCGAGCCGACGACCTACGCCGAGCGTCTGCCCGACGACCTCAGCGACCGGCAGTGCTTCGTCCTCGACCCGATGCTCGCCACCGGCGGATCGCTGGGTGCGGCGATCGAGTTCCTCTTCACGCGTGGCGCGCAGGATGTGACCGCCATCTGCCTGCTCGGCGCCCCGGAAGGTGTCGCCGCGATCGAGAAGCAGGTCGAGGGGCGTGACGTCACGCTGGTGCTCGGCGCGCTCGACGAGCGGTTGAACGAGAAGGGCTACATCGTGCCCGGCCTCGGCGACGCCGGCGATCGCCTGTACGGCACCGTCTGACCCACGGTTTCTCGCGAGACCACATCCGTTCCGCGACACCACATCGGATCGGATGTCGTCTCGGCGAACGGATGTGGTCTCGGCGGGTGCGGATACGGCGTAGGCGCGCTCAGCGGGTGTGGGGCGGCGTCACAGCCACTTGCGCCGTTTGAAGATGACGAACAGGGCGCCCGCGAACGCGACCATTCCGGTGAGCGCCAGCGGATAGCCGAGAGGTGAATCCAGTTCCGGCATGAACGCGAAGTTCATACCGTAGATCCCCGAGATGAGCCCGGGCGCGAAGATGATCGCCGCCCACGACGAGATCTTCTTCACCTGCTCGTTCTGCACGAGATTGACCTCGGTCTGCCGTCGAGCGACGAGTGCGGAATGCACGGTGAGCGCCTTGTCCAGCAGCGCGCGGAAACCTTCCACGCGCTCGGTGGTCCGCAGGGCGTGATCCAGCACGTCACGCAGGCCTCGCTGTACCTCGAGCTCGACGGGGTATTTGTCGAAGCCTCGCTGCAGCCACTCGATGACGCCGGGCACCGGTCGAACCGCCCGGTCGAAGCTGATCACCTCGGTGAACAGCTCGTAGATGCGGCGGGACAGTGCGTCGTCGTCGCTGACCCCGAAGAGCTGATCCTCGATCTCATCGATGTCGTTCTCAATGCCGGCAACGACCGGACCGTAGTCGTCGACGATGCGGTCGAGCAGGGCATACAGCACCGCCTCCGGGCCCAACGCCAACAGACCCGGCTCCGCTTCGAGCCGTTGACGCACAGCCCCGACATCGGGCGACTCGGCGTGCCGGATCGAGACCACGAAGCGGGGCCCGACGAACAGGTGCAGCTCGCCGAAGTCGACGTGCTCCTTCTCGTCGTCGTAGTGCGCCGGACGGAGGGCGAGGAACAACGTGTCGCCGTATCGCTCGACCTTGGCACGCTGGTGGCCGTGCGCCGCATCCTCGATCGCCAGGGGATGCAGTCCGAACTCGTCCGCGACGGACTGCAGCTCGGCCGCCCCCGGGCGGTACAGCCCTATCCACGCGAAGCCGTCGAGCGCTTGCATCACCTCGTACGTCTCGTCCAGGCTCGCCGGGGTGGCGACGCGTCGACCCTCGACGTAGATCGCATTGTCGATGACGGCCATGTGTTCGATCCGATCGGTGGGACTTCCGGTGCAGCTGCCGTCCCATCCTGCCCGTTACCGTGCGGGCAGCGCGGCGCCGCGCGGAGCGAGGCTCAGGCGCCGACGAGGGTCGCGAACGCGCTGAGCCGTGCCACGCCCTCCGGCGTCCGCGGCAGATCGTCGAGGAGACCCGGTGAGTACAAGAGGTAGGCGGTGTGCTGCGCGCGCGAGATCGCCACGTTCAGGCGGTTCTGCAGCAGCAGGAACTCCAGCCCCCGAGGGGCGTCCCGGCCCGAGGATGCGGCAAGGCTGACGATCGCGACAACCGCCTCCTGCCCCTGGAACCTGTCGACCGTCCCCACCCGCACCCCGAGAATGCCGGCGGCGACCAGCGCCTCCTCGACCATGACCTGCTGTGCGTTGTAGGGCGTCACGACGATGATGTCGGCCGCGGTCAGGGGTCGCGGCGGCGCCGTCGCGACCGCGCCGTCCTGCTCGTCCGCGCCGATCCAGGGGCGTCCGAGGACGTCCTGCACGATACGGACCACCTCAGCCGCCTCCTGCGCGGACTGCACCGCGTTGCCGCGGTGCGGGATCGGCACCGGGTGGACGCCGGGCTCGACGCCCGACAGCACGCGGTGCGCGGTCACGGGGGCCGCCGCGAGCTCACCCGCGTAGGAGAGCACCGAGACGGGGGCGGCGACCTCCGGCCGCATCCGCCAGGTGCGCGCCAGGAAGTAGCCGTGCTCCGGATCGATGACTGGGTCATCGCCCATGACCCAGCCGAGCGCGGAGGTGTCCACGGGTTCGGGATGCGTGCCCTGGCTGACCTGCGGCAGCTGCTGCGGGTCGCCGAGGAGGAGCACGCGCTTCGCGGAGATCGCCACCGCGATCGTGGAGGCGAGCGAGAATTGCCCCGCCTCGTCGATGACGAGGAGATCGAGGCTCCCCCGCGCCACCCGCTGGGGGTGGGCGAAATCCCACGCCGTGCCGCCGATGACGAACCCTCCGGGACGGTCGGCGGCGAAGGCGGCGAGGCCGTTCTTCTTCAGCGGTGTGAACGACACCGCTGCGTCCGCATCCTTGGGCGCCTTGCCGACCCGGTCGGCGGGGACGCCCGCACCGACGATGCGGTCGAGCATGTTCTCGACGACGGCGTGGGACTGCGCGACGACGCCGACGCGGTAGCCGTGGTCGCGCACCAGCCGCGCGATGACGTGCGAGCCGACGTGGGTCTTGCCGGTTCCGGGAGGGCCTTGCACCGCGAGGTAGCTGTGATCGAGATCGAGGATGCTGCGGACGATCGCCGTGACATCGTCGGTGCCGCGGGCGAGACCCGCACGGGTGCGCGGCGGGCGACGGCGGAGGATGTCGGTGGCAGCGTCCTCCGGGAAGCCGGGCGCCGCATCGATCAGGCTGTCCGCCCACACGTCGATGGCGGACTGCTGCTGCCCGGCATTCGGCGGCGAGGGCGGGGTGAGCGCGAACGGCAGCGGGTCCCACATCTCGCCGTCGACGGCGTTCTCCTGCACGATGGCCCCGTCCTCGAGCACCTCGACGACCGTCACCTGCCGGGCGCCGTGAATCCAGCGCGGCGACGGTGCGTACGGGAACGGCGCGGGCAGTTCGTACAGCGCGAACGGCTGCGATCCCTGCGAGAGCCGGGTGCCGGGAGCCAGGTCGCCGCGGAGTTCGATGAGGCGGCGGGCGACCCGCTGCCCCTCGTCGCGGTGCCACGGTTCGGTGACGCGGGAGCGGGCCGGGTCCACCACGACGACGTCGCGGGTCTGTTCCCAGAGCGACACGGGTTCGCGCATGCGGAGGAAGTGTCCGGCCCAGAACGTCTTCGCCTCGCGCGGGTAGTAGTCGATCGCGGCAGCCGCGAGGCGCAGGGCGGTCGTGTCCGGGGCGCGCTCGGCAGTCGCGGGGGCGTGCGCCGACACCAGGTGGGCGGACACGGAGGCGTCGGTCGCGAGTGCTGCTGGCACCACCGCATCGGTCGCCGCATCCGCGAGCCGGGTCAGGGCGAGCGCGCGCGGGGAGGGCTCGTAGACGAATTCGGCCGCATCCGGCGCGACCGAGGGGAGGAGACCCGCCTCGCGGGCGCGCTCCACGAGCCAGTCCCGCAGCCGGAGGGTCGAGACGCAGTCGTCGCGGTTGTACTCGGCCAGGTCGTCGAAGATCGCCTGAGCACCCGGTTCATCGCCGTCGTCGCGCAGGACGCGCGCCTGCACATACTTCACGATGGAGTCGTCGCCGCGCTGCACATCGCTCGTGCGCACGTCGTCGCCCATGTAGAGCGGTTCCAGCTTCTTGATGGAGTAGGAGCGGGAGCCGACCCGCAACGCCCGCCGGACGATCGGATACAGGTCGACGAAAACGCCGTCGCGCAGCAGCCGATCCACCTCCGCTTCACGGGTGCCATACCGGGCCGCCATCGCCAGCAGATGCGCGGGCTCGTAGGGGGCGTAGTGGTAGATGTGCAGGCCCGGATGGGCGCGGCGGCGCAGGTCGACGAGATCGACGAAGCGTTCCAGCGCTTCCTTCTCCTCGGCGAAGCTGTGCGCCCACAGCGTGCTGTACTGCGACGCGGTGTCGACCCAGCCGAACAGGTAGTCGATTCCCCAGACGCCGGTGTCACCCTCGGTGTAGAGCGGGTCGCCCTCGAAGTCGAAGAACAGGTCGCCCGGGTCGCGGCGGGGAAGCCCGGCGAGTGCCGCGGGCAGTGCGACCTCGTACACCGGCACGGGCGGCGGTCCCGCGTGTTGCTCACCCGGCGTGGGAACCCCGGCGGGACTCGCGAGCTGCAGGCGTGCCTGCTCGCGGAGCCCCTCGAAGACCTCCGCGCGCATGCCCTCGGGCGGAGCGGATGCGGCGGCCAGCGCGTCGACGGTGGCGATGCCGGCGTCGCGGAGCCGCTCGCGCTGCACCGGCCGCATCCCGGCGACGAGCAGCAGATCGCGGTGCGCGACCACCTCCTGCTCGCAGGTGGCGCAGCGGCCGCACGCGATGACCTGCAGGTCGCCCCGCGCGTCGCCCCAGGCGATCGGTGCGCCATCGGCGGCCTCGTCGATCCGGCGATCCGTCAGCAGATCCTGCAGGCGCCGGCGCCGCAGCCGAAGCACAGGGAGCAGGTCGGCCACGGCATGACGCGAGATCGAGCCGTCGCCGAGCAGAAGCTCCACGCTGCTGCTGCGGGAGACACCCTGGAGGTCGAGCTGATCGACGTATGCCGCCAACTGCATGAGTGCGGTGACGCGGGCGTGACGCGCGAGCTTGGTGTCCTGCACCAGCCACGGCCCGGGAGTGACCCCGGCGTCGCGATCGCGGACGAGGAAGTCCGCGAAGCCGACGAACTCGTCGGTGGCGAACGCGGCCTGGTACACCACCTCGACGGTCGGGTCGGCGAGCGCGGCGCGGGTGGCGGCGACCGCATCCGCCATCGCCGCGTCATCGGTGGAGCGGGTCTCGGGGATCACGGCCACGGCGTCGCCGAAGCGCTCCTGGTACCGCTGCAGCACACGCAGCTCGTGCGCGGTGCCGAGACGGCCGGCGCGCTCCAGGGTGGGGTCGTCGGGGTCGGCCACCGCCGGTACCCGGCCCAGCTTCGCGTCGATGGCGCGTAGCCACGCGAACTCGCACTCGGCCGCGGCCTTCAGGTCGCTCGCACTCCACACGACCCGCGCAGGTCGCCCTGCCGCCGCCTCGATATACCGCATCGTTCCCCTTTCCCCCTGACCCTACCCACCCCCTCCGACACCGGCGCCGCTGCCCGGCGTACGAAGCGGCAGGGCCCGGGATGCGGCCGCAGCGGGGCGGTGCTTGCGGCAGCAGGGGGCCGCATCCTCCCCCGCCGGCATGTCCCGATCTCTACAGAACATGTCCCACTTTCTGCCGTTATCCGCCCCTCAGAACGACAGAAAGTGGGACATGCCCGCGGGGACCCGGGCCGACGACGGCCGGGCGGCGGCCGGGGCGCGGGCAGACGCGAGCCGTGCATCCGGCGGCCCGGACACCGTACGGCGGAGCCGAGGTGCAAGACTGAGGGGGTGAGCGATCTGCCGTTCGACAGTGTCTACCGCCACGGGTTCGCGCGCGTCGCCGCGTGCACGGTCCCGGTGCGCATCGCCGATCCCGCCGCCAATGCGGAGTCGGTGCTGGCCGAGGCGCGCCTGTGCGATGCCGACGGCGTCGCGGTCGCGGTCTTCCCCGAACTGTGCCTGTCCGGTTACGCGATCGAGGATCTCGTGCAGCAGGACGCCGTCCTGGATGCCGTCGAAGCCGCCGTGGAGCAGCTCGTCGCCGCATCCGAAGACCTGCTGCCCGTGCTCGTGGTCGGCGCGCCGCTGCGGCACCGCAACCGCATCTACAACTGCGCGGTCGTCATCCACCGCGGCGAACTGCTCGGCGTCGCACCCAAGGCCTACCTGCCGACGTACCGCGAGTTCTACGAGCGCCGCTGGTACGCCGCCGGCGACGACGTGCGCGGCGAGGACATCCGGGTGGGAGCGAGCTTCGCCCCGTTCGGCACGGACCTGCTGTTCGAGGCACTCGATCTGCCGGGGCTCGTCGTGCACGCCGAGGTATGCGAGGACATGTGGGTGCCCATCCCGCCGTCCGCAGAAGCGGCCCTCGCCGGCGCCACCGTGCTGCTGAACCTCAGCGGCAGCCCCATCACGATCGCCCGCTCCGACGACCGGCACATCCTCGCGCAGTCGCAGTCGCTGCGGGGGCTCGCGGTCTACGCCTACGCCGCGGCGGGCACCGGCGAATCCACGAACGACGTGTCGTGGGACGGCCAGACGATGATCTACGAGTCCGGGCGGCTGCTCGTGGAGACCGAGCGTTTCCCCGACGGCCCGCGACGGAGCATCGCGGACGTCGACCTTGACCTGCTGCGCCAGGAACGGCTGCGCCAGGGCACCTTCGACGACAACCGGCGCACCCACGCGGCCCGCACCGACGCGTTCCGCACCGTGCACTTCCGGCTCGACCCGCCCACGCGGGACATCGGGCTTCGCCGGGCGCTCGACCGTTTCCCGTTCGTGCCGGACGACCCGGCCCGGCTCGCCCAGGACTGCTACGAGGCGTTCAACATCCAGGTGTCCGGGCTCGAGCAGCGGCTGCGCGCCATCGGGCAGCCGAAGCCTGTCATCGGGGTCTCGGGCGGGCTCGACTCCACCCACGCCCTGCTCGTCGTCGCGCGGGCTATGGACCGGATGGGCCGGCCGCGCAGCGACATCCTCGCGTACACGATGCCCGGCTTCGCGACCAGCGACCACACCAAGTCCAACGCGCTCGCCCTGGCCGAGGCGGTCGGCGCCACCATCGAGACGATCGACATCCGTCCCGCGGCGACCGAGATCCTCTCCGGCATCGGGCACCCGGCGGCCGACGGCGAGCCGGTCTACGACGTGACCTTCGAGAACGTGCAGGCCGGCGTGCGCACCGACTTCCTGTTCCGGCTCGCGAACCGGCACAACGGGATCGTGATCGGCACGTCCGACCTGTCCGAGCTCGCACTGGGCTGGGCCACCTACGGCGTCGGCGACCACATGAGCCATTACGCCGTGAACGTCGGCGTCCCGAAGACCCTCATCCAGCACCTGATCCGCTGGGTGATCGCCGCCGGCGAGGGCGTCGATCAGGCCACGGCGCAGGTGCTGCAGTCGGTGCTCGACACCGAGATCAGCCCGGAGCTGGTGCCCGCCGACGAAGACGGCAAGGTGCAGTCCACGCAGGACACCATCGGCCCCTACGCGCTGCACGACTTCACGCTGGCGCACGTCCTGCGGTACGGCTTCCGGCCCTCGAAGATCGCGTTCCTCGCGACCCGCGCCTGGGCGGACCCGGATGCGGGCACTTGGCCCGCCGGATTCCCCGAGGACGAGCGCTACGCCTACGACGAGGCGACCATCGTGGGGTGGCTGAAGGTGTTCCTCCGCCGCTACTTCGGCTTCGCACAGTTCAAACGCAGCGCCATCCCGAACGGTCCGAAGGTCGCTGCCGCGGGGTCGCTGTCACCGCGCGGCGACTGGCGCGCCCCGAGCGACGGCAATGCGGACGCCTGGCTGGCCGAGCTGGACGCCGCCCTGCCGCAGTACGCCGACTGACCCGCATCCTTCGCGCGACGCTGCCCGCGCGACACGCCGCGCGGTTCGCGTGGCAGTTCCGGCCCAGACGCGGACGGCGCGCGGTCCAGGTGCGCTCAGCCGACGGGCGGCGCCGCGACCTCGGCGTAGGCGAGCGTGATCACGAAGGCCTTTCGCGAGAGGTCCACGAGCCGGTAGTGCACCGGACGGTCGGGGATCCAGCCGTGGACACCGTCGAGACGCACCGCCTCGGGACGGACCTGCCGGCCGCGGCCGTCGGCGGCGAGCACGGCCTGCACGCGCGTCCAGTGTGCGAGGAACTGCGCCTCGCCGGTGCCCTCCCACAGGTGCGAGTGCGCGTGCATCGCGGCCCTGGTCTCCGCATCCGGCAGCACGTCGCGGATGTCGAGTCCGAGCGGGGTGGCGAGGTCGGCGATCGCGACGACCGTCGCTGCACGGTGACTGACGTCGCGGACGGCGAAGGGCACGGCCTGGCCCGCCACAGTGGGGAAGAGGTGGGTGTGATGGCCGAACACGGTCGGGGCCTCGCGCTCGACGCGCACGTCACCGGGGTCGATGCCGAGCCGCGCCGAGATGAGTTCCCGGGCGAGGATGCGCTTGCGATCATGCTCCGGAAGGGCGGGGTCCCAGCCGAGCCGGGCGTCGATCCCGATCGGGGTGTCGAGTCTGGTCGATTCCACCGGAGTCCTCCTTCAAGCCGTGACCTCAGACTACGTCGTGCCCGGCACCGGGAACCGCCGCCACGGTTCGACCCGGGTCGCCCGATGACGCCGTCGAACGCTCCCCGCGCGGGAAGCGCGACGGATGCGGCAGAGTGGAGGCATCCCGGAGGAAGGAACCCCGCATGACCCGCATCGGACGCAGCGACCTCGACGTCTTCCCGCTCTCGCTCGGCGGCAACGTGTTCGGCTGGACCGCCGACCGCGACACCTCGTTCGAGATCCTCGACGCCTTCCACGCGGGCGGCGGGAACTTCATCGACACCGCCGACGCGTACAGCGCGTTCGCCCCGGGCAACTCGGGCGGCGAGAGCGAGACGATCATCGGCGAGTGGCTCGCGTCGCGGAAGCCGCAGAACGTCGTCGTGGCCACCAAGGTGAGCAAGCATCCGGACTTCCCGGGTCTGTCCCCGGCGAACGTGCGCGCCGCGGCCGAGGCCTCCGCGCGCCGGCTCGGGGTCGACACCATCGACCTCTACTACGCCCACTACGACGACCCGGACGTCCCGCTCGATGAGATCGTCGCCGGCTTCTCCGACCTCGTGACCGACGGCCTGGTCCGCTACACCGCCGTCTCGAACTTCACGGCGGACCGCATCCGTTCCTGGATCTCGCTCGCCCAGGCCGGTGGCAGCGATCTGCCCATCGCGATCCAGCCCCACTACAACCTCGTGCACCGCAACGACGTCGAAGAGCACATCCTGCCGCTCGCCGAGGAGTTCGACCTCGGCATCGTCCCGTACTACGCACTGGCGGCCGGCTTCCTCACCGGCAAGTACCGGTCGACGGATGCGGCCGGCCAGAGCTCCCCGCGGGCACGCGGCGCCGCGAAGTACGCCACCCCGCAGGGCCTGGCGATCGTGGACGCGCTGGCGGAGATCGGTGCCGCGCACGGCGTCTCGATCGCCGCGACCGCTCTCGGCTGGCTGCGTGCGCAGCCGGCGGTGGTGGCGCCCATCGCGAGCGCCTCCCGCCCGGAGCAGGTGCAGGACCTGCTGGACGGCGCGCGCCTGCAGCTTACGGTCGACGAGATCGCGGAACTCGACCGGGTCTCGGCGTGGACGACGCCGGCCTGAGGTCCGGTTACCCTCGGAGGGTGAGTTTCCCCTCCCCCGACGACGGCAACAAGCCGTCCCCCGCCCGTATCGGCATCTGGCTCGTGGTCAGCGCGGTCGGCGTGTTCATGCTGGTCTCCGGCATCATCGCTATCGTCTCCGGAGGAAACTGACATGCGGCTCCTGGTTGCGGCGCTCGCGTCGGAGATCACCGCGTTCCCCGAGGAGCTCGAGGGCTTCGAGATCCTCGTTACCGGCCTCGGCAAGCTCCAGGCCGCTGTGGGGCTCGACGAGGCGCTGCTCGCCCGCGAGTACGAAGAGGTCGTCGTCGTCGGCACCGCTGGATGCCTCGACCCCGCCCTCGAGGGTGACGTTCACGAGGTGACCGCTGCGCTGCAGCACGACGTCGCCGATCTCGACGGTGTCGTCGGTCGCCACGTCGCCCTGCCCGAACGCACCGGTGGCGGGGAGGGCGTCGTCATCGCGACCGGCGACCGGTTCATCGATGATGCGGATGCGGTCACCCACATCCGGAGCCTCGGTGCCTCGCTCGTCGACATGGAGACGTACGCCTACTTCTGGGTGGCGGAGCGCCGCGGCGTCCCCATCCGGGTGTTCAAGGCCGTCTCCGACCGCGCACAGGACGGTGCGACCACGCTGTGGGACGAGGTCGTGGCCACGTGCAGCGAGTGGCTGCGTGAGCGCATCCGCGTCGAATACGGGGTCTGAGCGGACTCAGCCCCCGGAATCCGTGGGGGCTCCCGCCTCCGCCGGTGTTCCGGCACCCGCGGGCTTCTTCTTTTTCGCCTTCTTCACCTTGCGCCGGGCCGACAGGTCGACGACGGCGATGACGAAGGCGACGGACAGGAAGAGCCCGACGGCGGTCATGCCGTAGCCGTACGCGTCATGGAAGACAACCGTGTTGCTCGGTCCGCCAGCTCCCTCGCGGTAGATCGTGGCGTAGAAGAGGGCGAGCGCGACCGCCGTCCCCACCGCGGTGCCGATCCGCTGTCCGAGCTGCCCGACGGAGCCCGCGAGCCCGCCCTGCTTGACCGGGATATCGGCGAGGGTCAACGTCTGGTTGGGCGCGATCACGAGCCCGCCGCCCACGCCGCCGATGACCATGACGCCCGCCATGACGTAGGGGGTAACGGAATCCGGCACGTACACGGCGGTGATGACGAGGCCGGCGACGCACACCAGCATGAGGGCGAGCCCCCACACCACCACGGGTCGCCCGAACCGCGATACCAGGGCCCCGCCGTACCAGGACGCGACGGCGCTGACGAGGGCGAAGCCGACCGTGACCATGCCGGCGAAGAGCGGTTCGATGCCGAGCCCGCTCTGCAGGTACAGGGTGGTCAGCAGGAACATCGCGGGCGCGGCTGCGAAGTAGACGGTCTGCAGCAGGGTGCCGTTGCGGTACGACGAGATGCGGAACAGCCCGAACGGGATGAGCGGCTGTTTGCCGGATGCGGCATAGCGGCGCTCCCACGCGAAGAACCCGGCCGCGAACAGCACGAAGACGATCAGCAGCCACCAGCGCTGCGGCTTGTCGTCGGGTGAGCCCGTGGTGAACAGGAAGGGCAGCATCAGCGCGATGATCGTCACCGCGAACAGGACCACACCGATCGGGTCGAGTTCGAGTCGCCGCCGCGACTTCGTGCGGGTCTGCGGCAGCAGGAACAGTGCCAGCGCGATGACGATGAGCCCCAGCGGGAGGTTCATCCAGAAGATCCAGCGCCAGCCGTCAGTGGGTCCACCGAGCGCGATCATCAGACCGCCGAGGGTCGGGCCGAAGGCGGTCGCGATGCCGATCGTGGCACCGAAGAGGCCGAACGCCCGCGCGCGTTCCTTGCCCTGGAACAGTTGCTGGATGAGGCCGAGCACCTGCGGCATCTGGGTGCCGGCCGCCATGCCCTGCACAAGCCGCGCGATGAGGAGCACCGTGGTGCTCGGGGCGAGGGCGCACGCCACGCTCGCGAGCGTGAAGACCGACAGCCCGATGATGAACAGGCTTCGCCGCGAGCGCTGGTCGCCGATCCGGCCCATGGGCACCAGGAAGAGCCCGAAGGTCAGCACGTACCCGGAGACGATGAGCTGCAGTTCGGTCGATCCCGATCCGAACGCCGTCTCGATGGAGGGCAGAGCGACGTTCACCTTCGACAGGTCCAGGATCGTGATGGCCGCCACGGCGACGCAGACGGCGAAGGCCTGCCACCGCCGACGGGAGTCGAGGGGGATGTCGCGGGTGACCGGATGCGTGCCGGTGTCGGGTCGGCGCACCCGCTGATCGTCAGTCACGGGGCCCTCGGAACGCAGCCCGCATCAGGAAGAACACCAGCACGGCGACGACGGCCACGATGATGAGCTTGAACACGATCTGGAGCAGCGAGAACAGCACGCTCACGAGAATCCAGGCGATGACGATCGCCGCGATGACTCCGAGGATGGTCCATAGGGTGTTCTTGGTCACACCACCAGCCTAGGCGCGGCTCCGCCCGTGAGATTCCGCTTGCGGATCCGCCGCTCACACCGGCAGCGTCGACTCCTGCCGGATGATGCTCGGGCCGTTCGCGGTCGCCGCGACGTGCACCTGGGCCGGCAGCTGCTCCTGCATCGCCTCGACGTGACTGATGACGCCGACCGCACGCCCCCCGGCGCGCAGCTGATCGAGGGTGCGCATCGCGAGTTCCAGGGTGTCCGCATCCAGGGATCCGAAGCCCTCGTCGATGAAGAGGGTGTCGAGCCGGATGCCGCCGGCGCGGGCGGTGACAACCTCGGCGAGGCCCAGCGCCAGTGCGAGCGAGGCGAGGAACGTCTCGCCACCGGAAAGCGACTGCGGCGGGCGGGAGCGCCCGGTGTGCGCGTCCATGACCTCGATGCCGAGCCCGGATGCGCCGCCGCGAGCCGCGCGCGCATCGGTATGCAGCAGGGCGTACCGGCCGGAGGACATCTCGGCGAGGCGCAGGTTTGCGGCCGCGACGATCTCCTCCAGCTCGGCCGCGAGAACGAAGGTCTCGAGGTCCATCTTCATCGTGTTCGGCACGCGCCCGGCGACGGTGTCGGCCAGGCGCGCCACGGCCTCCGCCTCTGCCGTCTGCTCGGCGACCGCGGCGTGGGCCGCGTCGATCTGCTCCAGCAGGTCACGAAGGGCGGATACCCGGTGGCGCGCCCCCTCCTCGGCGGCGATCGCGGCGGACCGCGCCTCATCCGCGGCCTGCAGCGTCGCCCGGGAGGCGTCGACGTCGATCGCGTCGTCGTCACTGCCGGCGAGTTCGAGTTCGAGTTCGAGCAGGCGCTGCCGCGTCGCCGTCAGCTCGCCGGCGTGCGCGGCGACCCGGGTGGACAGGCGGTCCTGCTCCTGCGGGTCGAGGAACGCGGCTCGCACCTCGGCGTCATCGGCGAACGTCGAGTCGGCGAGCGCCGCATCGGCACGCTCCCGCGCGTCGGTGAGCGCCGTGGTGGCGCGGGCGGCCGCGTCCCGCGCGGTCACGACGGCGCGCGCCGCGTCGCGCAGCCGGGTGCCGGCGGCGATCCGTTCCGCGACGGAGGCGTGATCGCCCCGGGCATCGGCGACGGCCGTCTCCGCGGCGGTGAGCCGCTCCTGCGCGCGCACCTCGCGTTCGCGCGCCTCACTCTGGCGACCGGTGAGCTGGGCGATCGAGGCGGCAACCCGCTCCTGGTGCGCCACGAGCTCGGTCCTGGCCTCGATCAGGCGGCTGCGCTCATGGGCGGCCTCCTCCGCTGCGGCGACCCGGGCGGCGGCCTCCGCAAGCTGGTCGTCGAGCTCGGCGACGCCGACGCCTCCTGCCCGCCCCTGCACGGCGGCCAGCACGTCGCGCGCCGCGCCCGCCGCATCCGCCGCCTCACGCTCCGCGGCGACGGCACGGTCGCGGGCGGCCTCTGCCGCGGCGAACTGCTCGTCCGTGACGGCGTCGACGGAGATGTTGGCCGGATGCGGGTGCTCGGCGGATCCGCACACCGGGCAGTTCTCGCCGGGCGCGAGGGACGCCGCGAGCTCGCCGGCGAAACCGTCGAGGCGTCGGCGGAGCAGCGCGGCCACGAGCCCGGAGGCGGCTTCCGATGCCTCTGCGGCCTTCCGGTAGGTCTGGGCCGCGGCGTGGGCGCGGCCGCTCAGCGACTCGGCCTCGAGCGCGGCCGCGCGCTGC
>NZ_JAPLAI010000015.1:0-40148 GCF_026393345.1 Microbacterium sp.
CCGCGTGCTCACTGCCGGCGAATCGCACGGCCCCGAACTCGTCGCCATCATGGAGGGCCTGCCCGCCGGCGTTCCTGTCTCCCGCGCCGCGATCCAAGCGGATCTCGCCCGGCGCAAGCTCGGCTACGGTCGCGGCTCGCGGATGAAGTTCGAAGAGGACGAGCTCACGATCTCGTCCGGGGTACGGCACGGCTACTCGATGGGAAGCCCCATCGCTGTGCGCATCGGCAACACCGAATGGCCCAAGTGGGTCGAGGTGATGAGTGCCGAGCCGGCGGAGCTGACCGAACGTTCCCGCGGCCGCGGCGCCCCGCTCACCCGGCCCCGCCCCGGTCACGCCGACCTCGTCGGCATGCAGAAGTACGGATTCGACGAGGCCCGTCCCATCCTGGAGCGCGCGAGCGCTCGGGAGACCGCCGCCCGCGTGGCCCTCGGCGCCCTGGCGCGCGGCTTCCTGGGGGAGCTCGGCATCCGGCTCGTCAGCCACACCCTGTCGATCGGACCGGTGCGCGTCCCCGACGGCGCCGCGCTGCCACACCCGGATGACGTCGACACCCTCGACGCCGACCCGCTGCGGTGTTTCGACGCCGCCACCTCCGCCCTCATGGTCGCGGAGGTCGACGCCGCGAAGAAGGATGGCGACACTCTCGGCGGCATCGTCGAGGTGCTCGCCTACGGCCTCCCGCCGGGGCTCGGCTCGCACGTGCAGTGGGACCGCCGCCTCGACGCCAAGCTCGCGCAGGCGCTCATGAGCATCCAGGCCATCAAGGGGGTCGAGGTCGGTGACGGGTTCGAGACCACGCGTCGCCGAGGGTCCGCCGCCCACGACGAGCTCTTCGTCGCCGACGACGGCGTCACCCGCGGCAGCGACCGCGCCGGTGGCACCGAGGGCGGCATGTCGACGGGTACCGTGCTCCGCGTCCGCGCCGGCATGAAGCCGATCGCGACGATCCCGCACGCCCTGCGCACCGTCGACGTCGCCACCGGTGACACCGCATCCGCCCACCACCAGCGCTCCGACGTGTGCGCGGTGCCCGCTGCCGGCGTGGTCGCGGAGGCGATGGTCGCGGTGGTGCTGGCCGAGAGCGTGCTGGAGAAGTTCGGCGGCGACAACATCGCCGAGACCCGGCGGAACCTCGAGTCCTACCTCGCCGCCATCCCCGAGACGCTGCGGACCGCAACCGTCAGCGATCCCGGCCTGCCGGTATGACCGCACCCACGCCGTCGCTGGTGCTCGTGGGGCCTATGGGTGCCGGGAAGACCAGCATCGGCCGCCGTGTCGCGCGCACGCTCGGCGTGCCGTTCGTCGACACGGATGCGGCGATCGTCCGTGCCCACGGCCCCATTCCAGACCTCTTCCGCCACGAGGGCGAGGCCCGCTTCCGCGCCATCGAGCGCGAGACCGTCGCGCAGGCCCTCGCGGAACCCGGCGTAATCTCGCTCGGTGGGGGCGCCGTGCTCGATGAGCGCACCCGCGACGACCTGGCATCCCACCCTGTCGTGTTCCTGTCCGTCGCCCCGCAGGTCGTCTCGCACCGGATCGCAGGTGGCTCCCGGCCCCTCCTCGACGGCGGCGACCCGGTGGAGCAGTGGCAGCGCATCTTCGCCGAACGCAAACCCCTGTACGACGCCGTCGCCGACGTCGAATTCGACACCTCGCGCGGACCGCTCTCGGATGTGGTCGCGGCGATCGTCGCGTGGGCCCGGTCCCGCGCCGAAGGAGAGACCCCCGCATGAGCGAGCCCACCGTCATCACCGTCCCGGGAGACGCCCCCTACGACGTCACGATCGGGCGCGACCTGCTCGACCGGATCGGACCCGCGCTCGCCCCCACGGTCAAGAAGGTCCTCGTCGTGCACCCGCCGACTCTCGGCGCGCAGGCGGAGTCGCTGCGCGAGCGGCTCAGCGAGGGCGGCACCCGCGAGGTGCTGCTCGCCGAGATCCCTGATGCCGAGCAGGGGAAGCGGATCGAAGTGGCCGCGTTCTGCTGGCAGGTCCTCGGGCAGGCCGACTTCACCCGCACGGATGCCGTCGTCGGCTTCGGCGGCGGAGCGGTCACCGACCTCGCGGGCTTCGTCGCGGCCACCTGGCTCCGTGGTGTGCAGGTCGTCCTCGTCCCCACCACGGTCCTCGCGATGGTCGACGCCGCCGTCGGCGGGAAGACCGGGGTGAACACCGCCGAGGGGAAGAACCTCGTGGGGGCGTTCTGGCCGCCCCGCGCCGTCATCTGCGACCTCGCCTTCCTCGATTCGCTGTCGCCCAATGAGGCGCTGGCCGGGTTCGCCGAGGTGGTGAAGGCCGGTTTCATCTGGAGCCCCGAGATCCTCGAGCGCATCGAGGCCGAACCCGGGTCCATCGTCGATCCCGCATCCGCGTCCTTCCGCCGCTGCATGGAGCTGGCCGTGGAGATGAAGGCGCGCGTGGTGGGAGAGGACTTCCGCGAGGCGGGCCTCCGGGAGATCCTCAACTACGGGCACACCCTCGGCCACGCGATCGAGCACGCCGAGCGGTACCGCTGGCGCCACGGGGCCGCCGTCTCGGTCGGCATGATGTATGCCGCCGAACTGTCCCGCCTCGCCGGTCGCCTCTCGGACGACGCCGTCGACCGCCACCGTAACGTGCTCACGTCCCTCGGACTTCCCGTCTCGTACCGGGGCGGGGCATGGCCGACGCTGCTGGCGACCATGCAGCGTGACAAGAAGAGCCGCGGCGGGATGCTGCGCTTCATCGTGCTGGACGACATCGCGCGTCCGACCGTGTTGCAGGCGCCCGACGAGTCGCTGCTCTTCGCCGCGTATCAGGAGATCGCCGACTGACCCGGGCTGCGGGACCGTCGCACCGCACGGTCCCGCAGCCACCCCGCCGGATGATCAGGCGGGGACGGACGCCGCGGCGGCAGGCTTCAGGCCGAGTTCATCGGTCGGGACGGCCTTGGTCTCGCGAGCAGTCAGCGCACTACCGGCGGCGACCAGCGCGACGACGGCGGTGAAGATGCTGATCACGATCCAGCCGCCGGGTGCGACACCACCGAGCGCGGTGACGATGCTCGGCGCGAAGCCCGCGAGGAGGAATCCGAGCTGCGTGCCGATCGCCATCCCGGAGAACCGGACCCGGGTCGAGAACATCTCGGCGTAGAACGACGGCCAGACGGCGTTCGCCGCTGCATACCCGAACGAGAACGTGAGCACCGCGAGGACGAAGATCAGGATCGTGTTCCCGCTCGACATCGACAGCATGTAGAACGGCATGAGCACAGCGGAGGACAGCGCGCCGTACACGAACACGGGCTTCCGGCCGATCCGGTCGGCGAGACGTCCGAACAGCGGCTGGGTGCCGAGCGCGAAGATGTTGGCGACGACGACGAGCCACAGCGTCAGGCTCTCTGCGAGCCCCACCTCCTTGCCGTAGGCGAGAGCCAGGTTGCCGAACACGGTCGACACCGCGGCGATGAACGCGCAGCAGATGACCCGCACCACGTCGCGCCAATGGTCGCGCAGCAGGGGGATGAGCGGCATGCGGGCGATCGTGCCGGCAGCCTTCGCCTCTTCGAACGCGGGAGTCTCGTGCAGGCTCCGGCGGATGAAGTAGGCGACGAGAACGACGACGGCGCTCAGCCAGAACGGGATGCGCCACCCCCAGGTGAACTTGATGTCGTCGGGCAGGGCGACCACCGGGATGAAGATCAGGGCGGCGAGAATCTGGCCACCCTGGGTGCCTGTCAGGGTCCATGAGGTGAAGAACGCACGACGGTCGTCCGGCGCGTGCTCCAGCGTCAGCGACGACGCGCCCGCCTGCTCACCGGCGGCGGACAGGCCCTGCAGCAGCCGGCACAGCACCAGCAGGACCGGGGCGAACCAGCCGATCTGCGCGAAGCCGGGCAGGCAGCCGATGATGAACGTGGACACGCCCATCATCAGCAGCGTGAACATGAGCACTTTCTGCCGGCCGATCCGGTCGCCGAAATGGCCGAGGATGACTGCGCCGAAGGGGCGCGCGATGTACGCGAAACCGAAGGTCGCGAACGACATCACCAGGGCCGCCTGATCGCCGCTCGGGAAGAACACGACCGGGAAGATGAGGGCTGCGGCGGAGCCGAACAGGAAGAAGTCGTAATACTCGACGGCGCTTCCCATGAAGCTCGCGATCGCGGCCTTCACGGGAGTCTTCCGCGTCGTTGCGGGGCTGGACATCGGGGTAACTCCGTTTCAGATGAGGATCTCGTGGTCAGCCACGAGCCGGTGGAAATGGGCGGTCATGCGGTCGGCGTCGGGACGGACGCCGGTGATCAGCTCGAAGGCGTCGACGGCCTGGTAGACCGCCATCCGTCCGCCGTCGAGGGTGGGGCAGCCGGCGCTTCTGGCGGCGGCGACCAGGTCGGTCACGAGGGGACGGTAAACGATGTCGGCGACCCACAGGTCGGGGCGCAGCAGCTCGGCGGAGAATGGCATTCCCGGGTGCTCGGACATGCCGGTGGGGGTGCAGTGCACCACGCCGGATGCGGTCGCCAGCTCGTCGGCGAGTGCTTCCGTCGGCGCGATCCGCACGCTCACCCCGTGGCGCGCGGACAGGTCGTCGGCCAGGACACGGGCCCGGGCGACGTCCCTGTCGACCAGGGTGAGGGCGCCCACGCCACGGCGGAGGAGTGCGTCGGCAACGGCCGAGCCCGCCCCGCCCGCTCCGATCTGGACGACGCGGTCTGTCGGCGCGTCCGGCATGCCCGCGGTGAAGGCCCGCTCGAAACCGGTGGTGTCGGTGTTGTATCCGCGCCGGACGCCGTCATGGAAGAGCACCGTGTTGACGGCGCCGAGCGCCTGCGCAACGGGATCGATCTCGTCGAGGTGGGCCATGACTGCCTGCTTGCAGGGGTGGGTGATGTTCAGCGCGTCAAAGCCGAGCCGCTCGGCCCAGTCCACGATGTCGCCGATCCGGTCGACGTCCAGCCCGAGAACAGACATGTCGATGGGGCGGTAGAGGTAGGGAATGCCGAGGGCGGCCGCCTCCGTCATGTGCATCGGGGGAGTGAGGGACGGCATGACACCGTTGCCGACGAGTCCCACCAGGAAAGGATGCTCGTTCCGCATGGGACTCCTTCGCCCTGTCGTGCCGCGCATCGATGCGCCGCTCGGATATGCAATGTACTAACTAGTACGTCCAGATTGAACCACGGTGAGCGGACGCTGTCAACGCCCTGCGTGCGCGGTCAGCTGCCGGGCGCGGGCGGACCGCATCCGGGGCGAACGGCCTTCGATGCCTCAGCGGGCGGGGGAGGTGAGCCACCCGACGACGACGTCGCCGATGACGGATCGCAGATGGTCGCGCTGTGCGGGGTCGGTGAAGTCGACGTCGAAGAGATACCCGAACGTGTAGCGGTTGGCGACCTGGAAGACGCAGAAGGCGCTGATGACGAGGTGCACGTCGATCGCGTCGACGTCGGAGCGGAACGCGCCAGAGGCTCGGCCGCGGTCGAGGATCTCGTCGAGGAGCGTCTTCGCCGGCTGTGCGAGCTTTCGGAGGGCATCGATGCGGCGGATGAACTCCCCGCGGTGGATGTTCTCGATCGCGACGAGGCGAATGAAGGCGTCGTGGGTGACGTGGTGATCGAAGGTGAGCTGTGCGAGCTCCCGGATGGCCTGAATCGGGTCGGTGCGGTCGACGTCGATGCGACGCTCCGCCTCGCGGATGCCGAGATACGCGTTCTCCAGCACAGCGAGGTAGAGACCCTCTTTGCTGCCGAAGTAGTAATAGATCATCCGCTTCGTCGTGCGGGTGCGCTCCGCGATCTCATCGACGCGGGCGCCGGAGTACCCCGAATCCGCGAACACCTCCGTGGCGACGTCGAGGAGTTCGGAACGGGTTCGTTCGGCGTCGCGCTGGCGGGCTGGCACGTGCACAGGATATCTGAGGCATCGACCTGGTTATGTACCGCGTGGTACATTCCGGTCCATGAAGACCTCTATCGCCACCGTCTGCCTGTCGGGAAGTCTCCGCGACAAGCTTGCCGCCGCGTCGGCAGCGGGATTCGATGGGGTCGAGGTGTTCGAGCCCGACCTGGTCGCAGCGCCCGAGAGTCCAGAGGAGATCCGCGCCCTCGCAGACCGACTGTCGCTCACGCTCGACCTGTACCAGCCCATGCGCGACGTCGAGGGGGTCGACGAGGCCGAGTTCGCCCGCGTCCTGCACCGCGCGGAGGCGAAGTTCGCCCTCATGCAGCGACTCGGGATGGATCTCGTGCTGTGCTGCAGCAACGTGGCGACCGCGACCGTCGACGACGACGGGCACAGCGCGGCTCAGCTGCGCGCGCTCGGCGACGTCGCCGCACGCTACGGGGTGCGCATCGCGTTCGAGGCGCTCGCCTGGGGCCGGTACATCGACGACTACCGGCGCGCGTGGCGGGTCGTGAAACTCGCGGACCACCCCGCCGTGGGGGTGTGCCTGGACTCCTTCCACGTGCTCTCCCGGGG
This sequence comes from Microbacterium sp., assembly GCF_026393345.1. Taxonomy (GTDB): domain Bacteria; phylum Actinomycetota; class Actinomycetes; order Actinomycetales; family Microbacteriaceae; genus Microbacterium. The sequence goes on from NZ_JAPLAI010000015.1 coordinate 6,462, forward strand.
ACACGATCCGGTCGAGATCGAACGCATCCCGGCGGAGAAGATCTTCTTCCTGCAGCTCGCCGACGCCCCAGCGCTGTCGATGGATGTGCTGTCGTGGAGCCGGCATCACCGGCTCTTCCCGGGCGAGGGGGCGTTCGACCTCGTCGGGTTCGTCGCCCATGTGCTGCGCGCCGGATACCGCGGTCCGCTCTCGCTCGAGGTGTTCAACGACACGTTCCGCCAGACGGACACGGCGCGCACCGCCGCGCACGCCCGCCGGTCGTTGCGGTGGCTGGAGGATGCGGTCGCCCGCCGCCTCGCGGAAGACGCGCCCGGTGCGGATGCGGTCGCCGCGCCGCCGCTGTCCCGGCTCACCGCCGTGACCCCGCCTCGTGGCTTCGACTTCGTGGAGATCACCGCCGAGGACACCTCGCCGATCGAGGCGCTGCTGCAGCAGGCGGGTTTCACCGCACGCGGGCGTCATCGCACGAAGCCCGTGACCCTGTGGTCGGCGGGGACGGCGCGGATCGTGCTGAACGAGCAGCACGCACGGGGGACCGCGCCGAGGCTCTCCGCGATCGGATTCGCGGTGGACGACCCGGCCGCGCAGTCGGCCCGCGCCCAGGAACTCGATACTCCCGCCGCGTACCGGCGCACCTATGCCGAGGAGGTCCCGTTGCCGGCGGTCGTCGCCCCTGACGGCACCGAGCTGTACTGGGCCGGGTACACCGAGGGTGAGCCGGACTGGGTGGTCGAGTTCGAGCACGGCGACCCGCTCCGCCCCACCGAGATCGGGGTGGTCGATCACCTCAGCCTGACCGAACCGTGGCAGGTCGTGGACGAGACCGTGCTCTTCTATCCGGCCGTGTTCGCCCTCGTCTCCGCGGGCTCCACCGACGTCCCGAGCCCCCGCGGGCTCGTGCAGTCGCGGGTGCTGTGCTCGCCCGACGGCGCCGTCCGCATCCCGCTGAACGTCGCGCCGCCGATCGTGGCCGAGCAGGGCCGCGCCGACGGCGCCCACCAGCATGTGGCCCTTCGCTGCCACGACATCGTCGCCCTCGCACGGCAGGCGCGTGATCGGGGCCTGCGTCCCCTCCGCATCCCCGCGAACTACTACGACGACCTCGCCGCCCGCTTCGACCTGCCGGCGGCGCAGATCGCTGAGTTGCGGGACCTCGACCTTGTCTACGACCGCGACGCGACGGGGGAGTACCTGCACTTCTACACCGCGACAGTGGGGCAGGTGTTCTTCGAATTCGTCGAACGCCGGGGCGCCTACGACGGGTACGGCGCCGGCAACGCGCCGGTGCGGCTGGCCGCGCAGGGCGTGGAGTAGCGTCGTGGGCGTGAGTACCCCGCGACGTCTCCTGCTGGTCAACGGCCCGAACCTGAACCTCCTCGGCATCCGCGAGCCCGGCGTGTACGGGCATGAGACGCTCGATGACGTCGTCCGGATCGCGACGGATGCTGCCGCATCCCACGGCTTCGAGATGCGGGCGGTGCAGAGCAACCACGAGGGCGTGCTGATCGACGCGATCCACGCCGCGCGGGAGGACTGCGCCGGCATCGTCATCAACCCCGGGGGGCTCACCCACACCTCCGTGGTGCTGCGTGACGCGCTGTCCGGTGTCGCGCTCCCGGTCGCGGAGGTACACATCTCCGACGTGTACGCGCGGGAGCCGTTCCGTCACCATTCCTACGTGCACGACGTCGCCGCGGTGCACGTCATCGGCGAGGGCGTGCCGGGCTATGCCTACGCGGTGAACCTCCTCGTCGACGTCATCACCGGACGTGCCGACGGGTGACTCCCCACCCGCGAAACTGCATCTGGGCGCCGAAACAGCGGGCTTACCCCGCTGTCTCGGCGTGCAGAAGCAGTCTCGCGGTTAGACTAGGGGGTCGGGCCACTCGGTCCCCTCGCAGACGAACGGAAACTCCACAGCCATGGCATCCACCGCAGACATCAAGAACGGCGTCGTCCTCAGCATCGACGGGCAGCTCTGGAACGTCGTGGAGTTCCAGCACGTCAAGCCCGGCAAGGGCGGCGCGTTCGTTCGCACGAAGCTCAAGAACGTCATGACCGGCAAGGTCATCGACCGCACGTTCAACGCCGGCGCCAAGGTCGACATCGAGAACGTCGACCGCCGCGACTTCACCTACCTGTACAACGACGGTGACATGTTCGTGTTCATGGATCAGGCCGACTACGACCAGATCAACATCCCGGCACCCACCGTCGGCAACGCCGCGAACTTCCTGCTGGAGAACCAGCCGGTCACCATCGCGCTGAACAACGGCCTCCCGCTCTACGTCGAGCTCCCCGCCTCCGTTGTGCTCGAGATCACCTACACCGAGCCGGGCCTGCAGGGCGACCGATCGTCCGCCGGTACCAAGCCCGCCACCGTCGAGACCGGCTACGAGATCCAGGTCCCGCTGTTCCTCGAGCAGGGCACCAAGGTCAAGGTCGACACCCGCACGGGTGACTACCTCGGCCGGGTCAACTGACGCGTGAGCGCTCGGAGCAAGGCGCGCAAGCGCGCCCTCGACATCCTCTTCCAGGCTGACGTGCGCGGCGAGAAGCCCGCCGTCATGCTCGCGGCGGAAGCCACTCGGGCGGCGAGCGAGCCCGCGCGTCAGGGGTCGTGGCTGTACGCCCGCGAGATCGTGGACGGCGTCATCGACAACCGCGACGAGATCGACGAGCAGATCGTCACGCACGCCCGTGACTGGAAGCTCGAGCGGATGCCGGCGGTCGACCGCGCCGTGCTCCGCATCGGCGTGTGGGAGATCCTCTTCAACGATGAGGTCCCCGAGGCCGTCGCGATCGATGAGGCCGTGGAGCTCGCCAAGGAGTTCTCCACCGACGACTCCGGTTCGTTCGTGCACGGGGTCCTCGGGCGCGTCGCCCGCACCCGCTGACCGCTGTGACCGACCCGTCGTCGTCATCGGCGGGGTCGGCCTCGCCCACGTGGCGATCGCTGCTGGAATCGTCCGCGGCGCCCACGGGCGCCCCGCTGGCGCTCGGGATAGCGGTGCGCCAGCGCACCCCGTACCGCGCCGACGACTGGGCGCCGCGCCGCGTCGAGACGGTCGACGCCCGCACGCTTGCCGGGCGCCGGGAGGAGCTCTCCCTCGGCATCCGGCCGCTGGTGCGCAGCGCCCGCTCGGACGCCTGGGTGAAGACCGGAGTGTCGTGGGATGCGGTCCGCCGGCCCACCGCCGGTTTCCATCCCGCCCACGCGCGCTGGTTCACCGAACTCGGCAGCATCCTGCTCGGCGCCCGCGCCGGCGGGCCGTGGGCGGATCCGGGGGAGTGGCTCACGCTGGATGCGGCCGAGTCGTCACTGCTGTGGCCGCATCTGCACGCGGCCGCAGAGCTCGGCATCCCGCTCGTGTCGACGTCGGCCGGACAGCACGTCACGCTCGGCCGCGAGGCGTCCGCCGAGATCACCGTCGACCGCGAGGATGAGGCCTTGCGGCTCCGCGCACGTGTCACGGTGGACGGGTCGCTGCTCGACCATCACGCGGTGCGCCCCCTCGGACACGTCGGCGTCTATGCCGCCGGCCTCGACCGCGACCCCGTCCCGGTGCTCCTGGCCCCGCTCGTGCTGCCCGACCCGGTGCACGCTCTGCTCACCCACGACGACGGACTCCTCGTGCCGGCCTCGGATCGTGACGCATTCCTCGTCGAGGGCCTGCCGCGACTGCGGCGCCGGGCGACCGTGACCGCGGCGCGGGACATCCCGCTGCGCCCGCCCGCCGAACCGGTCGCCGTGGTCACCACCACGTTCGGTGACGACGACGTCGACTACCGCATCGAATGGTCCTACCCCGGGCAATCCCGGTGGCCGTACCCGCCCGAACGCCACCCCGATCGTGATCCGGATGCGGAGGCCCTGATCCGGCACCGACTCACCACGGTGTGGCAGCGCGAGACCGAGGCGGACTTCGCCCCCTCGGGACGCCTCACGGGCATCGACGCCGCCGAGTTCGCGGCGCAGATCCTGCCCGCATGGGCGGAGCTCACCGGCGTCCGCATCGAGGGCAACGCACCCCGGCGCACCTACACCGAGCTCACCGGGAACCCGCGGATCCGCGTGACCACGGTCGAGACCGCGGATGCGGACTGGTTCGACCTCGGCATCCTCGTCTCGATCGACGGCCGGCCGATCCCGTTCGCCACGCTGATCGCGGCGCTCGTGCGGGGCAAACGCAAACTGCTGCTCTCCGACGGCGCCTACTTCTCGCTCACCCACCCCGCTCTCGACCGGCTCAAGGATCTGCTGGAGGAGGCGGGGGAGTTCGCGGAGTGGGAGACCGCGCCGCGGATCAGCCGGCACCAGACCGATCTCTGGGAGGAGTTCGAGGACCTCGCCGACGAATCCGAGACCGCTCTCGCGTGGCGGGAGCTAGCGACCGGCCTCCGCGACGCCGACGGCGCGCCCCGAACCGCGCCTCCCGCCGGCCTCCAGGCGCAGCTCCGGCCCTACCAGCAGGCCGGGTTCGACTGGCTCGCGTTCCTCTGGCGACACCGGCTCGGCGGCATCCTCGCGGACGACATGGGGCTCGGCAAGACGGTGCAGCTGCTGGCGCTGGCCGCCCACCTCCGCGAAACCGGCGAGAACGCGCCGCTCCTCGTCGTCGCCCCCACCTCGGTCGTGCCGACCTGGGCAGCGGAGGCCGCACGGTTCACCCCGGGCCTCCGGGTGCGGGTGGTCGGCGGCACCGCGGCGGCCACCGGCATCCGAGTGTCCGATCTCGTGGGGGAGGCAGACATCCTCCTCACGTCGTATGCGCTGGTGCGGCTCGACCGGGACGAATACGTCGCGCAACGATGGAGCGCCGTCATCCTCGACGAGGCGCAGTTCGTGAAGAACCCGCGCACGCGCCTCCACCGGGCGGTAGCCGATCTGCGCGCCGGCGCCGTGTTCGCGGCCACCGGCACGCCGCTCGAGAACAGCCTCACCGACCTGTGGTCGCTGCTCGCGCTCACCGCGCCCGGCTTGTTCGCCTCGGCACGCCGGTTTCGCGACGAGTACGTCACCCCCATCGAGCACGGCAAGGTGCCGGAGAACGCCGAGGAGGGTCCGTACCGGGCGGCGCGACTCGCGCGGCTGCGCCGCCGTATCCGTCCCCTTATGCTGCGCCGCACCAAGGACGTGGTGGCAGCCGACCTGCCGCCGCGCCAGGAGCTGGAGCTCCGCGTCACCCTCGACCCCGCGCACCGCGCGCTCTACGACACCGTGCTACAGCGCGAGCGGCAGAAGGTGCTGGGGTTGCTGGAGGATCTCGACCGTAACCGGTTCATCGTGTTCCGCTCGCTCACCCTGCTGCGGCTGATGAGCCTCGCCCCGGTGCTCGTCGACCCGGCACAGCGCCACGTCCCGGCGAGCAAGCTGGATGCCCTCCTCGACCGGCTCGTCGAGGTCGCCGCGGAAGGCCATCGGGCCCTCGTGTTCAGCCAGTTCACGTCGTTCCTGAAGCTCGCGGCGGAGCGACTGGATGCGGCCGGCATCGCGCACGTCTACCTCGACGGGTCGACGCGCCGCCGCGGGGACGTGGTGGAGGAGTTCCGTACCGGGACGGCACCCGCGTTCCTCATCAGTCTGAAGGCCGGCGGGTTCGGTCTGACCCTCACCGAAGCCGATTACGTGTTCGTGCTCGACCCGTGGTGGAACCCCGCCGCCGAGGCGCAGGCCGTCGACCGCGCGCACCGCATCGGACAGACGAAGTCCGTGATCGTGTACCGGATGATCGCCGCCGACACGATCGAGGAGAAGGTCGTCGCGCTGCAGCGGCGCAAGGCGCGCCTCTTCCAGGCCGTGGTCGACGACGACGCGCTGTTCTCGCAGGACCTGTCGGCCGACGACATCCGCGGGCTGCTGGACTGACGCATTCTCACGGCGCTGTTCACGGGCGATCCAGGTGGCCCCGCGTAGACTCGAAGATCGTTCGAGACGGAAGGAATCGCATGCGGATCACGGGCCTCGGCCACGCCGGCATGTTTATCGAGACGGCGGGCGGCAGCATCCTGTGCGACCCCGTCGTCGGGCCCTCGTTCTTCGGATCGTGGTTCCCGTTCCCGGACAACCGGGGGCTCGACTGGGAGCGGATCGGCGCCGACGCCGACTTCCTGTACATCTCGCACCGCCACCGCGACCACTTCGACCCGCAGCTGCTGCAGCGTTACGTGCGCCGCGACATCCCGGTACTGCTGCCGGACTATCCGACCGACGACCTCGAGACCGACCTGCGTGCCCTCGGGTTCGAGAACATCGTCTACACCCAGGCCGGCGTGCCGCTGGAGTACGACGGCGTGCGGATCATGGTCACCCCGCTCCGCGCCCCGAGCGACGGTCCGATCGGCGATTCGTCGCTGTCGGTCGACGACGGCACCGCATCCGTCCTGAACCAGAACGACTCGCATCCGCTGGACCTCGAGAAGCTCCTCACCTTCGGCACCCCGGATGCGTACTTCACCCAGGTCTCCGGGGCGATCTGGTGGCCGATGGTCTACGACCTGCCGCAGGATGCCAAGCAGAATTTCGCCCGGCTGAAGCGCGACGCGCAGAACAAGCGCGCGATGTATTACATCGACAAGGTCGGCGCCGAGCACGTGTTCCCGATGGCGGGCCCCCCGATGTTCCTGCGCGACGAGCTGTTCCGGTTCAACGGATACGGGCTCGAGGACGACTCGATCTTCACCGACCAGGCGCAGTTCCTGGAGCACATGGCCACGCAGTCGCCGGAGCAGAAGGGCTACCTGTTCGTGCCCGGCACGCAGGTCGACCTCGACCACCGCGACCTCACGATCACGCAGACCCTCTACACGGATGCGGAGATCGAGCGCATCTTCACCGACAAGTGGGGCTACCTCGAGGAGCAGCGGGCGAGCCGGCAGGCCGAGATCGCCGCGGAGGTGGCGACGCGCGCCGCGGTGCTGCCGCCCGCGGAGATGCTCGCCGCGATCAAGGAGTGGTGGGAGCCGCTGCTGCGTCGCGCCCGCACCATCCGCAACGGCGTCGGCGGCAACGTGCGCTTCCGCATCGGCGAGCTCGACATGGTCGTGGACTTCCCGAAAGCGAAGGTGCGCGAGTACGCCGGCGAGGACTGCATCTACTGGTACACGATCCCCGCCGACCTCGTCTCGACGAACATCGCCGACCACGAGATCGACTGGTCGAACTCGATCTTCCTGTCGATGCAGTTCGAGGTCGGCCGCAGCGGCAAGTTCAACGAGTTCCTCACCACGTTCCTCAAGTGCCTGTCGCGCGACCGGATCGAGTACGTGGAGAACTGGTACGCAGAGCAGTCCGATCAGACCGAGGATGCGGAGCTCGGCGACTGGATGGTGCAGCGCCGCTGCCCGCACCTGCGCGCGGACCTCACCAAGACCGGCAAGATCGAGGACGGCGTGCTCACCTGCTCGTTGCACGACTGGAAGTGGGATCTCGCCAGCGGTCGCTGCCTCACGACGCAGGGCCACCCCATCCGGTCCTCTCGCATCATCGAGACCGGTGCGCCGGCCGCCGTCGCCACGGTCTGACGCCGCATCCGCTGACGCCGCATCCGCTGCCTGACCCCGACTCGCGGGCAGCGGCGGGCGGCGGGCGGCGCGGGGCGGGGGATGCGGCACGGTAGAGTGGACGGCAACACCACAAGCAACCTTTAACACCGTCCCGAGAGGCGGAGAAGGGAGCGGCGGATGAGCACGCGTACCGTGCTGCATGAGGCCGACATCGCACGTGCCCTGACTCGGATCGCTCACGAGATCCTCGAGTCGAACCGCGGCCCCGACGACCTCGTCATCCTGGGTATCCCGACCCGCGGCGCGACGCTCGCCCACCGCATCGGTGCGCTCCTCGCCGACTTCGGCGGCACCACGGTCCCGGTCGGCGCCCTCGACGTCACGATGTACCGCGACGATCTCGCGCAGCATCCCACCCGCACCCCGCAGCGCACCGACATCCCCGCCGGCGGCATCGACGGCAAGACGGTCGTCCTCGTCGACGACGTCCTCTTCAGCGGCCGCAGCATCCGCGCCGCCCTCGATGCGCTCGGCGACATCGGCCGGCCCGCCGCGGTGCGCCTGGCAACGCTCGTCGATCGCGGACACCGGGAGCTCCCGATCCGCCCCGACTTCGTCGGCAAGAACCTGCCCAGCGCCCGCGACGAGCGCGTCAACGTGCGCCTCGCCGAGGTCGACGGCGAAGAGTTCGTCACGATCGAGGGGAGCTGAGGATGCGGCACCTGCTCGACACCAAGGACCTCACCCGTGAGGAGGCCATCCGGATCCTCGACGTCGCCGAGGACATGGCCGACACGCAGCAGCGCGAGGTGAAGAAGCTCCCGACGCTTCGCGGCAAGACCGTGGTGAACCTCTTCTTCGAGGACTCCACCCGCACCCGCATCTCGTTCGAAGCGGCCGCCAAGCGCCTCTCCGCGGACGTCATCAATTTCTCCGCCAAGGGCTCCTCGGTGTCCAAGGGGGAGTCGCTGCAGGACACCGCCCAGACCCTGCAGGCCATGGGCGCAGATGCGGTCGTCATCCGGCACCAGTCCTCCGGTGCCCCGCGCACCCTCGCCACGAGCGGCTGGATCACCGCCGGCGTCGTCAACGCCGGTGACGGCACGCACGCCCACCCCACTCAGGCGCTCCTGGACGCCTTCACGATCCGGAAGCGCTTCTTCGGTGCCGACAGCCGCGGCCGCGGTCTCGACGGCCTGTCGGTCACGATCGTCGGCGACATCCTGCACTCCCGCGTCGCCCGCTCGAACGTGTGGCTGCTCGACACCCTCGGAGCCCGGGTCACACTGGTCGGCCCGCCCACGCTCATCCCGCAGGACGTGTCGGCGTGGCCGGCGACCGTCGAATACGACCTGGATGCGGCCGTCGCCGCAGGTCCGGACGCGCTGATGATGCTCCGCATCCAGCTGGAGCGCATGAACGCCGCCTACTTCCCGACCGAGCGGGAGTACACCCGCGCCTGGGGACTGGACGCCGCGCGGCTGCGGGCCCTGCCTGCCGATAGCATTGTCATGCACCCCGGCCCCATGAACAGGGGACTGGAGATCTCGGCCGATGCGGCGGATTCGCCCCGGTCGACGGTGCTGGAGCAGGTGACAAACGGCGTCTCGATCCGGATGGCAGTGCTGTATCTGCTGCTGGCCGGCGGGCGCGGCGACGAGAAGGAGGAGGCACGATGAGCGAGAGCTTCCTCATCCGCGGGGCACGTCCGGAAGGGACGGATGCGGTCGACGTCCGGCTGCAGGACGGGATCATCGCCGAAATCGGCACCGGGCTGAGCGCCGGGGGTGCCACGGTCATCGACGCGGACGGACTCGTCGCCCTGCCCGGACTCGTCGATCTGCACACGCACCTGCGTGAACCCGGTTACGAGGCGAGTGAGACCGTGCTGTCCGGTTCCCGTGCGGGCGCCGCCGGCGGATTCACCGCGCTGTTCGCGATGCCCAACACGTCCCCGGTGGCCGACACAGCGGGCGTCGTCGAGCAGGAACTCGCCCTCGGCGAGGCCGCCGGCTACGTCACGGTGCAGCCCATCGGCGCGGTCACGGTCGGGCAGAAGGGCGAGCGCCTTGCGGAACTCGGCGCCATGGCCCGATCCCGCGCCCAGGTGCGCGTCTTCAGTGACGACGGCTTCTGCGTCTGGGACCCGCTCATCATGCGCCGCGCCCTCGAATACGTGAAGGCGTTCGACGGGGCCGTCGCCCAGCACGCGCAGGATCCCCGGCTCACCGAGGGCGCCCAGATGAACGAGGGCACCGTCTCGGCCGAGCTGGGACTCACCGGCTGGCCCGCGGTCGCCGAGGAATCGATCATCGCCCGCGACGTGCTCCTCGCCGAGCACGTCGGCTCCCGCCTGCACGTCTGCCACCTGTCCACGGCGGGTTCGGTCGACATCATCCGGTGGGCCAAGAAGCGCGGCGTGAACGTGACCGCCGAGGTCACCCCGCACCACCTGCTCCTCACCGAGGACCTCGCCCGCGGCTACGACGCCCGCTTCAAGGTCAACCCGCCGCTGCGGCGCGAAGAGGACGTCCTCGCGGTCCGTGAGGGCCTCGCTGACGGGACGATCGACATCGTCGCGACCGACCACGCCCCGCATCCCGCCGAGGCGAAGGCCTGCGAATGGTCCGCCGCGGCCAATGGCATGGTGGGCCTGGAGAGCGCCCTCCGCGTCGTGCAGCAGTCCATGGTCGACACCGGCCTACTCGACTGGGCCGACGTGGCACGCGTGCTCAGCCGCACCCCGGCCCGGATCGGCCGCCTGGCCGGCCACGGCCGTCCGATCGCGGTGGGCGAACCCGCCCACCTGACGCTGCACGACCCTGCGGCCGGCGGCGTCTTCACCCCCGAGGACCTGCACGGACGCAGCGCCAACTCCCCGTACCTGGGGCGCGAATTGCCGGGCCGTGTGGCCTGGACGTTCCACGGCGGCGTCGCGACCCTGCGCGATGGCGTCCTCACCGCCGCAGAGGAGATCGTCCGATGACCCGCGAAGCCGCCCTGACCCTCATGCTCGCCGTCGCGGTCCTGCTGATCGGACTCATGGCCTGGGGCTGGTGGCGACGATCCCGACGCGACGCCGGACTCGCCGCCCCGGCCGGCGACTTCCCCGCCGATGCGCACGTGCTCTCCGGTTTCCCCGGGCTCTACGTCGCCACCACGGCGCACGGCGATGCGCTCAACCGGCTCGCCGTGAAGGGCCTCGCCTTCCGCTCCCGCGGTACCGTCCTCGTGACGGATGCGGGAGTGGCTCTCGACCTCGCCGGCTCGCCGCGCGTGTTCGTCGCCGCCAGCCGGATCGTCGAGGTCGCCCAGGCGACCGTCGCGATCGACCGGGTCGTCGAACGGGACGGTCTCACGCGTCTCAGCTGGCACATCACCGACGACACGGTCGTCGACTCGTACTTCCGCCCCCAGGACACCTCCGCCCGCGCTCTCGCCGTCGCGATCGAGCCGCTGGTGCCCGCCCACGCCCCGACAGGAACCGACGCATGACCCTCTTCACCACCGACCCCGCCGTGCTCGTGCTCGAGGACGGCACCCGCCACGCCGGCCGCGCCTACGGTGCCCGCGGGACGACCCTGGGCGAGGTCGTCTTCTCGACCGGGATGACCGGCTACCAGGAGACGCTCACCGACCCGTCCTACGCCGGGCAGATCGTGCTGCAGACCGCGCCCCACATCGGCAACACCGGGATGAACGGGGAAGACACCGAGTCCCGTCGCATCTGGGTGGCCGGTTACATCGTCCGCGACCCGTCGCGGGTGGTGTCGAACTGGCGCAGCGAGCAGTCGCTCGACGACGCGCTGGAGGCCGACGGCATCGTCGGGATCAGCGGCATCGACACCCGCGCCGTGACCCGCCACATCCGCTCCGCCGGGTCCATGCGCGGCGGCATCTTCTCGGGCGCGGCGGCCGGGCTCGACCCGGAGGAGCAGCTGCGCCTCGTCCGCGAGGCGCCCGAGATGTCGGGCCTGAACCTCTCCGCGTCCGTCTCCGTGGATGTCGCCGAGGTGACCCCTGCCGCGGGGGAGCGGATCGGGAACCTGGCCGTCCTCGATCTCGGCGTGAAGCAGACGACCATCGACAACCTCGCCGCCCGCGGCTTCGAGGTGCATGTGCTGCCGCAGAGTGCCACGATCGACGAGATCCGGGCCGTCGACCCGGTCGCGGTGTTCTCGAGCTGCTGCGTGCCGTGCTCGATGACCGGCTGCCCTTCTTCGGTATCTGCTTCGGTAACCAGCTGCTCGGTCGCGCCCTCGGCTTCGGCACGTACAAGCTGCCCTTCGGTCACCGCGGCATCAACCAGCCGGTGCTCGACAAGACCACCGGCCGGGTGGAGATCACCGCACACAACCACGGCTTCGCCGTCGACGCCCCGCTGGACGGTCAGACCGACAGCCCGCACGGCTACGGCCGGGTCGAGGTCAGCCACGTCGGCCTCAACGACAACGTCGTCGAGGGCCTTCGCGCCCTCGACATCCCCGCCTTCTCGGTGCAGTACCACCCTCGACATCCCCGCCTTCTCGGTGCAGTACCACCCGGAGGCCGCGGCGGGTCCGCACGACGCCAACTACCTGTTCGACCGCTTCCGCGACATGGTGATCGCCGACGTGTCGAACCGCTCCGCTCGCTCCACGACTGAGGAACAGAAGTAAATGCCTAAGCGCGACGACATCAACTCCGTCCTGGTCATCGGCTCCGGCCCGATCGTCATCGGCCAGGCCGCCGAGTTCGACTACTCCGGCACCCAGGCGTGCCGGGTGCTGCGTGCCGAAGGCCTGCGCGTCATCCTCGTCAACCCGAACCCGGCGACGATCATGACCGACCCGGACTTCGCCGACGCGACCTACATCGAACCGATCACCCCCGAGGTGCTCGAGACGATCATCGCCAAGGAGAAGCCGGACGCGATCCTGCCGACGCTCGGCGGCCAGACCGCGCTGAACGCGGCGATCAAGCTCGACGAGCTCGGCATCCTCGCGAAGTACGACGTCGAGCTCATTGGCGCGAAGGTCGAGGCGATCCAGAAGGGCGAGGACCGCCAGATCTTCAAGCAGCTCGTTCTGGATGCCGGCGCCGATGTCGCGGCCTCCCGGATCGCGCACACCCTCGACGAGTGCCTCGCCGCCGCCGAGGAGCTCGGCTACCCGGTCGTGGTGCGCCCCTCATTCACCATGGGTGGCCTCGGTTCCGGCTTCGCCTACAACGAGCGGGACCTCCGCCGCATCGCCGGCGCCGGCCTGCACGACTCGCCCACCAGCGAGGTGCTGCTCGAGGAGTCGATCCTCGGGTGGAAGGAGTACGAGCTCGAGCTCATGCGCGACACCGCCGACAATACGGTCGTCGTCTGCTCGATCGAGAACGTCGACCCCGTCGGTGTGCACACCGGTGACTCCATCACGGTCGCCCCGGCCCTCACCCTCACCGACCGCGAGTACCAGAAGCTCCGCGACATCGGCATCGACATCATCCGCGCCGTCGGCGTCGACACCGGTGGCTGCAACATCCAGTTCGCCGTCGACCCCGAATCGGGCCGCATCATCGTCATCGAGATGAACCCGCGCGTGTCGCGCTCGTCGGCCCTCGCCTCCAAGGCCACCGGCTTCCCGATCGCGAAGATCGCCGCCAAGCTCGCCATCGGCTACCGACTGGATGAGATCCCCAACGACATCACCAAGGTCACCCCGGCGAGTTTCGAGCCGACCCTCGACTACGTCGTGGTGAAGGTGCCCCGGTTCAACTTCGAGAAGTTCCCGGCGGCGGACGCGACCCTCACCACCACCATGAAGTCGGTGGGTGAGGCGATGGCCATCGGCCGCAACTACGCCACGGCGCTGCAGAAGGCGCTCCGGTCGCTCGAGAAGCGCGGCTCCAGCTTCCACTGGGGCGAGGAGCCCCGCAGCATGGAAGAGCTGCTCGAGATCTCAAAGGTCCCCACCGACGGCCGGATCGTCGTGCTGCAGCAGGCGATGCGCAAGGGCGCCACAATTGAGCAGGCCTTCGAGGCCACCAAGATCGACCCGTGGTTCCTCGACCAGATCGAGCTGATCAACAGCGTCGCCGAGTTCGTCCGTGACGCCCCGGAGCTGGACGCGGCGACCCTCCGCATCGCGAAGGACCACGGCTTCAGCGACGCGCAGATCGCCGAACTCCGCGGTGACGCGGAGAGCGAGGTCCGGGGTGTGCGTCACGCCCTCGGTATCCGCCCGGTCTACAAGACGGTCGACACCTGTGCCGGGGAGTTCCCCGCGCTGACGCCGTACCACTACTCCAGCTACGATACCGAGACCGAGGTGGCCGCCTCGGAACGGACCAAGGTCGTCATCATCGGCTCCGGCCCGAACCGCATCGGCCAGGGCGTCGAGTTCGACTACTCCTGCGTGCACGCCTCGTTCGCGCTGTCCGACGCCGGGTACGAGACCATCATGGTCAACTGCAACCCGGAAACGGTGTCCACCGACTACGACACCAGCGACCGCCTCTACTTCGAGCCGCTCACGCTGGAGGACGTGCTCGAGATCCTGCACGCCGAATCGGCCTCCGGTGAGATCCTCGGTGTTGTGTGCCAGCTCGGCGGCCAGACCCCGCTCGGCCTTGCCAAGGGCATCGAGGACGCGGGCTACCGCATCCTCGGCACCAGCCCCGAGGCGATCGACCTCGCCGAGGAGCGCGAGCTCTTCGGGCGCCTTCTCGACGAGGCGGGCCTGGTCGCACCGCGCAGCGGCACCGCGATCGACGCGGACGGCGCGGTCGCCGTCGCCGAAGAGATCGGTTACCCGGTGCTCGTGCGCCCGAGCTTCGTTCTCGGCGGTCGCGGCATGGAGATCGTCTACGACACACCCAGCCTGCGCGACTACTTCGTCCGCATCGCCGACCAGGCGATCATCGGCGCCGGCAAGCCGCTGCTCGTCGACCGCTTCCTCGACGATGCCATCGAGATCGACGTCGACGCGCTCTACGACGGCACCGATCTCTACATCGGCGGCGTGATGGAGCACCTGGAGGAGGCCGGCATCCACTCCGGCGACTCCAGCTGCACCCTGCCGCCCATGTCGCTCGGCCGCACCGAGATCGACCGTGTCCGGGAAGCGACCCATGCGATCGCCAAGGGCGTGGGCGTCCGGGGCCTGCTGAACGTGCAGTTCGCCGTCAGCGCTGGTGTGCTCTACGTCATCGAGGCGAACCCCCGTGCCAGCCGCACGGTGCCGTTCGTCTCCAAGGCGCTCGGCATCCCGATGGCGAAGGCCGCCGCCCGCATCATGTCGGGCACGAGCATCGCCGACCTGATCGCCGAAGGGATGCTGCCGCCGGTTGACGGATCGCGCGTTCCGCTCGATGCCCCCGTCGCCGTCAAGGAGGCCGTGCTGCCGTTCAAGCGGTTCCGCACGGCCGACGGTGCGACCGTCGACTCGGTCCTCGGACCGGAGATGCGCTCCACCGGCGAGGTCATGGGCATCGACCTGGACTTCCCGACCGCCTTCGCGAAGAGCCAGGCCGCCGCGTACGGCGGGCTGCCGACGTCGGGCACCGTGTTCCTCTCGGTCGCGGACAGCGACAAGCGCGCCGTGATCCTGCCCGCTCACCGCCTGGCCGAGCTCGGTTTCCGGCTGTGCGCCACCGAGGGCACCGCCGAGATCCTGGCGCGCAACGGCATCCGGGTCGAGGTCGTCGCCAAGTACTCCGCCACGCAGGAGTCCGGTGAGCGGAACATCGTCGACCTCATCAACGCCGGTGAGATCGACATGGTGGTGAACACTCCCTCGGGTGGGTCCGCGCGGGCGGACGGCTACGAGATCCGTGCGGCTGCCGTCGCCGGGGACAAGGCGCTGTTCACGACGATGGCGGTCCTCGGTGCAGCGGTCAGCGCGCTGCCCGTGCTCCGTGAGGGCTTCTCCGTCCGGAGCCTGCAGGAGTACGCGGCCGACCGGGCAGGAGCGGCGTGACCTTCGGCGACTCCCTCCGCGAGACGCGCAACTCCTTCGGTCCGTTGTGCGTCGGCATCGACCCGCACGAGCATCTGTTGCGGGCCTGGGATCTCGAGGTGTCCGCCCGGGGCGTGCGCGAATTCGGTCTGCGGACGGTCGCTGCATCCGCCGGCCGGGTCGGCGTGGTGAAACCTCAGGTGTCGTTCTTCGAACGGTTCGGCTCCGCCGGATTCCAGGCGCTCGAGGCGGTCATGGCGGCCGCACGTGACGCCGGCCTTCTCGTCATCGCCGACGCCAAGCGCGGTGACATCGGGACCACGATGGACGGGTACACCGCCGCCTGGCTGTCTCCCGGTTCGCCGTTGGAGGCGGACGCGGTGACGGTCAGCCCCTACCTCGGCGCCGGATCGCTGCAGGCGACGTTCGCGTTCGCCCTGCAGCATGGCAAGGGGGTCTTCGTCCTCGCCGCGACCAGCAACCCGGAGGGACGCGTGCTGCAGCGCGCCGTCCCGCATGCCGGTGAGGGGCACGCCGGCTCCGTCGCCGCCGAGGTCGTCGAGACGGTGTCCGCCTGGACGCGCACGGCGGAACCGGATGCGGCACTGTCCTCGGTGGGCTTCGTCATCGGCGCGACCGTCGACCGGGCGGACGCGGGCCTGCCCGCACGCCTGTCGCCCGCGGCCCCCATCCTCGCCCCGGGCTTCGGTGCGCAGGGCGCGGAGCCGCGCGACCTGGCTCGCCTGTTCGGCCCGGACGCGCACGCCGTGATCGCGAGCGAGAGCCGCAGCATCCTTTCGGCCGGTCCCGATCCGGTGGCGCTGGCCGCCCGGATCGACGAGCGCCGCGCGCTGTACTCGGAGGATCAGCATGGTTGACGCTCAGCACCCGCCCGAGGTGGACCGCGCCGCGGCCTCCCGGAAGGCCGTGGAGGCGCGGCGCGCCCGGGCGAGCGTGAAGCGCGACCTCACCACCCGGGTCGTGACGCCGCAGGAGGTGCTCCGTCGCGCCGAGGCCGACCCGACCTCGGCCGCCGGCACGCTCCGCGTTCCCGACTTCCTCACCGCGTTGCCCGCGATCGGGCAGAGCAAGCGCGACCGCATCCTGGAGCAGCTCGGCATCTCGCCGGTGAAGCGGCTCGGGGGCCTGGGCGTGCGTCAGCGGGCATCGCTCCGGGAGTGGCTGGATGCGCGGATGCCGGAGCCCGAACCCCGGCCGCAGCGTAGCCGGCTGCTGGTGATGGCAGGCCCCACCGCCGTCGGCAAAGGCACCGTCGCCGCCCACATCAAGGAGCACCACCCCGAGATCCTGCTGTCGGTGTCCGCGACCACGCGCGCGCCGCGCCCGGGCGAGGTCGACGGTGAGCACTACTACTTCGTCGACGACGAGACTTTCGACGCCATGATCGCGTCCGGGGAGCTGCTCGAATACGCGACCGTGCACAACCGGCACCGCTACGGCACGCCGCGGGCGCCCATCGAGAAGGCGCTCCGCGAGGGCCGCACGGTGCTGCTGGAGATCGACCTGCAGGGCGCCCGTCAGGTGCGAGAGGCCGCGGCCGACGCCGCGCTGGTGTTCCTCCTGCCCCCGAGCTGGGACGAACTGGTGCAGCGGCTCGTGGGACGCGGCACCGAGGATGCGGAAGAGCGGGCGCGGCGGCTGAAGACCGCACGCCGCGAACTCGCCGCGCAGCACGAATTCGACTACCGGGTGGTCAACGCGGACGTGGCCGAGGCTGCCCGCGAGGTCGCCGCGCTCGCGCACTGACCCCGGACGAGGTCACCCGGCGCCGCACACTGTTAGAATCGGATAAGGCTTGCGCGCGTCGACCCTGATGCGCGCATCCGCCGTCTTCCACCGACATCCCGAACCAGGAGGTTCCGCCATGGCAGGGAACAATCAGGGCATCATCGACCCGCCGATCGACAGCCTCCTCGAGAAGGTCGACTCGAAGTACCAGCTGGTCATCTACGCATCCAAGCGGGCGCGCCAGATCAACGACTACTACTCCGACCTCCACGAGGGCAACCTGTTCGACAACGTCGGGCCGCTCGTCGACTCGACGATCGAGGACAAGCCGCTGACGATCGCGCTCCACGAGATCAACGAGGACAAGCTGCGCCTGCGCGCGGCTGAGTGACACCCTCACTTCCACTTCGTTTTGTGACGCGGCCCCGGCACCTGGTGTCCGGGGCTGCGGGCATAATGGCGGGCGTCCCGCCGATACTGGAGCACCGATGAGCGAGAAGCGCCTGTTCACGTCCGAGTCCGTCACGGAGGGGCATCCGGACAAGATCTGCGACCAGATCTCCGACTCGATCCTCGACGCGCTGCTCGCCGTCGACAAGGACAGCCGGGTCGCCGTGGAGACCCTCGTCACCACCGGGCTCGTGCACGTCGCCGGCGAGGTGCGCACCGAGGGGTACGTCGACATCCCGACGATCGTGCGCCAGGTCGTCAACCGGATCGGCTACACCTCCAGCGAGACCGGCTTCGACGGTGACTCGTGCGGAGTGAGCGTCTCGATCGGGGAACAGTCCACCGACATCGCGCACGGCGTCGACACGGCGCTCGAGCGCCGGGAGGACGGCTCATCCGACCCGCACGACGCGCAGGGTGCCGGCGACCAGGGCATCATGTTCGGTTACGCCACCACCGAGACGCCGCAGCTGATGCCGATGGCGATCTGGACGGCGCACCGCATCGCGGAACGTCTCACCGACGCCCGCCGGTCCGGTGCGCTGCCATTCCTGCGTCCCGACGGCAAGACCCAGGTCACCCTCGGGTACGACGGCAGCGTCCCGCGCACGGTCGAAACCGTGGTGCTGTCCACGCAGCACCAGCCCGACATCTCGCAGACCGCGCTTCGCGCCGCGGTGCAGGCGGAGGTCATCGAACCCGTCCTCGCCCAGACCGGCCTCGACCTGTCCGGGGTGGAGTTCTTCATCAACCCCGCCGGGCCGTTCGTCACCGGCGGGCCCAAGGGCGACGCCGGCCTCACCGGCCGCAAGATCATCATCGACACGTACGGCGGCGCCTCGCGCCACGGCGGCGGTGCGTTCAGCGGCAAGGACCCCTCCAAGGTCGACCGCTCCGCCGCGTACGCGATGCGCTGGGTCGCCAAGAACGCGGTCGCTGCGGGTCTCGCCGACCGGCTCGAGGTGCAAGTGGCCTACGCCATCGGTAAGGCGAAGCCCGTCGGGCTCTACGTCGAATCCTTCGGGACCGGGCACGTGTCGGACGACGTCATCACGCACGCCATCCTCGACGTGTTCGATCTGCGTCCCTCCGCGATCGTCGAGCGCCTCGACCTTCTCCGCCCGATTTACGCCCAGACCGCGGCCTACGGCCACTTCGGCCGCGAGCTGCCCGACTTCACCTGGGAGCGGCTGGACCGCGTCGACGAGCTCCGCGACGCCGCCGGGCTCTGAGCGCAGCGTGAGCACCCGACGCGTCGCGCGCGTGCTCGTCGACTCACCCCTGCCACAGCTCGACCGCCTCTTCGACTACGAGATCCCGACCGAACTCGCCGACACCGCCGTGCCCGGCGTCCGGGTCAAGGTGCCGCTGCGCTCCGCGGGCCGGGTGATCGAGGGGTACCTCGTCGAGGTGGGGAAGGCGGCGGATGCGGACCGACCGCTGTCCGCCGTCGACCAGGTCGTCTCACCCGTCCCCGTGCTGCCCGACCGGCTCTACCGGCTTTCCCGCCGGCTCGCCGACCGCGCCGCCGGAAGCGCGGGCCACATCCTGCGCCTCGCGATCCCGCGGCGGATGGTGCGTGCAGAGAAGACGTTCCTCGCCGCGCCCACCCCCGTCGCGCCCGTCATCTCCGCCGAGCAGCTGCGGTGGGCGCAGGACGTGCTGGCCGCCTACCCGACGCTCGCCGGTTCCCTGGACGCCGCCGCCCGCTGCGCGGTCGACGCACCGCCGCGCACCCTCACCCTCCCCGACGGCACCGTCGTCGGTGCCTGGGCGGTGCTGCTGACCGCGGCCGCCGTCGTGAACCTCGCCGCCGGCCGCAGCGCCGTGCTCGTGGTGCCGGACCACCGCGACCAGGACCAGCTGGCCGCCGCACTGGCGGCACATCTGCCGACCGACGCCGTGGTTCGCGACGACGCCCGCCGCCCCGCGCCCGCCCGGTATGCCGCCTACCTCCGCATCCTCGCCGACGCGCCCTGCGTCGTCATCGGAAACCGTTCCGCGGTGTACGCGCCCGCGGCGAACACCGGACTCGTGGCGCTATGGGACGACGGCGATCCGCTGCTGGGCGAACCGCTCAGCCCCGGCGTGCACGCCCGCGACGCCGCGCTCCTGCGTCAGGAACTCGAGGGCGGCGCGCTCCTGTTCGCCGGTCACACCCGCACGACCGAGGTGGAGCGTCTCGTCGGCATCGGTTGGGTGCGCGAGGTCCCCGCCACGCGGCGGCAGAGCCCCCGTGTCGTGCTCAGCCCGCCGGCCGACGGCCCGGGCTCCGCCCGCATCCCGTCCTCCGCCTTCACGGCGGTCCGGCAAGCCCTCGCCGATGGGCCCGTGCTGGTGCAGGTCGCCCGCCCCGGATACTCGCCCGTGATGGTGTGCGCCGACTGCCGCCGCCCGGCGCGCTGCGCCCACTGCACGGGTCCGCTCCGAGCCCGGAACGCCCGCACCCGCCCGGACTGCGCGTGGTGCGGCAGGTCGTCCGTGGGCTGGCGGTGCACGAACTGCGAGGGCACCGGGTTGCGCCTGGCATCGGCAGGCAGCGAGCGCACCGCCGATGAGCTCGGCCGCGCCTTCCCGAACACCCGGGTCATCATCGCCGACGCCGACCATCCGGTCCTGCAGGTCGACGCCCGGCCGGCGCTCGTCGTCGCCACGCGGGGTGCGGAGCCTCCCGCCGACGGCGGCTACCGGGCCGTGCTGCTCCTCGACGGCGAACGGATGCTGCTGGCGGACGATCTCCGCATCGGCGAGTTCTGCCTGCGATGGTGGTCGAACGCGGCCGCACTCGCGACCCCGGGCGCACCCGTGCATCTCGTCGGGGTCACCGGTCCCGCCGCGCGCGCCCTCGCCACCTGGACTCAGCCGGCCTACGCCCGTACCGAACTCGCCGAGCGCGCGCCGCTCAAGATGCCGCCGACCGTGCGCGTCGCCGTCGTCGAGGGTCCGCCCGCGTCGGTGATGCAGGCGCTGGCGGCGGTGCACACCGACGTGCCGGCGCTGCCGGAGGATGCGATCCTCGGGCCCGTGCGGGTCCCGGGCACCGACGACACACTCGAGCGGGCGCTGGTGCGGTTCGATTACGCCTCGGGAGCCGCGGTCGCCAAGACGCTCCGCGCGGCGGTCGTCGCCGACGCGGTGCGCGCCCGCCGACCCCGGCGCGGCGGAGCGGCCCGCAATACACTCAGAGTGCGGGTCGATGTGCCCGACCCCGATCTGTGACCCCCGTCACCCACCCCGTCTCTCATTCCATCTGGAGCTTCATGCGTCTCGTCTTCGCGGGCACCCCCGCGGCCGCCGTCCCCTCGCTACGCCGGATCGCCGCATCCGGTCACGAGATCGCGACCGTGGTCACCCGCAGGGACGCACCGCTCGGACGGAAACGCGTGCTCACACCGTCCGCCGTGGCACAGGTCGCGACGGAACTCGGCCTTCCGGTCCTGCGCACCGACCGCCTCGACGCGGCCGCGACCGACACGCTGACGGCGCTCCAGCCGGACCTCGGCGTCATCGTCGCCTACGGCGGTCTCGTCCGGGAACCGCTGCTGTCGGCGCCCGCGCACGGCTGGATCAACCTGCACTTCTCGCTGCTGCCGCGGTGGCGCGGTGCGGCGCCCGTGCAACACGCCCTCATCGCCGGCGACCGCGAGACCGGGGCGAGCGTGTTCCAGCTGGTACCCGAACTCGACGCCGGCGACGTGTTCGCCGAGGACCGGATGCCGGTCCCTCCGGGTGCGACGGCGGGCGACCTGCTCGCGACCCTCGCCGAGACCGGTGCCGACCTGCTGCTGCGCGTGATCGATGAGATCGCCGCCGGAACCGCGACGGCACGCCCGCAGACCGGGGAACCCACCCTCGCTCCGAAGCTCACGGCGGAGGACGGCCTGATCCGCTGGACGGACAGCGGCGACGCCGTCCTGTCCCGCATCCTCGGCACGACACCCGAGCCCGGGGCGCACACGAGCGTCGATGGGGCGCGGGTGAAGATCCTCGCCGTCGGCGGCACTGCCACGGATGCGGAGCTCGCGCCCGGCCGCATCCGGAACATCGACGGCGCCTTGCTGGTCGGGACCGCGACCCACCCGATCGTGCTGGAACGCGTGCAGCCGGCTGGTAAGCAAGCCATGTCGGCGGCTGACTGGTGGCGGGGCCTTCGCACGAACGAGCCGGTGGCCGGAGCATGAGCGCCCGCCGGGTCGCCTTCGAGGTGCTGCGTGCGGTCAACGAGTCGGATGCGTACGCCAACCTGCTGCTGCCGACGAGCATCGCCCGCGCGGGGCTGAACGAGCAGGACGCGGCGCTCGCCACCGAGCTCGCGTACGGCACGCTCCGCCGCCAGGGGACCTACGACGCCATCATCGCGGCCGCCGCGAACCGTGACACCAGCGAGATCGACCCGGTCGTGCTCGACGCGCTCCGCCTCGGGGCGCATCAGATCCTCTCCACCCGCATCGCCTCACACGCCGCGGTCCACGAGACCGTCGAGATCGTGCGGCACTCCGCCGGCAACAGCGCCACCGGGTTCACCAACGCCGTGCTGCGGCGGATAGCCCGCGAGACGCCCGGCGAGTGGCTGGAGCGGGTCGAGCGCGCAGCGAGGTCCGACGACGAGCGACTCGGCCTGTCGACCTCCCATCCGGTCTGGATCCTGCGCGCCTTCCGCCGCGCCCTCGCCGCCGAGGGCCGCGGTGACGAGCTGACCGACCTGCTGCATGCTGACAACGTCTCGCCGCGGGTGACCCTCGCTGTGCTGCCCGGGCTGGGGGAGCGGCCCGCCGACCTCGCGCCCACCCCGTACTCGCCGATCGGTGCCCGCTCCGGCGGCGGTGACCCGCACGACGAGGTGGCCGGCGGCCGCATCCGGGTGCAGGACGAGGGTTCGCAGCTCGCCGCACTCGCCCTCAGCCGCGCCGAGCCGGTGCGCCCGGGGGAGCGGTGGCTCGACCTGTGCGCCGGTCCCGGCGGGAAGACGGCGCTCCTGGCAGCGGAGGCCTTGGCACACGGCGCCACGCTCGAGGCGAATGAGCTGGTGCCGGCCCGTGCCGGGCTCGTGCGCCGTGCTCTCGAGGGTGTGCCGCTGCCGGTCGAGGTATCCGAGGAGGACGGCCGCGACCGCGCCGGTCACGGCGAGTACGACCGCATCCTCGTGGACGCCCCCTGCACCGGGCTCGGGGCGCTGCGGCGTCGCCCGGAGGCGCGGTGGCGCAAGCAGCCGGCGGATGTGCCGCAGCTCACCGCGCTGCAGGGCGACCTGGTGCGCGCGGGACTCGAGGGCCTGAAGCCCGGCGGCATCCTCGCCTACGTCACCTGCTCGCCGCATCTCGCCGAGACCGCCGGCGTCCTCGCCGATGTCCGCCGCGAGTGGGGCGACCGGATCGAGGAGCTCGACGCCCGTGCCGTGCTGCAGAGCATCTCGCGGACGCCGCTGGATCTCCCCGCGCCCGCGGACGGTTCGGGTCGTGCGCAACTGTGGCCGCATCGCCACGGCACCGACGCGATGTTCATCTCGCTCCTCCGCCGCCGCTGACTCGACCCCGCCCCTTGCATTCGCCTGTCGCGAAGTGTGGGTGTCGTGCCTTCTCACCCGCGATATGCGACGGCCGAGCAGATTCACGTGCGGACGCCCATCCGTTCATCCGTCGCGATATGCGGGTGTCGTGCCTTCTCACCCGCGATATGCGACGGCCGAGCAGATTCACGTGCGGACGCCCATCCGTTCATCCGTCGCGACCTGCGGGTGTCGTGCCTTCTCACCCGCGATATGCGACGGCCGAGCAGGTCACGCCTCCGAGGACGGGGGACGGATGCGGTGACGCGCGGCGGCACCGGGATTGCGGGGCGGCACCGGGATAATGGGCAGGTGACCGGCACCCGCATCAATCCGTCCATCCTGGCCGCCGACTTCGTGAACATGCAGGCGGAACTCGCCCGCATCGCCGCGGCCGACTTCGTGCACGTGGACGTGATGGACAACCATTTCGTCCCCAACCTCACGTTCGGGCCACAGATGGTCGAACGCATCCAGGCGACGAGTCCCGTCCCGCTCGACGTGCACCTCATGATCGATGACCCGGACCGCTGGGCCCCCGGCTACGCCGAGCTCGGCGCCGCATCCGTGACGTTCCACCTCGAGGCCGCCGCCGACCCGGTCGCACTCGCGCGACGCCTCCGGGCCATCGGTTCCCGCGCCGGCGTGGCCGTGAAGCCCGGCACGCCCGCCGACAGCCTCCACGAGCTCCTCGACGAGTTCGACCAGATCCTCGTGATGACCGTCGAGCCGGGGTTCGGCGGGCAATCCTTCATGCCCGAGACGATGCCGAAACTGCGGGCCCTCGCGGATGCGGCCCGCCGCCGGGGCTCCGCCGTGTGGCTGCAGGTCGATGGCGGTATCTCCGCATCCACGATCGCGCAGGCGGCGGAAGCCGGCGCCGATACGTTCGTCGCGGGGTCGGCCGTCTTCGGCGCCGACGACCCGGGCAGCGCGATCGCCGCGCTCCGCGACCAGGCCGCATCCGTCCACCGTCACTGAGCCTCCACGATCCGCACCGACACCGCCCCGCTCGCGCCGCCCGTACGAACGTCGCAGAATTGCGCGAAGTCCGCAGGATTGTGCCCGATTCGTGCGAAGTTCGCGCGAAACTGCGAACTTCGCGCATGCGCGGTCACGCGCGGGCCGGGGCGCACGCACGCGCTGCGTGGCCGCGGTGAGCCGGGGGTGAACCGCGAGGGTCCCCGGGTTCGGTACCCTGGGATGGTGAAGACGTTCGACTCTCTGTTCGCGGAGCTGACCGAGAAGGCGGCGACCCGACCCGCCGGATCCGGCACCGTCGCGGAGCTGGACGCCGGTGTGCACACGATCGGCAAGAAGATCGTGGAAGAAGCCGCTGAGGTCTGGATGGCGGCCGAGTACGAGCCGCTCGACGCCGCAGCGGAAGAGATCTCCCAGCTCCTGTACCACCTGCAGGTGCTCATGCTCGCCAAGGGACTGAGCCTGGAGGATGTCTACCGACATCTGTGAGCGCCCTCCACCTCCCGCTCAAGACCCGAAAGCTGCTGCACCATGCTGCGTATCGCCGTGCCGAACAAGGGATCGCTCTCCGAGACCGCCGCCGAGATGCTCGCCGAGGCGGGCTACATCGGACGCCGTGATCCGAAGGATCTGTTCGTCTCCGACCCCGTCAACGACGTCGAGTTCTTCTACCTGCGCCCCAAGGACATCGCCACGTACGTGGGATCCGGGGCACTGGATGTGGGAATCACCGGCCGCGACCTCCTCCTCGACGCCCGGATGCCGGGTGCCCGTGAGATCGAGGCCCTCGGCTTCGGCGGCTCCACGTTCCGCTTCGCGGGCCCTCCCGGACGCTTCCACGAGGTGACCGACCTGCAGGGTCTGCGCGTCGCCACCGCGTACCCGGGCCTCGTCGACGCCTTCCTCGACGAGCAGGGCATCGCCGTGGACCTCGTGCCGCTGGACGGCGCCGTGGAGTCAGCGGTGCAGCTGGGCGTGGCGGATGCGGTCGCCGATGTCGTCTCGACTGGCACGACGCTGCGTCAGGCAGGCCTGGAGATCTTCGGCCCGAAGCTGCTCGAATCCGAGGCCGTGCTCATCACCGGACCGGAGGCGCCCGAGGGCATCGAGACGCTGCTGCGGCGACTGCGCGGGGTGCTCGTCGCCAAGCGCTACGTGCTCGTCGACTACGACCTGCCGGCCGATCTCGTCGAGCAGGCGGTCGCGATCGCCCCGGGCATCGAATCGCCCACCATCTCGCCGCTGCGCGACCCCTCCTGGGTCGCCGTGCGCGTCATGACACCGCGCAGGACCGTCAACCAGGTCATGGACGACCTGTACGCGATGGGTGCCCGCGCGATCCTGGTGTCCGCCATTCACAACGCGAGGCTGTGATATGAGCCTGGTGTGCCGCGTCATCCCGTGTCTCGACGTGGCGGCGGGGCGTGTGGTCAAGGGCGTCAACTTCGAGAATCTGCGCGACATGGGCGACCCGGTCGAGCTCGCCCGGTTCTACTTCGAGCAGGGCGCCGACGAACTCACGTTCCTCGACGTCACCGCCACGGTGGACGAGCGCGCGACGACCTACGACGTCGTCCGCCGCACCGCGGAAGAGGTCTTCATCCCGCTGACAGTCGGCGGCGGCATCCGTACGGTCGACGACGTCGCCCGGCTGCAGGGTGTGGGTGCGGACAAGGTGGGGGTCAACTCCGCCGCGATCGCCCGGCCCGCGCTCATCGGCGAGATCGCCGACCGTTTCGGCGCACAGGTGCTCGTGCTCTCGCTCGACATCAAGCGCACCGACACCACGCCGTCGGGCTTCGCCGTCACGACCCACGGCGGCCGCACCCTGACGACGCTCGACGCACTCGAGTGGGCGCGCGAGGCGATCGACCGGGGCGCGGGGGAACTGCTCGTCAACTCCATCGACGCCGACGGCACCAAGGACGGGTTCGACCTCGAGCTCGTCGGGCTGATGCGCGAGATCTCGAGCGTGCCGGTGATCGCCTCGGGCGGTGCCGGCGCTGCCGAACACTTCGCCCCCGCCATCCGCGCCGGCGCGGACGCGGTGCTCGCCGCCTCCGTGTTCCACTCCGGGCAGCTCACCGTGGGTGACGTGAAAGCCGCCATGGCAGCCGACGGGATAGAGGTACGCCAGTGACCGAGTCCATCGAGGAGCGCATCGCGCGCGTCCGTTTCACCGAGGACGGCCTGGTCGCCGCGATCATCCAGCAGTGGGACACGAAAGAGGTCCTCATGCTCGCCTGGATGGATGCGGAGGCGCTGCGCCGCACCCTCACCACCGGCCGCGTCACCTTCTGGTCGCGCTCCCGCGAGGAGTACTGGCGTAAGGGCGACACGTCAGGTCACATCCAGCAGGTGAAGGGTGCCCGCCTCGATTGCGATGGCGACGCCGTGCTCATCTCCGTCGAGCAGGTGGGCGCCGCATGCCACACCGGCACCCGCACGTGCTTCGATGCGGACGAGCTGGACCCGGTGCAGGCGTGATCCGGAGGGCCCGTCTCCTCGCGGTCCTCGCGATCCTCATCCCCGGTGCGATGATCCTCATCGGGTCGACGCAGACCTGGGTCGAGGTGACCCTCCTCGGTGACGCGGGATCGGATCTCACCGTCGCCGGTGCGGACGCGATCGCCGTGCTCGCGCCGTTGAGTCTTGCCGTGCTCGCGCTCGGACTCGCGCTGTCGATCGTCGGCGTGGTGCTCCGGTATGTGTTCGGCGCGCTGAGCCTGGTCGGCGGCATCACTCTTGCGACGCTCGCCGCGCAGACGCTCGCCGGTCCGCCGCTCGCCACCTATGCGCCCGCGGTGACGGATGCCACCGGCATCACCGGCGACGCCGCGGTCGGCGACCTCGTCGCATCGACCGCTCTCACGGTGTGGCCCGCGGTGACGTTGCTCGCCGCGGTGATCCTCGCCGTCGCCGGCGTCCTCGTCCTCGTCACGGCTCGGCGCTGGGCGCGAGGCGGCCGCAAATACGAGGCGGCAGTGGCAGCCCGCGCGTCCCGCGTGGACCCCGGCCGGCCGTTGGACGCCATCGATTCGTGGGACGACCTCAGCCGAGGCGACGATCCGACGACCGGCGGCACTGCCCGCTAGACTGACGGACGGGGCGCCGGTACGACGCGCCCGCATGCGAAGGAGACACATGAGCAACCCCATCGGTGACCCCGGACACGGACACTCCCCGGCTGCCTGGACCGGCGTGATCATCATGCTCATCGCGGTCACCCTCGGCACCGTCTTCTTCTGGTTCGACCTGCCCGTGCTGGTCTGGGCGAGCGCGGTGCTGCTCGTCGTGGGCCTGATCGTGGGATGGATCCTCTCCAAGGCCGGCTACGGCGCCTACGGTCCGAAGTACAGCCCGAAAGAGCATTGAGCATGCTGGCCGACCTCACGGCCGGCTCCGTCGCAGACGCGGAAACCCGCGCCGAGACGCTGCCGCTCGCCGAGGTCGAACGTGCCGCGCTGGCCCAGTCCGCGCCCCGTGACGCGCGGGCGGCGCTGGCTCCCGCCGCGCAGGTGAAGATCATCGCCGAGGTGAAGCGGGCGAGCCCGTCCCGAGGCGACCTCGCTGCCATCCCCGACCCCGCTGCGCAGGCGCGCAAGTACGAGCTCGGCGGGGCGAGCGCGATCTCGGTCCTGACCGAACAGCGCCGCTTCAAGGGCAGCCTCGACGATCTCCGGGCGGTCCGTGCCGAGGTCTCGGTGCCGGTGCTGCGCAAGGACTTCATCGCGACGCCCTACCAGGTGATGGAGGCTCGCGCCGCGGGCGCCGACCTGGTGCTGCTCATCGTGGCCGCACTGGAGCAGCCGGTCCTCCGTGAACTCCACGAGCTCGTCATCCAGCTGGGGATGACCCCGCTGGTCGAGGCGCACTCCGCCGACGAGCTGGCCCGGGCCGCTGACCTCGGTGCCGACCTCATCGGCGTCAACGCCCGCGATCTCACGACGTTCGAGCTCGACCGCGACCTCTTCGGCCGTCTCGCCGTTGCCTTCCCCGCCGAGGCGATCAAGGTCGCCGAGTCGGCTGTCCTCACCCCCGCCGACGTGGCGCACTACCGCGCCGCCGGCGCCGACGCAGTGCTGGTGGGCGAGGCTCTCGTCACCGGCGACCCGGTCGCCACGCTGCGCGCATTCCTGGGAGCGTAATGATGAAACTTCGCGACGCGAAGGGTCCCTTCTTCGGTGAGTTCGGCGGGCGGTACATGCCCGAGTCGCTCATTGCCGCCATCGACGAGCTGACCGCCGTGTACGAGGAGGCGATGGTCGACCCGGCCTTCGCCGCCGAGCTGACCAAGCTGTTGCATTCCTACGCCGGTCGCCCATCCGCCCTCACCGAGGTGCCGCGGTTCGCCGCCCACGCGGGCGGCGGTCGCATCTTCCTCAAGCGCGAAGACCTGAACCACACCGGCTCGCACAAGATCAACAACGTGCTCGGGCAGGCGCTGCTCACCAAACGACTCAGAAAGACCCGCGTGATCGCCGAGACCGGGGCGGGCCAGCACGGCGTCGCCACCGCGACCGCCGCAGCGCTCTTCGGCTTCGATTGCACCGTCTACATGGGTGAGGTCGACACCGAGCGGCAGGCGCTCAACGTCGCCCGGATGCGGCTCCTCGGCGCCGAGGTCATCCCGGTCACGACCGGATCCCGCACCCTGAAGGACGCCATCAACGAGGCGTACCGCGATTGGGTGGCGAGCGTTGAGACCACCAACTACATCTTCGGCACCGCCGCCGGCCCGCATCCGTTCCCCGCGATGGTGCGCGACTTCCAGAAGATCATCGGCGAGGAGGCGCGCGCGCAGCTGCTCGCCGAGGTCGGCCGGCTCCCGGATGCGGTGTTCGCCTGTGTCGGCGGCGGCTCCAACGCGATCGGCATGTTCGACGCGTTCCTCGACGACGACAGCGTGAAGCTCTACGGGGTGGAGGCGGCGGGCGACGGTGTCGACACCGAGAAGCACGCGGCATCCATCGAGCGTGGACGACCCGGCATCCTCCATGGTGCGAAGACCTACGTGCTGCAGGACGAGGACGGCCAGACGATCGAGTCCCACTCGATCTCCGCGGGTCTCGACTACCCGGGCGTAGGCCCCGAGCACTCCTGGCTCGCCTCCATCGGCCGCGCGGAGTACATTCCCGCCACCGACGACGAGGCGATGCAGGCGCTGCGCCTGCTGAGCCGCACCGAGGGGATCATCCCCGCCGTCGAATCCGCCCACGCCCTCGCGGGTGCACTGCGACTCGGCCGAGAGCTCGGCCCCGACTCCGTCGTCGTCGTGTGCCTCTCCGGCCGCGGCGACAAGGACATGGACACCGCGGCGCGCTACTTCGACCTGTATGACCGCTCGGCCCTGGGCGAGGGTGAACCGGTGGCCGTGCCGGACACCGAGGACGCCGCCTCCGGCGAGGGAGTGGAACTGTGACCTCCCGCGTCGAAGCAGCCATCCAGGCCGCCCACGCTGAGGGCCGGGGCGCCTTCATCGGCTACCTGCCGCTCGGTTACCCGGATCTGCGCACCAGCATCGAGGCAGCCGTGGTGCTCGCCGAGAGCGGTGCGGACGTCATCGAGCTCGGCCCGCCTTATTCCGACCCGGTGATGGACGGCCCGCTCATCCAGGAGGCGACGCTCGCGGCGCTGGAGGCCGGCTTTCGGCTGCGCGACCTGTTCCCGGCGGTTCGGGAGATCACCTCCCGCACGGATGTGCCCATCGTCGTCATGACCTACTGGAACCCGGTCTACCAGTACGGCGTGGACCGGTATGCGGACGATCTTCTCGCCGCGGGCGGAGCCGGGCTCATCACCCCCGACATCACGCCGGACGCGGCTGCCGACTGGATCGCTGCGAGCGAACGGACGGGTCTCGATCGCATCTTCCTGGCCGCGCCGACCTCGAGCGAGGAGCGGCTGAAGCTCGTCGTGGAGAACTCCACCGGCTTCGTCTACACCGTCTCCACCATGGGGATCACGGGGGAGCGGGCCGACCTGGATGCGGCGGCTCGCACCCTCATCGGGCGCCTCCGGGCGCACGACGTGTCGCAGGCGTGCGTCGGTATCGGCATCTCGACGCCGGAGCAGGTGGGAACGACGCTCGAGTACGCCGACGGGGCGATCGTCGGCTCCGCCCTGGTCCGGGCCCTCCGCGACGGGGGACTGGACGGCCTCGGCACCACCGCGCGCGCCCTCGCTGCAGCGACCGTGCGTTGAGCCCACACCCCGCGCGAGTCATCGTGTGCGGCGGAGGCCAGTAGACTCGCGGTCGTGACTTTTTCGGCACTCCCCGTGTTCGCCAGCATCCCGAGCCCGACGATCAGCTACATCGATCTCGGGCCGGTGCGGATCCATTTCTACGCCCTGTGCATCATCGTCGGCATCATCGTCGCCGTGGTGCTCACGAACCGCCGCCTCGTCAAGCGTGGCGTGGAACCATGGGCCGTCATCGACATCGCGCTGTTCGCGGTGCCGATCGCGATCATCGGCGCTCGTATCTTCCACGTCCTCACCCACCTCGGGTTCTACGTCGGCGAGGACAAGAACACCTGGAACCCGTTCGAGCCCGGCTCGGTGTGGGCGATCTGGGAGGGTGGCATCGCCATCTACGGCGCGCTCATCGGCGGTGCCATCGGTGCGCTCATCGGCTGCCGCTGGACCGGCATACGGTTCTGGACGTTCGCCGACGCGCTGGCCCCCGGCCTCATCATCGCGCAGGCGCTCGGCCGCTTCGGCAACTACTTCAACCAGGAGCTGTTCGGTCAGCCGACGGACGCCTGGTGGGGCCTGGAGATCGACTCCGACAACGCCGCCTACCCGCCGGGACTGCCAGAAGGCACGCTTTTCCAGCCGACCTTCCTGTACGAAGTGATCTGGAATCTCCTCGGCGCCGCGGTGCTCCTGTGGGCCGGCAACCGCTTCCGGCTGCAGTGGGGTCGCCTGTTCGGGCTGTACCTGGTCTGGTACAGCGCAGGCCGAATCGTCTGGGAAAACATCCGTATCGACCCGAGCGACATCTACCTGGGGCTGCGCACCAATGTGTGGGCCGCGATCTTCGGTGTCGTCCTCGGCCTGGTCATCATGACGGTGCAGAAGCGCCGGCACCCGGGCCTCGAGCCGTCGCCGTACCGGCCGGGCCGCGAGTGGACCGGCAAAGCGGCTGTACAATCGCAGAACAGCGAGGACTTCGTTGACGTGAGCGAACCCCCCACGACCGAAGCCGCCACGGGCGCTGCCACAAGCTCAGCCCCTTCGAATTAATCCCGGGCCGATGTCGTCCCAGCATCCAGCACCAATGTGAGGACGGTAGGTATGGCATCGCGCCCCCGTCACGGTTCCGAAGGCGGCTTCGGCTCCTTCCCCGCCAAGCAGGGCATGTACAACCCCGCGTTCGAGAAGGACGCGTGTGGTTTGGCCATGGTCGCCACCCTGCGTGGTGAACCCGGCCATGACATCATCGACCTCGCGCTGACGGCGCTGCGGAACCTCGAGCACCGCGGTGCGATCGGGTCTGACGCCGGCACCGGCGACGGCGCCGGCATCCTGACCCAGATGCCGGATGCGTTCCTGCGCGCCGTGGTGGACTTCGACCTGCCCCCGGTCGGGGAGTACGCCGCCGGTCTCGCGTTCCTGCCGCTCGACGGCGACGAGCGCGCCGCGATCAAGGAACAGATCGCCCAGATCGCCGTCAGCGAGAACCTCGTGGTGCTCGGCTGGCGGGACGTTCCCACCGAGCAGGAGCACCTCGGCAAGCTCGCGTACGAGGCCCGCCCCGCGTTCGAGCAGCTGTTCGTCTCCCGGCCGGCTGTGGGCGACGCCCCCGCGCTGTCCGGCATCGAGCTGGACCGCCGGGTGTACCGGCTGCGCAAGCGCGCCCGCCGCGAGGCCGGCGCCTACTTCGTCTCGCTCTCGTGCCGCACCCTCGGCTACAAGGGCATGGTCACCACGCTGCAGCTCGAGCCGTTCTACCCCGACCTGCAGGACGAGCGCTTCGCGTCCGAGCTTGCGGTGGTCCACTCCCGCTACTCCACGAACACGTTCCCGTCGTGGCCGCTCGCGCAGCCGCTGCGGATGCTGGCCCACAACGGTGAAATCAACACGGTCAACGGCAACCGCAACTGGATGCGGGCACGTCAGTCGCAGCTGGAATCGCAGCTCATCGGCGACATCCGTCCGCTGCTGCCGATCTGCACCCCCGGCGCCAGCGACTCGGCCTCCTTCGACGAGGTGCTGGAACTGTTGACCCTCACCGGTCGGAGCCTCCCGCACGCCGTCATGATGATGGTTCCCGAGGCGTACGAGAAGCAGACGAACGTCGACCCGAAGCTCCGCTCGTTCTACGAGTACCACTCCATGCAGATGGAGCCGTGGGACGGTCCGGCCGCCCTCATCTTCACCGACGGCACCCTGGTCGGCGCGACCCTCGACCGCAACGGCCTGCGGCCGGGGCGCTGGACCGAGACCACCGACGGACTCGTCGTCATCGGCAGCGAGACCGGTGTGCTCGACTTCGCACCCGAGCGGATCAAGCGCCGCGGGCGCCTGCAGCCGGGCCACATGTTCCTCGTCGACACCGCGCAGCAGCGCATCATCGACGACGAGGAGATCAAGTCCGACCTCGCGAACCTGCACCCGTGGCAGGAGTGGCTGGATGGCGGGCGCGTGCGCCTGGCCGACCTGCCCGAGCGCGAGCACATCGTGCACCCGATCGCCTCGATCACCCGTCGTCAGCGCACCTTCGGCTACACCGAGGAGGAGGTCCGCATCCTCCTGACCCCGATGGGGCAGAACGGTGCGGAGCCCCTCGGCGCCATGGGCAGCGACACCCCGGTCGCGGTCCTCAGCGACCGCCCGCGGCTGCTGTTCGACTACTTCACGCAGCAGTTCGCGCAGGTCACGAACCCGCCACTCGACTCCATCCGCGAAGAGGTCGTCACCTCCCTCGCGCTCGGCCTCGGCCCGGAGCCGA
Organism: Microbacterium sp.; assembly: GCF_026393345.1. Lineage (GTDB taxonomy): Bacteria > Actinomycetota > Actinomycetes > Actinomycetales > Microbacteriaceae > Microbacterium. Next base: position 39,575 of record NZ_JAPLAI010000015.1, read on the forward strand.
ACCTGCTGAGCTGGGGGCCGGATCACGCCCGCGCGGTCACGCTCGACTTCCCGGTGATCAACAACGACGAGCTCGCGAAAATCCAGCACATCGACGCCGCCGTTCCCGGACGCACGTCCGTCACCGTCCGGGGTCTCTACCGCGTGGAGGCCGGCCAGAAGGGCATGCAGAAGCGCCTCGCGCAGATGTGCGCCGAGGTCGACAGCGCCATCGAGGACGGCGCCGAGTTCATCGTGCTCAGCGACCGCGACTCCAACAAGGACCTCGCGCCGATCCCGTCGCTCCTGATGGTCGCGGCTGTCCACCACCACCTCATCCGCAACGAGACCCGCATGAAGGTCGGGCTCGTCGTGGAGGCGGGGGACGTGCGCGAAGTGCATCACGTCGCCACGCTGATCGGCTTCGGTGCGTCGGCGGTCAACCCGTACCTCGCGATGGAGACGGTGGAGTACCTCGTCCGCGCCGGCTTCATCACCAAGGTCACGCCCGAGAAGGCCGTGAAGAACCTGATCTACGCGCTCGGCAAGGGCGTGCTGAAGATCATGTCGAAGATGGGCATCTCCACGGTGTCGTC
>NZ_JAPLAI010000015.1:40166-62126 GCF_026393345.1 Microbacterium sp.
GGTGTTCGAAGCGGTCGGTCTGTCGCAGGAGTTCGTCGACAAGTACTTCACCGGTACCGAGACGAAGCTCGGCGGCGTGGGCCTCGACGTCATCGCGGCCGAGAACGCCGCACGCCACGCCTTCGCCTACCCGGAGGATGCGGCGGCCCGTGCCCACGAGCGGCTCTGGACGGGCGGTGAATACCAGTGGCGTCGTGACAACACGCCGCACCTCTTCAACCCGGACACGGTCTTCCGACTGCAGCACTCCACCCGCACCCGTCGCTACGACATCTTCCGCGAGTACACGAAGCTCGTCGACGACCAGGCGCAGGAACTGAAGACGCTGCGAGGCCTCTTCCAGCTGCGCACCGATCTGCGCCCGCGGGTGCCGATCGACGAGGTCGAATCGGTGGCCTCCATCGTCAAGCGGTTCTCCACCGGTGCGATGAGCTACGGCTCCATCTCGCAGGAGGCGCACGAGACGCTCGCGATCGCCATGAACCGGATCGGCGGCAAGTCGAACACCGGTGAGGGCGGCGAGGACGTCGAGCGGTTGCTGGACCCGGAGCGCCGCAGCGCCATCAAGCAGGTGGCCTCCGGCCGCTTCGGCGTCACGAGCCTCTACCTCACCGAGGCCGACGACATCCAGATCAAGCTCGCCCAGGGCGCGAAGCCCGGCGAGGGCGGTCAGCTGCCGCCGACCAAGGTGTACCCGTGGGTGGCGCGCACCCGTCACGCGACCGCCGGGGTGGGACTCATCTCACCGCCGCCCCACCACGACATCTATTCGATCGAGGACCTCAAGCAGCTCATCTTCGACCTGAAGCGCGCGAACCCGGACGCCCGGGTCCACGTGAAGCTCGTGAGCCAGTCCGGGATCGGCGCGGTCGCCGCGGGTACCGCCAAGGCGCTGGCCGACGTGATCCTGGTCTCCGGGCACGACGGCGGCACCGGGGCGAGCCCGCTCAACTCGCTCAAGCACGCGGGCACCCCGTGGGAACTCGGCCTCGCCGAGACCCAGCAGACGCTCATGCTCAACGGCATGCGGGACCGCGTCGTGGTGCAGGTCGACGGCCAGCTCAAGACCGGCCGTGACGTCATCATCGGTGCACTGCTCGGTGCCGAGGAGTTCGGTTTCGCGACCGCGCCCCTCGTCGTCTCCGGCTGCATCATGATGCGCGTCTGCCACCTCGACACGTGCCCGGTCGGCGTCGCCACCCAGAACCCGGTGCTCCGTGCCCGGTTCAACGGCAAGCCCGAGTTCGTCGTGAACTTCATGGAGTTCATCGCCCAGGAGGTACGCGAGTACCTCTCCGAGCTCGGTTTCCGGAGCCTCGACGAGGCCATCGGTCACAGCGAGCTGCTCGATGTGAACGGCGCCATCCACCACTGGAAGGCGAGCGGTCTCGACCTCGCACCGGTACTGGAAGGTCCGCGGTTCGCGGACGACGAGCCGCGGCGCCACCTCACCGACCAGAAGCATGAGCTCGACGAGCATTTCGACGTGCAGCTGATCGAGCGGGCACAGGACGTGATCGCACACGGCGGCACCGTCAGTATCGACCTGCCGGTGCGCAACACCGCGCGCGCCGTCGGCACGATGCTCGGGCACCACGTCACCAAGGCGCACGGCGAGAACGGCCTGCCCTCCGGCTCGATCGAGGTCAACCTCACCGGCTCGGCAGGACAGTCCTTCGGGGCGTTCATGCCCGCGGGCATCACACTCCGCCTCGAGGGCGACTCGAACGACTACGTCGGCAAGGGGCTGTCGGGCGGCCAGATCGTGGTCCGGCCGCCCGCCGGTGCCGTCTTCGACGCCTCGCAGAACGTCATTGCCGGCAACGTCATCGGCTACGGGGCCACGCAGGGCACGATGTTCCTGCGCGGCATGGTGGGGGAGCGGTTCCTGGTCCGCAACTCCGGTGCCAGCGCGGTCGTCGAGGGTGTGGGTGACCACGCGCTGGAGTACATGACCGGCGGTCTCGCGGTCATCCTCGGACGCACCGGCCGGAACCTCGGCGCAGGCATGTCCGGTGGCATGGCGTACATCTACCGGCTCGACTCGGCGCAGGTGAACCGCGAGGCGCTGGCCTCCGGGGAACTGGTGCTGGGCGAGCTCGGCTCCGGCGACGCGGAGATGCTCCGCGACCTGCTCTCGCGACATGTCGCGGAGACGGGCTCGACGCTCGCCGCATCCCTTCTCGAGGGGTTCGAGGAGGAAGTGAAGAACTTCGTGCGGGTCATGCCGCGCGACTACGCGGCCGTGCTGCAGACCCGTGAGGATGCGCTGGCCGAAGGTCTGGACCCGGACGGCGACGTCGTTTGGAGCCGGATCTTGGAGGTGACAGGTGGCTGATCCCAAAGGTTTTCTGAAGGTCACCGAGCGGGAGCTTCCGCCGCGGCGACCGGTTCCGGTGCGCATCATGGACTGGAAAGAGGTCTATGAGCCCGGCGACACCGCGGTGCTGCGCCGGCAGGCGGGCCGCTGCATGGACTGCGGCATCCCGTTCTGCCACAAGGGCTGCCCGCTCGGGAACCTCATCCCGGAGTGGAACGACCTGACCTGGCGCGGCGAGGGGCGCTCCGCGATCGAGCGGCTGCACGCGACGAACAACTTCCCGGAGTTCACCGGTCGGCTGTGCCCCGCTCCCTGCGAAAGCTCCTGCGTGCTCGGCATCAACCAGCCCGCCGTGACGATCAAGCAGATCGAGGTCTCGATCATCGACGAGGCGTTCTCGAACGGCTGGGTCGAGCCCGAGCCGCCGGAGCGTCTCACCGGCAAGACGATCGCGGTCGTCGGTTCCGGTCCCGCAGGTCTCGCTGCCGCCCAGCAGCTCACCCGTGCCGGTCATACGGTGGCCGTGTTCGAGCGCGACGACCGCATCGGCGGTCTGCTGCGTTACGGCATCCCGGACTTCAAGATGGAGAAGCGCCACCTGGAGCGGCGCCTTCGTCAGATGCAGGACGAGGGCACCCGGTTCCGCGCCGGTGTTGAGATCGGCACCGACATCACCTGGTCGGAGCTCCGGTCCCGGTACGACGCGGTCGTCATCGCGACCGGCTCCACCGTCCCGCGCGAGCTGTCCATCCCCGGGCGCGACCTCGAAGGCGTGCACGTGGCGATGGAGTACCTCGTGGAGTCCAACAAGGCCAACGCCGGCGATCAGGTGCCGCACCAGATCTCGGCAGAGGGCAAGCATGTCGTCGTCATCGGTGGTGGCGACACCGGCGCCGACTGCATCGGCACCGCGCACCGTCAGGGTGCGCTGAGCGTCACGAACCTCGCCATCGGCAAGCAGCCGCCGGCGAGCCGGACGGACGCGCAGCCCTGGCCGACCATGCCCACCCTCTTCGAGGTGTCCTCCGCCCACGAAGAGGGCGGCGAACGGCACTACCTCGCATCCACCGTCGAGTTCCTCGGCAACGACGCCGGCGAGGTGCGCGCCCTGCGCGTGGCCGAGACGGAGTTCGTCGACGGACGGCGGGTCCCCAAGAGCGGCACCGAGCGGGAGATCCCGGCAGACCTCGTTCTCATCGCGATGGGCTTCACCGGTCCCGACCGCGCCACGCTGGAAGACCAGATCGCGGCGCAGTTCAGCGACCGGGGCAACCTCGAGCGTGACGAGGACTACCAGACCGGCGAGCCGGGCGTGTTCGTCGCCGGCGACGCCGGCCGTGGCCAGTCGCTCATCGTGTGGGCGATCGCGGAGGGTCGCGCGGCGGCCGCGTCGGTCGACCGCTACCTCATGGGCAAGACGGCGCTGCCGTCCCCGGTCGCACCCACCGATGTCGCCATCGGACTGCAGCACGCGTAGGGTGGAGAGGGAACCCCCCATGCCGAGAAATAATCGAACAATTTACCGGAGCACGATAAACGGATGAGACGCGCGAAGATCGTCGCCACCCTCGGCCCGGCAACATCCACCTACGAGATGGTCCGCGCGATCATCGACGCAGGCGTGGACGTTGCCCGCCTCAACCTCAGTCACGGTGACTACTCGGTCCACGACGCGAATTTCGCGAACGTGCGCCGTGCTGCCGATGACGCCAAACGGGCTGTCGCCGTTCTGGTCGACCTGCAGGGCCCGAAGATCCGCCTCGGGCGTTTCACCGACGGCCCGCACGAGCTGGCCGCCGGAGACATCTTCAAGATCACGGTGGAGGACATCCCCGGGACCAAGGAGATCGTCTCGACCACCTTCAAGGGGCTGCCCCAGGACGTGAAGCCCGGGGACTTCCTCCTCATCGACGACGGCAAGGTCCGGGTCGAGGTCATCGACACCGATGGCACCGTGGTGACCACCAAGGTGATCGTCGGCGGCCCGGTGTCGAACAACAAGGGCATCAACCTGCCCGGCGTCGCGGTCAACGTGCCCGCGCTGTCGGAGAAGGATGAGGCCGACCTCCGCTGGGGCCTTCGTGCCGGCGCGGATCTCATCGCGCTCTCGTTCGTCCGCAACGCGGAGGACGTCAACCGCGTGCACGACATCATGGCGGAGGAGGGACGCCGTGTCCCCGTCATCGCCAAGATCGAGAAGCCGCAGGCGGTCGACAATCTCGAGGAGATCATCGACGCCTTCGACGGCATCATGGTCGCCCGTGGCGACCTCGGTGTGGAGCTGCCCCTCGAGGCGGTGCCGATCGTGCAGAAGCGCGCGGTCGAGCTGTGCCGCCGCATGGCCAAGCCCGTCATCGTCGCCACGCAGATGCTCGAGTCGATGATCGAGAACCCGGTGCCGACCCGCGCCGAGACCAGCGACGTAGCCAACGCCGTCCTCGACGGTGCGGATGCGGTCATGCTCTCGGGCGAGACCAGCGTCGGCAAGTACCCGGTCACGGTCGTCGAGACCATGGCGCGGATCGTCGCCTCGACCGAGGACCACGGCCTGGAGCGCATCGCGCCGATGACCGCAAAGCCCCGCACCCAGGGTGGCGCCATCACGCTGGCTGCCATGGAGGTCGCCGACTTCGTCGACGCGAAGTTCGTCTGCATCTTCACCGAGTCCGGTGACACCGCCCGGCGCATGTCGCGGCTGCGTCCCAAGTTCCCCATGGTGGCGTTCGCGCCCGACCCGGCGATCCGTCGCCGGATGGCGGTCACCTGGGGCATCCAGTCGACCATCGTCGAGCACGTCGCGCACACCGACCTGATGTACCTGCAGGTGGACAACTACTTCCTCGACAACGGCCTCGCCGCCGAGGGGGACAAGGTCGTCGTCATCTCCGGGTCTCCTCCCGGGATCATCGGGTCGACCAACGACATCCGCATCCACAAGATCGGCGACGCCGTCAATGGCCGCGCACCGATCTACAAGGCCGGGATGTAATCCCGCCGGACGTGCGAGAAGGGGATGCCGAGAGGCATCCCCTTCCTCGTGTCCGGGGGAGGCCGGGTCAGACCGGCGACGACACCGACGCCGCGACGGGCCGCCATCGCGGGCACCAGCACCGCACGTCCTGCCGCTACCGGCGGAACGCGTCGCCGAATCGGTCCTCGAGATCTCGCTCCTCGTGCGGGCGGATGGCGGAGTTCCATACCAAGGAACCGCACACGGCGTAGCGGAACGACGGCGAGGTCCGACCCCACCCCATCGCTGCACCCTGGCAGCGCGCCGAAGCGCGCCTGAGTATGCTCGCCCCCATGAGCGAAGGAGCCCCGACGGTGGTGACACAGGATGCCGCACGAGCCTGGCGCACGGGCGGCATCCTGCTGATCGCTGCCACCGTGATCAGCCTGACAACACCCGCGGGCCTGCCCTACACCGGTGCCGTCCAGACACTCGCCACCGCCGTGTTCACCGCCTCGATGCTGATCTTCGCGTTCGGGTTCCGCGGCGAGGGGAGCGTCACGGCGCGCCGGCCGCTCGGCACGACGGCGCTGGTGACGCTGGGTGTGTGGGAGCTTCTCGCGCCGTTCGTGGGGAACGCTGTCATCGCAGCGGTTGACCCCCGCCATGTTGCTTCGGTGCCCTGGTACTCCGTCGACATCCTCGCTCGACTCGCCCTCGCGCTCGTGGCGGCGGTGCAGATCGCGCGGGCGCACACGATCCGGCCGCCGTGGAACCGTGCCCCGCTCTGGGCGCTGGCGGCCGTGACGGTGACGTGGGTGGCGACGACGGTGATCGGAATCGCGGCGGCGCAGGCCGGCCCAGTCACGGCAGGCACGAACGGCGAGATGTTCGTCGGTTACGCCGTCGGCAGCGTCGGCTTCGCGGCGGGTTTCCTCGACGGCGCGGTCCGCGCCGGCGCGGCGATCTTCCTCGGAGTCGTTGCCATCGTCCTCGCCGGCGCGCCGGCATCCTCGGAGCGCGCTGCATCCCCGGCCGACTAGCCGCCGTCGATCAATCGCGGGGCGGCCGCCGCAGGCGCTTGGTGTCGGTCCGCTGCTTCTTTGCGGTCAGGCGTCGTTCGGTTGCGCCGCGGGTCGGGCGGGTGCGGCGCCGCGTCGGGGATGGCGGGCGCAGCGCCTCGGCCACCAGGTCCGCCAGGCGAGTGCGCGCCGCGTCCCGGTTGCGTACCTGTGCACGATGCTCGGATGCGGTGACCGTGAGGACCCCGCCAGCGAGGCGTCCCTGCAGCCGGGCCAGGATGCGTTCGCGCTGGTGAGGTGTCAGTGCGGCCGAGCTCGCCGCATCCCACACGAGTTCCACCCGCGAATCCGTGGTGTTGACGCCTTGCCCACCGGGACCGGAGGAGCGGGAGAAGCGCCAGGACAGTTCCGACTCGGGGATCGTGAGTGCCGAGTCGACCCGGAGTCCGGGGCGGTGCGAGGCGGGCATGTGTCCATCATCCTCGCTGGATCGGGGAGGATGGAGCTGCGGCCGGCAATCGTCGAGCGTCTCCACGAACCGTCAGAGAACGAGAGCCCCGCATGATCGCGCACTTCGAAGAGCTCGACTGGCAGAACACCCGGATGGGGGAGCTGACCCTCCGCCGCCGGGCAGACCCGGAGACCGCTGAACTCATCTACGAGGTCAAGCTGAATGACGAGTACCTCATGTCGAGCCTGTTCACGGTGGCCGAAGAGGAACTCGCCCGTCTGGGCCTCGCCGCAGCGAGCGGCACCGACCTCGACGTGCTGGTGGGAGGACTGGGACTCGGCTACACCGCGGTGACCGCACTCGGCGACGCGCGGGTGCGGACGGTGGACGTGATCGATGCCCTCCCCGCGGTGATCGGGTGGCATGAGCGGGAACTGCTGCCGGTATCGGCAACGCTCGTGCGTGACGCGCGAACGAGCCTCATCCACGACGACTTCTTCGCGGTCGCGCGCCGCACCCCGGAAGCCGAGGACACCCGGTACGACGTCATCCTGCTCGATGTCGACCACTCTCCCCGGCACACGCTGGATCCGAGCCACGCCGATCTCTACACCGTTCGCGGCCTGGAATCCCTCGCCGGCCACCTCAGCGACCACGGCGTCTTCGCACTGTGGTCCGACGACGCGCCCGACGCGGAGTTCCTCGGAACGCTCTCGGCGGTCTTCGACGACAGCGTGGCGCACGTCGTCGAGTTCGCGAATCGCCTTACCGGGGGCACCTCGTCGAACACCGTGTACGTGGCACGGCGGCGCTAGGCGCCGCAACGCCGCTCACGAAGGATTGTGCCGGCGGTGGGAGTCGAACCCACACGCCCTTTCGGGCAACCGAGTTTGAGTCGGTCGCGTCTGCCATTCCGCCACGCCGGCATGTGCGCTTCGTGCACGCACCGGAACGACGATACCGCAGCGATGTCCGCGATCACCGCCATCCGTGCGCCCTTCGCCGTGCTTGGCGTGGCCATCGCCGATCGTCACAATGTCGGCATGGACGTTCCGCGCGACGACGAGGATGACAGGGTGGGAGACGCCGCATGCTGGCTCGCCGCGGTGTGCACCGAGTGCGGCGCGTTCGTGGCGGACGAGGTGTGCGCGAACTGCGGCGCGACCCGAGCGGAGAGGTTCTGAGGAATGGCGAATGCGCTGACCGAGCTGCTGGGCATCCGGCACCCGATTTTGCTCGGTCCGTTCGGCGGGCTGTCATCGGTGGACCTTGTCGCGGCCGTGAGCGAGGCGGACGGGCTCGGCTCCTATGGTCTGTACGGCTACGACGCGCCGCGGATCACCGAGACCGCGGAAGCGATCCGTGCGGCGACCCGCCGCCCGTTCGCGCTGAACCTGTGGCTGCCGCTGGAATGGGCGGAACCCCCGGGCGCGGACGTCGCCGCGGCGGCTGCGGCACTGCGGCCCCTCTTCGCCGAGGTCGGAGTCACGCCACCGGAGACGTTGCCCTCGCGATATCTGCCGGATGCCGCAGAACAGTGGGCGGCCGTGATGGAGGCGAGACCCGCCGCCGTCAGCGTCGTGTACGGCGTGCCCTCTGCGGCGATGGTCGCGCACGCCCGCGAGCGGGAGATCGCGGTCCTCGGCACCGCCACGACGGTCGCGGAGGCCGTAGCACTCGAGGCCGCAGGCGTCGACGCGATCGTTGCGACCGGGTTCGAAGCGGCGGGGCACCGGGTGTCCTTCCTCCGCGCGCCCGAAGACTCGCTGGTGGGGACGTTTGCGCTGGTCCCGCAGGTCGCGGATGCGGTGCGCATCCCCGTGATCGCGGCCGGGGGCATTGCGGACCGCCGCGGTGTCGCGGCCGCCTTCGCTCTCGGCGCGTCGGGCGTGCAGGTCGGGACCGCGTTTCTTCGGACCCGGCAGTCGGCCGCATCCGATGCCCACCGGCGCGCGATGGGAACGGTGACAGCAGACGGCACGGTCCTCACCCGAGCGATGAGCGGGCGCCTGGCCCGCGGTGTGCCGAACCGTGCGATCCGGACGATCGAGGCCTCCGGGGTGATCGCTCCCTTCCCGGCACAGAACCATCTGACCGGACTGTTCCGCGCCGAGGCCGGCCGCCGGAACCTCGGCGACCTGCAGTCGCTCTGGGCGGGTCAGGCGGCGCCCCTGGCGACACGCGACGACGCACGGGACGTCTTCGTGGAGCTTCTCGCCGGGGTGCCGGGCTGAGCCCGGCTCCTGCATCCGTCCACCAGGTTCCCGCCTTCTGGTGGGAAGGCTCCCACGGGCATCCCTCGCGGTGCCGTAGGATTCAAAGGTGACTGAGCAAGAGGAAACCGCGAAATCCGCTCCCGCCCCGCGACGTGTCGTCGTGGCCGAGGACGAGTCGCTCATCCGACTCGACATCGTCGAGATTCTCCGCGACAACGGATACGACGTCGTCGGCGAAGCGGGTGACGGCGAGACGGCGGTGGCCCTCGCGACCGAGCTGCGTCCCGACCTCGTCATCATGGACGTGAAGATGCCGCAGCTCGACGGCATCTCTGCCGCCGAGAAGCTCAGCAAGGCGCACATCGCGCCGGTCGTCCTCCTCACCGCGTTCAGCCAGAAGGAACTCGTGGAGCGCGCCAGCGAGGCCGGCGCCCTGGCGTACGTCGTCAAGCCCTTCACCCCGAATGACCTGCTGCCCGCGATCGAGATCGCACTCGCCCGCTACGAGCAGATCATCACGCTCGAAGCCGAGGTGGCGGATATGGTCGAGCGCTTCGAGACCCGCAAGCTCGTCGACCGCGCCAAGGGCCTCCTCAACGAGAAGATGGGCCTCACCGAGCCCGAAGCGTTCCGCTGGATCCAGAAGGCGTCCATGGACCGCCGCCTGACCATGCAGGATGTGGCCAAGGCCATCATCGAGCAGCTGGCCCCCAAGAAGGCCTGACGCTCCCTTTCACGTTCGCTGTCCGCGAGACAGCTTCTGGGCCCCGAGACCCTGGGTAAATCCCACGGTCTCGGGGCCCAGTTCCCGTTTCGCGGTCAGAACATGCGGTCAGGATGCGGGGGAGGCGTCCTTGATGAGGTTCGTGATCCGGATCGTGGACAGCCGGTTGCCGTCATCGTCCCGGCAGACGATCTCGTGCACGGTGAGGGAGCGGCCGAGGTGGAGCGGCACACAGGTGCCGGTGACCCACCCGGACCGTGCGGAACGGGTGTGCGTGGCGTTGATGTCGACGCCGACGGCCAGACGCTCAGTACCGTTCGAGGTCAGCCGCGCGTGGTAGTTCGCGTGCATCGAACCGAGGCTCTCGGCGAGGACCACGTAGGCGCCGCCATGCACGAGACCGACCGGCTGCGTGTTGCCTTCGACCGGCATCCGCGCGACCGCGCGCTCAGGGCTGAACTCGACCCATTCGAAGCCCATCTTCTCGGCCAGCGCACCCGCGCCTCGCTCCTGCAGCCAGGCGATCCCATCGATGGCGGACGGCTCGGCAGCGGGCATGGGACTCCTTCAGGATCGAGCGATTCAGGTGTCGGCGGCCGCGTCTAGGCTGTCATGGTGACCGACTCCTCGAAGCCTACCCTTCTGGTCGTCGACGGCCATTCGCTCGCTTTCCGGGCGTTCTACGCCCTTCCCGTCGACAACTTCACCACCAAGGACGGGCAGCACACCAACGGTGTGTACGGCTTCCTGTCGATGTTCGTGAACCTGTTGAAGGCCGAGAAGCCCAGCCACGTCGCCGTCGCCTTCGACACCTCGCGCGTCTCCTTCCGCACGCGCGAGTACGCGGAGTACAAGGCGACTCGCAGCGAGACGCCGCCGGAGTTCTCCGGGCAGATCCCGCTCCTGCAGGAGTGCCTGCGCGCGATGGGTGTCACCGTGTTGCAGAAGGAGGACTTCGAGGCCGATGACATCCTCGCGACCCTCTCCACGCAGGGCGCAGCGGAGGGGTTCCGCGTCCTCGTGTGCTCGGGCGACCGCGACACCATCCAGCTCGTCAACGACGAGGTGACCCTCCTCTACCCGAACGTGCAGGGCGTCTCGCAGCTCAAGCGCTACGACCCGCAGACGGTCATGGAGCGCTACGGCGTTCCGCCCGAGCAGTACCCCGAGATCGCCGCCCTCGTGGGGGAGACGAGCGACAACCTGCCCGGCGTCCCCAAGGTGGGCGAGAAGACCGCCGTGAAGTGGCTCACCCAGTTCGGGTCCCTGGACGAGGTCCTCGCCCGCGCCGACGAGATCAAGGGTGTCGTGGGCGGCAACCTCCGCGAGCACCTCGACGACGTCCGCCGCAACCGTCGACTCAACCGGCTGCTCACCGACGTCGAGCTGCCGGTGAAACCCGCAGACCTGATCCTCGCGCCCCTCGACGCGCAGGCCGTCCGCGACGTGTTCGCCCGGCTCGAGTTCCGGACGCTGCTGCCGCGCGTGTTCGAGGCCACGGGTGCCGCCGACACATCCACCGAGCCCGTGCCCGAGGCGCATGCGCCGACCGCCGCCGAACTCGACGCTGCGGCACTGGCCGCATGGGTGGCTGCCGCCGACGACGAGATCGGTGTCACGCTCCTCACCCAGGGCGGGCTGCCCTCGCGCATCGGGCTCGCGCAGCACGACGCTGCAGTCGAAGCCGACTGGACGGATGTGGTCGCCGACGCGCTCCGCGACTGGCTCGCGTCCGACGCCGCCAAGGTGTTCCACGACGCCAAGCCGCAGACCAAGGCCCTCCGTCGCGCCGGGCTGACGCTCGGTGGGGTGGTCATGGACACCCTGCTCGCCGGCTGGCTGGTGCGCCCGAGCTTCCCGGACAAAACCCTCGCGAACCTCGTTGAGCGCTACCTCGGTGAGAAGCTCCCCGAAGCCGACCCCAACCAGCTCGTCCCCGAGAACGACGGCGCCACCCCCGGGCAGCTGGCCTGGTTCACCCGGCGGCTGGGCGCTGCTATCGCGGAAGAGCTGCCCGCGCAGGTGTCTCGCGTCCTCGCCGACGTCGAGCTGCCGAGCATCCGCGCCCTCGGCGACATGGAGCTGGCCGGCGTCGCGGTGTCACACGAGAAGCTCTCCACGTTCTCCGCCGAGCTCGCGACCCGGGCCGACGCAATCGCGCAGGACGCCTATGCCGCGATCGGCCGAGAGGTGAACCTCGGGTCGCCCAAGCAGCTGCAGGAGGTGCTGTTCGAGCACCTCCAGCTGCCGAAGACGCGGAAAACCAAGACCGGCTACAGCACGGATGCCGCCGTCCTCGTGGAGCTGCAGGAGAAGGCGCCGCATCCCTTCCTCGACCTCCTGCTGCAGCACCGCGAGGCCACGAAACTCCGGCAGATCATCGAGTCGCTCGACAGCGCCATCGGCGCCGACGACCGCATCCACACCACCTACCTGCAGACCGGCTCGCAGACCGGGCGGCTCTCGAGCACCGACCCCAACCTGCAGAACATCCCCATCCGTACCGAGGAGAGTCGCCGCATCCGTGCCGCGTTCGAGGTCGGCGAGGGCTACGAGACACTCCTGACGGCCGACTACTCGCAGATCGAGATGCGCATCATGGCGCACCTGTCGGAGGATCCGGGACTCATCGAGGCGTTCAACGCCGGCGAGGACCTGCACCGCTTCGTCGGTTCGCGGGTGTTCGGGGTGGAACCGGTGGAGGTCACCCCTGCCATGCGCACCAAGGTCAAGGCGATGTCGTACGGTCTCGTCTACGGCCTCTCCGCGTTCGGGCTCTCCAAGCAGCTGCGCATCGAGCAGTCCGAGGCCAAGCAGCTCATGATGGAGTACTTCGCCCGGTTCGGCGCGGTCCGTGACTATCTCCGCTCGTCGGTGGAGCAGGCGCGCATCGACGGGTACACCGAGACCATCTTCGGTCGCCGTCGGCCGTTCCCCGACCTGACGAGCCCTAACCGGGTGCTCCGCGAGAATGCCGAACGCGCCGCCTTGAATGCCCCCATCCAGGGCAGCGCCGCCGACATCATGAAGCTCGCGCTCGTGCACATCCATGACGAGCTCACCGCCGCCGGCCTCCGGTCGCGTGTGCTGCTGCAGATCCACGACGAGCTCGTGGTCGAGGTTGCCACGGGGGAGTGGGACGCCGTGGAGGCGATCGTCCGCGCACGGATGGCGGATGCCGCCGAACTCACGGTGCCCCTCGACGTGCAGATCGGCCGCGGGCTCAACTGGGACGAAGCCGCGCACTGACCCGGCCGACCCGTGCCGCGTAGGCTCGGAGGATGACTGACGCGCAGCTGCGGATTCCGTCCGCCATCGATGCCATCGCCGAGGCCTGGGTCGACACCTCGGCCGAGCTGGAGCCGACACTGGCGACCTACATCGGCCGGTCCGAGCACAACGGCCGATTCGGTGACTACTCCCCGGAAGGTGCCGACCAGGTCGCACAGGCCGTTCGGCGCACACTGACCGACCTGGAGCAGGCGACACCCGTCGACGACGTCGACGTCGTGACGCAGACAGATCTCCGTCGCGAGCTGCAGCTCCAACTCGAGCTCCACGAGGCGGGTGCGCACCTCAGCGACCTCAACGTCATCGACTCGCCCACGCAGAACATCCGCTCCGTCTTCGACCTCATGCCGACCGACACCGTCGACGACTGGGCGACCATCACCGAGCGGCTCGGGGCGCTGCCCGACGCCGTGGCCGGCTACATGCAGACCCTCCGCACCGGGATCGACCGTGGCGCGGTGCCCGCGCGCCGTCAGGTGGTCGAGGTGATCGGCCAGATCGCGCGCTACACCGCCGACGACGGGTTCTTCGCCGCATTCGCCGCCGAGGCGGCCCCCGCGGACGGCTCACTTCCCGCATCGCTCGCCCGGGAGCTCTCCGACCGCGCCGGCGCCGCACGCGTCGCGTATGACGAGCTTGCCGCGTTCCTCAGCACCGAACTCGCCCCCGCGGCGACGGAGAAGGACGGGGTAGGCCGCGACCTTTACGCGCTGCACTCCCGTCGCTTCCTCGGCGCCACCGTCGATCTCGATGAGACCTACGAGTGGGGCGTGGAAGAACTCGCGCGGATGGTCGCCGAGCAGGAGCACATCGCCGACCGCATCATCCCGGGTGCGAGCGTCGAAGAAGCCGTGGCGTTCCTTGAGTCAGACCCGGCCATGAAGCTCCACGGCACCGAGGCGCTGCAGCGATGGATGCAGGAGACCAGCGACCGTGCCGTCGCCGAACTCGGGCGCACCCACTTCGACATCCCCGAGCCGGTGCGTCGGCTGGAGTGCCTCATCGCTCCGACCAACGAGGGCGGCATCTACTACACCGGACCGACGGACGATTTCTCCCGCCCCGGCAGGATGTGGTGGTCGGTGCCCGAGGGCGTGACCGAGTTCGACACCTGGCGTGAGCTGACCACCGTGTACCACGAGGGCGTTCCCGGTCACCATCTGCAGATCGGGCAGGCGGTCCACAACCGTGCCCAGTTGAATTCCTGGCGGCGACTGCTCGCCGGTACGTCGGGGCACGCCGAGGGCTGGGCGCTGTACGCTGAACGACTCATGGAGCAGCTCGGGTACCTCGACGCTCCCGCCGACCGCCTCGGGATGCTCGATGGACAGCGGATGCGGGCGGCGCGCGTCGTGCTCGACATCGGCGTGCACCTCGGCAAGCCGCGGCTCGACGGTGAGGGGGAGTGGGATGCGGACTATGCCCTCGCGTTCATGCGCCGGAACGTCAACATGCCGGACGAGTTCATCCGCTTCGAGGTCAACCGCTATCTCGGCTGGCCCGGACAGGCGCCGTCCTACAAGGTGGGCCAGCGCATCTGGGAGCAGATCCGCGACGACGTCCGCGAGGCCGAGGGCGACGCGTTCTCGATGAAGGCGTTCCACCGTCGCGCGCTGGATCTCGGCGGGGTGGGGCTCGACACCCTGCGCGCCGCCCTCACGCCCTGAGCACACCGGGGAATGCCGGGGGAGGGGCGCCGGTTACATGCGTGTGAATCAAAGGGAGACGCTCATGGCGAACGCAGTGGAGTTCGGACTCGACACTTTCGGTGACGTGACCGCGGACGAGGACGGTGTGCTGCTGAGCGAGGCGCAGACCATCCGCAACGTGGTCGCGCAGGCGGAGCTGGCGGATGAGCTGGGTCTCTCGTTCTTCGGCGTGGGGGAGCATCATCGGCGCGAGTTCGCGGTGTCGAGCCCCGAGATCGTGCTGGCGGCCGCCGCGGCCCGCACCTCACGTATCCATCTCGGTACCGCCGTGACGGTGTTGTCCTCTGACGACCCGGTGCGCCTGTACGAGCGGTTCGCCACGCTGGATGCCGTCTCGCAGGGCCGAGCGGAGGTCATCCTCGGCCGAGGGTCGTTCATCGAGTCGTTCCCGCTGTTCGGCTTCGACCTGGCCGACTACGAGACGCTGTTCGAGGAGAAGCTGGAGCTGTTCAGCATCCTCCGCGACGAGAAGCCGGTGACCTGGTCCGGCCGCACCCGTTCGGCGCTGACGCGCGCGGACGTGTTCCCGAAGACCGAGCACGGCATCCGCGCCTGGGTGGGCGTTGGCGGCTCGCCGGAGTCCGTCGTTCGCACCGCGCGTTACGGCTATGGCCTGATGCTCGCGATCATCGGGGGACCCGCGGCCGGGTTCCGTCCCTACGTCGACCTCTTCCACCGGAGCCTCGCCGAGTTCGGCCGCGAGCCGCTGCCGGTCGGCGTGCACTCGCCCGGACACGTCGCGGACACGGACGAGCAGGCGTGGGAGGAGCTGTACCCGGCAATGGAGGTCAACCGCAACGCGATCGGCGCCGAGCGCGGGTGGCCGCCCTACAGCCGGATGCAGTTCCAGCGGGATGTCGGTCCGCAGGGCGCGGTGTACGCCGGATCACCGGAGACCGTCGCGCGGAAGATCGCCGAGACCGTGCGCCTCCTCGGCCTCGACCGCTTCGACCTGAAGTTCTCCAACGGCACGCTCTCGCACGAGCGGATGATGCGGTCGATCGAGCTCTACGCCACGGAGGTCGTGCCTCGGGTGCGCACGCTCCTCGCCGCCGAGTAGCACACAGCGTCCGCGCAGGGCGGTCGACGCACCCGGTCATAGGGTGGGGGAGTGACCGCAACCCCCCGCATCCGTTACGTCGCCATCGGCGATTCCTTCACCGAGGGTATCGGGGACGAACTGCCCGACGGCACGATCCGCGGCTGGGCCGATATCACCGCGCAGGGCTGGGCGGATGCGCTGGCGGAACCGATCGCGTATGCGAATCTGTCCGTCCGCGGCAAGCTCGTCTGGCCGATCGTGAACGAGCAGCTGGATGCGGCGCTCGCCATGAACCCGACGCACCTGTCGTTCAACGGCGGCGGGAACGACGTCATCCGGCCCCGCACCACCATCACGAACATCGTCGACGCCTTCTCGACCGTGGTGGAGCGGTGCGACGCCGCCGGGGTGCAGCTCATCGTGCTCTCGGGTGCGAACCCGTCTGCCGGTCTGCCGTTGACGCGTCTTATCCAGCGCCGCGGCGACGAGCTCTCCGACGCGGTGATCGCGCGTCTCGCCGATCGGCCCGACATCGTGCGCGCCATGAACTGGCCGGACCGCGAACTCGCGAGCTCCGCGTACTGGGCGCCGGACCGGTTGCACATGAACGCGCGCGGTCACCACCGGGTCGCGGCGCGCGTTCTTGAGGCGCTCGGCGTCGAGGCGCCGGCCGAATGGTGGTCGCTGCCCGCGCACACGGCACCCGCCCACCTCGGCGGATTGTCGTACTACCGCACGCACGTCGGCCCCTGGGTGAAGCGGCGCCTCACCGGGCGGTCGTCCGGTGACGGCCGCACCGCGAAGTACCCCGACTGGCTGGAGCTCCTTCCCGCCACCCGCGCCTAGCAGGCGGGGCCGCACGGTTCATCCGTCGCGAATGCGACATGTCCGCCGCGCGCACGGTGTTTTTGCGACGGATGAAGCGTTAGTGGGCGCGGCACGGTAGGCCCCGAGAAACGATGCGGCGAGCATGTCGCCGCCGTCGAGATAGCCGGGACCGGTGTGGTGCAGGGAGGGCGGGACACCGGGGCGAGGAACGGTGTGCGGACGCAAAGTGACATAATGTGCATTATCGGCTAATGCCGGTGAGGACCCGGGAGGCGTGCTTAGGCGCCGAAGTAACGCGCAAGATGTTCGCCGGTAAGCGTGCGGCGTGCCGCGACGAGTTCAGCGGGCGTTCCCTCGAACACCACGGTCCCGCCGTCGTGCCCGGCGCCCGGGCCGACATCGATGATCCAGTCCGCGTGCGCCATGACGGCCTGATGATGCTCGATCACGATGACCGACATCCCGCCGTCGACGAGTCGGTCAAGCAGCGCCAGCAGATGCTCGACGTCTGCCAGGTGGAGCCCTGTCGTCGGCTCATCCAGGATGTAGACGCCGCCGGAGCTCCCCATATGCGTGGCCAGTTTCAAGCGCTGCCGCTCCCCGCCGGACAAGGTCGTCAGCTGTTGACCAATAGTCAAGTAGCCGAGACCGACGTCTTCGAGGCGCTGCAAGACGACGGTCGCCGCCGGCAGCGAGACCTGGGCGAAGAACTCCCGCGCCTGAGTGACCGACATCGCGAGCACCTCGCCGATGTCGCGCCCCGCCAGGCGGTACTCCAGCACCGAGGAGTCGAACCGCCTCCCCTCACAGACCTCGCAGACGGTCGCGACCCCACTCATCATCCCGAGGTCGCTGTAGATCACGCCGGCGCCGTTGCAGGCTGGGCACGCCCCGGCCGAGTTCGCGCAGAAGAGGGCGGATTTGACCCCGTTCTCCTTGGCGAAGGCCTTGCGGATGGGCTCGAGTAAGCCGGTGTACGTGGCCGGATTGCTGCGCCGGGAGCCGCGGATTGGCGCCTGGTCGACCGTCACGACGCCGATGTCGGCGGGGATGGAGCCGTGCACCAGCGAACTCTTCCCCGACCCGGCGACCCCGGTGATAGCCGTCAGCACACCGAGCGGGATGTCGACATCGACCGCCCGCAGGTTGTTCCGGGTGGCGCCCCGCACCTCGATCACCCCGGTCCGCGTGCGCACCTCGGGCTTGAGTGGCGTGCGGTCGGCGAGATGGCGGCCGGTGAGCGTACCGCTCGCCCGCAGTTCGTCGACGCCGCCGGCGAAGCACACCGTGCCGCCCGCGGTCCCCGCCCCGGGACCGAGATCCACGATGTGGTCGGCGATCGCGATCGTCTCCGGCTTGTGCTCGACGACGAGCACGGTGTTCCCGTTGTCCCGCAGCTGTCGCAGCAGCACGTTCATCCGTTCGATGTCGTGAGGATGCAGTCCCGCCGTGGGCTCGTCGAAAACGTACGTGACATCGGTGAGCGCCGACCCGAGGTGGCGGATCATCTTCGTCCGCTGCGCCTCTCCCCCGGACAAGGTGCCGGCCGGACGCTCCAGCGAAAGGTACCCCAGCCCGATCTCGACGAAGGAGTCGAGCGTCTGCGACAGCTTGTCCCGGAGGGGGGCGACCGAGGGCTCGTCGAGCTCACGTACCCACTCCGCCAGATCGCTGATCTGCATCGCACAGGCCTCGGCGATGTTGATCCCTCGGATGCGGGATGAGCGTGCGGCGGCACTCAGCCGCGTCCCGTCGCACTCCGGGCAGGTCGTGTAGGTCACGGCGCGGTCGACGAACGCGCGGATGTGCGGCTGCATCGCCTCGCGATCCTTGCTGAGGAACGACTTGTGCAGCTTCGGCAGGAGCCCCTCGTACGTCATGTTGATCCCCGCGACCCGGAGCTTCGTGGGGGCACGGTGGAGGAGGTCGTCGAGTTCCTTCGCCGTGAACTGGCCGATCGGCTTGTCCGGGTCGAAGAAGCCGGACTCGGAGTAGATGCGGACGGCCCAGCCGTCCGCGGTGTAGCCGGGGATCGTGAGCGCACCCTGGTTCAGGGACAGAGACGCGTCGTACACCTGCGTGAGATCGAGGTCGGTGACGTTCCCCATCCCCTCGCAACGCGGGCACATGCCGCCGAGAACCTCGAAGGTGGCCTTCGTCGCTTTCGGGGCTCCCGCCTTCTCCACCGTGATCGCCCCGCTGCCGTGCGCGGACGCGACATTGAACGAGAAGGCCTGCGGCGAACCGATGTGCGGTTCCCCCAGTCGGCTGAAGAGGATCCGGAGCATGGCGTTCGCGTCGGTCGCCGTGCCGACCGTCGACCGGGCGTTCGCCCCCATGCGCTCCTGGTCGACGAGGATCGCCGTGGTGAGGCCCTCCAGCACGTCGACGTCGGGGCGCCCGAGCGAGGGCATGAACCCCTGCACGAAAGCGCTGTACGTCTCGTTGATCATCCGCTGGGATTCCGCGGCGATCGTGCCAAAGACGAGCGAGCTCTTCCCCGAGCCGGACACCCCCGTGAACACGGTCAGTCGGCGTTTGGGAATGTCGACGTCGACGTCCTGCAGGTTGTTCTCGCGCGCGCCGCGCACCCGGATCAGGTCATGCGTGTCGGCCGGATGCGTGTCGACCTGACCATTCCCGCTCACGCGGTTCTCCCCTCCAGCTCCCGCTGCAGTCGTGCGACCACATCGTCGTTCACACCGACCCGTTCCAGGTAGGCAGCCACTCCCCCATACTCCTGCTCGATCCACCGCAGCGTGTCGCGGAGCGCCGCCTCCGGGGAGCCGGACAGCATCTCCCGCAGGTCATCGGTCACGTTGACGCGGAACCAGCGTGCCTTCCGCAGCATCCGTTCGGTCCACTCCCCCGCCAGGTTGTCTGCGCTGGACGCGAAATCCGCCACCGCATCATCCTCCGGCACCCCCAGCGCGAGCAGGATCAAGGCGGTCACGAGCCCGGTGCGGTCCTTGCCCGCGGTGCAGTGCACGACGACGGGGCCATCCGCATCCGCGACTGCACGGATGGCCGTGCCGATCTGACGGCCGTGGTCGGTCAGCACGGTCCGATACACCGAACGGAGGGTCAACGTGGCAGGGTCGAGCCTCTGCCCCGCACCGAGGATGGGGATGCTGACGTACTCGGCTCCGACGCCCCGTAGGCGATCGCGGCCGCCGAGGCGCCGGTCGAACGGTGAGCGCAGGTCGATGACGCGGACGATGCCCAGCCCGCGCAACGTCGCACGCCCCGCGGGGGTCAGCCGGTGGAGCGCGTCGGAACGGTACAGCCGACCGGGCCGCAGCAGCCCGGGAGCGGCCTCCCGGAAGTTATACGTGCCCTCGACCGGCAACCGGGTCGAGCGTCGGGCGGGCGGGGTGGTCACACCTGCACCCTAACGGCGTCACGGGCGCGCCAGGCACATACCTAGCACCTCGCCCCGAACCCGGCAATCCCGGACCGCCCGGCATCCGGCGTTCCTAACGTGGACAACGTCCGCTGAGCGAAGGAGCACCATGCCTACGAAGAACACCACGGCCAGCACCACCGCCACGAAGAACCGTCGTCGTCCCGCGCGCGGCGGCGAGGGGGCCGGCCTCACCAAGGAACAGAACGCGGAGCGCGGTTTCGCCGCGACCCAGCAGCTGAGCGACAACCTCCAGCGCGTGCTCGTCGACCTCATCGAGCTGTCCTTGCAGGGCAAGCAGGCGCACTGGAACGTCGTCGGCACGAACTTCCGCGACACGCATCTCCAGCTCGACGAGATCATCGAGTCCGCGCGCGAGTTCGCCGACACCGTCGCCGAGCGGATGCGGTCACTGCACGCCCTGCCCGACGGGCGCAGCGACGTGGTCGCAGAGACGACGACGCTGCCCGAGTTCCCGCAGGGAGAGATCGCCACGACCGAGGTCGTGGACCTCATGACCGAGCGCCTGGATGCGGTCTCCGGAACGTGCCGCGAGGTGCACGACGACGTCGACGACGAGGATCCCACGAGCGCCGACATCCTGCACGCCGTGCTGGAGCGCCTGGAGCAGCTCTCCTGGATGGTGAGTGCGGAGAACCGCACGCCGCGCAAGAGCTGAACACCTCCGCTCCGGGTGGGGTCCGTCCGACGGGCCCCACCCGGGCACCTAGGCTGGCGGGATGCTGAACGCCCTCACTGGATTCGTCGTGGTGGGTGTCGCGATCCTCCTCGGGTACATTCTTGGCCGCACGGGACTCCTGGGAGAGCACGGCCGTTTCGTCCTCAGCCGCCTGACCTTCTACGTCCTCTCCCCCTTCCTGCTCTTCGTCGTCCTCGCGCAGGCCGACGTCCACACTCTCTTCTCCGCCCTCCTGCCGGTCTCCGCCATCGCCGCGGTCGTCGTGATCGGTGCCCAGGCGACGCTGTCGCGACTGGTGTGGCGCCGCAGCACGGCCGAGACCGTCGTGGCGGCGCTCTCCGCCGGCCAGGTCAACTCGAACAACATCGGCATCCCGCTGTCGCTGTACCTCCTCGGCAGCGCCGCCTATCCCGCGCCGGTGATCCTCATGCAACTCGTGCTCTTCACCCCGATCACGCTCGCGATCCTCGATGCTGCGACATCCGGTACCCGCTCCTTCGGCCGCATCCTCGGCCGCACCGCCCGGAATCCGGTGGTGATCGGTTCCTTCGCCGGCGCGATCGTGTCCCTGTCCGGGGTGACGCTGCCCGACATCGTCATCGCCCCGGCAGAACTCATCGCGAACGCGTGTGTGCCGGTCCTGCTCATCGGGTACGGCATGTCGCTGCACGGCCAGCGCGTGCTCGGCGCCGTCGGTCACCGCGCCGAGGTGCTGGTCGCCAGCGCCCTGAAGCTGCTCGTCATGCCTGTGCTCGCCTGGGCCGTCGGCACCTACCTGTTCGCCATGCCTCCGCACGATGTGCTGGTGGTCGTGGTCCTCGCGGCCCTTCCGACCGCGCAGAACGTCTTCAACTACGCACAGCGCTACGACGTCGGCGAGACCGTCGCGCGCGACACCATCCTGCTGACCACCGTCGGGTGCGTCCCGGTGCTGCTCGGCGCCGTGCTCCTGTTGCGCTGAACCAGGGTCGGGCGGGTGATTCCCCCACGGAGCGGGACCGGAGCGCTATCCTGTGGCTGACCGTTCCCAGCATTCTCTCAGGAGGACCGTTCCATGTCCGCAACCGCTGCCGACGCCAAGCGCGTCGTCAACACCATCCGTATCGCGCTCGGGATCGGCGGTCTCGTCGCCCTGATCATGGGCATCCTGATCCTCGTCTGGCCGCTGAAGACCGCCGCCATCGTGACCGCGATGATTGCGATCTACGCCATCGCTACGGGCCTGGTCTACAGCGGCCTGGCGATCTTCTCGAAGTCGCTTCGCGGGTGGGCGCGCGTGGGGCACGCCGCCCTCGGCGTCCTGT
>NZ_JAPLAI010000040.1:0-61851 GCF_026393345.1 Microbacterium sp.
ATCCGCTTCGGCTACATCGAGGCCCCCGAGGGCGTCGACGTCATCCTCATCGCCCCGAAGGCCCCCGGACACACGGTGCGTCGCGAGTTCGTCGCCGGCCGCGGCATCCCGGACATCATCGCCGTCGAGCGCGACGCATCCGGCACCGCCTGGGCGACCGCGCTCGCCTACGCGAAGGCCATCGGCGGCACCCGCGCTGGCGTCATCAAGACGACCTTCACCGAAGAGACCGAGACCGACCTGTTCGGTGAGCAGGCCGTGCTCTGCGGCGGTGTCTCGCAGCTCGTCCAGTACGGCTTCGAGACCCTGACCGAGGCCGGTTACCAGCCGCAGATCGCGTACTTCGAGGTGCTGCACGAGCTCAAGCTCATCGTGGACCTGATGTGGGAGGGCGGCATCGCCAAGCAGCGCTGGAGTGTCTCCGACACCGCCGAGTACGGCGACTACGTCTCCGGCCCGCGCGTCATCGACCCGCACGTCAAGGAGAACATGAAGGGCGTGCTCGCCGACATCCAGTCCGGTGCCTTCGCCGAGCGTTTCATCGGCGACCAGGACAACGGCGCCGTGGAGTTCCTCGCGCTGCGCGAGAAGGGTGCCCAGCACCCGATCGAGCAGGTTGGCAAGGAGCTGCGCGCGCTGTTCGCCTGGAAGCAGCAGGACGAGGGCTACACCGAGGGCTCCGCGGCACGCTGAGTCGGATCGGTCACGACGGCGCCCGGGGGATCACCCCGGGCGCCGTCGCCGATTAGTCTGGAAGCCATGGCACGACGAGACGACGACGCCCTCTCCTGGGGGGACGACGACCCGACCCTCGATGTCGGCGACGACGGCGTCGAATGGGACGACGACCCGGCCGCGCCCGCCGCGCCCGCCCGTCCCGGTGTGGTCACCGCGCAGGTCACCGGTCCGGACGGCGTCACCCGCACGCGCGAGGTCGTGCACCCGTACACCGACGACCGGAAGCGCCCGCGGTCACAGCGATCGACCGCCGAGAACGCGGCCGAGGCCCCGACCGACGCCCCGCTCGGCAACGTGGCGCTGGTGTCCCTCGGTGTGCTCGGCGGCATCTACCTGCTCTTCGCGGTCGGCTGGTTCCTCGCGGGTTCCCGTCTTCAGGTGTGGGGCCTGCTGTTCCTCGACCCCGCCGGCTACATCGCGGCGTGGATCCTCGCGACGGTGGCCCCCGTGGCGTGGTTCGTCACGGTGCTCGTCGTGGCACGCCGCCGGGCGGTGTGGCAGCGCGTGCTGCTCCTCGTTCTCGGGATGCTGATTCTCGTCCCCTGGCCCTTCCTCTCGACGGGAGTCGCGGTATGAGCGCGGACACGGCCAACGCCGCCTCGCGGACCACCGCCCTGCCCGGCTGGCTCATCGGGGTCGTCACCGGGTTCTTCGGCCTCTTCTTCGCGTACGCGATGTGGACCGCGGTCGCCTTCCTGCTCCAGCAGGCCGGGGGAGACGCGGGCCTCACCGGATACGGCTGGTTCGTGCTGCTGCTCCCGGTCGTCTTCCCGGTGATCGTGTGCGCCGCGGCCTTCATCCTGGGCCGTCGACGCCGCATCCTGCCGTTCGTGCTGGTGGAACTCACCGGCCTCGCGCTCGTCGCGGTGTTCTGGATCAACGTTTTTGCTCTGGCGGTCACATCCGCCGCAATTTACAACGCGGTGTGACCGCTCCGACGGGGCGCGCGGCGCGTCCGCGATAGGCTGGCACTGGTCTCGCCGTCGGAGACGAGCGGACCGACCCCCATTCTGCATCCGCCCTGCGCGGACGCCTCGTGACGCCCGAAGGACCTTCTCGTGAGCAAGCCCGTCGTCCTCATTGCCGAAGAACTGTCTCCTGCCACGATCGACGCGCTCGGTCCTGACTTCGAGATCCGAACCGTCGACGGCGCTGACCGCGCCGCGCTCCTCCCGGCGCTGGCCGAGGCCCACGCGGTCCTCATCCGGTCCGCGACGAAGATGGATGCGGAGGCGATCGCCGCGGCCCCTGTGCTGAAGGTCATCGCCCGCGCCGGCGTCGGACTCGACAACGTCGACATCAAGTCGGCCACCACCGCCGGCGTCATGGTCGTGAACGCCCCGACCTCCAACATCATCTCCGCCGCGGAGCTGACCGTGGGCCACGTCCTGAGCCTCGCCCGGCACATCCCCGCCGCGCACGCGTCGCTCGCCGCCGGTGCGTGGAAGCGCAGCTCCTTCACCGGGACCGAGCTGTTCGAGAAGACGATCGGCATCATCGGCCTCGGCCGGATCGGTGCCCTCATCGCCGCCCGCGTGCAGGGCTTCGGCATGCGCGTGATCGCGTACGACCCCTATGTCACGAGCGCCCGTGCGCAGCAGCTGGGCGTCGAGCTCGTCTCGCTCGACGAGCTGCTGGAGCAGAGTGACTTCGTCACCATCCACATGCCGAAGACGCCGGAGACCACCGGGATGATCGGCATCGACCAGCTGCGTCGCATGAAGCGCACCGCCTACGTCATCAATGTCGCCCGCGGCGGCCTCATCGACGAGGACGCGCTGTACAAGGCGCTGACCACGCACGAGATCGCCGGCGCCGGCCTGGACGTCTTCACCAGCGAACCCCCCAAGGAGGGCGGCTCCGCGCAGCGCCTGCTCGACCTGCCGAACGTCGTCGTCACCCCGCACCTCGGCGCCTCGACCGAGGAAGCCCAGGAGAAGGCCGGGATCTCCGTCGCCAAGTCCGTCAAGCTCGCCCTCGAGGGCGACCTCGTCCCGGATGCGGTCAACGTCGCCGGCGGCGTCATCGACCCGTTCGTCCGCCCCGGCATCGCGCTCGTCGAGGCGCTCGGCCAGTTCTTCAGCGGGCTGGCCTCCAGCGCGCTCACCAGCCTCGACATCGAGGTGCGCGGTGAGCTGGCCGCCTACGACGTGAGCGTGTACCGCCTCGCCGCGCTGAAGGGGATCTTCAGCCGCATCGTCAGCGAGAGCGTCTCGTACGTCAACGCACCGCTGTTCGCCGAGCAGCGCGGCGTCGAGGCGCGCCTGATCGTCGAGGCCGAGAGCCCGCTGTACCGCAACATCACGATCCTCCGCGGCACACTCGCAGACGGCTCCGTGCTCGAGGTGGCGGGCACCCTGGCCGGCACCCGCATGGTGCCCAAGGTCGTCGGCATCAATGGCTACGAGATCGAGGTGCCGATCGAACAGCACCACATCGTCATGCGCTACGCCGACCGCCCCGGGATCGTCGCGATCTACGGCCAGGAGCTGGGCGCCGCGAAGATCAACATCGAAGGCCTGCAGGTCGCCGCCCCCGACGCCACCGGCCGGGCGCTGTCGGTTCTGACCGTCGACTCGCCGGTCTCGGACGACCTCCTCGCCGCGATGCGTGACGCCGTCGGCGCCGACCTGTTCCGGCAGATCGAGATCACCGAGGCGTGAGTCTGTTCGGTCGGATCGAGATCACCGAATCCTGAGCCGACGGCTCACGCGCGGGTCGAGCGTTCGACCAGCGCGATGAGCGCGTCCATCGCCGGGCCCGAGGGAACGGGCCCGGCGGCGGCATCATGCTGCTGTTGGTAGTTCGCGTAGAGCCCATCACCGACCAGCAGGACGAGATCCAGGGCTGCAGCGTCCGCGGTGTGCGGGCGAAGTGCATCCGCCCAACTCTCCCGGGTGTCCCGCAGTGCATCGCGCGCGGTCGTGTTCCCGCTTTGCGCGATGCGCGAGGTGGCGACGATGACGCGGTCCAGTGGATCGCCCGCGACGGCTGAGGTTCGCAGGAAGTAGGCCACCGGGCCCTCGGGGGAGGCGGCCATCGCTGCGAGATCCGCATCCACGAGGGCCGCCAGGCGCTCGATGATGCCCTGTTCCAGCGCATCCTTCGACCCGAAGTGATAGAGCAGGCCGCCCTTGGAGACGCCGGCCGCACGTGCCGTGGCGTCCATGGTGGCGGCTCGGGCGCCCTCGTCGATGAGCAGGCGCTCGAACGCGTCGAGCACCTTCTCGCGGGCGTGCGGCGGACGGCTCATGGGTTGAATCGTATCGACGGGAGGGTCAGGGACCTGTTACTATACCAGCTGGACGGTATATAAACATGACTCTGACAGAAGACATCCGCATTGCCGAGGCGAACGGCACCCGCGCCGGTTGGCGGGGGTGGGCCGCACTCGTGGTGCTCATGCTCCCCGTGCTGCTCGTCTCGATCGACAACACGGTGCTCAGCTTCGCCCTGCCCGAAATCGCCCTGTCGCTGCAGCCGACGAGCGCGCAGCAGCTCTGGCTGCTCGACATCTACCCGCTGGTCCTCGCAGGCCTCCTCGTGACCATGGGGACGCTCGGGGACCGCTTCGGCCGCCGCCGGATGCTGCTCATCGGGGCGACCGGCTTCGCCGTGGTCTCCGCGCTCGGTGCCTTCGCCCCGACCGCGGAACTGCTCATCGCCGCGCGGGCACTCATGGGCGTGTTCGGCGCGATGCTGATGCCGGCGACCCTGTCACTGCTCCGCAGCATCTTCACCCAGCGCGCCCAGCGGCGGCTGGCCATCGCTGTATGGGCCTCGATGTTCTCCGCCGGTGCGGCGCTCGGACCCGTCGTGGGCGGCATCCTGCTCGAGCACTTCGCCTGGGGGTCAGTGTTCCTCCTCGCGGTTCCCGTGCTCGTCCCGCTGGTGGTACTGGCACCGCTCCTCGTTCCGGAGAGCCGCGACCCCGCGCCGGGCCGGGTCGATGCATGGGGAATCGTGCTGTCGATGGGCGCCATGGTGCCGATCGTCTACGGCATCAAGGAGACTGCGGTGTCCGGACTGTCCACCACGGTGGCGCTCTCGGTCGCGGTGGGACTCGGATGCGGTGCGCTGTTCGTCCGCCGTCAGCTGCGCTCAGACGCGCCGATGCTCGACATGCGCCTGTTCACCCGCGGCGCGTTCACCGGCGCGTTGCTCGTGAACCTTCTCAGCGTCGTCGCGCTGGTCGGCTTCATCTATTTCGTCGCCCAGCATCTGCAGCTCATCGTGGGCCTCGCACCGCTCCAGGCGGGCCTCACGCTCGTCCCCGGTCTGCTCGCCATGATCATCTCGGGTCTCGCGGTCGTGCCGATTGCGGCGCGAGTGAGCCCTGCCGTGGTCATCCCGGTCGCGCTCGCCTTCTCCGTGGTCGGCTACCTGCTGGTGACGCTCGTCGCCGTGGGCGGCGGTGTCGGCCTGCTGATGATCGCATTCGTCTCGCTCGGGCTCGGTATCGGCGCGGCCGAGACGGTCTCCAACGAGCTCATCCTCTCCTCCGCACCGCCCGCCAAGGCCGGAGCGGCCAGCGCCGTGTCTGAAACCGCGTACGAGCTCGGTGCGGTGCTCGGCACCGCCGTGCTCGGCGGCATCCTCACTGCCCTGTACCGGACCGGCCTCGTTGTGCCTGCTGGCATCGACGCAGAGACCGCCGCGAGCGCGCGCGAGACGCTGGCCGGAGCGGTCGCCGCATCCGATGCGCTCGGTACAGCTGGTGACGGACTCCGGGAGGCGGCCGCGGCCGCGTTCGACGGCGGAGTCGTCGTCACCTCGCTCATCGGAGCGGCGCTCGTCGTCGTGGCGGCGGTGATCGCGGCCACTACGCTGAGAAGGTCCCGTAACGCGTCATAGCGCGCCTCGTCGTCGCGTGTCGCGGAATCCGATCGAGGAGTGCAATGTCGCGTGTCGTGAAGCTGGCCGTCATCCCCGGTGACGGTATCGGACCAGAAGTGGTCGCCGAAGCCGAGAAGGTCCTGGATGCGGCCACCGCGGCAACCGATGTCGTCTTCGACAAGACGCGGTTCTCGCTCGGCGCGGCCCGGTACCTGGAGACGGGCGACACGCTCACGGACGACGATCTGGCGGCCATCCGCGCCCAGGATGCGATCCTGCTCGGCGCCGTCGGCGGCGTCCCCGGCGACCCGCGGCTGAAGGATGCGAACATCGAGCGCGGGCTGCTGCTGAAGCTGCGCTTCGAACTCGACCACTACGTGAACCTCCGCCCGTCGAAGCTGTACGAGGGGGCGTCCGGTCCGCTCGCCGACCCCGGCCAGATCGACTTCGTCGTCGTCCGCGAGGGCACCGAGGGGCCCTATGTCGGCAACGGCGGCTCCATCCGTCGCGGCACACCGCACGAGGTCGCCAACGAGACCTCGGTGAACACCGCTTACGGCATCGAGAGGGTCGTCCGCTACGCGTTCGCCCTCGCCGAGCGCCGACGGCACCGCCTCACGCTCGTGCACAAAACCAACGTGCTCGTCCATGCGGGGGGCATGTGGAAGCGGATCGTCGATGAGGTGGCCTCGGAGTACCCCGGGGTCGCCGTAGACTACCTGCACGTCGACGCGGCAACCATCTTCCTGGTCACGAACCCGGGCCGCTTCGATGTGATCGTCACCGACAACCTCTTCGGCGACATCCTGACGGACCTGGCCGGCGCCGTAACCGGTGGCATCGGTCTCGCCGCATCCGGCAACATCAACCCGGACGGCGCGTTCCCGTCGATGTTCGAGCCGGTGCACGGATCGGCCCCGGACATCGCAGGGCAGCAGAAGGCGGATCCCACCGCCGCGATCCTCTCGGTCGCGCTCCTGCTCGATCATCTCGGGCTGCGCGACGAAGCCCAGCGCGTCACCCGCGCGGTGGAGGAGGACATCGCCGGACGCGGTGACACCGCCCGCACCACTTCCCAGATCGGCGACGCGATCGCGGCGGCATTGCAGGCGTAGCCTGGAATCCGCCGCATCCACAGGCCCCGACAGCGCACCGCGCAGACTCAGTGAGACAGTCATGACCCTTCTCGACATCGATCCCGACGCCGGCCTCGCCCCGCTCGCGTTCACCGTCACCCGCAACCTCGCCGCGAAGACGCCTGCCGCGCGCGAAGAGATCCTTCGGAACCCCGGGTTCGGGCAGCACTTCACCGACCACATGGTCGACGTCTGCTGGTCCGTCGGTGGCGGGTGGCACCGGCCGCGCGTGCAGCCGTACGGTCCCATCTCGCTCGACCCGGCGGCCGCGGTGCTGCACTACGGGCAGGAGATCTTCGAGGGCATCAAGGCGCATCAAGGCATACCGGCACGCGGACGGCTCGATCCACACCTTCCGCCCCGACCAGAACGGCCGGCGGCTGCAGCGCTCCGCGCGTCGCCTTGCGCTGCCCGAGCTGCCGGTGTCGTACTTCATCCAGTCGATCCGCGAGCTGATCGCCGTCGACGGCGCCTGGGTGCCCGGTGGAGATGACCAGTCGCTGTACCTGCGCCCGTTCATGTTCGCGAAGGAGGCGTTCCTCGGGGTGCGCCCCGCCCACAAGGTCGCGTACTACCTGATCGCGAGCCCCTCCGGTGCGTACTTCAAGGGCGGTGTGAACCCCGTCTCCATCTGGCTGAGCGAGGACTTCGCCCGCGCCGGCAAGGGCGGTACGGGCGCGGCCAAGACCGGTGGCAACTACGCCGCCAGCCTGCTGCCGCAGGCCGAGGCGTACGAGAACGAGTGCGACCAGGTGGTCTTCCTCGACCAGGACGGCAACGTCGAGGAGCTCGGCGGCATGAACATCGTGTTCGTCTACAAGGACGGCACGCTCGTCACGCCGCAGTCGGACTCCATCCTCGAGGGCATCACCCGTGAGTCGCTGCTGCAGCTCGCGCGGGATCGGGGCCACAAGATCGAGGGCCGGAACGTCTCCCTGCAGGAGTGGCGTGAGGGCGTGGCATCCGGTGACATCGTCGAGGTGTTCGCCTGCGGCACCGCCGCCGTGGTCACCCCGATCGGCGTGCTGAAGGGCAAGGACTTCTTCGACGAACAGCCCGCCGGCACGCTCGCGCTGTCGCTGCGCGAAGAGCTCACCGACATCCAGTACGGCCGTCGCGAAGACCGCCACAACTGGCTCGTGCGGCTGGACGCCTGAGGCCGTCGATGAGGATCGCACGCTTCAGTCACCAGGACGTCATCCGGTACGGCATCGTCGACGGTCGCGAGATCGTCGAGCTCGTCGGCGACCCGATGTACGCCGGATACGAGACGACGGGGGA
The DNA here is from genome assembly GCF_026393345.1 of Microbacterium sp. Classification (GTDB taxonomy): domain Bacteria; phylum Actinomycetota; class Actinomycetes; order Actinomycetales; family Microbacteriaceae; genus Microbacterium. The sequence continues at coordinate 7,992 of NZ_JAPLAI010000040.1, forward strand.
GCGGATCCCGCTCGCGGACATCACCCTGCTCGCGCCGGTCATCCCGCGGTCGAAGATCGTCTGCGTCGGGAAGAACTACCACGACCACGCTGCGGAGATGGGCGGGGAGGCGCCGGTGGAGCCGCTGCTGTTCCTGAAGCCCAACACCGCCGTCATCGGCCCGAACGACGCGATCGTGCGCCCCACCCAGTCCGAGCGGACCGATTTCGAGGGCGAGCTCGCCGTCGTCATCGGGAAGATCGCGAAGAACGTGCCGGTTGAACGCGCGCTCGACTATGTCTTCGGCTACACGATCGGCAACGACGTCACGGCCCGCGACCTGCAGAAATCCGATGGGCAGTGGTCGCGCGCCAAGGGGTTCGACACCTTCTGCCCGCTGGGCCCGGCCATCGAGACCGAGTTCGACGCCGCATCCGCCCGCCTCACCACCCGCCTGAACGGCGAGGTGAAGCAGGAGGCGCCGCTCTCGGACATGATCCATTCGGTCGCCGACATCATCGCCTACGCCTCTGCCGCGTTCACGCTGCTCCCGGGCGACGTCCTCCTCACCGGCACGCCCGCCGGGGTCGGCCCGTTCCAGGCCGGTGACGAGATCGAAGTCGAGATCACCGGCCTCGGGATTCTGCGGAGCACTGCCCGCAATGCCTGATGCGACGCCGGTGGATGCGGACCTCCTCCGCATCCGCCGGCGGACGCTGTGGGCGCTCTCGCTCGGTCAGATCCTCGGCGGGATCGCCTTCGGGGCGACGCTGTCGCTCGGTGCCGTCATCGTCGCCGAAGTCTCCGGAGACGATGCGCTGTCGGGTCTCGCCACCGCATCCGTGACCCTCGGGGCGGCGGCGTTCGCGATCCCACTCGCACGCCTCGCTCGCGCGCAGGGCCGCCGCCCTGCGCTAGCGCTGGGGCTGCTCGTCGCGCTCGTCGGCGTCGTCGGCGTGATCGCGGGTACGGGCACCCGCATCCTGCCGCTGCTGCTCGCGGGAATCGTGCTCATCGGCGCGGGGCAAGCGGCCAACCTGCAGTCCCGGTTCGCCGCGGCCGACCTCGCCACCGACCGCTCGCGCGCCCGCGACATCTCCGTCGTGGTGTGGGCGACCACGATCGGTGCGGTGCTGGGGCCCAACCTCGTCGGCCCGGGGGAGGTGCTCGGTGAGGCTCTCGGGTTGCCGGCGCTCACCGGGCCGTACGTGTTCACGATCGCCGCGCAGCTGCTCGCAGTTGCCATGTACCTGGTCCTCCTCCGCCCGGACCCGCTGCTCCTGGCGGCGAAGCTCGTTGCCGACCGCGCCGCGGGTGCCGCCTCCGCGATCGCCCGGGCGGACCGGCCCGTTGCCGCCCGTGTTGCGATCGTCGCGATCGCCGGGGCGCATGGCGTGATGGTCGCCGTCATGGCGATGACTCCGGTGCATCTCATGCACCACGGCGCGACGCTCACGATCGTGGGGCTGACGCTCAGCCTGCACATCGCCGGGATGTACGCGCTGTCGCCCGTGTTCGGCCTGCTCGCGGACCGCTGGGGACGCATCCCGACGATCGTGCTCGGGCAGGCGCTGCTGGCGGCGTCGCTGATCCTCGTCTCGGTGGCGCAGGACAGTCAGCTTGCCGTGACGGTCGGCCTCGTTCTCCTGGGTCTTGGTTGGAGCGCGTCGACGGTCGCGGGCGCGGCGCTGCTGACCGAAGCCTCCGCGGAGGATCTGCGCACCCGGCGTCAGGGCCGCAGCGACCTCGCGATGAACCTCGTCGGCGCGGCGGGTGCCATCCTCGCGGGTGTCGTCCTCGGCTGGATCGGCTACGGGGGTCTCGCGCTCCTCGCGCTCGTGATCGTCGCCGCCGTGCTCCTGCTCCTCCCGCTCGCCGCTCGCGCCGGTCGCCGCTGACACTCACGCCAGCTCGGCGTCAGGGCGAGCGGAGGGCGGCGACGGCGTGGTCCACATCCGCATCGTCGTTGAAGACGTGGAAGGCGACGCGGGCGCGCCCGGCGCGGCCCGAGGCGGTGATCCCGGATGCGGTGAGCCGAGCGAGATCGGCTCCCTTCGGGTCCGGCCAGGTCACGATGGCGCTGGGAAGCTCCGGCTGCGGCAGCCCGCGCTCAGCACGGAACCGCGCCGCGAGTCCCGTCGTGTACGCGTGGATCTCCGGTATCGGGGCGGCGGCGAATAGCTCGAGCGACGGCCGTGCGCCGACGAACGCCTGCCACGCGGGCGACACGTCGAATCGCCCGGCGCCCGGGCCGAGGGTCGCCGCGGTCCCGTACGTCGACACCCACGGATCGGCGCCCGCGTACCACCCCGCCTGCACCGGCCGCAGGCCCGCCGCGTACTCCGGCGCGAGCGCGAGGAACGACACCCCGCGCGGCGCGCACAGCCATTTGTACGCGTGGCACACCGCCGCGTCGAACCGCGCCGCATCCACGGGCATCCATCCCGCCGCCTGCGTCAGATCGCACAGGGTCCGGGCGCCTGCCGCCCGGGCGGCGGTGACGATCGCGCCGGCATCCGCGACTTCGCCGGTCGCCGACTGCACCAGCGAGAACGCCACGAGCGCGACCCCGGGCCGGATCTCGCCCGCCAGGTCGGCGAGCGGCACGGTGCGTACCCGGATGCCGCGACCGGCGTAAACGAACGGCAGCAGCAGCGACGAGAAGTCGCCCTCGACGCCGAGCACCTCCGCGTCGTCCGGCAGGTTCGCGGCGATCAGCGCGACCTGCACCGAGGTCTGCGAGCCGATCGCGACGTCGAGCGCGTCTACACGCAGGATGCGGGCCGCATCCGCCCGTGCGGCCTCCACCGTCGCCGTGAGCGCGCGTGGATCGGGGCCGCGGTCCACGGCGCGGGCGAGGTCCGCCGTCAGCGCGGCCACCGACGCCCGCGGGAACAGCCCGCCGGTGCAGGCGGCGAGGTAGTCCCGGCCGCCGGCGAAGGCTTCGCGCACCTCTGTCACCGTCGACATCGGAGTGGGGCTCATGCCTTCAGCCTCGCGCCGCCGCCCGCATCCGTCCACCCCGCCCGCCGTATGCCAGACCGGCGTCAGGCCTCGGCGGGAGAGCAGTCAACGGGCGTCTCGCCGCCACGCGGGTAGGCTGGATGCCTATGGCTGGCACACCCGATCCCCGCACCACCACCGCATCCGGAACCGACGTCCGCGTCCGGTTCTGCCCCTCCCCGACGGGGCTGCCGCACGTCGGTATGATCCGCACCGCGCTGTACAACTGGGCGTACGCCCGGCACACCGGCGGAAAGCTCATCTTCCGCGTGGAGGACACGGATGCGGCCCGCGACAGCGAGGAGAGCTACCGCCAGCGCGTCGACGCGCTCACCTGGCTGCGCATCGACTGGGACGAGGGCGTCGAGAAGGGCGGCCCGCACGAGCCGTACCGTCAGTCGGAGCGCCGCGAGATCTACGCGGCGGTGCTCCGGAAGCTCGTGGACGTCGGCGCGGTGTATGAGTCCTACTCGACTGCGGAGGAGATCGACGCACGCAACGAGGCCAACGGCCGCGCCAAGCAGCTCGGCTACGACAACTACGACCGCGACCTCACCGAGGAGCAGAAGGCCGCCTTCCGCGCCGAGGGCCGCGAGCCCGCCTGGCGCCTGCGGGTTCCGGACCACGACGTCACCTATGTCGACCTCATCCGGGGCGAAGTGACCTTCCCGGCCGGATCCTTCCCCGACTTCGTCGTCGTCCGCGCCGGCGGTCAGCCGCTGTACACCTTCACCAATCCGGTGGACGACGCGGTCATGGGCATCACCCACGTCATCCGCGGCGAGGACCTCATGCCCTCCACCGCGCGCCAGCTGGCGCTGTACACGGCGCTCATCGAGGCCGGCGTCACCGACTTCGTCCCGCGCTTCGGACACATGCCGCTCGTGCTGGGGGAGGAGGGCAACAAGAAGCTCTCCAAGCGTGATCCGAAGGCCGACCTGTTCCTGCAGCGCGAGAAGGGCTTCATCCACGAGGGTCTGCTGAACTACCTCGCCCTGCTCGGCTGGTCGCTCGCGCCCGACCGTGACGTGTTCTCGCTCGACGAGTTCATCGCCGCCTTCGACATCGCGGACGTGAACCCGAACCCGGCCCGCTTCGACCAGAAGAAGGCCGAGTCGATCAACGGCGACCACATCCGGATGCTGGCGCCCGAGGACTTCGCCGCCCGCATCGTGCCGTACCTCGCCGCCGCGGGCATCGTGCGCGAGACCCCGACGAAAGAGGAGCAGGCCATCATCGCCGCCGCCGCTCCGCTCGTGCAGGAGCGCGTGCAGCTGCTCGGCCAGGTTCCGGGGCTCCTCGGCTTCCTCTTCACCGACGCCATCGCCTACGACGACGACGCGCTGAAGAGCCTTCCGGCGAATGCCGGCGAGGTGCTCGTGGCTTCGGTGAACGCGCTGGAGCTCGTGCCGGAGGCGGAGTTCCACACCGCCGCGATCCAGCAGGCGCTCCAAGATGCGCTCATCGAGGGGCTCGCGCTGAAGCCGCGCGTGGCCTACGGGCCGCTCCGCGTCGCCATCAGCGGCCGCCGCGTCTCGCCGCCGCTGTTCGAGTCGATGGAACTGCTCGGCAAGGCCGAGTCGATCCGTCGCCTGGGCGCGCTCGTGCGACAGATCGGCTGACCGCTCGGTTTGGCCGAGCTGCGCACATCGGCTAATATGGACTCTTGTGCGCAGCTCCGGCTGAGGCATGGTGGGGTATGGTGTAATTGGCAACACGGCGGTTTCTGGTACCGTTGTTCTTGGTTCGAGTCCAGGTACCCCAGCTTTCACGAAGCCCGGAATTCCGCTGAAAAAGCGGAGTCCCGGGCTTTTTTGTGTGCGCCGATCCGCGGTGGCGCAGCGTTCGCTGAGACGTAACCTGATGCGGCAGGGGGCGCGGGGACGACCCCGAGCGGTCTGACGCTGCCGTGTCGGCGCCGGCTGCTAGCGTCGCCGGCATCACACGAAGGAGACACCCATATCGAACGAGGATGCCCCGCCGACCGTGACCGCGGCCGAGATCGACGATCTCCGGGCGCGGCTCACGGCTGTCCGCCCCGTGCCGCTGCCACCGGGGCACGGCTGGCACCGGGGCGTGGATGCGGAGTACCTTGCGGACCTCCTCGCCTTCTGGGCCCGCGACTATGACTGGACCCGGCACGAGGCCCGCATCCAGGCGCTGCCGTGGCGACTCGTGGGGAACGCCCGGCCGCTTCGCGTGATCTACCGGGAGGCGGCGTCCCGCGACGCTCCCGTGCTGCTCCTGCTGCACGGCTGGCCGGACTCGGCGCTCCGCTTCGAGCGGCTCCTTCCCCTTCTCGATGACGTCACCCTGGTCATCCCCGCGCTGCCCGGCTTCCCCTTCGCCGTACCGATGCCGGAGGGTGGCCTCTCCTCCGCCGCCATGGCGGAGATGGTGGCGGACGCTATGACCGACCTGGGGCACGACCGGTACGTGGTGTCGGCCGGCGATGTCGGTTGTGATGTGGCCGAGGCGCTGGCGGCCGGGCACCCGCACGCGGTGTCCGCACTGCACCTGACCGATGTGTCCCAGTACCACTTCCTGGTCGACCCGCCGGAGGATCTGTCCCCGGCAGAGCGGGCGTATGTGCGCCACGGTCATGAATGGCAGCGGCAGGAGGGCGGCTACATGTACGAGCAGTCCACGAAGCCGCACACGCTCGCCGCCGCGCTCGGTGAGTCACCCGCTGGCCTTGCGGCGTGGATCCTGGAGAAACTACGCGGCTGGATCGACGGCGATCTGGAGAGCGTGTTCTCCCGTGAAGAACTTCTCACCTGGATCTCGGCATACTGGTTCGGGCGATGCATCGGCACGTCCTTCACGCCCTACGCCGAAGGCGGCGCGAAGCCCTGGGGTCGGGTCGCGGCGCCGACCGCCTTCACGGTGTTCCCGAAAGACCTCGTCAACGCGCCGCGGGAGTTCGCCGACCGCTACTTCGCGGTCGAGAGCTGGGAGGAGCCGGCGCGAGGCGGTCACTTCGCCGCCTTCGAGCAGCCGGATGCATACGCCCGGGGCGTGCGGACGGCCCTCTCCCTCGCCCGCTGAGAAGGCGCAGAGCGCGGTCGCCGTCAACCGGCCCTCACCCGGGCGGCGCGGGTCTATCGTGTCGGCATGGCTCAGAAGACTTTCTTCATCACCGGAACATCCCGCGGCTTCGGTCGCGCCTGGGCGACCGCCGCGCTCGAGCGCGGCGACCGCGTTGCCGCCACCGCTCGCGACGTCGCGACCCTCGACGATCTGGTCGAGCGCTTCGGCGACGCGATCCTTCCCCTCGACCTCGACGTCACCGACCGGGAGGCGGACATCGCGGCCGTCCGGCGCGCGGCCGATCACTTCGGCGTGCTGGATGTCGTCGTCAACAACGCCGGCTACGGACAGTTCGGGATGGCGGAGGAGCTCGCCGAGCAGGAGCTGCGCGATCAGCTCGAGACCAACGTGTTCGGTGCCATCTGGGTCACCCAGGCGGCGCTGCCGATCCTGCGTGAGCAGGGCTCGGGCCACATCATCCAGGTGTCGTCCATCGGCGGGATCTCGGCGTTCGCCGGTCTCAGCGCCTATCACGCGTCCAAGTGGGCCCTCGAGGGGTTCTCGCAGGCACTCGCACAGGAGGTCGACGAGTTCGGGATTCATGTCACGCTCATCGAACCCGGCGGATTCGCCACCGACTGGGCCGGCGACAGCGCCCGTCGATCCCAGCCGCTGGCGGCATACGACGCCGCGCGGGAGCGGCGCGCGCAGCAGCGATCGGCGCAGACCCCGGGCGACCCGCAGGCCTCCGCTGCCGCGTTCCTGCGCGTCGTCGATGCCGACGAGCCGCCGCTGCGCGTCTTCTTCGGCACGGCCCCGCTCGAGATCGCGCGCCGCGACTATGCCGGGCGCCTGGCGACGTGGGAGGAGTGGAACGAGGTGTCCCGGCTGGCGCAGGGCTGAACGCCCCGCGGCTCAGCTGCGTCCTCGCGCCGCGAAGGCCGCGGGCGTCGTCCCCAGGACGGCGCGGAAGTGCCGCGTGAGGTGAGGCTGATCGAAGAACCCCGCGGCGGCGGCGGCCGCCGACGGCGACACGCCGGCCAGGAGCAACCGCCGGGCGCGGTCCACGCGGCGTCCGGTGACGTAGCGGTGCGGGGCGATCCCGTACGCGGCCGCGAAGATCCGTGAGAGGTGTCCCGGGTGCGCGCCGAGCACGACCGCGGCGTCGGCGAGCGTGACGGTCTCGGTGAGGCGATCGTCCAGCAGCCGCCGGAGCCGCCGTGCCAGCGGGGCATCCTGCGCGATCGGCGGCGGAGGCTCACCGAATTGCGCAGCGGCGATGTCGCGGAGGTCGAGGAGAGCATGCTCGGCGATGGGCTCATCCGCCGGGTGTGCCAGCGCCGCGTGCACGGACTGCGCCGCCCGCACCGCGTGCGGGGTCGTGAGCAGCGGCGCATCGACTGCCCCGCGGGTGGCCCGGGGCGGCAACCAGTCCGCATCCAGGTACAGCACGCGCTTACGGAATCTGGTGCCGGGCTGCGCCGAACGGCCATCGTGCGGCACGAACGGCGGCAGCAGCGTGACCGTGCCGGGCGCCGCGTGATGGCCGGCACGGTGGAGGTCGTACCGAACCGCGCCCTCGTCGATCAGCAGCACGGTCCAGGAATCGTGGGTGTGCAGCGGGTAGGCGTGGTGATCCATCGTCGCGTGCAGCACCTCCTGGACGCCGGCCAGACCGGGGTGCCAGGCCCGCAGCGAATCGACCATGCGACGAACGTACAAGACGGCCTCACCGGTGACGAGAGAGGGTCGCCTCATGACCACTATCGACCCCGCCGCCGGCCCTTCCGAGATCGTCCGCTTCGACACCCGCGTCGTGGTCGTCCTACGTGATGACCTCCTGCCGTGGCAGGAGCTCAACGTCACCGCGTTCCTCATGAGCGGCATCGCCACGAGCGCCCCCGATCTGGTCGGGGCGCCGTACGTGGACGCCGACGGCAACGACTACCTGCCGATGCTGCGCCAGCCGGTGATCATCTTCACCGCGGATGCGGTGACGCTCGGCGAGGTACGTGCCAGGGCGAAGGACAGGGGGATGGCGGTGGCCGTCTACACGGCCGACCTCTTTGGCACGAGCCATGACGAGGCCAACCGTGCGGCGGTGGCGACGGTCGCCGCATCCGATCTGGACCTCGTGGGTGTCGCGGTCCGTGGTCCGCGGAACGCCGTGGACCGCCTCACGAAGCGTGCGGTGAAGCACGCCTGAGGCTCAGCGCATGGCCTCGCCGATGTAGGAGTACTTCAGGAACACCTCGGACGCGATCCCCGCCTCTTCCAGCACGCCCTGCACCGCGGTGAGCATGTAGCGGGAATCCCAGCCCATGTAGAGGGAGCGGGTCTCATCGAGCACATCCCACTGGCCGTTCCACGCCTGGCCCTCGTAGACCGGTCCGCCGTGGCGGGCGCTGTAGGTGAGCACGGCGTCGCGTGAGTCAGCCCAGAGCCGCTTAAACACACGGTTGAAGAGGTACTTGATGTCCGGCACCTCCCAGTGCTCGCCGCGGTACTCCACGTACGCGTACTCGCGCTCCCAGCCGCGTGGCCAGCCGCGGCGACGCACCGCATCCAGGATGGGGGTGAGGCCGTCGTCGTCGATCGCCGTGACCCGTGGCCGGGCCCACAACGCCACCAGCCGCGCGGTGAGTTCCTCGGTCCGCTCGGCCATGGCCGCCGTGCCCCAGGTCTCCCGCTCGCTGAGCGCCGCGGTCAGCGGGATGCGGCTGCGCGCGTAGAGGAGGCGCTTCTCGGGGAAGGACGCATCCACCGCCCGTTCCGCCAGTCGCTCCTCGAGCAGGGTGAGGTTTCCGAGGGTGCCCGCGAGTGCGCGATGGCTGTTCTGCTCGTCGTCGCTGTACTCCGCCCAGGTACGGACGCCGTCACCGCTCCAGGTGTCTGCCGGCGCGAGCGGGAACACGTGCTCCACGTCGATGTCGGCGAGGCTGTCGAGCCCGGCCAAACGCCCCAGCACGTACGACGGATGCGGGAGCTCGCCGAACTTGACCGCAACACGGACGCGCTCGTCCGAGGGGGAGATCCGCGCGATCGCGTGCCACAACGCCTCCTGTCCGTCCTCCCGGGCACGGCAGAGGCGCGCCACGAGCCGGTCGATCGGCATCCCGACGATGCGCCGGCGCAGGAGGAGCGCCTGCACGAACTCGAGTGTCTGCAGCAGCGCGGGCCGATCGAGGGCGCCGTGCAGGTGGTCGTGGACCGCCCGCATCACCAGCGGGTACATCGATCGACCGAAGGTGTTGAGGTAGCCGAGCTGGCGGCCGAGGCCGGCGTCGGCGGCGTGGGCAGGCTCGAGCAGCACCCGGTAGATCTCCGAGTACTCCTTCCACTGCGCGGCCTGATGACGCAGCGTGCTGATGTCGAGACGGGGAAACTCGTGCCGGAACGCGTCGTACACGCCGCGCCCGCCGGCGACCGTGACCTCGCGGCCGGTGAGCATGACGAGATAATGCCGCCAGAACTCGCCGATCGTCTCGCCGGTGTTCTCCTCGATCGGCACCCAGAACGACTGCTCGATCTCGAGTTGCTCGGCGTGCGAGAGACCCATGAGGACGTAGTTGTGGATGAGCTCGTGATCCCGCAGCGGCTCGCCGGTGGAGTTGAGACTCTCGAAGATCTGCTGCGCGTTGGCGTCGGGGCCCAGCGTGATCGCTACGTGCTCCAGGCGCTGCAGGCCCCGCCAGATGCGGGCCACCTCATCGGGGCGGATCTGACTGCGGAAGAACGCGTAGTTGTCGTCGAACCGCGAGGCGCGGGTCGCTTCGTCCTCGGAGCGGCGGTCGAGGACCACGCTCTCGAACACGTCGGCCCAGGCACGGTGCGGTCGTAGCTTCGTACGCGTGGGGTCATCGGGGCGCACGAGCACGCGGCGGAGGTCGGCGGCGAGCTCCGCGTCGGTGTCGCGCACGGTGTGCTGCAGCGCCGCCACGAGCAGCATGAGGGTCGTGATCCGCTGCTGCCCATCGATGAGGACGAGCTCGTCGTCGGCGGGGGAGACCTTGGTCGACAGGATCGAGGCGAGGAAGTGGGTGTGCGCATCGTCGGCGTCGGCGACCGCGCGGATATCGGCGAGGAGCTGCTCGCAGCCTCCGATGTCCCAGCGGTACTGCCGCTGGTAGACCGGCACGACGATGCTCGTCACTTCCGACGACAGCCAGGCGATGGTGCCGACGGCCGTCGCATCCACGTTCGTGGCGGTACTCAGGGCCGTGGTCATCGTGTGTCTCGTCCTCCGGAAATCGTTGGTCGCGCCGACGCAGTCACGCACCGCAGCCGGGGTCAATTTTACCGGCCACGCTCCCAGAGGCCGTCAGGACCCGCGAGCTAGGCTGACCTTACCTGGGCCTGTAAAAACTTCGCTGGCCCCAACCGAAAGGCATGATTCGTCATGGGTTACATCACGTCCGCCGCGCTCGAGGAGACCGGGTACGTCGTCCTCGACCGCTACAACCAGGAACTCGACCCCAAAGAGTGGCTGGACATCGAGTACAACGACTGGAAGTCGTCGGGCGACACCCGCTTCGCCCCGCTCGCCAGCGCCTTCGGCGAGATCGAGTGCAACGGCTTCTGGAACCACAAGCCGCCGCGCACCGACAAGGACGGCGTGTTCATCCCCTCGCAGGTCGAGAAGGCGCCGAACCTGGTTCGTCGCGCCAAGGAGCCGGGCGCAAACATCGGCCGCTGTCGCGTGATCGAGCTGCAGCCCACCCCGTACGGCGAGTGCCTGTACAACCTGCACCAGGACGACAACAACCGCCTGAACCCGGACGGCACCGGCTGGGTCGTGCGCGGGTTCTTCAACCTGTCGGACGACAAGGACAGCTTCTTCGTGCTGCGGCACAACCGGACCGATCCGGAGGGCGAGGTGCGTATCGCCCTTCCCGCCGGAGCGCAGCTGATCATCGACACGCAGCGCCTGTGGCACGCCGCCACCCACAACGGTGACGAGCCGCGGTACTGCCTCATCACGTCGTGGGAGTCCGGCCCCGAACTCGACGCGTACATCGAGAAGTACCACGGCGTGAACCACGTCGAGAGCGTGCCGATCTCGCAGGAGGAGCTCGACGCGGGGCAGGCCGAGCAGGCGCGCCGGGATGCTGCGCGCGCGGCCTACTACGCCGCCAAGGGCCAGGCCGAGGTCCAGGCCATGAGCGAGGCCTGATCCGTCTCTCGCGCACACAGAAGCGCCCCGGCCGTGATGGCCGGGGCTTTCGGCGGACCGAGGCATACCCGTCGGCGCGGGAGCGGTGCGAGATGCGGTGCCCGATCCAGAAACCGAGCCCGATGAGCCCGATGAGGCCGACGCCGAGGATCCACGGCAGGATGCTCGGCACCGCGGTGCTTGCCCCGGTCGCCAGCTGCACCGAACCGTCGGCCAGCTGGCTGTTGCCGTCCGCGAGGGACGCTGCACCGGCCTGCAGGTCGATGCTGCCGTCGAAGAGGTCTTCGGAGCCATCGGACAGGGTCGTGGCACCGGTCTTCAGTTCGGCAGCGCCCGAAGCCAGCGAGGTGGCCCCGGCCGCGAGATTTCCGGTCCCCTCGGCGAGGGAGCCCGCTCCGGCGGACAGGGTGCCCGCGCCGGCGGCGAGATTCTGCGTGCCGGTGTTGAGCCGGCTCGCGCCCGCAGCGAGGTTGTTCACGCCGGTGGAGAGCGTCTGCGCCCCGGCTGCGACCGAGTTGACGCCGTTGTTCAACGACGCCGCGCCGGCGGCGAGGGCAGGAGCGCCGGTCGCGGGACTGGCGAGGTAGCCCGTTCCCGGCCAGCCCTTGCTGGAGTCCCCATCGATCAGTCCGTTGAGACCGCCGATCACGCTACCCACGCCATTACGGGCGCCGATCAAGCCCTGCGCGAGCTGCGGCGCGGCTCCCGCCGGCGCGGCCAGCGCGCTGATCGCGCCGGAAGAGCTCGTGAGCAGGGTCTCGATGCCGGCGGCCGCGTTCGGGTTGCTGCCGAGGTACGGTGACGCGTTCAGCGCGGCCCGGACGGCCGAGTCGTTCTGGACTGCGGAATGGAGGCTGTTGAGGCCGCCCGCCAGCGTCGGCGCCGCGGCGACCGGCACCGCAAGCGCACTGCCGGAACCTGCCAGCGTGACGACGCTCGGCGTCACACCGGCATTCAGTGCGTCGTACAGATTCGTTTGCGTGCTGTCTCGGACGGCGCGGGCGTAGGTGTCCGCCCCCACCACGCCGTCGGACAGTCGCTGCGCACTGCTGGCCAGGGTGGTCGCGCCCGCCGCGGCCTGCTGCGCGCCCGCGGCGAGGTTCGCGGCTCCGTTCGCGGCCGTCTGCGAGCCGGTGGCGAGGGTCGCCGCACCGGAGGCGGCCGTTCCCGCCCCTGCGGCGAGCGACTGCGCACCCGTGGCGAGGCTCGTTGCGCCGGCGGCCGCGGATGCCGCGCCCGCGGACACCTTGTCGGCACCCTGCGAGGCGCTCAGCGCGCCAGCCTCGAGATCATCGGCACCTTCGGCGAGATCACTCGCTCCGTCGGACAGCGCGGTTGCGCCGTCCGCGAGTTCGATCGACCCGTCGCCGGCCTGTGAGGCGCCCGAGGAGAGTTGGTTGGCGCCGTCGGACAACTTTGCGACGGTGACGAAATAGAGCACGACCATCGCCGCGAGGAGGAGCGCCAGGACCGACACGGCGATCCGCATCCCCCATCCGTGACGGTGTGCTGTTGTAGTGCTCGACATTGAGGACTCCCTGTCTGCTGCCCGCGCCGTCGCGGACATCCCGGTCGCGTGAGGCTAACAGCGAATATTCAGGGATCCTCGGAGGAACTATGCCCGGTACTAAGTGTCACGCCACGTGACACCCGGTTTCTTGTGTGTGGTCTACAAACGACTTCAGACGTCGGTGCTCTGTCCCGGTTCGAGCTCGACGAACTCGCCGCCGTTCTGCTCCACGGCCCACTGCAACCGGGCGCGACCCATCGACAGTCCGGCTCGGGAGAGCGTCATGTCATGCGTGCCGAACGCACGCGCAGGTTTGACTGCCAGCACAAAGTCCATTGCGTCGCCGATCTTGAGCCACGGCGCGCCGACGGGTGCCGCGAGGAGGGACACCGCAACGCCCTCCGGGACGACATAGGAGTCGCCGGGGTAGTAGAACTTGCCGTCGACCAGTACACCCACGTTGTCGACGACCGGGATGGACTCGTGGATCACCGCGTGACGACCGCCGAAGAACTCGAGGTGGAACGGGCCGACATCGACTGCGTCGCCGGGTGCGACTGTAGTGATGCGGTAACCGGGCGCTGCGTGCTCGACACCCTCCGGCGCGAAGATCGGGGTGTCCGGATGCGTCGCCAGGATGCGATCGAGGTTCTCCGGCGTCCAGTGATCCACGTGCTCGTGGGTGAGGACGATCCCGACGAGTCCGTGCAGGTCGGTCAGGGGAGTGGTGAAGGTCCCCGGATCGATGACCAGCTTCTTCCCGTTCTTGTCGAGGGTGAGGGCGGCGTGCTCGTGCTTGGTCAGGCGCATCCCTGCAGTCAACTCCTCGATCGCGGCCTCGGGCAAGCCGGTCGACGATCGACACGCGGACGCCGCCTCGATTTGTCTCGTGCTCGAGAGCCATGGCATAATCGAACGGTTGCGAAAACGGCAACGACGAAGTACTAGGGCCCCATCGTATAGCGGCCTAGTACGCTGCCCTCTCACGGCGGTAACGCGGGTTCGAATCCCGCTGGGGTCACCACACTGAAAACCCCCCGGATTTCCGGGGGGTTTTTTCGTTTGCGCCTCCTGCGTGTGAGCTCCCCGACCCGCGTCCTCCTGCTCACCGACTGGAGGCTGCTGCCTGGCTCGTGATTATCACGGCCGGTGCGGCGGGGACCCTACCGCCTCGGTGAGGCGCGGCGCCGGGCGCTGCACCGCCTCCGCGAGCCCACTACGCGGCCCGCCGAGTGCCCGCAGCGCATAGAGGATGGTGGTGAGGTCGACGAGTTCCTGGATGAGCGCGCCACCGACAGCAGGGATGGCGCCGGTCATCGCGATGATCATGAGGGCGATGCTCAGCCCGACGCCGATCCAGATCGCGGTGAGCGCCACCCTCATGGTGTGCCGGCCGATGGAGACCGCATCCACGATCTTCTCGAGCGAGTCGACCAGGATGACCACATCCGCCGCATCCCCGGCCGCCGTCGCGCCCTTCGCCCCCATCGCGACGCCGATGTCGGATGCGGCGAGCACGGGCGCGTCGTTCACACCGTCGCCGACCATCATGATCGGCCGCGGACGCAGCTCACTCGCGAGGTGCACCTTTTCCGGCGGCAGCAGTTCGGCGTGGACCTCGTCGATGCCCACCTCGGCGGCAACGGACGAGGCCGTCGGCCGCGCATCCCCGGTGAGCATCACGATCCGCTGGACTCCGTTCGTCCGGAGCCACGCGATGACGCGACCCGACTCGGGGCGGGGAGCATCGGCCAGGACCAGGACGCCGGCGAACCTGCCGTCGATGGCGACATACGCCGCGGCCTGGCCAGGGTCCAGCGTGGCCCGGGTCGTCTCCGGGGCGAGCGAGCTGACGTACGCGGGCTTCCCGACGACCACATGCCGACCGCCGAAGACCGCCTCGACGCCATTGGTGGCGACCTCGTTGGCGTCGTCGGTGGCGAGAAGTTCCATGCCACGGCCGACGGCGGCGCGTCGGATGCCGTCGGCCAGGACGTGGGACGAGTACTGCTCGGCGGATGCGGCGAGCAGCAGCACCTCCTCGGCGGTGAACCCGTCGGCCGGACGCACCTCGACGAGATCGGGCCGGCCCTCGGTCAGCGTCCCGGTCTTGTCGAACGCGACCGAGCGCACGTGCGCCAGCTGTTCGATAACGGCGCCGCTCTTCATGATCACGCCGGTCTTGGCCGCACGGGACAGTCCGGCCAGGAACGCGACCGGAGCGGCGATCAGCAGCGGGCAGGGGGTGGCGAGGACGAGGACTTCGGCGAAGCGCGTGGGATCGCCAGACAGCGCCCATCCCGTGCCGGCGAGCACGAGTGCGACCGCGGTGAACGGGATCGCGAACCGGTCGGCGAGGCGCACGACGGGTGCGCGTGAGTCCTGCGCGCCCTGCACGAGCGCGACGATCTGCTGATACTGGCTGTCGGCGCTTCGGCGGGTCGCGCGGATGCGGACGGCGCGGGTGCCGTTGATCGCCCCCGACATCACATCCTCTCCGGCGACGCGGCTCACCGGCAAGCTCTCGCCGGTGAGCGAAGATTCGTCGAAGGTTCCGGATGCGGTGAGCAAGACGCCGTCGACCGGCACGATCTCGGACGGGCGAACCAGGAGCAGGTCGCCGATCGCGACCTCGTCGACCGCGACATCCTGGGGCTCTTCCGCGGTTGTGCCGTGTTCGCGAATCACATGGGCGATGCGAGGGGAACGATCGAGCAGCGCTGCCAGATCACGGCGCGCGCGGCGGCCGGCGAAGGCTTCCAGCGCCTCGCCGCCCGAGAGCATGAGCACGACGATCAGCGCGGCGAGGTACTCGCCGACGGCGAGGGTCGCGATCATCGCGACGACGGCGAGGATATCGAGGCCGACATGACCGCGAAGCACATCTCGCACCATGCCGATGAGCGTCCACACGATGAACGCCGACACCGAGATCGTCGCGATCCACCGGGCTGTCGTGGCGGACCCGGTGGCGAGCAGAACCAGGACGAGAGCGAGCACAACCAGTGACGCGGCGATCGTCGGGTAGCGCCGGATGGTGCGAATCAGGATCACGATCTCAGCCTGGCGCTTCGGCGGAGCTGTCGCCAGCGCGGCACATCGGCATCCGGTTCACGAACCCGCGTGTGTGACGCCGGGCTTGTCGTGAGAAAGCGGAAAGCTGCACCGGATAGCGGCGCCTGATGCCGGGTGCTCGATCGTGACGCTTCCGCCGTGGCGCTGGACGATCTCGGCGACGATCGCGAGCCCGAGCCCGTAGTGGCGCACGCCGCCGGTGTCGCTCGCGGCCCGATGGCTGGCGAATCGTTCGAACGCTGTCGCTTCGACCTCCGACGGAAAACCGGGGCCGTCGTCGGCGACTTTCACGATCGCCTGCCTGCCTTCGGCAGCGACGGACACCGTTACCGTCGAGCGGGCGTGATCGAGAGCATTGGTTGACAGGGCGATGACGAGACGCAGCAGGGCCGCGCGTGACCCGTCGACGATGACGGGAGCCGATGCGCCCGAGCGCGCGTGCGTGATGCCCCGCCGCTCGGATTCGTCGTGCAGGAGCGCGATCGCGTGGTCGGTGACCTCGACCAGATCGACAGGGATCGTCTCGGTCATCGTGCGGGGATCGGCCGCGAGCAGAAGATCTTCCAGAATCTCGGTGAGCGCACGGGTGTCTCGCACGATCTCATCGACCGCGGCCGTGACCTCAGCGGGCGGGGCGGTGCTGCGTCGCCGCGCGAGCAGTTGCGCTCGCGTGCTGAGGAGCGTGAGCGGCGTCCGCAACTCGTGGCTCGCATCAGCCACGAACCTGCGCTGCAGCGCGAGCGCGTCCGCCATCGGTCGGATCGCTCGTCGCGCCATCTGCGACGCCGCGACGAACGCGAGCAGGAGCGCGACGGCACCGCCGACGATCAGCGCGGTCGCAAGTCGTTGCAGCTCTTCTGCGCTCTCGTGGGTGTCGAGCACCGCTTGAACCACGCGTTCGCGCCCACCCTCCCGGGTGGGCGCCGTCGTCGTGAGAATGAGGTAGTCCCGGCCTCCCACGGTGCGCCGCTCCTGAACGTCGTCACCACCGGCGGCGACGGAGCGAAGCGCGTCGACATCGATGAGACCGGTGGGCAGATTCTCGGTCGACATGAGCTGACCGCTGTCGCGCTCATCGATGAAGGTGAGGTAGATGCCGTCGGGTGCGTCCGCGGGGGAGTCGAGCCGGGTGGCAGCCACGAGCGTGCGTTGATTCGACTGTGTGACGCTCGCACTTACGAGAACGTAGACGACGGTGCCGACGATCGTGAGGATGATGAGCACGAGCACGGTGAACTGCGCCGTCAACCGGAGGGATGCTCGCCTCAGGTCGTCACGGGCTTTCGCCGTCATGACAGCGGCCCGAGCTGATAGCCGATACCGCGGATTGTTCGCACACTGCCGCGTCCGAGTTTCTTGCGCAGATAGTGGACGTAGGTGTCGACCACGCCGGGATCATCCGCATCCGGAAACACGCTGACCAGCAGATCGCCGCGTTCGAACACCTGGCTCGGGCGACGTGCGAGACGTTCGAGCAGGTCGGACTCGCGCTCGGAGAGCGGGATCGGGTCGCCGTGGCGGGTCGTGACCGTGCGGCTCGTGACATCGAGTGAGCCGCCGGGAACCGCGATCACGGGGACATCGCTTCGGTGGCGTCGGAGCAGCGCACGGATGCGGGCGAGCAACTCATCGATATCGAAGGGCTTGGCGAGATAGTCCTCCGCACCGCGGTCGAGGCCTTCCACGCGATCGGCCGGGTTCCCGAGTGCCGAGAGGATGAGTGCGGGCGTGACGACGCCCCGGTTGCGCAGGCGGTTAAGGACGTCGAGTCCTTCCATCACCGGCAGGCCGCGGTCGAGCACCATGGCGTCGAACTGCTGCGTCAACCCTTCGTGCAGCGCACGCTGGCCGTCGCGGGCGAGGACGGTGTCGTATCCCTCGTCGGTGAGCAGCTGCTGGAGGAGCTCTGCGAGGCGACCGTCGTCTTCGACGAGCAGAATCCGTGCGGGCTCCGGCATGCTCGAAGTATAGGGACCAGGCGCGAGCGCAGAGCTCACGCCGGGGCCAGACCGGGCACGCGGCGGAGTCCCGGAGTCGCCGTCACGACTCCGGAGTTGTCGACGGTGATCGCGTCGACATCGAACCGGTCGAGGAGGTCCTGGTAGCGCTCGGGGCCCGCGGCGACGAGCGCGGTCGCGACGACATCGGCGGTGACGATGTCGTCTGCCCGCACCGTCACCTGCCGGAAGGCGTCGGGCACCGATCCGGCACTGGCGCGCCAGATGTGCTCTCCGCGCTCCGCCGTTCCCGACGACGCCAACGCCGTGCGGCGCCCGCTGAGTTCGATCACGCAGAGCAAGCCGCCTCGGTCGTCCGGGTCGACGACGCCGGCCTGCCATGGTTCGCCGCCGACCGTGCCGCGAGTGAGGATGTCGCCGCCGACGGCCAGCATCCATGCGGATTCGCCTGCGGCCTCCAGCACGGTGGCAGCGGCATCCATCGCCTTCGCCTTCACCGTGCCGGACAGGTCGATCACGCCGTCGGGACGATGCGGGGTGAAGACGCCGTCGGTGTGACGCGACCACTCCAGGGCCTCGGCGTACGCCTCGCGCAGCTCGGTGCTCGCTCGGGTGAGCAGAAGCTCTCCCGCGGCCACACGGCTCAGCTCGGATGCGGGGCGGTAGAGGCTGAACCGCAGGTCGAAGGCGCGGAAGACGTCTTCGACCTGCGTCAGCACTGCGGGGGCCGCGATCGCACCGGCGAACCTCAGGCTCACGGTTGTGCCCATGGTGTCGAAGACGTGCACCGCCATGTCACAGCCCTGCCTGGTCGATCGCGGACTGCAGGGAGGTGAGGTAGGCGTCGCTGGTGTAGGTAGCACCAGACACCCCCTGCACATTCGCGGACTGCGCCGCGAGCACCGCTTGCCGCAGCACCGGAGCTGCCCGGTTGCTGATCGAAACAGACCGTTGATCCTTGTCGGTCAGCTGCAGCGCGGTGACGTCGGTGATGGTGCCGTCGACCACGGTGATCTGCACCTGCACGTTGCCGAACCGTGTCTGCGAGACCGAGCCGGTGAAGGTGCCCGAGACGCCGGCTGAGGCTGCCGCCGAATCTGAGCTCGCCGCAGCGGTGCTCGTCGGCGAGGGGGTGGCAGCATCCGTGGTGGCGCCACTGCTGGAACCACTGCTCGAGCCACGGGATGCGGTGGAGTCAGACGCCGTACTCCCGGAATCCGCTGCCGTCGCCGGCGTGACCGAGGTGGTCTGTCCTGCCGATCCGATCTGCCAGCCGAGTACGAGCACAGCGGCAGAGGAGGAGAGGCTCAGAACGAGCGCGCGTGCCCTCACCAGTCAAACCTTTCTACATGAATCTGTTCTTCAGGAAGCCCTGCGGCGCGGCCGTCGCGGATCACGAGATCTGTCCACGCCTGCGGCCCACAGACGTACAGGTCGGAGGAGAGAAGATCGGGGAACACGGTGTTGATGGTGACGCCCCGGTTGAGGGCTTCGAGCGACATCCATGTGGCGAGACCGTGGGGCCGAGCCCCCAGCATCGTGTAGACCGCGTTGCCACCCATGCCCGGTAGCTCGGCGATCTCGTTCCACAGATACCCCTGCTCGGTGTCGCTGCCGCGAAGCAGCACGGTCGCCTCGCCCGGGCGAAGTGCGGAATGCTCCAGTAGCGAGCGGATCGGGGTGATGCCGATGCCGGCGGCGACCACTGCCAGCTTCGGTGCGACGCGGTGCGCATCGGTGAAGACGCCGTACGGTCCTTCGATCGAGACCTGTGTTCCGCGACGTACGCGCGAGATGGCGGCGCTTCCGGTGCCGAGGTCGCGCACGGTAATCCGAGCGGAAGTTGCCGTAGGCACCGAAGAGAACGAGATCGGGTGGGCGTGCCACCAGGTGGAGCCGGTCCAGAACCGCCAGATCGCGTACTGCCCACCCGCGGTCTGCAAGCGGTCGAGGTTGCGCCCAGTGAGGTGGATCGAGACGACTCCCGGTGCGATCTTCTCAACCGCGGCCACCCGGATGCCGTGGCGCGCGCTGCGGACGATCGGCACGCCGAAGCGGAACACGGCGATCGAACCGAAGGCGAGCACGTAGAGCGCGATCCAGTAGGCACGTTCGCCCGTGCCCTCGGCGAGGACGCCGCCCGCGCTCAGCTGGTGGGGGACCGCGATGAGCACCGCGGCGTAGCTCAGCAGGTGGATCAGGTGCCAGGCCTCGTACGAGAAGCGGCGGCGCACAGCAACCACCGAGGTCACGACGACCAGCACGAGCAGCCCGAGCCCGAGATACGCCAGCGCCATGTCGGGGCCCTGGAACAGGCTGATCGTCTCGGTGACGACGTTCGACCCATCGGCCATCGCGTAACCGATGGTGAGGAGCACGCCGTGGGCGAGGATCAGGTAGAGCGCCGGCTTGCCGATCTGTCGGTGCACCGCCATCGCTGTGTCTTGACCGAACACCCGATCGATCAGGGGGATGCGGGCGGCGAGCACGAGCATGACCAGGATCAGGTCGGTGCCGACGAGCCCCGTGACGATTCCAGCCGCGGTCAGCACGCCAGAAAGATCGGTGATGTTGCCGATCCCACCGCTGGCGAGCCAGAGCGTCACGGCGGACGCGACCGACACCCACACGAGGGCGACGAGAAGATCAGCCGCTCGCCGTCGTCGTCGCAGTCTCGCGCGCCTGTCGGGATCGCGCGGGCGCAGCGGAGCGGGCGGGAGAGGAGGGCGGGTCGGTGCCGTTTTGAGGCTCATGCTCAGCTCGATTCGGGTGAGGCTGTTATCTACCCTCCTTACGATGGCCGCGGATTCTTCCAGCATTCTTAGACGCGCACCCGGGGGCTGCAGCGCGGATTGTTTGCCTGCGCGTCATCCGCCGAGACTTCAGCTGCGGGGCGATGTGTCGTGAGATAGGGAAACGTTCCCCACTGGCACGCCGCACCGCTCTCGTCACCGAGAAGACCAGCACGTGCGGCCTGATCATCCGAGAGGTGCCGACATGACCCAGCCGCTTCGCGTCCTGTCGCTGTACGAAGGTTTCTTCGCCGGTGGCGCCCGGGTGCTTCATTCGGATGTCGTCGCGGGCCTCCACGCCGGGGGACAGCAGCACAGCGTGCTCTCGATCGCCGCCAATGCGCGCCGCGAGGGCACGGTGCAGCACATGACCGCCGACCATCGCTATCAGAAGCTCGTCGCCTCCGGTGTCGGAGTGCGTACCCTCGGCCGCACCGCCGGCGCCCAGGCTCCCGCGCGCAGCGAGTACACCGCAGAGCAGCTGGAACTCGCCGCCGAGGCGCTCAGCGACGCCGACGTCGTGCTGTCGCTGAAAGAGCAGCCGGTCGCTCTCCTGCTCGCGCTCCAGGCTCGCGGTCTGATGCCCGACGTCCCCGTCGCGGCGTGCCTGCACCGCTCTGATCCCGGCCACTCCGGCGACGCTCTGCTGTGGCTGCGCGAAGCCGCCGACCGCGGAATCGTGACGACGACCATCGCCTGCGCGCAGTCCACCGCAGAGGCGTATGCGGATGCGGGGGTGCTTCCCGCATCCCGCCTCGTGATCACGAACGGCGTCGACATCCGCCGATTCCGGCCGGGTCGCGCCGCTGAACGTGCGGCGATGCGCCGGCAGATCGGTGTGCCTGGCGACGTGCCGGTCGTCGTGTTCGCCGCTCGCTTCGACGCCATGAAAGACCCCGAGCTCTTTCTTCGGGCGGTGGCGCGCCACTCCCGTCGCGGCCGTGCGCACTACCTGCTGTGCGGTGCGGGAATGTCGGCTGACAACCCCGCGCTCATGGACCTCATCGCACGCGCGGGGGCTGCGGGCGCGAACCTGCACCTGCTCGGCATCCGGAACGACATGGAGGTGATCTATCGGATCGCTGACATCGTCGCGCTCACGAGCGCGTTCGGCGAGGCCTCACCGCTGTGCCTGCTCGAGGGCGCGGCGAGCGGTGCGGTGCCGGTGACGACCGACGTCGGCGACGCCGCGCGCGAAACGGCCGGCTTCGGCGTTGTCACACCGCGCGACCCAGATGCGATCGCCGCGGCCTGGGACGACGTGCTCGGCTCGCTGCGGGGCCTCCGCGGTGACGCGATCGCTGCCCGCGGGCGCCTCGATCGCGCACGGATGATCGCGCAGTACGGGCAGGCGCTTTCGACGCTCGCGCCGGCGGCCGCTCTGGCGGCCTGACGCTGTCCGAAGAGCCACGGGTAGACTGGGTGCGACCAGTCGGGGAGTGTCCCGCATCCTCTTTCGGAAGGCTCCCATGGGCTTCGAGATCCCGCTGTGGTTCGAGATCACGGCACTCAGCGTGCTCACCGCGATCCTCATCGCCGACCTGTTGCTGATCCTTAAGCGTCCGCACATTCCGTCGCTGAAAGAGGCGACCGGATGGATCGTGTTCTACGTGGCGCTGGCGCTCATCTTCGCCGTGGTGCTACTGGGCGTCACCGGCAGCGGGGATGCCGCCGGACAGTTCCTCGCCGGCTGGCTCACGGAGTACAGCCTGTCGATCGACAACCTCTTCGTGTTCGTCCTGCTGATGACGCAGTTCTCGGTGCCCCGCCGCTATCAGCAGGAGGTGCTGATGGTGGGAATCATCATCGCGCTGGTGCTGCGCGGACTGTTCATCCTCCTGGGCGCCGCGCTGATCGAGAACTTCAGCTGGATCTTCTACATCTTCGGCGCGTTTCTCGTCTTCACCGCGTGGCGCCAGGCGTTCCCGGGCAAGGACGACCAGGACGCGAACACCGAGACCGGCATCGTGCGGTTCCTGCGCCGCTTCATCGACATCACCGACCACTACGACGGCTCGAAGCTGCGCACCGAGGTCAAGGGCCGCAAGATGTTCACGCCGATGCTGCTCGTGTTCATCGCGATCGGTTTCACCGACCTCATCTTCGCCATCGACTCGATCCCCGCGATCTTCGGCATCACCCGAAGCGCGTTCATCGTCTTCGCGACCAACATCTTCGCGCTCATGGGGCTCCGCCAGCTCTACTTCCTGCTCGGCGGGCTGCTCGACCGGCTGCGGTACCTGCACTTCGGGATCGCGTTCATCCTCGCCTTCATCGGCGTGAAGCTGTTCCTGCACGCGCTGCACGAGAACGAGCTGCCGTTCATCAACGGCGGGCAGCACGTGGAATGGGCGCCGGAGATCTCCACCTGGGTCTCGCTGGGCGTCATCGTGCTCGCGATGGCTGTCGCCACCGTCGCGAGCGTCGTCGCCGCCCGGCGCCCGGGCAACGCCGAGCGCGTCGACGGCGGGCACTGAGTCAGAACGCAGACAGGTTCGCCTTCAGCCCGCCGGAGACGAACTCCTCCCGGAGGAGCCCCCGCCGCCGCAGGATCGGCACCACGCGGTCCAGCATCCGGTGCACCGTCACCGGGTGGAGGTCGCCCCAGAGGAGCACACCGTCGTTGCCCCACGCCGCGAGTCGTTCGATGAGGTCGGCGAACTCGTCCGCCGTGCCGACGAACCCCGAGCCGTCGGAGAGCCGCCCGGCGCGGGCATGCGCGGCGAGGATCGTCCGCAAGGGTGTGGCCGCATCATGATCGCCGACGAGGCGCCGGATGCTGCCGTGCGACACATGGTCCGCAAAGATCGCGAGGTCGAGCGGCGCATCCAGGTCGAGGGCGGTCAGATCGGTCTCGAGGTCGCTCGACTGCCGCCGGGCGATGGTGCGCAGGGTCTCTTCGTCCGGGTGTCGGGAGGCCGCCACCAGGCGGTCGGCCTCCTCCGGGGAGTCGACGAGCACGGGCTGCACCGCGAAGAGGATCGTCACGTCCTCGGGTGAGCGGCCGCGCTCGAGCGCCGCCTGGTGGATGCGGGCGCGGTAGGCCGTGATGCTCGCCTCGTCCAGCGGGCTCAGCGCCAGCTGCACGTCGGAGTTGGCGCCTGCGAACGCGAGGCCGCGGCCGGAGCCGCCGGGGGAGACGATCGCCGGCTCGTCGTGCTCGAACGGCACGGCGTTCAGCGGCCCGTCGAACGCGAAGTACTCGCCGCGGTGGGCGACCGGCCGCATCCGGGTGCCGTCGGCGTACCGGCCGGAGGCGACGTCCTCGACGAGGGCGCCCTCGTCCCAGCTGCGCCACAGGTCGCGCACCCCGCCCAGCCATTCCTCGGCGCGGTCGTACGCCGCGTCGTGGCCGAGCGGCGGGGCGGCGCCGAAGTGACGGGCGCTGCCGGTGTCGGTGACGACGTTGAGCCCCAGGCGATCCTCGCTGAGATGCTGCAGCGTCGCGAACTGCCGTGCCGCCGTGTACGGAAGGTACGCGGCGGGGTTCACGGTCGGGACGACGCCCAGGTGCTGGGTGGCGGCGAAGAGGTACGGCGCGAGCAGCAGCGGATCGTGCTTGGGACCGCCGAAGGCGTGCCGTACCCGGAGGTCGATCGTGTCGGCAGAACCGAGCGAAGGCGCATCCTCGATGATGAGCAGGTCGAACCCGGCCTGCTCGAGCACCCGCGCCGACTCCTGGTACAGTTCCGGCCGCGTCCATCTGTGGTTCCACTCCCAGGCATCCGTGCCCCAGCCGTGCGGGCCGAACCCCCGCGCGAGGAACCACCCGAAGTGCTGCAGCCGGGTCATGCCAGCACCTCGACGGCAGTGACCGCCGCGTCGCTCTGCGGCAGCCCGAGCCCCCGATCCAGGTCGGCGAGCAGGTCGTCGACGTCTTCGATGCCGATCGACAGGCGGAGGGTGCCGGGATGCACCCCGAGCGCGCGCCGGGCTTCCTCGCTGTGCTGCGCGTGGCTGGTCGTCGCCGGGTGCAGCACGAGGGAGCGCACGTCGCCGAGGTGCGTCATATGGGTGAACACCTCAACGGACTCGATGAGGCGGCGCGCGGCCTCCTCGCCCCCGGCGAGCGTGAACTGGAACACGGAGCCGAAGCCGCGCGTCAGATACCGGCGCGCGACCGCGTGATGGGGATGGGTGGGGAGGCCGGCGTAGTCGACGCTCGTCACCTCGGGCCGGCGCGCCAGCCATCGGGCGACCGCCAGGGCGTTCGCGGACTGCTGCCGCACCCGCAGGCTCAGCGTTTCGACGCCCTGCGCCACGAGGAACGCGTTGAACGGCGACGGGCTCGGCCCGAACCGCGGCGCGACCGACTCGCGGACGTAGGCGATCCGGGCGCGGCCGCCGTGCCGCTCTGCGACGCTGGGGGCGCCGCTGCGGGAGGCGGCGACCAGGTGCGGGAACAGTGCGCCGGAACGTACCGGATCGAACCGCCCATCGTCGATGATGACGCCGCCGAGCGCCGCGCCCTGGCCGGCGAGGAACTTGCTGGCGGAGTGCACGACGACGGCCGCGCCGTGCTGCAGCGGGCGCAGCAGATAGGGCGTCGCGAACGTGTTGTCCACCACCAGCGGGATGCCGAGGTCGTCGGCGACGCCGGCCACCGCGGCGATGTCGAGGATGTCGTTCCTGGCGTTGGAGATCGACTCGGCGAAGAAGACGCGCGTGTTCGGACGGCTTGCCGCCCGCCATGCCGCCGGGTCGGCGACGTCGTCGACGAAGTCGGTTTCGATGCCCAGGCGTGCGAGGTTGTCGAGCAGCAGTCCGCGCGTGCCCTCGTAGATGTGTGTGGACGCGACGACGTGGTCGCCCGCGCCGACCAGCGCGAGCAGCGCGACGCTGACGGCGGCCTGACCGCTCGCGACGAACACGGCATCCGCGCCGCCCTCCAGGTCGGCGAGCTTGCGCTCGAGCGCGTCGATCGTGGGGTTCCCGGTGCGGGTGTACCCGAATCCCACGCCGGTCTGGAAGTGATGCGCGGCATGGTCGAAGTCGTCGAAGGTGAAGCCGGCGGTGAGGAAGATCGGCAGCGCGCGCGGCGATGCGTCGGCCCACTCCGTGCCCGCGTGCACCTGTCGTGTGCTGAAGCCCGCGGTGGCGGAGGACGGATCGGGCATGCGGGACCTTTCTGCGATGTGTCCGCATAGGCTCGCACGCGCACGCCCGGGAACCGAGGGCCGCCGACACAGAGCGACACGCGCGGTGCGGCCGGTGCCTCGAGGCGGGGTGGTAACCTGACGCAATGCGGATCGCGCGGCTTCTCCTTATCGGCCGCGACGGGGGCGCGTTCCAAGCCTGACTCGTCGCGGAGTTCGTCGCGGGCCTGGAGCACGACAACATGAGCATCTCTGCATCCGACATCCCCGAGCGTCCGCGCACCCTGGCCGAGAAGGTCTGGGACAACCACCTTGTCGTCAAGGGTGAGAACGGTGAGCCGGACCTCATCTACATCGACCTGCACCTGGTGCACGAGGTCACGAGCCCGCAGGCCTTCGACGGCCTCCGCGCCGAGGGTCGCCCGGTGCGCCGCCTCGACCTGACGATCGCCACCGAGGACCACAACACCCCGACGCTCGACATCGACAAGCCGATCGCCGACCTCACCAGCCGCACGCAGATCCAGACGCTGCGCAACAACGCCGCGGAGTTCGGGGTGCGCCTGCACTCGCTCGGCGACAAGGAGCAGGGCATCGTGCACGTGGTGGGCCCCCAGCTGGGTCTGACGATGCCCGGCATCACGGTCGTCTGCGGTGATTCCCACACCTCCACCCATGGTGCGTTCGGCGCGATGGCGTTCGGTATCGGCACGAGCGAGGTCGAACACGTGCTGGCCACGCAGACCCTGCCGCTGAAGCCGTTCAAGACCATGGCGATCACCGTCGAGGGCGAGCTGAAGCCCGGCGTCACGGCGAAGGACATCATCCTCGCGGTCATCGCGAAGATCGGCACGAACGGCGGCCAGGGTTACGTCCTCGAGTTCCGCGGCAGCGCCATCCGCGCCCTCTCCATGGAGGGGCGCATGACGATGTGCAACATGTCGATCGAGGCCGGCGCCCGCGCCGGCATGGTCGCCCCGGACGACATCACCTTCGACTACCTCGAGGGTCGCCCACACGCGCCGAAGGGGCAGGACTGGGAGGACGCGGTCGCCTACTGGCGGACGCTGCCGAGCGATGAGGGTGCCGTCTACGACGCCGAGGTGTTCCTGGACGCCGATCAGCTGGAGCCGTTCGTCACGTGGGGCACCAACCCCGGCCAGGGCGTGTCCCTGAGCGACGTCGTCCCGACCCCCGCAGACTTTGCCGACCCCAACGACCGCATCGCTGCCGAGCGGGCGCTGGAGTACATGGACCTCACCCCGGGTACGCCGTTGAAGGACGTGCCGGTGGATGCGGTGTTCATGGGTTCGTGCACCAACAGCCGGATCGAAGACCTCCGGGCCTTCGCCTCTGTCATCAAGGGCCGCACCAAGGCCGAGGGCGTCCGCGTCATGGTGGTGCCGGGCTCCGCCCGGGTGCGCCTGGAGGCCGAGGCCGAGGGCCTGGACAAGGTGTTCATCGAGTTCGGCGCGGAGTGGCGGTTCGCCGGCTGCTCCATGTGCCTGGGCATGAACCCGGACCAGCTGGCGCCGGGCGAGCGATGCGCCTCCACCTCGAACCGGAACTTCGAGGGCCGGCAGGGCAAGGGCGGACGGACGCACCTCGTCTCGCCGTTGGTCGCCGCCGCGACCGCCGTGCGCGGCACGCTGTCGAGCCCGAGTGATCTGGAACCCGTGGACCAGCTGGTCGGAGTGGAGGCCTGAGATGGACAAGTTCCGCACGCACACCGGGATCGCCGTGCCCCTGCGCCGTTCCGCCGTCGACACCGACCAGATCATCCCCGCCGTCTATCTGAAGCGGGTCACGAAGACCGGTTTCGAGGACGCCCTGTTCTCGAACTGGCGTCAGGACCCCGAGTTCGTCCTGAACCAGCCGGTGTACTCGGGTGCGTCGATCCTCGTCGCCGGCCCCGACTTCGGCACCGGTTCGAGCCGAGAGCACGCCGTCTGGGCGCTGCGCGACTACGGTTTCCGGGTCGTCCTGAGCTCCAAGTTCGCCGATATCTTCCGCGGGAACGCGGGCAAGCAGGGCCTCGTCACCGGCATCGTCACCGAGAGCGACATCGAGGCGCTGTGGGCCGCCATCGAGGCGAACCCGGACGTACCGATGACGGTCGACCTGGAGCGGCGCGACGCGGTGATCGCCGATGTCCGGGTCCCGTTCGAGATCGACGATTACACTAGGTGGCGCCTCCTGGAGGGCCTCGACGACATCGGGCTCACCCTCCGGAACGAAGACAAGATCGCAGCTTACGAGGCGCGACGAGAATCCTGGAAGCCACGGACACTACCGGTTCAGCCGCTTCCCGCACAGTGAGGGAAGGCACCATGACACTCCTCGGCGATACCGCAACCGCATCCGGGAAGAAGCCCACCGAGGGGGAGATCCTCTCGATCCGAGGCGGACGCCCGCTGTCGGGAACGGTGGAGGTGAAGGGCGCGAAGAACCTCGTCACCAAGGCGATGGTCGCGGCCCTCCTCGGCGAAGAGCCGAGCATCCTGCGGGACGTCCCCGACATCAGCGATGTCGCCGTGGTCCGTTCGCTCCTCGAGGTGCATGGCGTGCGCGTGGCGGAAGGACCCGAGCCGGGGTCGCTCAGCCTCGACCCGCGTGACGTCGAGAGCGCGCACATGGAGGAGATCGACGCGCACGCCGGTGCCTCCCGCATCCCGATCCTGTTCTGCGGCCCGCTGCTGCACCGGCTCGGTCAGGCGTTCATCCCCGACCTCGGCGGCTGCCGCATCGGCGACCGGCCGATCGACTTCCACCTCGACGCGCTCCGCAAGTTCGGTGCCATCGTGGAGAAGCTGCCGAGCGGCATCCGTCTCTCCGCGCCGCGGGGTCTGCACGGGGCCAACATCCACCTGCCGTACCCGAGCGTCGGCGCCACCGAGCAGGTGCTGCTCACGGCGGTCCGTGCCGCCGGCACGACGGAGCTTCGGAACGCCGCCATCGAGCCCGAGATCATGGATCTCATCGGGGTGCTGCAGAAGATGGGCGCCATCATCTCGTACGAGCCCAACCGGGTCATCGTGATCGAGGGCGTCGAGCGGCTGCGCGGTTACGACCACCGTGCGATCTTCGACCGCAACGAAGCCGCCAGCTGGGCATGCGCGGCGCTGGCGACCGGGGGCGAGATCTTCGTCGGCGGCGCCAAGCAGCAGGACATGCTCACGTTCCTCAACGTCGTCCGCAAGGTCGGCGGCGACTTCGACATCCGCGAGGACGGGATCCTCTTCCGTCGCGGTGCCGGCGACATGCAGGGCACCACCGTCGAGACCGACGTGCACCCCGGCTTCATGACCGACTGGCAGCAGCCCCTGATCGTCGCGATGACTCAGGCCACCGGCCGCTCGATCGTGCACGAGACCGTGTACGAGAACCGCTTCGGCTTCACGCAGGCGCTGGTGCAGATGGGCGCCGACATCACGGTGTACCCGAACGGCCTGCAAGAGGGTCCCCGCCGGGTGCCGCGCCGCTCGCTCGAGCAGGCCGCCGTCATCCAGGGCCCGACGCCGCTGCGCGGTGCCGACATCACCGTCCCCGACCTCCGCGGCGGCTACAGCCACGTGATCGCCGCGCTGGCCGCCGAGGGCGAGTCGGTGGTGCGCAACATCGGCATCATCCGCCGTGGCTACGCCGGATTCCTCGACAAGCTGACAGCTCTCGGCGCCGACTTCGACGTGATCGGCTGATGGCGGCGCGTCGTCGGCGGCGGGACCGGGAGGTCACGCACCCCAGCGTGTACTGGCTGCTGGGAGGGATCATCCAGCCCGTCCTCTCGATCTTCGCGAAGATCGAGATCGTGGGCGAGGAAAACGTGCCGGAGGACGGCCCGTTCGTCCTCACCCCCAACCACAACAGCGAGCTCGACCCGCTCATCATGGCGATCGCGGTGTTCCGCCTCGGGCGCGCACCCCGGTTCTTCGCCAAGGAGAGCCTGTTCAAGATCCCGGTGTTCGGCTGGGCGATGAAGCGGGCGGGCATGATCCCGATCTCGCGATCGAATTCCTCCGTCGCCGCCAAGGAGACGCTGGACATGGCGCGCACGGTCGTGGAGCGCGGTGACGCGGTGGTGGTCTACCCCGAGGGCACGCTGACGCGCGACCCTGACCTGTGGCCGATGCGGGGCAAGACGGGCGCCGCACGGCTGGCCCTGGCGGGCGGCATCCCGCTCATCCCTGCCGCCCACTGGGGCGTGCAGGAGATCCTGCCGCGGTACGGGAAGTTCCGCTTCTGGCCGTTGCGCAAGCAGGTGCGCGTCGTCTTCGGCGCCCCGCTCGACCTGTCCGGCTCACGCGACCTCGCGCAGCAGTCGACCGAGCAGGCGCGGGTGACCGGCGTCCTCATGGACGAGATCGCCCGGCTGCTCGGCGGCCTCCGCGGGCAGACGCCGCCGCCGGAACGCTGGAACCCGGCCGCGCACGGCCAGAAGGAGACGGGTCGCCTTGAGTCGGAGAGCTGAGGCTGCCACGCCGCGCGTGGCCGTCCTCGGCGCCGGCAGCTGGGGCACCACGTTCGGTAAGATCCTCGCCGACGGCGGCGCGAACGTGACCATGTGGGCGCGTCGGCCGGAGCTCGCGAGCGAGATCCGCACCGGCCGCCGCAACAGCAAGTACCTTCCGGGCATCAACCTGCCCAAGGGCATGACGGCCACCTCCGACCTGGCCGAAGCCATCGAAGGCGCGCAGCAGGTCTACCTGTCGGTGCCCAGCCAGACGTTGCGGGCGAACCTCATCGGCATCCGTGCGCTCGTCGCCGACACCGACGTGCCGATCGTGTCGCTCATGAAGGGCGTCGAGAAGCGCACCGGGATGCGGATGAGCGAGGTCATCGAGCAGGAGCTGCGCTGCGACCCCGACCGGATCGCGGTCGCCTCCGGCCCGAACCTCGCGCTCGAGATCGCGCAAGAGCAGCCGACCGCGGCCGTCATCGCGTCGCGGAGCCTCGTCACGGCCGAAGCCGTCGCCATCCGCGCGCGGAACCGCTACTTCCGCACCTTCGTGAACACGGACGTCATCGGCACCGAGTTCGGCGGAGTACTGAAGAACCTCATCGCCGTCGCCATCGGCATCGTCGACGGGGTCGGGTACGGCGAGAACACGAAGGCGTCGATCATCACGCGGGGGCTCGTGGAGATGACCGACTTCGCCGTCGCGAACGGCGCCCAGCCGGAGACCCTGCAGGGTCTCGCGGGCCTCGGCGACCTGATCGCGACGTGCCAGTCGCCGCTCAGCCGCAACAACACCGCCGGGCGCCTGCTCGGCCAGGGATACAGCTTCCAGGACGTGGTGGACCACATGCAGCAGACGGCGGAGGGCCTTGCCTCCGTGGCGCCGATCCTGCAGCTGGCCCGTGCCAGTGGCATCCAGATGCCCATCGTGGAACAGGTCAAGCGGGTGCTCGATGGCACCATGAACCCGCGCGAGATCGCGCCGCACCTGACCACCGACGACGACACCCCACAGGGGGAGAGGACCCAGCATGGACAAGCCGGCAGTGGCGGTGCTCTTCGGCGGGCGCACCAGCTAGCACTCGATCAGTTCCGCAACGGCGGGCGGGGTGCTGCACGCGATCGATCGTGAGCGCTTCCACGTCATCCCGGTCGGGCTGACGCGCGCCGGCGCGTTCGTCCTCGAGGACGACGACCCGGACAAGTTCACGCTGGATCCCGCGCACCTGCCGGAGGTCGCCGACAACGGCACCCGCATCCTGTGGCCCGAGGCCGCGGGGGAGCGGACGCTGCGCGTGCGCCGCGCCGACGGCACGGTGGACGACCTCGGCCCGATCGATGTGGTGCTGCCGATCTTGCACGGCGCGCACGGTGAGGACGGCACCATCCAGGGTTTCTTCGACACGCTGGAGCTGCCCTACGCCGGTGGCGGCGTGCTGGATTCCGCGGTGTGCATGGACAAGCACTTCATGAAGGTCGCCCTGCATGCCGCGGGTGTGCCGGTCGCCGAGGGCATCACGGTGCGTCGCGGGGACGACGACGCGGAGAGCGTCGCGCGTCGCATGGGGGAGCTCGCCTTCCCCTGGTTCGTGAAGCCGTGTCGTGCCGGCTCCAGCGTCGGCGTGTCGAAGGTGCATGCGCTCGGCGAGCTGGACGAGGCGCTGCGGGTCGCGTTCGCGGAGGACGACAAGGTGCTCGTCGAGCGCGGCGTCGCCGGCCGCGAGGTCGAGGTCGGTGTGCTGGAGGGGCGGGACGGTGCCCCCGCACGCGCCTCGCTGCCGGGCGAGATCGTGCTCAGCGGCCGCGAGTTCTACGACTTCGAGGGCAAGTACCTCGGCGGCGACGGCGTCGAGGTGGTGTGCCCCGCCGCGCTGTCCGACGACGAGATTGTGGCGCTCCGTGAGATGGCGCTACGCGCCTTCGCCGCGGTCGACGGCCGCGGGCTCGCCCGGGTGGACTTCTTCCTCACCGCCGACGGGCCACTCGTGAACGAGCTGAACACGATGCCGGGCTTCACCCCGATCTCGATGTTCCCGAAGTGCTGGATCGCCTCCGGCATGACGTACCCGGAACTCATCAGCGAGCTGATCGACACCGCGCTCTCCCGCTGAGCCCGCCCCCCGCATCCGTCCTCCGCCGCATCCGTCCTCCGCCGCATCCGGGGCATGTCCCACTTTCTGCAGAACATGTCCCACTTTCTGCCGCTTTGGCCTGCTCATAACGGCAGAAAGTGGGACATGGTCAGCCGGCGCAGGCCGGCGTGGTGCCGCGTCAGCGCGCTCGAGAACAGGAGATAGCTGTGGAACAGGAGGATTCCCGCCGAGTCGTCCTGTTCTCGGGATATCTCCTGTGCGGGAGCGAGGTCAGGATGCGGGGCGCTCGGTGCACTCGGCGGTACGGTCGAGCTTCGTCACGAGCGCCGACAGGCCGGACAGTGCGTCGAAGCTCGACACCACGTCGTAGTCGACGTACACCTCGACCGCGGGCTCGCGACCGAAGGTCGTGAAGCGGTAGTTCGGGGCATCCGTGTCGTCGACGAGCCAGTCCACCCCGTCGACCGTTTGACACGGCAGCGCGGATGCGGCGGGCGCCTCGACGCCGCACGACACGATGATGGCCGCGGGGTCGCCCCAGGCTCCTGTCGCCTGGGCGTCCGTCCACCGGCGCTTCTCGCCCGCAAGCGTGCCGGGTAGGAACGCGGTGATCTCCGCACACGCGGGGTCATTGGCATCCGGCGCGGGTTGCAGCGATACGGTCGACGCGCATCCGCTGAGCGCGAGACCGGTCACGAGGAGCGCGGCGGCGAGACGGACGGTGCGGATGCGGGACACCCCTCCAGGCTAACCCGCCGCAACCCGGCGCCCGGCGGCCCGCGACACCGGATGCGGCACCCTGCGGCGGGCGAGGCGGCCGCGGGTCGGTAGCGTGGAGGGGTGGACGACACCGTAGGGCAGCTCGGCGAGCGCGAAGTACTACGCCGCATCCTCGCCCGGATCGGCCGGAGCGCGGCGGAGGTAGGGCCCGGCGATGACGCGGCCGTGCTCGCCGTTCCGGGCGAGCGAATCGTGGCGACCACCGACACCCTGGTGCACGGACCCGACTTCCGGCTCGCCTGGTCGAGCGGGTACGACGTCGGCTGGAAGGCCGCCGCCGTGAACCTCGCCGACATCGCCGCCATGGGTGCCCGCCCCACCGCGCTGCTCGTCGCGCTGACAATGCCCGACGACACCCCGGTGGCGTTCGTCGAGGCGTTGGCCGACGGCCTGCGCGAGGCGTGCGCCGCGCTCGCCCCCGGCTGCGCGGTCGAGGGCGGCGACCTCGCCGCCTCCGACACGCTCACCGTCGCGGTGACCGCCCTCGGCGTGCTCGATCAGGATCCCGTGCTCCGCTCCGGGGCGCGGGCCGGCGACGTCGTCGCGCTGGCGGGGGATGCGGGCGTTGCCGCGCGCGGCTTGCAGCTGCTGTTCGACCGCTTCCGCGATGCCGACGGCGCCCCCGTTGCCGTGACCGACGATGCGGCACTGACGGATGCGGAGCGCACGGCCCTCGCCCGGCAGCTGCGCCCGCATCCGCCGATCGCACACGGCCCCCTCGCGGCTGCGGCGGGCGCCACGGCCATGATGGACGTGTCGGACGGCCTCGTGCTCGACGCCACCCGTCTCGCCACTGCATCCGGGGTCACCGTCTCGATCGACACCGCCCCGTTCGCGGGTGAGCCGCTCGCCCTCACCGGCGGTGAGGACCACGCACTGCTCGCCACGTTCCCGGCCGAGTCGGCGCTGCCGGACGGATTCCGTCGCATCGGCGAGGCGCGGATGGCCGGGGCGCATCCCGTGCTGGTCGACCGCGAGCCGCCGGTCGGTCGCGGCGGCTGGGATCCCTACGCGGACTGGGATGCGGCGAGGGGCTGAGCCCACCACACGGCGGTGTCGCCGTACACCCGGCCGCGGACGAGTTCGAGCCCGGATGCTGCCCAGTCCGGCTCTGCGGCGCGCTTGCCCCGCTCCACCACGACGAGCGCGTCGGGCGAGAGGACGCCGCCGAGGAGGCCCAAATCGGCCGCCAGGTCGCCATCCGAGAGCTCATAGGGCGGATCGGTGAACACCAGGTCGTAGGTGGCGCGGGCCTGTCGCAGGAACGCCTGCACCCCGCTCCGGTGTACCCGTGCCGGGGCGCCGACCGCACGGGAGACGCGCTCCGCGTTTCGCTGTGCCACGGTCGCCGCGGGCCCCGCCTTCTCCACCAGATCGGCGCTCACGCCGCCTCGGCTGAGGGCTTCGAGACCCAGCGCACCGGTCCCGGCGTACAGGTCGAGCACGCGGGTCCCCGCGATCGCGTCCGCGCTATCGAGCGCGCCGAAGAGGGATTCGCGCACGCGTTCGCTGGTGGGCCGGGTGCCGCGGTCGGGCACGTCCAGTCGGATGCCCCCGGCGGTCCCCGCGATGATCCGGGTCACGCTGCCAGCCTATCGAGGGCGCTCACGCGTCGGGGGAGACGGCGCCCGTGCCGTCCTCTTCGCGCAGGCGTGGTTCGGTGCGGAGGGCCGGCCGTACGCCCGCCTTGTCGGCATAGAACGCGCGGATGCGGTCCATGTCGGCCGGGATGTCGCCGGTGAGCTCCAGCGTCGGTCCGAGACCGGTGGTCATGGTGGTCCGGTCGACGTAGCCGAGGGTGACGGGCATCCCCGCCTGCAGCGCGATCCGGTAGAACCCCGACTTCCAGTGGGAGCCCGCACCGCGCGTCCCCTCCGGGGTGACGACGAGGCCGAACACCTCGCCCGCGTGCACCCGGGCGACGACCTCGTCCACCACCCGGGCCGGGTTCTTCCGGTCCACCGGGATACCGCCGAGGCCGCGCATGAGCGGTCCCCGCCAGCCGCGGAACAGGCTGCTCTTGCCCAGCCACCGCACCGGGACCTGCAGCCGCCACGCGATCGCCAGCATGATGACGAAGTCCCAGTTGGAGGTGTGCGGCGCACCCACCAGCACGGTGGGCCGGTCGGGGGCAGGCTCCGACACGAGCCGCCACCGGCTCAGCGCCCAGAACAGGCGGGCCATCAGGGAGCGCAGCATCCGTCCACCGTAGCCCGGTCGCCGCGTGGCCGGTGTCGGTGCCGCGGCCTAGACTTTCGGCGTGACCGTGACCCTCGACAGCCGCCTGGACGGCGTCGTGGGCGGCAAGACCGCCGCCGCGCTGAAACGGGCGTTCGCGATGCGGACCGTGGGCGATCTGCTCTCGCACTATCCCCGCCGCTACGCGCTGCGTGGCGAGCTCACCCCCATCGACTCGCTGACGGTGGGTGAGCAGGTGACGATCGTCGCGCAGGTGGAGTCCGCGACCGAGCGGAAGATGCAGAGCCGGCGCGGCAGCATCCTCGAGGTGATGATCACCGACGGGCGTGGTCATCTGCAGCTGACGTTCTTCAACCAGTCGTGGCGGCTAGGCGAGCTTCTGCCCGGCAAACGCGGCATCTTCTCCGGCAAGGTCGGCGAATATCGCCACGGGAAGCAGTTCGCACACCCCGATTACGAGCTGTTCACCGATGAAGACACCGCCGTGATGGCGGCAGCGACGTACGCCAAGCAGCCCATCCCCATTTACCCTGCCACGGCCGCGCTGCCGAGCTGGAAGGTGGGCACGATCGTGCGGCACGTCCTCGACGTGCTCGGCGAGCTCGACGATCCGCTGCCGGAGAAGCTGCGTGCCGAACAGGGGCTCCTGCCCTTCCGCCTCGCGCTGCAGCGCGTCCACACTCCCGATTTCGAGGATGAGACCGCTCCGGCGCTGCAGACTCTCCGGTGGCACGAGGCCCTCGTGCTGCAGACCGCACTGCTGCAGCAGCGGCAGTTCACCCGCGCGCTGTCGGCCACCGCTCGTCCTGCCGGTGACCTGCTGGCCCGCTTCGACGAGTCGCTGCCGTTCCCGCTCACGCCCGACCAGGTAAGCGTCGGTGCGAGTATCGCCGGCGACCTCGTGGGTGCGTGGCCCATGAATCGCCTGGTGCAGGGCGAGGTGGGGTCGGGGAAGACCCTCGTCGCCCTCCGCGCCATGCTGCAGGTCGCGCAGAGCGGCGGGCAGAGCGCCCTCATCGCACCCACCGAGGTGCTCGCCGGGCAGCACCTGCGCTCGATCACGCGGATGCTGGGGCGAGACCTGGCGCCCGAGCTCATGCCGACGCTCCTCACCGGGCAGATGCCCGCAGCGGACCGGCGGAAGGCGGCGCTCCGCGTGGCATCCGGTCAGGCGCTCATCGTCGTCGGCACGCACGCGCTGCTGAGCGACAAGACCACCTTCGCGGACCTCGGCCTCGTCGTCGTCGACGAGCAGCACCGGTTCGGCGTCGACCAGCGGGAGGCGCTCCGCGCCAAGGGCACGAGTCCGCACGCGCTCGTGCTCACCGCCACGCCCATCCCGCGGACGGTCGCGATGACCGTGTTCGGCGACCTCGACGTGTCGACCATCCGCACGATGCCCGCGGGGCGCGCCGGCATCGAGACCTTCGTCGCCCCGCTCGCCGAGCATCCCGCGTGGTTCGCCCGGGTGTGGGATCGTGCCGCGGAGGAGATCGCGCAGGGGCGGCAGGTGTTCGCGGTGTGCCCGGCCATCGATGTCGAGGCCGGCACCGCCGAACCCGCCGATGGCCCGGAGCCGCCCACCGACACCGCGGAGAACACCCCCACCCGGTGGGGGGTCGTGCAGCTCGCCCGCCTCCTCGCCACCCACCCGAAATTCCGGGACCTCCGGGTCGAGACGCTGCACGGAAAGCTCCCCGCAGACGAGAAGGACCGCATCATGCGGGCCTTCGCCGCGGGCGAGATCGACGCGCTCGTCGCCACCACCGTCATCGAGGTGGGCGTCGATGTGCCGAACGCCTCGACGATGATCATCATGGACGCCGACCGGTTCGGCGTGTCGCAACTGCACCAGCTGCGCGGCCGGGTGGGCCGTGGCGGGGTACCGGGCCTGTGCCTGCTGGTCACCGAGGCGGCGCCCCGTACGCCGGCGCGCGCCCGGGTCGAGGCCGTGGCGGCCACCCTCGACGGCTTCGCCCTCGCCGAGGTCGACCTGGAACTGCGCGGAGAGGGCGATGTGCTGGGCGACGCCCAGTCGGGTGTGCGGTCGTCGCTCCGCCTCCTCCGCGTGGTCACCGATGCCGATCTCATCGCACAGGCCCGTACCGAGGGGGAGCGGATCCTCGACGACGACCCCGCGCTGCTGCGGCATCCGGGGTTGGCCCAGGCCATCGAACGACGCCTGGATGCGGGCGAGCGCGCCGCCATGGCGAAGAACTGACCGCTGCTCCCCGGGGCAAGAACCGCGAAACCTTCTATGTCGTCCGGCCATGGGCGGTGCGGTGCCCCCAGTACGCTGAGGGGGTGAGCAATCGGATCGCCGTCGTCCCCGGATCCTTCGATCCGCCGACCCTCGGCCACCTCGACGTCATCCGTCGCGCCGCAGGACTCTACGACGAGCTGCACGTCGTCGTCGTGCACAACCCGGGCAAAGAGGCCATGCTGCCGATCGCGCAGCGGCTGAGTCTGCTCGATCAATCGATCGCCGAGGGCGGCTTCGACGCCGACCACGTGACGGTCGCCTCGTGGAGCGTAGGTCTGCTCGTCGACTACGCCGCCGATGTGGGCGCGGGGGTGCTGGTCAAGGGCATCCGTTCGCAGCTCGACGTGACCTACGAGACGCCGATGGCGATCGTCAACCGGCACCTGGCCGGCGTCGAAACGGTGTTCCTGTTGCCTGACCCCTCCCACGCGCTGGTCTCCAGCTCGCTGGTGCGTCAGGTGGCGGGCCTCGGCGGCGACGTGTCGCCGTACGTCCCGCCCGCGGTGGCGCGGTTCCTGGACACCGGCGCCCGCGGCATCTGAGGGCGCGGGTAGACTCCCCGGGTGAGAAATCGTCGGCCCGGCCCGTTCAGCATCAACATCCGTGACATCGATCGTCGTCCGGGGGAGATGCGTGAGACCGAACTCGACGTCGTCCTGACGGAGAAGTGGGGCGAAGGTCTCGTGGCCGTCGAGGCCGGGGAAACCCTGGAACTCGACGCGCGGTTGGAGTCCGTTCACGAGGGCATCCTCGTCACCGGCGAGGTCCATTCCACCTACTCCGGAGTGTGCGGCCGATGCCTCATCGACATCGCCGCGCCCGTCGAAGTCGAGTTCCAAGAGCTTTTCGCGTATCCTGGTGGGGAAGCGAATGACTTCGAGGTTCAAGACGACCACGTGGATCTTGAAACTCTGGTCAGGGATGCGATTGTTCTCTCGCTTCCGTTCCAGCCGGTTTGCCGGCCGGACTGCCCGGGGCTCGACCCAGCCACGGGTGAACGTCTGGCTGACAGCCCCGGAGCGGCATCGCAAGAACCCGTCGATTCACGGTGGGCAGCGCTTGCGGAGCTTGCTGCGGAGCCGGCCGAAGAGCCCGGCGAAACCGGGCAGAACCCCCAGAACTCCTAGGAAAGAGAAGACCATGGCTGGAAACCCTCCGAAGCGCAAGGTTTCGCGCTCCAACACTCGTTCGCGTCGCGCGCAGTGGAAGGCCGCGCCCGTCGCGCTGGTCAAGACCATCGAGAACGGCAAGGTCGTCTACAGCCGTCCTCACCAGGCGAAGGTCGTCACCGACTCGCAGGGCACCGAGCTGTTCCTCGAGTACAAGGGCCGCAAGGTCGCCGACGTCTGATCCGCGTCCTATGACGGACGTGGCGGACCTCTCCGCACTTTCCGAGAAGCTCGGGGTCGTCATCGATCCCGAGCTTCTCTCTCTTGCACTGACCCATCGTTCCTACGCGTACGAGCACGGCCAGATCCCGCACAATGAGCGCCTGGAGTTCCTCGGCGACTCGGTGCTGGGTCAAGCCGTCACGGTTCGGCTGTACACGCAGCATCCCGACCTCGACGAGGGTTCCCTCGCCAAGCGTCGCGCCGGCGTCGTCTCGACCCTGGCGCTGGCGGAGGTGGCGCGCACCATCGGGCTGGGCGAGTTCATCAAGCTCGGCCGGGGTGAGCAGCTCACCGGCGGAGACGACAAGGACTCGATCCTCGCCGACACCGTGGAAGCGCTCATCGGCGCGACCTATCTGTCGGTGGGTCCGGAGGCCGCCACGGCGCTGGTCATGCGACTGATCGAACCGCTCCTCGACGACCCGGACCGCTACGGTGCGGCGATCGATCCGAAGACCAGCCTGCAGGAGCTCGCCGCCGCACAGGGTGCGCCCGCCCCGGTCTACGAGGTGACCTCCGCCGGGCCCGACCACGCGCGCACGTTCCGTGCCGTCGTCGTCGTCGGCGACCTTCGCACCGAGGGCACCGGGACGAGCAAGAAGCACGCCGAGATGGCGGCGGCGCTCACCGCTTGGCACCAGCTCAGCGGCCGTGCCTGAGCTTCCCGAAGTCGAGGTCGTCCGGGCCGGGCTCGAGCCCGCGGTGCGCGGTGCGACAGTGCTCGGCGTCGAGGTGCTCGACGAACGCGCCCTGACCCGGCATGCCCTCGGGGCCGTCGATTTCGAGCGACGCCTCACCGGCCGCCGCATCCGGGCCGCGGCCCGCCGGGGCAAGTTCCTCTGGCTGCCGCTGGACCCGCGGGATGTCACGGATGCGGACGCCCCCGAGGCCGTAGTTGGACACCTGGGGATGAGCGGCCAGCTGCTGCTGCGGGATTCCGGTGCACCGCGGGAGCGGCACGAGCGCATCCGGCTGTCGATCGCGCACCCCGACCACGGTGACCTCGCGGTGGTCTTCGCCGACCAGCGCACCTTCGGGTCGCTCGCGCTCGATGTGCTCGAACCCACCCCCGACGGGCGGGCTGGCGGGCGCGGTGCCGACGAGCCGCTCGTTCCCGGTCAGGTCGCACACATTGCGCGCGACCCGCTCGATCCTGCCTTCGACGACCGGGCATTCCGCGCGGCGCTTCGCCGCAAGCGGGTCGACGTGAAGCGCGTGCTGCTGGATCAGACCGTCGTGAGCGGGGTGGGGAACATCTACGCCGACGAGGCGCTTTGGGCCGCCCGCATCCATCCGGAGACGACCGCGTCGCTGCTCGCCACCCGGACGGTGCACCGCCTCCTCGCGGAGGTGCGGACGGTGCTCACGAAGGCGCTGGCCGAGGGCGGCACGAGCTTCGACGCCCAGTACGTGAATGTCAACGGCCAGGCCGGCTACTTCGCACATTCGCTGAACGCCTACGGCCGCACTGGAGCGCCGTGTCCGCGGTGCGGTACGCCGCTCGTGCGGGTGTCGTTCACGAACCGGTCGAGTCACTTCTGCCCGCGCTGCCAGAAGCAGCAGCGTTCGCTCAGCTGAGCATTTTCTTCCAGGCGCCCTCGTAGGTCTCTGGCACGAAGCTGAGTGCCTCGTTGATGTCGAGCATCGGCCGGTTCTCCTCGGCGTTGTACGTGATCACGCGCGGTGAGTGGGGGAACGCGTCGCGCCAGGTGAGCAGACCCGCGGCCTTCACCAGCATCCCGAGCCGGTGCCCCCGGTGCGCGGCCAGCACAAGCGTGTCTTCCTGGTGGGACGCGGATGTGGAGTCGGGGCCGATGGCGAGTTCGTTGAACGCGCACAGCTCACCGGAGGCGAGGTGCTGCGCGGCCGTGACCAGCACCCGGCGACCACCGTCGAGGTACTCCGCATCGTGGCGACGCAGACGCGCCGCATCCCACGCCTCCTCGTCGTACTCCATGCCGGCGGCGGGCGCGTCGGTGGACATGCGCGACTTCATCCACGCGTAGCCATCGACGAACTCGTCCGGGGTGGGAAGCCACCACTGCACGGTGCGGTATTCGGTCGATGCGGCGCGCGCGGCGTCGAGCTGGGCTGTCAGCGCATCCCGCGACCCGGGCAGGGCGAAGGCGCTCATGCGCACGACCTGCTCGAGGGCGTACCCGTGGCGCAGCAGGAACCGGGCGGCGTGATCCCGGGGGATCGATCCGAAGCCGGTCGGCGGCACCAGCTGCTCCCCGGGCGCGGCGATGTGCTCCACCCAGGTCTGCAGGACGGAGCGGCCCTCGGAGCGCGCGGTGCGTTCGAGCAGCTCGTACGCCGTCGAGCCGATGCCCTCGCCCCACGCGTCACGGATGAGCTCGATGAGCAGGTACGCGCCGCGCGACCCCGCCTCGAGCGGGATATCGGCGCCGAGCCGGCCGACCGGCTCACCGTCTCGCAGCACGAGCCACAGCAGACGTTTCTCGTGCGGATCGGGCTGGTAGACGGGGAGCAGCTCGGCCGGGGTCATCGCATGATCGTCGTGGCCGGAGACCTCGCGGTAGACGCGGTTGCGGACGGCGACCGTGTGGCGGAAGTCCTCGGCGTCCGGACCGTCGGCCCGGGTGGGCACGACGACCGGACGGATCTCGATCGAGGCGGGGGGCATGCGGGCACCTCCTGGTGCGGGGCGGGTGGGGAAGCGGGTCATCGCGGCGGCAGCGAGAACGCGGCGTACGCGTCGGAGCGTTCACGCTCGTGGCGTACCTGCTCGGCGAGCAGGTACCGCGCATGTGCGTCGCGGTCGACGCGGCGCTGCGACCGGTGGCGTCCCCAGAGGAGGAGCCACAGGCCGAGCCGCATGGCGCTGCGTTCGAGCAGCGATGGGCGGTGGGCGGAGTGATCGGTCGTCATGGTGACCGGAGGGCGAGCCCGCACCTGCGTGGGTGCGGAGCCGGAGACATGCAGAGTATTCATGATTCCTGTTTCGATGTGGACGAAAGCGAAGAAGGGGAGCCGGGCGCGCGGAGGGCGACCGGAGGGGAGACCGCAAACGGGGTGCGCGATCGCGGCGACGATGTGCGTCGAGCGGGTCGCGGCGACGGTCAGCCCGCGAAGCGGGCAGAGTCGTGCCCTGCGGTGGTTACGCGGCGGTGTGCGCGCGACCGTTCGGGAAGCCGCCGATCAGGCAGCCCCGAAACGCCTCGATGGAGACGGTCGCCACGGCGGCGCGAGTGCGCTGCACGCCGGTGAATGCTGGATTCATCATGGCGATCTCCTCTCGACATCGGACGGTATGCCGGGACGCGGCACGGTGAAGGACGCTATCGCACAACTCCCAGGTACGTCAACACCTCGGGCGTGTCGCGCCCGCCTCGCGACCTCGCTGCATCCGTCGCCGAGCCCTCCTGCGCGCCCCGGAGCATGTCCCACTTTCTGCCGCTCTGAGCACCTCAAACCGGCAGAAAGTGGGACATGTTCTGCAGAAAGTGGGACATGCGGGGGATGCGGATGCCGCCGGTGGCCGGGGCGTCGCTGCGGGCGGAGCACGCCTGCTCCGGTAGCGTGATCAGGGGTAATCGTCGAGAAGGCCGGAGGACGTCCATGCACCTGAAGAGCGTCACGCTCAAAGGGTTCAAGTCGTTCGCGCAGCCGACGACCTTCGCCTTCGAACCCGGCGTCACGGCAATCGTCGGACCCAACGGATCGGGCAAGTCCAACGTCGTCGACGCGCTCGCCTGGGTCATGGGGGAGCAGGGGGCGAAGACCCTCCGCGGCGGCAAGATGGAAGACGTCATCTTCGCCGGCACGTCCACCCGCGGGCCGCTCGGTCGCGCCGAGGTGCAGCTGACGATCGACAACTCCGACGGCGTCCTGCCGATCGAGTACGCCGAGGTGACGATCAGTCGCACCCTCTTCCGCAACGGCGCGAGCGAATACGCCATCAACGGCGACTCCTGCCGCCTGCTCGACCTGCAGGAGCTCCTCAGCGACTCCGGTCTCGGCCGCGAGATGCACGTGATCGTGGGGCAGGGTCGCCTCGACACGGTGCTGCAGGCGAGCCCCGAGGACCGACGCGGGTTCATCGAGGAGGCCGCCGGCATCCTCAAACACCGGCGGCGCAAGGAGAAGACCCTCCGCAAGCTCCAGGCGATGGAGGCCAACCTCACCCGCCTGTCCGACCTCGCGGGCGAGATCCGGCGTCAGCTCAAGCCTCTCGGCCGGCAGGCGGAGGTGGCGCGTGAGGCGGCGACGATCGCCGCGGTCGTCCGTGACGCGAAGGCGCGGCTCTACGCCGACGAGCTCGTCGGGCTGCGCCGAGAACTCGGCGATCACGCCCGCAACGAGCAGGAGCGGCACGCCGAACGGCTGGTGCTGCAGGATCAACTGGACCAAGCCCGTGTCCGCATCGCCCGCCTCGAGGCGCAGCAGCGCTCCGAGGTGGTCGATGAGGCCCGGCGTGTGGCGTTCGGTCTGGAACAGGTACAGGAACGCCTCCGCGGTGTCTACACGCTCGCCGGCCAGCGCCTCGCGCTGCTGAGCGCGGACGAGGACGCCCTCGCCCCGGCCGTCACCGTCTCGCAGTCCGACGTCGACACCGCGCGGGCAGAACTCGACGAGATCTCCGCCGGCGTCGGGGACGCGCAGGATGCGGCGGCGGCCGCCGGCCGTGAGGTGAGCCGCGCCCGCGCCGAGCTCGACGCCCTCGACGCCGACATCGCCGCCCAGAGCGCGCTGGTCTCCGAGCATGACATGCGCATCTCCGCCCTTCGCGGCACCGCCGAGGCCGCCGCATCCGCCCTCGCCGCGGTGCAGGCGGGTGTCGAACGGCAACAACGGGCGCTGGATGCTGCGCTCGCCCGCCGCGCCGAGGCGGAGGCAGCCCTCGCCGGAGTGGATCCAGACCTCGTCCCGGAGGAGTCCTCGGCCGAGCACGCCGCCGCCTACGAGCAGGCGCAGCGCCGGGCGACCGAGACGGAGGCCGACGTTGCCGGCATCCGGGAGCGCCTGCACGCCGCCGAACGAGAGATCGACGGGCTCACCGCGCAGGTCGCTACCCTCGGCCGTGCCCTCGACGTCCGCGGCGGCGCGTCCGAACTCATCGCCCGCGGCGACGCCGGGGTCCGTGGACTCGTGGGTGACGCCGTGCAGGTCTCGGCCGGGTACGAGGCCGCCATCGCCGCCGCGCTCGGGTCGATTGCCGAAGGCGTCCTCGTCGACACCGCGGAGATCGCCCGCGAGACCGCCGATCGAGTGCGCGCATCCGACCTCGGTGTCGTCGACATCGCGATCGCCGAGGTCACCGCGGCTCCCGCGGTCATCGCGCCGGAGGGGAGCGTCCGCGCCGTCGACGTCGTCACTGCCCCCGACGGTGTGCGGGGCCTCCTGGCGCGGGTGGTCATCGTCGACGATCTCGCCGCCGCGCAGCAGGTGGCAAAGGCCGAGGACCTCACGGTCGTCACCCGTGCGGGCGAGATCGTCACCCGCTACACCGTGCGCGCCGGGACGGGCCCCGGGCGGTCGCGGCTGGAGCTCGCCGCCGAACGGGATGCGGCCGCCGAACGCCTCGCGGAGCTGACCGTCGTCGCCGACTCGCTCCGTGACGCCCTCACCGACCGCACCCGGCAACTCGCCGAGGCGCGCCACAGTACGAAGCAGCGACTGGACGCCCTCCGCGCGCACGATGCGGCGCTGGCCGCCCATGCCGAA
Source organism: Microbacterium sp. (assembly GCF_026393345.1). Classification (GTDB taxonomy): domain Bacteria; phylum Actinomycetota; class Actinomycetes; order Actinomycetales; family Microbacteriaceae; genus Microbacterium. Next base: position 52,478 of record NZ_JAPLAI010000040.1, read on the forward strand.
CAGGTCAACCGTGCCACGGTGCGCCACGAGGCCGCGGTTGCCGAGTGCGAGCGGCTCACCCACCAGCTCGCGCAGGTGCAGACCGCGGTCGCCGAGGCAGAGGACTCGGCCCGAGTCGCCCGCGAACGCCTCGAGCACGCCTTGGAGGCGCCCCGGCCGATGCTCGACGCGTCCGCCCGCGACGAGATGCTGCAGAGCCTCGACGCCGCCCGCGAGAACGAGATGCGCGCCCGGCTCGACGTCGAGACCCTGCGGGAACGCATCCGTGCCGCCGAGCAACGCATCGTCGGGCTGGAGAAACAGCGCGAGCGGGAACGCGTCGCCGCCGCGGAGTCCGCCCGCCGCACGGTCATCCGCCGGCGCCAGCGCGAGATCGCCGCCGAGGTCGCGGGTCAGCTGCCGGCCCTCCTGGATTCGGTCGACCGCTCGGTGAGCCAAGCTCGCGTGGAACTCGCCGCCGCCGAGTCCCAGCGCACGGCCGTGACCGCGGAGCTCGCGGAGCACCGCCGGGCGGAGGGCGTGGTGCGAGAGCGCCTCGCCGCCCTCACCGAGAGCGTGCACAGCCTCGAGATGCACATCCACGAGAAGCGACTGCACGTGTCCAGCCTGCTCGAGCGGGTGGCCAGTGAGCTGGCACTCGACGAAGATATACTGATTTCGGAATATGGTCCGGATCAGCTGATTCCCGCCGAGTCCGATGACGATGCCGCCGAGGGCGTGCCGTTCGACCGAGCGGCCCAGCGTCGCCGTCTGCAGGACGCGGAACGCAAGCTCGGTCAGCTCGGCCGGGTCAATCCGCTCGCGCTCGAGGAGTTCGCCGCGCTGGAACAGCGGCACGCGTTCCTCACGGAGCAGCTCACCGACCTCACGCAGACCCGCGCCGATCTGCTGACGATCATCGGTGACCTGGACGAGCGGATGCAGGTGATCTTCCTCGAGGCATTCGAGGACACCCGTGAGGCATTCACCGAGGTGTTCCCGATGCTCTTCCCCGGCGGCACCGGCAGCATCTCCCTCACCGACCCGGACAACCCGCTGACCACAGGCATCGAGGTGTCGGTGCGGCCCGTGGGCAAGAAGGTGGAGCGGCTCTCGCTGCTCTCCGGTGGCGAGCGGTCGCTGGCAGCGGTGGCCCTCCTCGTCGCGATCTTCACCGCACGGCCGAGCCCCTTCTACATCCTCGACGAGGTCGAGGCCGCCCTCGACGACGCCAACCTCGGGCGCTTGCTCAGCGTGTTCGAGAAGCTCCGGGCCTCGAGCCAGCTCATCGTCATCACCCATCAGAAGCGCACGATGGAGATCGCCGATGCGCTCTACGGCGTGTCGATGCGGCAGGACGGTGTGTCGGCCGTGGTGGGGCAGCGCGTGCGGGAGGCTGCCGCGTCCTAGCAGGTCCGCCTCCTCGCAGATCCGGCCGCGTGTGGACAGCGCGGGTGGGGGTGCCGCCGCGCGGCTAGCGTGGGGCCATGACTTCCGCATCCTTCCGCGTCGGCGCGCTCGTCGTCACCGCGCTCCTGACCACGACGACCCTGGCCGGCTGTTCCGTCGTCGACCTTCTCGCGGGCGGAAAGAAGACGGCCTCCCCATCCGCGTCCGCCACCCCGACCGCCGACCCGGACACAGATGCCCAGGCCGACCCGGATGTCGCGATCTCGTTCGCCGCGGGCGCGGATCTCGATCCCTCGTGGAGCGCGCAGTGGGGTGACCCGTTCCTCGGCAGCACCGACTTCTCCGTGTACGCCGCCGACGACGGCAATGGTGCGTGGTCGTATCAGGAGAATGCGACGGGCTGCATCCTCGGGTACTGGCAGGGGCGGGTCGACGGGCTCGACACATCGGGCGGCGACAGCGACGCATCGGACCAGCTGCTCGCGATCCAGTTCGACGCCGACGTCGCGGAGGTCGCGCCGTACGCCGCGGACGACATCACCTTCGCCTCGCTCAGCGGCCCGATCGCCGCGCGGTCGGTCGCCGGCGCCGACTCCGAGAACGGTCTGACCTACATCGTCGCCGCTCGCGCATTCGCCGCGCTGGGTGCGGGCCTGGTCGCGACGCTCGACTGCCCGGAGGCCATCGACGTCTACACGCAATGGGCGAGTCTGCAGGCGGATCCGGGCGCGTACACGGCGGTCGTGGGTCCGCTCGGCTGAGCCGGCCGCGTCCGGCCCGTAGGCTGGAGTCATGGCCGAGAAATCGTGGTCGCTGGGGCGCGCCCTGCGGGGGATGTTCGTCAAGCCCGTCATCGACGAGAGTACATGGGACGATCTGGAGACGGCGCTGCTCACCGCCGATTTCGGGCCAGACATCACCGAGCGGCTCATCGACGAGCTGCGGGAGAAGGTCGACCGCTTTCGCACCACCGACCCGCGTGACCTGCAGCGGATGCTGAAGGAGACGCTCGAGGAGCACTTCGCGAAGTTCGACACGACGCTGCGGCTGACCGAGCGCCCCGCCGTCGTGCTGGTCGTCGGCGTCAACGGCGTCGGGAAGACCACCACGATCGGTAAGTTCGCGAACTTCCTCCGTCGCTACGGCCGCACGATCGTCGTCGGTGCCGCCGACACCTTCCGTGCGGCCGCCGTCGACCAGCTGGCGACCTGGGCGGAGCGGGGCGGGGCGTCGATCGTCCGGCCGCAGCAGGAGGGCCAGGACCCGGCTTCCGTCGCCTACCAGACGGTGGAGCACGCCATCCGCACCGGCACCGAGATCGTCCTCATCGACACCGCGGGGCGGCTCCACACCAAGGGCGGCCTGATGGACGAGCTCGGCAAGATCAAGCGAGTGGTCGAGAAGCAGGCACCCATCAGCGAGGTGCTGCTGGTGCTGGACGCCACCACCGGCCAGAACGGCGTGATGCAGGCGCAGGCGTTCCTCGAGCATGCGGGAGTCACCGGACTCGTGCTGACCAAGCTCGACGGCTCGGCCAAGGGCGGGTTCGTGCTGGCAGTGCAGGAGCGCACCGGCATCCCCGTGAAGCTGCTGGGCCAGGGCGAAGGCATCGGCGACCTCACCGGCTTCACCCCGCACGTGTTCGTCGAGGCGCTCGTCGACTGACGGGTCCTGCGACGCGCCGCCGCGGACTACCGACTCGCGCGCCAGCCTGGTTTCATGGGGGAATGGCGATCGAACACGACTTCTTCGGGCTCCTCGAGTCCGGCCCCGACGGTTCGATCTTCTGGTCGGAGACCGTGGAGTTCGGCGACCAGTCGGTCACCGTGGATCTCACCGCGCCCGACCAGGACGACGTGTCCCAGGCGGCGCTCGACGTCGCCGCAGGGCTCGTGTCGTCGCTGGAGGCGCTGGACCTGATCGCGCGTGAGGCGATGGTCTCGGAGCTCGACGACCGCACCAGCGAGGTCATCGAGTACATCCTGCAGCAGCAGACTCTCCACGGCGAGCAGATCAACGACTTCCTCGTGGACGAGTCCGGCGACGTGCAGATCGACATCATCCGCGCGCTGCAGCTGATGAGCCTGACCATCCTGGCGGACGAGCACGGCGGCGCCGACCCGTTCGCGGTGCTCGAATACGCGCTGGACTCGGACGCCACCGACGACGTGCTGCTGGTCAACCTCGACTCCGAGGGCAAGGTGCAGTCGGTCACCAGCGCCGACTGAGTCGCTCAGACCGCCTGCGCGAACCCGGATGCCCCGGCCGCGATGTCGCGGGCCAGGTGCGTGAGCTCCGCCGGGATGTCGCGCCCCTTTGCGAGCATCGACTGGGCCCACAGTCGCCCGGCACGGTACGACGAGCGCACCAGCGGGCCGGCGAGCACGCTGAGGAAGCCGATCCGCTCCGCCTCCTCCTTGAACCCGACGAACTCGTCCGGCTTGACCCAGCGGGCGACCGGCAAGTGGCGGGGGGACGGACGCAGGTACTGCGTGATCGTGATGATGTCGCAGCCCGCGTCGTGCAGGTCCTGCAGGGCGGCGACGACCTCGGCGGGCTCCTCGCCCATCCCGAGGATGAGGTTCGACTTCGTGATGAGTCCCGCCTCCCGGGCCGCGGTGAGCACCCCGAGCGACCGGTCGTAACGGAACGCCGGGCGGATGCGCTTGAAGATGCGGGGGACCGTCTCCACGTTGTGCGCGAACACCTCCGGGCGGGAGTCGAACACGGCCGCCAACTGGTCCGGATCGCCGTTGAAGTCGGTGGCGAGGATTTCCACACCCGTGCCGGGGTTCCGGTCGTGGATACGGCGCACCGTCTCCGCGTGCAGCCAGGCGCCGCCGTCGGGCAGATCGTCGCGGGCGACGCCGGTCACGGTGGCATAGCGCAGCCGCATCCGGGCGACGCTGTCCGCCACCCGTCGCGGCTCGTCGGTGTCGTAGTCCGCCGGCTTGCCGGTGTCGATCTGGCAGAAGTCGCAGCGCCGCGTGCACTGCGATCCGCCGATGAGGAACGTGGCCTCGCGGTCCTCCCAGCACTCGAAGATGTTGGGGCAGCCCGCCTCCTGGCAGACGGTGTGCAGATCCTCGGTCTTTACCAGCTCGTGCAGCTCGCGGTACTCCGGGCCGAGCTTGGCCTTCGTCTTGATCCACTCCGGCTTGCGCTCGATGGGGGTCTGGGAGTTCCGGACCTCCAGGCGCAGCAGCTTCCGGCCGGCCGGCTCCGCGACGCTCACGCCACCGCTCCCTGGAGCTCGGTCTGGAACTCGGCCGCGAAGTGCGCCGACACGGTCTGGACGATGTCGGCGGGGGAGACGTCGGCGCCGACGATCTCGCTCACGGTCGTCACCCCCGCATCCCGGATGCCGCAGGGGATGATGCCGCGGAAGCCCGCGAGCGAGTTATCGCAGTTGATGGCGAAGCCGTGCATGGTGACGCTCTTCTCCACCCGCACCCCGATGGCGGCGACCTTGTCTTCGGACAGGGGGCGTCGTACCCACACCCCGCTGCGGCCGGTGACCTGATACCCCTCCACGCCGTGCGCGGCGAGCACGCCGATGAGCACGCGTTCCAGCCGTCGCACGTGCGCGACGACGTCGATCGGATGCGGCAGGCGCACGATCGGATAGCCGACGAGCTGTCCCGGGCCGTGCCAGGTGATCTTGCCGCCGCGATCCACATCGATCACCGGTGTCCCGTCGACCGGGCGCTCGGCCGGGTCGGTGCGGGTGCCGGCGGTGTAGACCGCCTCGTGCTCCAGCAGCAGCAGGGTGTCGCTTCGGGTACCGGCGACGACCTCGGCGTGCACCTCGCGCTGGCGTGCCCAGCCCTCCAGGTACGGGACGTAGTCGGGCGCGAGGCCAGCGGTCACGATCTCAAGCACGGTGCCCTCCCGGGGCAGTGAGCGGGTTTATGGATCGCGTCCAACAATACCCTGAACGACGAGAGCTCTACGCTGGTGCTCGTGTCCCGTCCCATCGGTCGCCCGCGGGTGTCGTCACGCGAAACCCTCGCGGAGGCGGCGTGCGAGTTGTTCCTCGAGCGCGGCTACGACGCCACCTCGATCTCCGACATCACCCGGCGTGCGGGGGTGGCGCGCTCCAGCTTCTTCAACTACTTCGATGCCAAGGGCGATGTGCTGTGGGCGGGGTTCGATGAGCGGGCGGATGCGGCCGCCGACGCCCTCGCCGACCCCGGGGTCACGGTGGCCGCGGCGCTCGTCGGCATCGCGACCGATCTCGTGCCCGACGCACTGGCGCTCGCGATCACCAATGCCGACGCCATGGGGATCGCCGCGGAGCTGGAACGCGACCGGGCGCTACGGCAACGCCGCGTGCAGCGGGACGTGATCGCACGGCTCCGCCGGGACGGGGCCGAGCGCCTGGTCGCGGAGGTGCGTGCGGGGGCGTACGCCGCCGCCGTGCTGGCCGCACTCTGGGCCTGGGCCGACCGCACGTCCGCCGGTCCGCCGCTTGCCGCGCTGCTGCGCGACGCGCTCGCCCAGGCCGACTGAGCAGTCCCCTCCGGGGGGCCGGCTCCGCTCCGCCCCCGCGCCCGCGTAAACTCGTCACATCATGGCGACTTTCGGCACTCTCTCCGACCGGCTCACAGAGACCTTCCGCAACCTCCGCACCAAGGGCAAGCTCACGCCCGCGGACGTCGACGGGACGGTCCGCGAGATCCGGCGCGCCCTGCTCGATGCGGACGTGGCGCTTCCCGTGGTCAAGGACTTCACCGCGAAGGTGCGCGAGCGCGCCCTGGGCGACGAGGTCAACCGCGCGCTGAACCCCGCGCAGCAGGTGGTCCAGATCGTCAACGAGGAACTCGTCGCGATCCTCGGTGGCCAGCAGCGTCGGCTGCAGTTCGCGAAGAACCCGCCGACCGTGATCATGCTCGCCGGACTCCAGGGTTCGGGCAAGACGACCTTCGCAGGCAAGCTCGCCCGTCAGCTCGAGAAGGACGGCCACACGCCGCTCCTCGTCGCGGCCGACCTGCAGCGTCCGAACGCCGTCAACCAGCTCCAGGTCGTCGCCGAGCGCGCCGGCGCCGCCATCTACGCCCCGGAGCCCGGCAACGGTGTCGGCGACCCGGTCGCGGTCTCCCGCGCGGGTGTCGAGTACGCCCGGCAGAAGCTGCACGACGTGGTGATCATCGACACCGCGGGCCGCCTCGGCGTCGACGCCGAGCTGATGAAGCAGGCCGCCGACATTCGTGCCGCAACGGATCCGGACGAGGTGCTGTTCGTCATCGACGCGATGATCGGACAGGATGCGGTCAACACCGCCAAGGCGTTCCAGGACGGCGTCGACTTCACCGGTGTCGTGCTGTCCAAGCTCGACGGCGACGCCCGTGGTGGCGCTGCGCTGTCGGTCGCCTCCGTCACCGGCCGCCCCATCATCTACGCCTCCACCGGTGAGGGCCTCGACGACCTGGAGGCGTTTCACCCGGATCGCATGGCGAGCCGCATCCTCGACCTCGGCGACATCCTGACCCTCATCGAGCAGGCGCAGGGCGCCTTCGACGAGGCCGAGGCGATGAAGGTGGCCGAGAAGCTCGCCACCGAGCAGTTCACGCTGGAGGACTTCCTCGAGCAGCTGCAGCAGATGAAGAAGATGGGCTCGATGAAGAAGATGCTCGGGATGCTCCCGGGTATGGGCCAGATGAAGCAGCAGCTGGACAACTTCGACGAGCGCGAGATCGACCGCACCGAGGCCATCATCCGTTCCATGACCCCCTCCGAGCGGCGGAACCCCAAGGTACTCAACGGCTCGCGGCGCCTACGCATCGCGCGCGGCTCCGGCATGTCCGTGACCGACGTGAACCAGCTGGTGCAGCGCTTCGAGCAGGCGGCGAAGATGATGAAGACCGTCGCCCGCGGTGGCGTGCCCGCCGTCCCCGGTATGGGCGCGATGGGCCGCCCCGGCGCGTCCAGCAAGCGCGGAAAGCAGCAGAAGGCCAAGGGCTCTCGCTCGGGCAACCCCGCCAAGCGCGCCGCGGAGAACGCCGGCATCGCCGCGGAGGCGCCGGTCGCCACCGGCTCCGGGTTCGGCCTCGGGGGCGGCGCCGGCAAGGCGCCGAGTGCCGAGGACCTGGCCGAGCTGCAGCGCATGCTCGGCAAGGGCTGAGCGCGCACCGTTCCCGCGGCCGCGCGGCGGTCAGTGACCGGCGAGGACGTCCCGGCGGCCGGGACCGGAGCGGAACTCCCGGATGAGGTGCTGCACGACCTCCCGGAGGTCCCCCTCGGCCGCATCTGCGACCGCGAGCTGGCGCTCGTAGCTTGCCCCCTGCGACAGGATCGTCTCCAGGCCCGCGAACTCCGTCGCGCACTTGAGCTCTTCGGCGGTGTCCGCCAGCCGCGCCATCGTCTCGCGCAGGTGATCGGCCACCGGCTCCTGGCGGCCGTCGCGGTCCACGATCACCTTGGCATCCAGGCCGTAGCGGGCGGCGCGCCATTTGTTCTCCCGCACGAACCAGGGCTGTAGCGCCGGCAGTTCCTCTCCGGCATCCAGTCGGCGGGAGAAATCCTCGACCAGCGACTGGGTGAGCGCGGCGACCGCCGCGAGTTCCGGCAGCGTCGACATGCCGTCGCAGGCGCGGATCTCTACCGTCCCCCAGCGGGGAGCGGGCCGCACGTCCCAGCGGACCTCGGTGGCGTCCGCCATGACGCCGGTGCCGACCATGTCGTCGAGATAGGACTCGTACGCGGCCCAGTCCGGCAGCATCCAGGGGAGACCTGCCGTGGGGAGCTGCTGGAAGACGAGGGCGCGGTTGGAGGCGTACCCGGTGCGCTCGCCTGCCCAGAACGGGCTGGATGCGGACAGTGCCTGCAGATGCGGCAGGTAGGTCGCGAGCGCACCGACGATCGGCATGACCTTGTTCACGTCGTTCACGCCGACGTGGACGTGGATGCCCCAGATCATCATGTTGCGCCCCCACCACTGGGTGCGCTCGATGAGCGTGTGGTACCGGGTCTTGTCGGTGACCTCCTGGTCGAACCACTGCGCGAACGGGTGGGAGCCCGCGCAGAGGAGCTCGACCCCGGCGGGGTCGGTGACGGTGCGCAGCGCCGCGATCGCGTCGCCGATGTCGTCGACCGCCGCCTCGACCGTGTCGCCCACCCCGCTGGTCACCTCGACGGTGTTGGTGAGTAACTCACCGGTCACGGTGAAGCGTTCGGGGGCGGTGGACTCGGCCAGAGCGTCGATGATCTCGGGGGCTCGAGGGACCAGATCGCCCGTGTCGCCGTCGGCGAGCATGAGCTCCCATTCGATCCCGACCGTCGAACGCGGGGATGTCGCGAAAGGCACCGTCACGCGCTCAGTCTGACACGGCGGGGTGGTGTGTTCGCGGCATCGGCTTTCATCTGGCAAAATAGACCGTTGGACCGCCGTCCGACCCTCTATCCGCCGGCGTCCACCCCCAGAGCTTCCGCCGGGTGTGCACCCCACGCTCCAGGCGCCCAGTTCGTCCACCTTCACACGTTCAGGAGAATCGTGGCAGTCAAGATCCGTCTCAAGCGTCTCGGTAAGATCCGCGCGCCCTACTACCGCATCGTCGTCGCCGACTCGCGCACCAAGCGCGACGGTCGCGTGATCGAGGAGATCGGCAAGTACCACCCCACCGAGCAGCCCTCGGTGATCCAGGTCGACTCGGCTCGCGCCCAGTACTGGCTCGGCGTCGGCGCACAGCCGACCGAGCAGGTCCTCGCGCTCCTCAAGCTCACGGGCGACTGGGGCCGCTACCAGGGCGACGCCAACGCCGTCAGCACCGTCAAGGTTGCGGAGCCCAAGGCTCCGTTCTCGATCGACGCTGCCAAGAAGTCGGTCATCAAGCCGAAGGCCGAAAAGAAGGCCGCTCCCGCGGCTGACGAGGCCGACGCCGCCGAGAGCACCGAGGCGTAATCGTCGTGCTGACCGCCGCGCTCGAGCACGTCGTCAAGGGGATCGTCGATCGCCCGGACGATGTGAAAATCGCTTCCCACACCTC
>NZ_JAPLAI010000040.1:61895-69788 GCF_026393345.1 Microbacterium sp.
CCTCGCGGGGATGTGCTGGAAGTCCACGTGCACCCCGATGATCGGGGTCGCGTGATCGGGCGCGGCGGTCGCACCGCCAAGGCACTGCGCACCGTCATGGGTGCACTCGCGGCTCCCGGCCGCATCCGCATCGACGTCGCCGACGACTGATGGACTCCTCCTCGTCGTCCCCCCGGGCGAACGGCGCTGCCGCGCGCGCGCCTCGCACCGGCAAGACCCAGCTCCGGGTCGGCCGCCTCGTCAAGGCCCACGGTCTCAAGGGAGCTCTCAAGCTCGAGCTCTACACCGACGATCCCGACGGTCGGTTCACCACCGGCGCGGTGTTCACCCTGCAGGTGCCCGACTCGTCGACCTGGTTCGGCAAGACCGTCACGGTCCGTGAGTTCCGCTGGATGAATTCCCACCCCGTCGTCTTCTTCGACGGCGTCGACGACCGCGAAGGCGCCGAGAGTCTCGTCCGCGCGATCCTGTGGATCGATGAGGACGCCGACGCCGCCGTCGCCGAGGATGATGCCTGGTACGACCACCAGCTCGTCGGGCTCGATGTGGTCCGCGACGGCGCCCGCATCGGCCGCGTCGTCCGCGTCGACCATCTGCCGGCCCAGGACCTGCTGATCATCTCGCACGACGACCGCGAGGTGCTGGTCCCGTTCGTCAAGGCGATCGTCCCGGAGGTCGACATCGCGGCCGGCCGTGTCGTCATCACGCCGCCACCGGGCCTCATCGAGGACCTCCCTGCCGACGACGACGAGGACGACGAGCCGGTCGCCGCCGACGAGGATGCGGCCGAGGCCACAACTCCGGACCGCTCCGAGGACTGAGCCCGTGCGCGTCGACGTCGTCACGATCTTCCCCGGCTTCTTCGACGTGCTCGAGGTGTCGCTGCTCGGCAAGGCCCGCGACCGGGGCCTCCTGGACGTGCGCGTCCACGACCTGCGGGACGCGGCGCACGACCGTCACCGGACGGTTGACGACACGCCCTACGGCGGTGGCGCCGGGATGGTCATGAAGCCCGAGCCCTGGGGCGAGGTACTGGACACCATCGTGGCCGACGCCGCATCCCGCCCCACCATCATCTTCCCCTCGCCCGCGGGGGAGCGGTTCACCCAGGCGACCGCGCGCGAATGGTCCGAGCGCGAGCACCTCATCATCGGCTGCGGCCGCTACGAGGGCATCGATGAGCGCGTCTTCAGCTATGCCGCGACGCTTGGCGAGGTGCGGCTGGTCAGCCTCGGCGATTACGTGCTCAACGGCGGCGAGGTCGCCGCGATGGCGATGATCGAGGCCGTCGGCCGGCTCATCCCGGGCGTCGTGGGAAACCCGGCCTCGCTCGTGGAGGAATCCTACGAGGACGGACTGCTCGAGTACCCCTCGTACACGAAGCCCGCCGCCTGGCGCGGCTACGAGGTGCCGGACGTGCTGCTCAGCGGTCACCATGGGCGGGTCGCCGACTGGCGGCGCGAGCAGCAGCTGCAGCGGACGCGCGAGCGCCGCCCCGATCTGCTGGCCGACTGACGCGACTCAGTCGACGCCGAGGAACGAGCGGTCGGTCAGCACGACCGGGCCGTCGTCGGTGAGGGCGACCGTGTGTTCGGAGTGCGCGCCTCGCGATCCGTCGGCGCTCCGCAGCGTCCACCCGTCCCGGTCCGTGATGAGCTCATCGGTCGTGGCCAGGAACCACGGTTCGATCGCGATCACGAGGCCCGGTCGCAGCGGGTAGCCGCGGCCGGCCTTGCCGTCGTTCGGCACGTGCGGGTCGCCGTGCATGACGCGGCCGACGCCGTGGCCGCCGAAATCGGTGTTGATGGAGTAGCCCTCGCCGTGCGCCACCTCGGCGATGGCCGCCGACAGATCGCCGATCTTGTGCCCGACCGTCGCCGCGGCGATCGCCGCATCCAGGGCCCGCTCCGTGGTCTCGATCAGGCGCAGGTCCTCGTCGCGCGGGGTACCCACGACGAACGACACCGCGGAGTCGGCGACCCACCCGTCGATCGACGCTGCGAAGTCCAGTGACACCAGATCGCCGTCGCGCAGCGTGTAGTCGTGGGGGAGGCCGTGGAGCACGGCGTCGTTGACGGACGTGCACAACACCTTGCCGAACGGGCTCGCGCCGAACGACGGGTGGTAGTCGATGTAGCAGGACTCGGCGCCGGCGGCGCGGATCATGTCGTGTGCGCGGCGATCGAGCGACAGCAGATTGGTGCCGACCCGGGTCTCGTCGCGGAGCGTCGCGAGTGCCTCGGCGACGAACCTGCCCGCGGGCCGCATCTGCTCGATCTCGGCCGGGGTGCGCAGTTCGATCATGGTGCTCCTTCTCTCCCTCCCATTCTCGCGGATCGGTGGCAACGGCGGGTGCCTGTGCGGATGCGGTGAGATCGGGCCCCGGCACGCCCGGGCCCGCCGCGGCCGCGTACCATCGGTGCCATGTGGATCCGGCGCGCATTCTTCGCATGGCTGATCCCCGCCGCGTTCGTGTTGCCGTTGTGGCTGTTCGTCGGTTGGGGCGTGTTCAATGCGGGCGGGTGGGCCTTCGTCTGGGTCCTGTTCCTCGCCATCCCGTCGGTGTTCCTCGGCCAGCTCGCCCTCGCGCTGCTGGTGCGGGCGCGACCCACGGTCCGGGCGGAGCGCGCGGTCTCGTGGACGGATGTGGCCGGCTTCGGCGCCTGGCACGTGCTCACGATTGCTTTGGGGTTCTACGCGCAGACGTGGTGGGCGCCGCTGTTCGTGCTCACTGTGGTCGTCGGAATCGCTCTGTTCTGGCTCACGCTGACGCAGCTGTGGCGCGAGGCGCGACCGCGCACCCTGCTACGGCACACGATCGACGGCACGGCTTATCTGCCGCCGCAGCGGCGCGAGACGCCGACCGTTGCCCCGGAGGTCATCGTCGTGACCGAGACGCGGCACCCGCAGGACTGAGGCGGTCGCCCCGGTTTGGTCGTGGCCCCCGGCCGTGGCAGAATGGGCGTTTGTGCCCTGGCCCGGCTCTGCCACAGGGGAGCCCGTCGAACACCACGCGTGATCGGCGCCGGGTACACACATCCGTGAAAGCCTACGTTCCGCCGCCGACCTGTGGCGGTTGCAGAGAGACAGACCATGCAGATTCTCGACGCCCTCGACGCGGCATCGCTCCGCTCCGACATCCCGGACTTCGGCCCCGGCGACACCGTCAAGGTGCACGTGAACATCACCGAGGGCAACCGCTCTCGAGTCCAGATCTTCCAGGGCGTCGTGCTCGGTCGCTCCGGCGACGGCGTCCGCGAGACCTTCTGCGTCCGCAAGATCAGCTTCCAGGTCGGCGTGGAGCGCACCTTCCCGGTGCACTCGCCCGTGATCGACAAGATCGAGGTCGTCACCCGCGGTGACGTCCGTCGCGCGAAGCTCTACTACCTCCGCAACCTCCGCGGCAAGAAGGCCAAGATCAAGGAGAAGCGCGACCGCTGAGTCGTCTTCCCTTGAAAAGACCCCGAGACCTCACGGTCCCGGGGTCTTTTCGTCTGCCGTGCACGAGCACCGGGCTGGCATGTGCGACGCTAGATGCTGCGGCTGCCGCCCCCGCCGCATGAAGGACTATCGCATGAGCATGGACGCGACGCCCGCCCCGACGGAAGTGGGGCAGGAGAAGAAGCGCCGCGGCACACTCACGTTCCTCCGCGACGTGGTGATCATCGTCCTCATCGCCCTCGTCGTATCCTTCGCGGTCAAGACCTTCCTCGTCCGCTCGTTCTACATCCCGTCGGCCTCCATGGAGAACACCCTCATGGAGCAGGACCGCATCCTCGTGGACGAGCTCACCCCGCGCTTCGGCGGCTACGACCGCGGGGACGTGGTCGTCTTCCGCGATCCCGGCGGCTGGCTCGGCGTGAGTGCGACGCTCGAGGCGCCGATGAACCCGTTCGCCGCCGCCGTGGACTGGGTGCTCTCGCTCGTCGGGCTCACCGCCTCCGACAGCGACGACCACCTCATCAAACGCATCATCGGACTGCCGGGCGACCATGTCGTCTGCTGCAACGAGCTGGGCCAGATCACCGTCAACGGCACGGCGATCGACGAGACGTCGTACCTGTTGCTCCCGGAACCGGGAGCGGCCGCATCCGCGATCGACTTCGACGTCACGGTTCCGGAGGGCTCACTCTGGGTCCTCGGTGACAACCGGTACCGGTCGAAGGATTCGCGGTACAACCAGGAGCAGCCCGGCAAGGGCTTCGTGCCGCTGGAGAACGTCGTGGGCCGCGCCTTCATCGTCACCTGGCCGTTCGACCGGTTCGGGCTGATCGACTCCCATCACCCGGTGTTCGCGGGGGTGCCGGCGACCGAGACGGCTGCGCCGTGACCGTCGTCGAACCCACCCTCCGCCGTGAGCGGCAGCTGCTGCGCGACCACCCGATCGTCATCGCCTGCGACGAGGTCGGTCGCGGCGCTCTCGCCGGCCCGGTCGCGGTGGGCGCCGCCGTCCTCTCCGCGCGGCACACCCGGCGGCGCGTGCCCGAGGGCCTCCGCGATTCGAAGCTCATCGCCGAGCCGCGGCGCGCCGCCGTCGCCGAGCGGGCGGCTGCATGGGTCGACGCCTCCGCGGTCGGCTGGGCCGAGTCCACCGAGATCGACGAGGTCGGCATCATCCGCGCCCTGGGCCTCGCGGCGCACCGGGCGCTGGCCGGACTCGTCGCGCAGGGTGTCGTGTTCGACGACGCGATCGTGCTGCTCGACGGCAACCACGACTACATCTCCCTGATCGGTTCGGTCGGCTGCCGGGTGCAGCCCGTCGTGAAGGCCGACCGCGACTGCGCCAGCGCCGCCGCCGCATCCGTCGTCGCGAAGGTCGCCCGTGACACGCACATGGTGGCGCTGCACGAGAGCGCACCCATGTACCTGTGGGAGCGGAACAAGGGCTACGCGAGCGCCGATCACCGCATCGCCATCCGCGAACACGGCCTGAGCACGCACCATCGGTCCAGCTGGGCGATCGCCGACGCGCCCACGCTGTTCTAGTCTGGAGTCACCATGGATGACGACGTCTTCGAGGACTACGACCGTGAGCTCGAGCTCGCCCTGTACCGGGAGTACCGGGATGTCGTCTCGCAGTTCCAATATGTGATCGAAACCGAGCGGCGGTTCTATCTCGCCAACGAGGTGAACGTCGTGCGCCGGGACACCGAGCACGACTTCTACTTCGAGATCTCGATGACCGACGTGTGGGTGTGGGACATCTACCGCGCGGACCGGTTCGTGAAGTCGGTGCGGGTGCTGACGTTCAAGGACGTCAACGTGGAGGAGCTCACCCGGCGCGACTTCCAGCTGCCCGAGGAACTCTCGCTCGACACCTGAGCACCGTTCCTCCCCAGGTGCGCTCCCCATCCGCACCGTCCACGGATGCGGTCCAGCGTCGATGCCGGTGACGGACGTCGCCGCAGGCTTGCCGCATGGCAGCCAAGGACGAGCTCGGTCGACGCGGTGAGGACGCCGCCACCGCCTTCCTGACCCGCCAGGGGTGGACGGTCCTCGCCCGCAACTGGCGGTGTCCCGGCGGTGAGCTCGACATCGTCGCCGTTGACGGAGCGGAACTCGTCGTGGTGGAGGTCAAGACCCGCACGAGCGACCGGTTCGGGCATCCGTTCGAGGCGGTCGACGCGCGGAAGCGCGCGCGACTGTGGCGGCTTGGCCTCGCCTGGTGCGCGGCCCACCCGGAGCACGCCCGGGGGCGCCGGATGCGGGTGGATGCGGTGTCGCTGCTGGGCACCGACCCGTTCACGCTCGAGCACCTGCGAGATCTGCGATGAACGTCGCCCGCACGTGGTCGGTCGCTCTCCTCGGCGTGGATGCGACGCTCGTCGAGGTCGAGGCCGATGTGTCGGCGCAGACCCCCGAGTTCCGCATCATCGGACTCGGCGACCGGGCGCTGTCGGAGGCCGTGCAGCGCGTGCACAACGCTTGCGCAAACTCCGCACTGCCGCTCCCGCGGCGGCGGCTGACCGTCAACCTGTCGCCCGCGAGCCTTCCCAAGCACGGGTCCGGCTTCGACCTCGCGGTCGCGATCGCGGCGCTGGCGGGGGAGTGCGGGCTGCGTCGCGACTCGCTCGCCGACACCGTGCATCTCGGTGAACTGGGGCTCGACGGCCGGCTGCGCCCGGTCCCCGGTGTGCTGCCGGCGGCCCTCGCGGCGGCACGTGCCGGACGAGCGCGGATCGTGGTGCCGCACGCGAATCTGGCTGAGGCGTCCCTCGTCCCCGACATCGAGGTCGTGGGCGCCGTGACGCTGGCCGAGGTGGCGCGCCTCCACGGCGCCGACGTGGCGGTGCCGGAGCGCGAACCCGTGCGGCACGGGATGACGGTCGACGACCCCGCACCGGCCCCGGAACTCGCCGACGTCGTCGGGCAGCGCGAGGCCGTCGCCGCACTCATCGCGGTCGCCGCCGGCGGACACCACCTGCTCATGAGCGGACCACCCGGCGCGGGAAAGACCATGCTGGCGCACCGCCTGCCCGGCATCCTGCCCGAACTCGACGATCGGGCCGCGCTGGCGGTGGCGGCGGTCCGTTCCGTCTCCGGTGTCGCCGTCACCGCGCTCAGCCGCCTGCCACCCATCGAAGCGCCCCACCACAGCGCCAGCATGGTCGCGCTCGTCGGCGGTGGCTCGCGGGGGATCCGGCCCGGAGCCATCGCGCGCGCCAGCGAGGGCATCCTCTTCCTCGACGAGGCGGGCGAATTCCCCGCATCCGTCCTCGACGCGCTACGGCAACCGCTCGAGCGCGGCTGGATCGACATCCACCGCGCCGGAATGTCGGCTCGGTTCCCCGCCCGGTTCCAGCTCGTGCTCGCCACGAACCCCTGTCCCTGCGGCAACTACGGAGTGCGTGGGGCGACCTGCGAGTGCCCACCGATGGCGATTCGCCGGTACATCGGCCGGTTGTCCGGACCGCTGCGCGACCGCGTCGACATCGAACTGCAGCTGCGGCGGGTGTCCCGCGCCCGGGGACACGATCCCGGCGACCGCGTCTCGTCGGCCGACGCCCGCGCGCAGGTCGTCGCGGCCAGAGCGCGCGCCGAGCGGCGCCTGCGCGGCACCCCCTGGCGGCGGAACGCCGAGGTGGCGGGCGCCTGGCTGCGGGAGGGGCCCGTCTCCCCGCCGCCCGAGGTGCGGCGCCCGCTGGATGCGGCGCTGGAGCGTGGCGCACTGACGCTCCGCGGATACGACCGGGTGCTGCGCGTCGCCTGGACCCTGGCGGACCTCGCCGAACGCGACCGCCCGAACGCGCACGACATCGGCCGTGCCCTGTTTCTGAAGAAGGGAATCGAGACATGACGGATCGATGGGCGCTATCGGACCTCGTCGCGCGGGTGGGCGCGGGGCTCCACCTCGCGGGGCCCCCGGACGGCGAGGCCACGCTGCAGCGGGCGGCGCGAGCGCTGTGGTGCGTGCTGACCGAGCCCGGCGACGGGGTTGCCGGGGCGCTCCGGCGCGCCTACGGCCCGGTCGAGGCCTATCACCGCGTCGTCCTGCGGAACGAGGTGGCCGCCGCCGCAGCGGCGACCGGATTGCCGCGAGACGCGCTGGTCGAGGCGCAGCGGCGGTGGCGCCCCCGCCTGACGGCAGATGCGCTGACCGAACCGTTCCGACGGGCGGAGCGGGTCGGTGCGCGCCTGCTCACCCCCGAGGATGCGGACTGGCCGCTCGCCCTCGACGACCTCGAGGATCACGCCCCGGCGTGCCTGTGGGTGCGCGGCGATCCGCGCGCGCTGACGCGGCCTGCGGGGTCGGACTGGCATGTTGCGGAGTTGGAACTCGCGCTATAGCCGTAGTGGGGGACCGCCGAGTGGCTGGGAGTCGGGCGTATTGGGACGGACTTCCCGCTCGCGCGATGACCGCGACGATGCTCAGTCGGCCAGCGGGTCGTTGAC
>NZ_JAPLAI010000013.1:0-5930 GCF_026393345.1 Microbacterium sp.
TGCGGAACTGGATGAATCGGGACGCGGTCGACTCTGGCCGCAAGCCCGGCATGACCAGCGATGAGCACCGTGAGCTTGTCGAGTTGCGGCGCCGGAACCGTGTGCTGGAGATGGAGATTGAGATCCTCAAGCGCGCGTCGGCCTACTTCGCGAGGGAGAACGTGCTCCCAAAATAGGGTTCCGGCTGGTCCAGGAGCTCGCCGCGGACGGTGTTCCCGTCGTGGTGGCTTGCCGGTTCCTGAACGTCTCGAAGTCTGGCTACTATGAGTGGGTGCGTCGACCGCCATCACCGCGGGCTCTCGCGGATGCGGAGCTGACGATGACGATCGGGCGTGAGGAACGGATCGGTGACAACTGATCGTTAGTGCCGGGAGGCGCTGGCGGGAAGGATGTCATCATGCCCGGTCCCTATCCGAGAGAGTTCCGCGAAGACGTCGTCGCGGTCGCCCGCCGCCGTGAGAGCGGCGTCACCATCAAGCAGATCGCCACTGACTTCGGAGTCAGCGAGGCGACGCTGCAGAACTGGCTCCGCCAAGCAGATGTCGAGGAAGGCAAGCGTCCCGGTCAGACGGCAGACGAGGCCGCCGAGATGCGAGAGCTGCGCCGCCGTAACCGTCTCCTCGAGCAGGAGAACGAAGTCCTCAGGAAGGCAGCGGCATATCTGTCGCAGGCGAACCTGAAACTGGGTGGCTCCCCAAAATGACGTACCCGCTCGTTGCCGAGCTCGCCGAGGCGGGGATCCCCGTCACGGTGTCGTGCCGGGTCCTGAAGCTCGCAAGACAGCCCTACTACCGCATTGACTACATCCGCGGCTGGCTGGCACTGCTCGCAAACCCCCGCGAGCTGTATCTGAACGCCGACGACCAGATGCGCCGTGAACTGAACCAGGCAATCTTCGAGCACCTCTGGGTCCTTGACGAGAATCGGGTCGAGTCCGAACTCACCGAGCCCGCACAGCTGCTCATCGAAGCCCAGCGCGCCTGGGCACGCGAGATGCACGCCACAATCGAAAACAGCCAGGCCAGCGATGAATCGCAAGCCTGGCTGACTTCGGTTGAAACTGACGCCACCCTCACCGCCATCAACTTGGTCGATGGTTCGAGTAAGCGTCGTCTGGTGGACCTGAGGGGACTCGAACCCCTGACCCCCTGCACGTTATGTGCCCGTGGCTGGTTGCTTGAAATCTCGGGGCAAACCGCCCTCTGACCTGGCATTAGCGTAGTCGATCTTTCACCACACTTGACCACTGTTTACCGTGTCGGAGTGCCCGTGAGTGCCGGCGTAGTGCCCTCAGAGTGCCCCGCGAGTGCCTGCGCCGCCATGTCGGACTGAGTGAGCCGCGCGGATGCTTGGGTGGCGCTACAGCCGTGCGCCGCGCGCTCGTTTGGGCTGCAATCGCACCTCAGCGAACAGGCCTGTTGGCCACGATGACATCGGAGACCGCGTGCAGCAGGTCCGCCGCAATGCCAAGGGCGTTGTTGCACATTGAGGTCACGTCATCGACCGAGCGGTGCACGCGTGCGCGCCGGCCTGACTCGTCAGGGCGCTCGTAGTCCATTGAGTGCGCGATGTTGTTCCGAGCCTTGAAGAACGGATCGAGAGATTCGAGGGTTGCATCGGGCACAGTTGAGTTCGGGACGCCCAAGGCGTTTCGAACCCGCTTCTTCAAGTCGCCGCTGCCCTGGAAGCTCGCCTTCGTCTTCATACGCAGGTAGTACACCAGCAGATGTTCGGCAGGCTCAGCGCCGATGATCGCACGCTTCAAGTCCTCATCGACTTTGTCCTTCCCAGAAAGCGCCTGTTTGAGCTCAGCCTCGTACTGAGCACGTGCGGCGGTCCCGCCGATGGGGATGAGGTACCGGCCGGCATCCCAGATGATGCGTTGCATCGATGCGTCGATGCCGCTGGAGGTCATCACTATGGCCGAACGTAGGAGGTCAACTTCCTCACTCGCCAGACGTCCGACGGTGGTCTTGTTAGCGACGCGTCGTATGTCGGAGAGTCGCTGTGACGCGCTGACGATTCCCGCGACGGAACCATGTGTGCCGTTGAGAAATCGGTACGCATTGCGGACCTCTGGCACTTTGGCCTTCGGCCCATCGCGAAGAGGTTCGATCGTTCCCGGCATGCAGTGACGCTATCGTTCGCGCGAGAAGCTCGGGCTTGACACGCGGCGTCGTGACTCGACCCCAGCAGCAGACAGAGGCGATCTCGTACGACTAAGCGATGGTGACCTCATCATCATCATCACCATCATCATCATCATCACCAACATCGTCGCCGTCGGGGTCAAGCCCAGCCACGAATTCTTCCACCACGTCTGCCGGAGGTATGTACGGGAGGTCGAACAGATAGCTCTCAAGCGCCGTGTCGCGGATTCGCCTGCTACCGAGGTCACTCGATGCGCGCACGCCGCGCGCGTAGCCGCGAGCTTGTAGAAGCTGTTCCGCTGGCGTCAGGTCCGATAGGTAGGCGCTGACCGAGTCGGAGAACACTCGCAGCCTGCTAGCGAGCGTGTCCCGGGTCTCACGATCGAAGGGCATCTCACCTTCGCGTTTGGCCAACACGAGGAAGAGAGTGTAGAAGTCCGTCTTTCCCTTCCATCGCGTTTTCGTGGGCCAGTCGAGGATCTGTGCAAGTTCGCCCAAGACCGTCGCGAAGTCGCGCTCGATCTGTGCCCGGTCAGGGAACTCGACTTCAAAGGACTTGTAGAACTTGTCTAGCGTCGTCTTCTTGTTCTGCAGCCCGTATAGGCGGGCAACTGAGATCTCACTAATGAACTCGACGTCCAGCATGCGACGGATATCGTTCACCGTGAAGATTCCTGACGTAACCCAGAACTCGTTCTGACTGACCGCCTTCATCGAAGAGATGAACTCGCCCCAATAGGTGGCATGGCGCAGTTCCTGTGCGTTGAGCACCACGTTGTTCCGGTTGAGCCGCCCGAATATTTCACGGATCTCAGGCTCTGACAGGGCCGGTAGTTCTCGGATGACGAACTTGTACTCGAAAATGGTCTGCTTCTGTTCAGGTGACAAGTCCTCGAACGTCGAGCCGGCGAGCGTGCCGGAGTCCTCCCCTAACGCGAAATCGTCCGAGAGGAACTCTAAGCACGCACGGATGCGCTGCTGCCCGTCAACCACGACGTGTTTCTCGTCACCACTCGCGTCGACCGTCGTCTGAAGGTAAAGCTCAGGGATCGGGTACCCCTTCAGGATGGTGTCGATCAATGCCGCCTTTTGCTTTTCACCCCACACGGGGTTGCGTTGGAACGGCGGCTGGAGAATCAGTTCCTCGGCCTTGAACCGTTTCCAAAACCAGGACACTGTGTGCATCGTCGCCGACAGGAATCGCTGATTGCTCGTGGTTGTTGTCATTGCGTCTCCGCCTCCTGGCCCGTCGCCACCATCGGTTCACTGGGGGGTGGTTCCGGCTGAAGGCTGGCCCTCAGCGACTCTACGTTGCGACGGTGGTACTCACGTAGCGATTCGAAATCTCGATAGATGCGCGCCTTCACGTCGCGATCAAGCGTAGGCGGACGCCGAGATGCGCGCCCGAGAGCCGATTGCCAGACCGCTCCGAAGGGCAAGTACGGCAGGAGGCGGTCGGTCGCGATCGTGCCATCGAAAACGAGGCTTCGCCGGTGCCAGCCCAGCAGATCCGCTTCATCGGGGCGACCTTTCAGCGCGTCGAGCGGGCCAAGCGCACGCAACCACCGCCAGGCCTCATCGAAGTGTCGGGGCGATATCACTGCAACGTCCACATCCGAGTCGTCGTGATAAGGACGAAAACGCTTGTCCGGCCTCGGCGAGAGACTGACACCAACCGCTGTACTACCGACAACCACCACGCACAGCGGATCGACTTCGAGTTCCGCGCCAAGGTCTGACCGCCACGCCGCGTACTGTGCACGATCGTCGAAGATCGCGGGGACGCGATCCAGTATGTGGATGCTCGTGAACGCCGCAGGGTCCAAGCTTCGAACCGCGGCGGAAATCTCCCGGTCCACGTCCGTCGTCCCCACTCGACCAGTATGCATGGCGCTGGCGCTCTGGTGCCCGCGCGGTCTGGGCACGCCGGTCCTACCGCGCGGTCATCTTCCCTCGCGCAAGCGCCGCGCGGTCTCACCGAGCACTCGGTGACCGTTGTGGTCTACCCGGATATTTCAGGCATTCTCCCGGTGAGAATGAGAACTGGGGCGGGGTGTGGGGGTGCCTCTCTCAGAAAAAACGGGGTGCGTCAGAGTGGGACCGCGCCGCCACACCGCCACACCGCCACAGTTCGGCAATAAATGCCGGTTGACCAGGACTTTTCTTGCGTGATACTCACCGCCACACCGCCGCCACACCTACCGCCACACCATACCGCCACACGACGATGCGCCTCGCAGCTCGGCTGTTCTGCCGGCGCTGCGAGGCGCGTCGTCTGGTCTCGGGTCGTGAGGCCGACCCGTGTAGAGGGCGGAGGACTCTTGCTCACCTACTTGCGGAATGATCTACCGCTAGTAGATATACCTCCCCCCTGACCCCCCTATAAGGTCCCCACGGTGCGACCGACCCTAGCACGCTGAATCACCAGGGCGCAAACTGCTCGGCGTGCAGCAGCTCGGTAAGCCGATCCCCCTGCGCTCTCGACAGCTTGCGCCGCGCTTCATAGAACGGCACACCCTGCGCCTGCATCTCTGCCATGCGCTCGCGCAGACGCTGCTCGATCTGCGGCCCGCGTGCCCGCTCGGCCTCATCCGGCTCGGCCAGCTCCTCCGCTACCGCGTCGAGCGTGTCTAGCGAATGCGCGAGCACTCCGCCCGCCAGGTGCCAATCTTCGGGCGTCAGGTGCGATCTGCCTGCCATGTTCGCCAGGGCTATGCCGATGATCGCGCGGTTCAGCAGAACACGGCTATTGATCGGGTCTCGCTCCCCTCGGTGAGCTGCGCGCGTATCCGCTTCATGTGCGGTGTCCATCTCGGGCAGCGCGTCCACGAAGCGCACCCCATCCCACTGCGAGAGGGGAACCTGCACGGGCGGGTGCTCGGTGCTCGGACGCGGCGCGCCGGCGGCTTCGGCGTCCTCAGCGACCAGCCACACGAAACGCGCTGCCAGCCCGCCAGCTACCGCACCCTCACTGAGCAGCGGCCCCGCCCGACGCGGCTGGACTCCGATCGTGAGCACTGCGCGGTAGGACCCGGCAGGGATCGTCACGCCGTCACCCTTCGCGTTCTGCCCCCCAAGGGTCTCCCCCGAGGTAACGGACTTGACCGTTTCGAGCATGGTCGAGCCGGTGCGATCTCCCTGCTGCGCGAGTTGGCCGACCTCATCCCAGTGCAGCCACACGGCATGATCTAGCCGCGCGAACACCAGCACCGGATCTTCGCCCTTCGCCGTTTGGACCCTGCCCAGCATCGTGGCGATAGCCTCACCGCTGCGCGCATGCGCGGTGTCAGGCACGTCCTCCCCGGCGAAAACCACCGCACCAGCTGCGCCCCGAATGGCGGTGGACTTACCCGCCCCCGACCGGCCCACGAGTGCCACGGCAAGATTCAGCGGGGTGCCCTCGGGGTGCAGCGCCGAGCGATATCGGACGGTGTGCGGGATCGTGAGCAGAGAGCGGCAGATACCCGCCGCGAGTAGCGCCCACGGTGACGCGATACGCCTGCGAGCCTCATACAGCAGCGCTGCCAGCTCAGGCCGATCGCTCGACCACACAACCGAGGGATCGGGCAGCGGCTCGACGCTCGGCGGGACTCCGGGCACGCTCACGATGCCGCGCCCATCGTCCTGCGCGCGCTTGCGATCGTGCGGCGCGCCTCGGTCTCGGTTAGGCCCGCGACTACCGCTGCACCCTCTAGGAGATCGAACGTCAGCGCGTCGTGCCCGTCGCGCAGCGCCTGACACACCGCCCAGAACAGCAGGCCGTTGCGGGTGCCCTCGGGG